>NZ_UTBG01000037.1 GCF_900580675.1 Pseudomonas viridiflava
CCTTCACCCTGGGCCTGTCCAAAGAAGTGGCGGGCGAGGGCATTCGCGTCAACGCGGTACGCCCCGGCTATATCTTCACCGACTTCCATGCCCTGAGCGGCGACCCGGACCGGGTCAGCAAGCTTGAATCCGGCATCCCCATGGCCCGTGGCGGCCGCCCGGATGAGGTGGCGGAAGCGATTATCTGGTTGCTGTCGGACAAAGCCTCGTATGCCACCGGCACCTTTTTGGATTTGGGCGGCGGACGTTAGGTTTCAAGCCCGCAGGTGGCGCAGCGTAAGGTAGCCCTCGTGGGCAAATGCCTCGAGCAGGTCGGCTTCCGAGTTATTCAGGATGCGGTAGCCGTGATCGGAGAACCCTTCGATTTTGCCGTTGCGGCTGTCACCGCCTTGGAGAGTGCGGTCGTCCACGTTATCGATGAACCGTAGCACCTTGTCCAGGTCGTAGGCCGCGTCGGCCCTGGCTTCCGGGTCTGGATTAGCTTCAGTCCAGTCGCCGACCCGCTTCTTCAGGTCGTCACCGATCTGGTAATGATCAGCGGTGTCGAGAAAGCGCTTCATCACCGGGCTGTTTTCAATAATCCGCTCTGCCGAGCGATGATCACCGGCGGGGCGGCCGGTGGGGCCAGTCATCTCACGTATTTGATCTTGTTCGGTTACACGCATGTAGTGGGCAGGGACCGGCAGCGGTTGAAGGCTTGCGGATACAGACACAGCCATAGGACACCTCAAAGTTGAATAAAGGAAGGCGCCTTTCTTGATGTGAGAAAAGCGCACCTCCCTGTGTGGCTCCGGCGTCCACGCGGTTCCAGCTTAAAACGAGCGCACGATCCGCCCCAGCGTTTCCATGGCCTTTTCCGACGCCTCGGTCCATGGGCTGCCGTAGTTCAAGCGGATGCAGTTCCTGAAGCGCCGGGTCGCCGAGAAAATCGGCCCCGGCGCGATGCTGATGCCCTGGGCCAGGGCCATCTGGAACAGCTTCAAGGAGTCGGTCTGCTCCGGCAATTCCAGCCACAGGAAATACCCGCCGGCCGGCTGGCTCACGCGCGTCTGCGCGGGGAAGTAACGCGCGATGGCGGCCAGCATCGCGCTTTGCTGTTCTTCCAGGGCGTAGCGCAATTTGCGCAGGTGGCGGTCGTAGCCGCCATGCTGGAGGTAATCGGCAATCGCCGCCTGGGCCGGCATCGACGGGCACAGCGAGGTCATCAGCTTCAAGCGCTCGACCTTCTGCGCGTAGCGCCCGGCCGCCACCCAGCCCACGCGATAGCCGGGCGCGAGGCTCTTGGCAAAGGAGCCGCAGTGCATCACCAGGCCCTCGGTGTCGAAGGCCTTGGCCGGTTTCGGCGCGTGTTGGCCGTAGTACAGCTCGGCGTACACATCGTCTTCGATCAGCGGCACTTGATGGTTGCGCAGCAGTTCCACCAGCGCCTGTTTCCTGGCTTCCGGCAGGGTCGCGCCCATGGGGTTCTGGAAGCTGGTCATGGTCCAGCAGGCCTTGATCGGGTAGCGCTCGAGCGTTTGCGCCAGGGCGTTGAGGTCGATGCCATCGCGCGGATGCACCGGGATTTCCACCGCCTTGAGTTTCAGGCGCTCGAGCACTTGCAGGCAGGCATAGAACGCCGGGGCTTCAATCGCCACCAGGTCGCCGGGTTCGGTCACGGCTTGCAGGCACAGGTTCAGCGCTTCCAGGGCGCCGTTGGTGATCAGCAGCTCTTCCATGGGCAGCATCAGGCCGCCGACCATGTAACGCAGGGCAATTTGCCGACGCAGTTGCGGGTTGCCCGGTGACATGTCGGTCACCACAAGGCGCGGGTCCATCTCGCGGCTGGCGCTGGCCAGGGAGCGCGCCAGGCGCGGCAGCGGGAACAGCATCGGGCTGGGGAAGGCCGAGCCGAACGGCACGGTATTCGGGTCCTTGATGGAATCGAGGACCGAGAACACCAGTTCACTCACATCGACTTCGGTGGACTCGTGCACATGCTCGCTCACCACCGGTTCGGAAAACGGGCTCGGCGTATGGGTGTTGACGAAGTAGCCGGAGCGCGGCCGCGCACGGATCAGCCCGCGCCGCTCCAGCAGGTAGTAAGCCTGGAACACCGTGGACGGGCTGACACCGTAGGTCTGGCTGGCATAGCGCACCGAGGGCACACGCTGACCGGGGCCGAGTACGCCGGAGCGGATCAGTTCTGCAATGTCGTCGGCGAATTTTTCGTAGCGTTTCATGGCGGCTCAGTACGGTCGGTCTTAGAGGATGGCTTATCGATTCAACGGCGCCACAAAGCGGCTGTCGGCGGCGCTGTAGACCCAGGGTTCGTCCACGTCCGTGACCTTGAAGCGCAGGGTCTGCGAACTGCTCGCCGGTTTTTCGGCCAGTAATGCCACCGAGACCGGCATATCGCTGATTTCTCCCGGCGCCAGGCTGAATTCAGTCTTGCCCTGCAGCTGGAAGCCGTCGGCCTCCACCAGTTCCAGGCGGTAAGCCTGGCGCTGCTGGGTTTTGTTGATGACCTTAAGGCTGTAGATGTTCTCGATCCGGCCCTGGGCGTTCTCGCGGAACAGGCCGCGGTCCTTGGTCACGTCCAGCGACACCATCGGCCGCCCCACCAAAGCCACCACCAGCGCTGCGATCATCACCAGCAGCACGGCACTGTAGCCGATCAAGCGTGGCCTGAGCAGGTGGGTTTTGCCGCCTTGCAGCTGGTGTTCGCTGGTATAGCTCACCAGGCCACGGGCATAGCCCATCTTGTCCATGATCGAATCACAGGCGTCGATGCACGCCGCGCAGCCGATGCATTCCATTTGCAGGCCGTCGCGGATGTCGATACCGGTGGGGCATACCTGCACGCACAGCTGGCAGTCGATGCAATCACCCAGGCCGACGTCGGCGGGCCTGGCCTCGCGTTTGCGCGGGCCACGGCGTTCGCCACGCGCGGCGTCATAGGAGATGGTCAGAGTGTCCTTGTCGAACATCACGCTCTGGAAGCGCGCATACGGGCACATGTGCATGCACACCGCTTCGCGCAGCCAACCGGCGTTGATGTAAGTGGCCGCGGTAAAAAACAGCACCCAGAACAGGCTTACGCCCCCCAGCTGCCATGTCAGCAATTCGGTAGCGAGGGGGCGGATCGGCGTGAAGTAGCCGACAAACGTCAGCCCCGTGAGCACACTGATGCCCAGCCACAAGGTATGTTTGGCCGAACGCCGCGCCAGTTTATTCAAGCTCCAGGGCGCCGCTTGCAATTTTATGCGCTGGTTGCGTTCGCCTTCGGTGACTTTTTCACACCACATGAACAGCCAGGTGAACGCGCTTTGCGGGCAGGTGTAGCCGCACCACACGCGGCCGGCAAACACGGTGATCGCAAACAGGCCGAAGGCGCAAATGATCAGCAGGGCCGACAGCAGGATGAAGTCCTGGGGCCAGAAGGTGGCGCCGAAGATATGGAATTTGCTTTCTGCCAGGTCCCACAGCACCGCTTGTCGCCCGCCCCAGTTCAGCCACACGGTGCCGAAAAACGCCAGGAACAGAAGGCCTGCACCGCTCACGCGCAAGGTACGGAACAGCCCGGTAAAACTGCGGGTATGGATCAGGTTGTCGCTGGATTTGGCCTTCACCGTCTTCGGGTGAATGACGGTTGGGATTATTTCGCTCATGGTCGTCCGCTCATCAGCCTCCATCAGGCGGATGAACTATGCGCGGCGGGCTGTTTGCATAACAGACTCAGGTATGGCGATAAAAAGCGGATCAGAAGGGCGTGGGTTGCCGCTCTGCGACAAACTGCTGCACCCCGTGCCGCCTGGGGTGCAGCTGGATTTGGCAAGTGCTGATACAGATCAATTAAATTGCCGAACCAGGCTCGGTGACCTTCTTGTGCTGGCGTCCATCCGTGGCACCGGCCACGGTCAGGGCATCAGCTTCCTGCTCGGTGATATAGATACGCTCAGCGTTGAGTTCCACGTAGGACATGGCCTTGGGAATATCCGTGCTGACCGTCACTTCAGTCGCCGGCAGGCTCTGCTCTTCGCCGTCGTCGTTGACCTTGAAATAGCATGTCTGGTTTTCGATACGTACGGGCATGGTTATCTCCTTTTTATCGGCTATTTATGATTAGGGTTCAGTAGGTTGGCAGACGTTCCAGGCAACTGACTGGCGGTCGCCGCTGTCCATCCTCTATCCATCACTAAAAAGGAAAAATCCATGGACGCCTGGTGGCACGAAGCGTGGCAAACCCTGCAAGCCGAATTCGCCGACATCGGCGATGCCAAGCAGCTGACCCAGATCACCGTGCGCCTGCTGATCGCCGCGATCCTGGGCGGTATCCTGGGTTTTGAGCGCGAGCACAAAGGCAAGGCCGCCGGGGTGCGCACGCATATGCTGGTGGCGTTGGGCGCTGCGCTGTTCGTGCTGGTGCCGCAGATGTCCGGCAACCAGGCCGACGCCATGAGCCGGGTAGTGCAGGGCGTCATCGCGGGGATCGGCTTTTTGGGGGCCGGCACCATCCTCAAGGGCAAGGACGATGACGCTGGTCACGTCAAAGGGCTGACCACCGCTGCCGGTTTATGGATGACCGCCGCCATTGGTGTGGCGGCGGGGATGGGGCGCGAATCCACAGCAGTGCTCAGTACGTTGCTTGCTCTGGCGGTATTCAGTGTGATGCCGCGGATTGTCAGAGTCTTTGAAAAGGATAAATAACGACCGACTCAGACGATTACCGGCGGCATCGTCGTCGGTGGCTCCTGCACCGGCGGCGGCTCGTTTTCAGGCGGTTCCTGCTCCGGGATCGGCTCGGGCTCGGTCGGCGGCAGGGTCGGTTTGTCGATGTTCGGATCTGGTGTTTCAGCGGGGATCGGGATATTCATCGGTGTGGCCTCCTTTGTGCTTTGCTCTCACGGTGGACATCCGCCGGGGCAAATTGATTCCCCGCCCAATGGCGGCACATCCACCTGAACTTTTCCCTCGGGCACAGGCTCGGACCATATACGGCCCTGCTCAGGGAGAGCGTCGCCGTCTCAGAATTCGGATCAAGCAAAGAGCGTCCACAGGGCGTAAGGGGAAGATGCTCGATGACTGCTGAAACACTGGCTCCAGAAGACTCTATTTTGCCGTTGTCCCAGGCGCTGTTGCTGCCCAGGATTGCGATTGAAAGCACCACACCCGTGATCGACGGCGGCGAATTTGCCGTCAAGGCCGTGGTTGGCCAGCGGGTCAACGTCACCAGCAAGGTGTTCGCCGACGGCCACGACAAGCTGGCCGTGCTGATTCGCTGGCGCGCCTTGCATGAGGAAAGCTGGCACAGCGTGGTCATGGCTGATACTGGCAATAATGGCTGGGAAGGCGCGTTTACCGTCACCGAACAGGGCCCGCACCAGTACTGCATCGAAGCCTGGATCGACGTGTTTGCCAGCTTTTGCTACGAGCTGCGCAAGAAACACGAGGCCGGCGTGCCGGTCAGCCTGGAGCTGCAGGAAGGCCGCAGCCTGGTGCTGCAAGCCGCCGAGCGCAGCGACAATGAGCTGCGCGACCGTCTGATGCTGCTGCACCATGAACTCTCCGGCCTGCTGGAAACCGAGCAGCTCGCGCAATTTTTGCACGAAGACAGTGCACACCTGATGACCCAGGCCGACCACCGCGCCTATTTGAGCATCAGCCCGGCTTACCCGATCGACGTGGAACGCACCGCTGCGCAATTTGCCAGCTGGTACGAATTGTTCCCGCGCTCGATCACCGATGATCCCGCGCGGCACGGCACCTTCAATGACGTGCACTCACGCCTGTCGATGATCCATGACATGGGCTTCGACGTGCTGTACTTCCCACCGATTCATCCTATCGGCCGCAGCCACCGCAAGGGTAAGAACAATTCCCTGACGGCCGGCCCGGATGATCCCGGCAGTCCGTATGCGATCGGCAGTGAAGAGGGCGGCCACGAGGCGATCCATCCGCAGTTGGGCAGCCGTGACGATTTCCGCCGCCTGGTCAAGGCCGCCGCCGACCATGGCCTGGAAATCGCCCTGGATTTCGCGATCCAGTGTTCCCAGGACCACCCGTGGCTCAAAGAACATCCGGGCTGGTTCAACTGGCGCCCGGACGGCACGATCAAATACGCGGAAAACCCGCCGAAAAAGTACCAGGACATCGTCAACGTCGATTTCTACGCGGCGGACGCGATCCCGAGCCTGTGGACCGAGCTGCGCGACGTCGTGATCGGCTGGGTGGAAGAGGGCGTGAAGACCTTTCGCGTCGACAACCCTCACACCGAGCCGCTGCCGTTCTGGCAATGGCTGATCAGTGACGTGCGTTCGAAGTACCCAGAGGTGATTTTCCTCGCCGAGGCGTTTACCACGCCTGCGATGATGGCGCGCCTGGGCAAAGTTGGTTATTCCCAGAGCTACACCTATTTCACCTGGCGCAACACCAAGGCCGAACTGGCTGAATACCTGACGCAGTTGAACGAGTCGCCTTGGCGCGAATGCTACCGGCCGAACTTTTTCGTCAATACGCCGGACATCAACCCCGGCTTCCTGCACGCATCCGGCCGCCCGGGCTTTTTGATCCGCGCGGCGTTGGCGACCATGGGCTCGGGCCTGTGGGGCATGTACTCGGGGTTCGAGCTGTGCGAAGCGGCGCCGGTGCCGGGCAAAGAGGAATACCTGGATTCGGAGAAATACGAGATCCGCCCACGTGATTTCACGGCACCCGGCAACATCATTGCCGAGATCGCCCAGCTCAACCGCATCCGCCGGCAGAACCCGGCGCTGCAGACGCACCTGGGGCTGAAGCTTTACAACGCCTGGAACGACAACATCCTGTATTTCGGAAAGCGCAGCGAGGATGGCAGCAACTTCATCCTGGTGGCCGTCAACCTTGATCCGTTCAATGCCCAAGAGGCGAATTTCGAGTTGCCGCTGTGGGAGTTGGGCCTGCCTGACGACGCCCAGGTGCAGGGCGAAGACTTGATGAATGGCCACCGCTGGACCTGGTATGGCAAGACCCAGTGGACCCGCCTGGACCCGCAGATGCCATTCGGGATCTGGCGCATCACCGTTTCCTGAGCCTGGCACGGATCAACCTGTGGGAGCGGGCTTGCTCGCGAAAGCGGTGGATCAGTTAATGAATTCATCAGCTGACGCACCGCATTCGCGAGCAAGCCCGCTCCCACCTTGAACGTGTCCAATTGGCAAAAAATGTTCAGTATTCCAGGAGTTTCCAATGGCGAAGAAACCCAAGGCTGCCACCTTTATCAAAGACCCGCTCTGGTACAAGGACGCGGTGATCTATCAGGTTCACGTCAAATCCTATTTCGACTCCAACAACGACGGCATCGGTGACTTTCCCGGGCTGATCGCCAAACTCGATTACATTGCCGACCTTGGCGTCAACACCATCTGGCTGCTGCCGTTCTACCCGTCGCCACGCCGCGATGACGGTTACGACATTGCCGAATACCGTGGCGTGCACAGCGACTACGGGACCATGGCCGACGCCAAGCGCTTTATCGCCGAAGCCCACAAACGCGGGCTGCGGGTGATCACCGAGCTGGTGATCAACCACACCTCCGACCAGCACCCCTGGTTCCAGCGTGCACGTAAAGCCAAGCCAGGCTCGGCGGCGCGGGACTTTTATGTCTGGTCGGATGACGACCAGAAGTATGACGGCACGCGCATCATTTTCCTCGACACCGAAAAGTCCAACTGGACCTGGGACCCGGTCGCCGGCCAGTACTTCTGGCACCGCTTCTATTCCCACCAGCCGGACCTCAATTTCGACAACCCGCAGGTGATGAAAGCCGTGTTGTCGGTGATGCGCTATTGGCTGGACATGGGCATCGACGGCTTGCGCCTGGACGCGATCCCTTACCTGATCGAGCGCGACGGCACCAACAACGAAAACCTGCCCGAAACCCACGACGTGCTCAAACAGATCCGCGCCGAAATCGACGCGCATTACCCGGACCGCATGCTGCTCGCCGAAGCCAACCAGTGGCCGGAAGATACCCAGCTGTATTTCGGCGACAAAAAGGGCGACGACGGTGATGAATGCCATATGGCCTTCCACTTCCCGTTGATGCCGCGCATGTACATGGCGCTGGCCCAGGAAGATCGCTTCCCGATCACCGATATTCTACGCCAGACCCCGGAGATTCCTGCCAACTGCCAGTGGGCGATCTTCCTGCGCAACCACGATGAGCTGACCCTGGAGATGGTCACCGACAAAGAGCGTGACTACCTGTGGAATTACTACGCCGCTGACCGTCGCGCGCGCATCAATCTGGGGATTCGTCGCCGCCTGGCCCCGCTCATGGAGCGCGACCGTCGCCGTGTCGAGCTGCTGAACAGCCTGCTGTTGTCGATGCCTGGCACGCCCACCCTGTATTACGGCGATGAAATCGGCATGGGCGACAACATTTACCTTGGCGACCGTGATGGCGTGCGCACGCCGATGCAGTGGTCCATCGACCGTAACGGCGGCTTCTCACGCGCCGACCCGGCCAGCCTGGTGCTGCCGCCGATCCAGGACCCGCAATACGGTTACCAGTCGGTCAACGTCGAAACCCAGGCCCAGGACCCGCACTCGCTGCTCAACTGGACCCGGCGCATGCTTGCGGTGCGCAAGCAGTCCAAGGCGTTTGGCCGCGGCAGCTTGAAAATGCTCTCGCCGAGCAACCGCCGCATCCTCGCGTATACCCGTGAATTCACCGGGGAAGACGGCCGCACTGAAATCATCCTCTGCGTGGCCAACGTGTCGCGCAGTGCCCAGGCGGCCGAGCTGGACTTGTCCGCCTTCGCCGGCATGGTGCCGGTGGAAATGCTCGGTGGTAACGCATTCCCGCCCATCGGCCAGCTGAATTTCCTGCTGACGCTCGCGCCGTATGGTTTCTATTGGTTTGTGCTGGCGGCGGAAAATCAGATGCCGAGCTGGCACGTGGAGCCGGCGCAAAGCATGCCGGACTTCACCACTCTGGTCTTGAAAAAACGTATGGAAGAACTCCTCGAAGAACCGTCTCGTGCCGCGCTGGAGCAAACCTCGCTACCGGCCTGGCTACCCAAGCGGCGCTGGTTTGCCGGCAAGGACACCGCCATCGACAGCGTGCGCATCGCCTATGGCGTACGCTTTGGCGATCCGCAGCACCCGGTGTTACTCAGCGAGCTTGAAGTCACCGCCGGTGGCCAGGTCAGCCGTTATCAGCTGCCGTTCGGCTTTTTGGGCGAAGACCAGTTCACCAGTGCCTTGCCGCAGCAACTGGCAATGGCTCGCGTACGTCGCGTGCGCCAGGTCGGGTTGGTCACTGATGCCTTCAGCCTCGAGCACTTTATCCGCGCGGTGATTCAGGGCATGCAGGCCGGCACGGTGTTGAATTCCAGCGACGGCGACCTGCGCTTCGAAGGGACCAAGCACCTGGCCAAGTTGCAATTGGGCGACGAGCCGGCGGTGCGTTATTTGTCGGCCGAGCAGTCCAACAGCTCGGTGGTGGTGGGCGAGAGCCTGGTGCTCAAGCTGATCCGTAAAGTCAGCGCCGGGGTACACCCGGAGCTGGAAATGAGCGCCTACCTGACCGCCGCCGATTACCCGAATATCTCGCCGCTCCTGGGTTCGATGGTGCGCCATGACGCGCAAGGCGACGACAACCTGCTGATGATCGCCCAGGGCTACCTCAGCAACCAGGGCGACGCCTGGAGCTGGACCCAGAACAACCTCGAACGCGCGATCCGCGACGAGTTGGCCGAGGCCATCTCCGAGCAGGAGCAACACTACAACGCCTTGGGCGAGCTGGCAGACTTTGCCGGGCTGCTCGGGCAGCGCCTGGGCGAAATGCATGGGGTGCTGGGCGCACCCACCACCAACAAAGACTTCAAACCCGAGGCCACCACGGCCAAGGACACCCAGGCCTGGGCCAAGGACGTGGGCGCGCAGATCGAACGCGCGCTGCAACTGCTCAAGGTGCATCAAAGCCAATTGAACCCTGCCGACCAGGCATTGGTCAGTGACTTGCTGGCGCAGAAAAAAGCCATCGCCGGCCACGTGCAAGCCCTGGCGAAAGCCACCTTGGGCGGGCTGCGTATTCGGGTTCACGGTGACTTGCACCTGGGCCAGGTACTGGTGGTGAAGGGCGATGCCTACCTGATCGACTTTGAAGGCGAGCCCGCGCGGCCGCTGCATGAGCGCCGTGGCAAGCACAGCCCGTATAAGGATGTGAGTGGCGTGTTGCGCTCCTTCGATTACGCAGCCGCCATGGCCCTCAATGTTCAGGGCGTAGACCACTCGCCGGAGGCGGATGCCTCGCGCAAACGCGTGACCGACCGTTACCTGAAAGAAGCGCGCCAGGCATTTATCCAGGCTTATCAGGCCGCTACGTCTACACTGGCGCATGACTGGCAGGATGCCAAAGGCCAGGACGCAGCGCTGACGTTGTTCAGCCTGGAGAAGGCCGCGTATGAAGTGGCTTACGAAGCGGAAAACCGCCCGACCTGGCTGCCGGTGCCCTTGCAAGGGCTGCACGGCTTGCTGAGCGGGCTAACACCTTTATCGAACACTGTACGCGGTGGGGAGACGTCATGAGTTTTACACATAGAGAACCGCTGCAGCCTGAATTGACTGCATTGCCGGCGTCCAAGGACGTCGAAGCGCTGGTGCGCGCCGAGCACCATGATCCTTTTTCGATTCTGGGACCTCACGACGACGAGCAGGGCGGGCAATTTATCCGCGCGTTCCTGCCCGAAGCGCTGAGCGTCCACGTGCTGGCGCGTGACAGCGGCGAGCAGATCGGCAGCCTCGACGCGAGTCAGGTGCCGGGGCTGTTTGTCGGTCATTTCAGTACGCGCCAGGCCTATCTGCTGAAAATCCAGTGGGCCGGCGGTGAGCAAATCACCGAAGACCCTTACAGCTTCCAGCAACTGTTGCTGGGCGAGATGGACCTGTACCTGTTTGCCGAAGGCAATCACCGTGACCTCAGCAGCTGCCTGGGCGCCCAGGTGACCAGCGTCGATGGCGTGCAAGGTGTACGTTTTGCCGTGTGGGCCCCGAATGCGCGGCGCGTCTCGGTGGTAGGCGACTTCAATATCTGGGACGGTCGCCGTCACCCGATGCGCCTGCGGCATCCGTCCGGCGTGTGGGAGATCTTTATCCCACGCCTGGAACCAGGCGCGGCCTACAAGTACGAAATTCTCGGTGCCAACGGAATCCTGCCGCTCAAGGCTGACCCGATGGCCCTTGCCACCCAGCTGCCTCCGGACACCGCCTCGAAAGTTGCCGCGCCGTTGCAGGTGGACTGGCAGGACCATGAGTGGATGCAATCGCGGGTCGAGCGCCAGAAAACCACGGCGCCGCTGTCGATCTACGAGCTGCACGTCGGCTCGTGGCAATGCGAGCTGGACGAGGCGGGCGAAGTCGCGCGCCAGTACAACTGGCGTGAGCTGGCCGAACGCCTGGTGCCGTATGTGCAGCAACTGGGCTTTACCCACGTTGAACTGATGCCGATCATGGAACACCCCTTTGGCGGCTCCTGGGGTTACCAGGCCCTGTCACAGTTCGCGCCGACGGCGCGGTTTGGTTCGCCGGAAGACTTTGCGTACTTCATCGACGCGCTGCACCGGGCCGAAATCGGCGTGATCCTTGACTGGGTGCCGGCGCATTTCCCGACCGATACCCACGGCCTGGCGCAATTTGACGGCACTGCGCTGTACGAGTATGCCAACCCGCTGGAAGGTTTTCACCAGGACTGGGACACCCTGATCTACAACCTGGGCCGCACCGAAGTCCATGGCTTTATGCTGGCCTCGGCGCTGCACTGGCTCAAGCACTTCCATATTGACGGCCTGCGTGTGGATGCCGTGGCGTCGATGCTCTACCGCGACTATTCGCGCAAGGCCGGCGAATGGGTGCCCAACCGCCATGGCGGCCGCGAGAACCTCGAGGCCATCGACTTCCTGCGCCACTTGAACGACGTGGTGGCCCTGGAAGCCCCCGGCGCCCTGGTGATTGCCGAAGAATCCACCGCCTGGCCCGGCGTCAGCCAGCCGACCCAACAGGGCGGCCTGGGTTTCAATTACAAATGGAACATGGGCTGGATGCACGATTCGCTGCATTACATCCAGCAGGACCCGGTGTACCGCGCCCATCACCATAACGAGCTGAGCTTCGGCCTGGTGTATGCCTGGTCCGAGCGATTCATTCTGCCGATCTCCCACGATGAAGTGGTGCACGGCAAACACTCGCTGATCGACAAGATGCCCGGCGACCGTTGGCAGAAGTTCGCCAACCTGCGCGCCTATCTGGCGTTCATGTGGATGCACCCTGGCAAGAAGCTGCTGTTTATGGGCTGCGAATTCGGCCAGTGGCGCGAGTGGAACCACGACCAGCAATTGGACTGGTACCTGTTGCAGTACGCCGAACACAAAGGCGTGCAAAAGCTGGTGGGCGACCTGAACCGCCTGTACCGCGAAGAGCCTGCGTTGCACGAGCAGGACGATGCGCCGCAGGGCTTCCAGTGGTTGATCGGCGACGACGCAATCAACAGTGTCTTTGCCTGGCTGCGCTGGAGCAAGGATGGCAAGCCGGTGCTGGTCGTGGCCAACTTCACCCCGGTGCCGCGTGCGGCGTATGCCGTGGGTGTGCCCTTTGCCGGGCGCTGGAGCGAGGTGCTCAACAGCGATGCCGAGCAATATGCCGGCTCCAATTACGGCAACGGCGGGGCGGTATTTACCCAGGATGAGCCTCGTCATGGGCAAGCGGTGTCGCTGTCGTTGAATTTGCCGCCGCTTGGCGTGCTGATTCTGCGGCCGGAAGCGCTTTAAAGCGCTCTACTACGCTGGATTCTGTTGTCCGCGGTACTGGCAGGGTGCCACAATGGCGCCTTTGTCGTGGCAGTCGAATCGGGCGAATTTCATGAATGGCCTTGGGCGTGGGCAGGACCAGGATTGCTTTATAGAAGAACAGGTGCGGACTGACCGTTTGCACCAGTTGTTCCGGCAATCCTTTGCCGCGATTTTTGGCAGTTACCTGGCTGCCATCATGCTCTGCTGGCTCTGCTGGGACCGGTTTGACCATCAAGTCATCCTGGTCTGGCTGATCGCGCTGACCTGCTCGTCTCTATTGCGCGTGCAGATGTTCATGCAGTGGTTCCGCTGCCCGAATATCGAGCGCACGCCGGATCGCTGGGAACGCCGCTACTGTGTCACGCTGATGCTGTCGGCGGGGATCTGGGGCATTGGCGCATTGGCGGTGATGCCCGCCGACGACCGGCTGTCCCAAGTGTTGGTAATGTTGTTCACCGTGGGCATGTCGGTCAGTGCAGTCTCGTGTTACTCGGCGTATCGCTACTTGACCCTGGGCTCCATGGCCCTGGTGCTGCTGCCTTGCACGCTATGGCTGTTGTTTCAGCCGTCGCCGATGCAGGTGGGCGTTGCCATCGCGGTGCTGGTGTTTTCCACCTTTGTGGTCAGTGCCACGCGCAAGATGTCCGACGCGCTGGAAAAAGCCTTTCGCCTGACCCGGCAAATGGAGCGTGCGCACCACATTTCAACCCGCGCCGCACAGACCGATGAACTCACCGGCCTGATGAACCGCCGCGCGTTTTTCGAGCATGCCCAGTTGCTGTATGCGCAATGCCGGAATAACCAGCAACCGCTGTGTGCGCTGATGCTGGACATGGACCACTTCAAGCAGATCAACGACACCTACGGCCACCAGGCCGGTGACCAGGTACTGCGCCAGATTGGCGGGGTGATCAGTGCATCGTTCCGCAAGGCGGACGTGTACGGACGCCTGGGCGGCGAAGAATTTGCGGTGTTGTTGCCTAATACGTCGCTGGACACCGCGCGGGATATCGCCGAGCAATTGATCAAGTCGATTTCCGGCCTGGTCTCGGAACCGGTGCACGGCCTGACCGCCAGCCTGGGCGTGGCGTCCACCCACAGCCTCGACCAGGACCTGCACGGCCTGATGAACACCGCCGACAAGGCGCTGTACCGCGCCAAGGCCCTGGGCCGCAATCAGGTGGCAGTAGCGGAATAAGCCTCAGTCCCTGAGCATGGCCTTGGCCAGTGCCCGCGCAACCTGGTCGGCGGAGTAGGGCTTGGCGAGGAACTCGAACCCCTCATAACCGCTGTCTGCCAACTCTTCGCTGTAGCCGGAAGTCAGCACTACCGGCAGGTCCGGTCGGCGCTTGCGCAGCAGCTTGGCCATGGCGACGCCGGTGATCCCCGGCATCACCACATCCGAAAACACTGCATCGAAGACCCTGGCGTCCGGGCCGGCGACTGCCAGTGCTTGTTCGGCATCGGTTACCCAACTGGTCTGGTAGCCGAGGTCCTGGAGGATCTGGCTGGCAAAGCGGCCCACTTCCAGGTTGTCTTCCACGATCAGGATATGGTGCTGCGCCGCGTCGTGCGGCGCGTACCGGGTTTCGGGCGCGTGCTCGTGCGGGATTGCCTGCGGCTCGACTTCCGGCAGGTACAGGGTAAACACGGTGCCCTGGCCCAGAGTGCTGGACACGTCGACATTGCCGCCGGACTGTTTGGCAAAACCGAAGACCTGCGACAGCCCGAGCCCGGTGCCTTTGCCGACCGACTTGGTGGTAAAGAACGGCTCGAAGATATGTTCGAGGGTATCGCCGGGGATACCACTGCCGGTGTCGGCCAGGGTGATCGTCACAAAGGGCTGGTGCGACTCGGCATCGCCCCGGATGCGCGGCAGGCCGGGGGCGGTCGCCACGCGCAGGGTCAGGGTGCCTTTGCCGTTCATCGCGTCACGTGCGTTGAGGGCCATGTTGATCAGCGCGGTTTCAAACTGGCTGGAGTCGACACGCACGTGGCAAGGGCTGTCTGGCAGTTCGACCTGCACATGAATGCGCGCACCGGTGACGCTTTCGAGCATCTCGCCGATGTTCTTGACCCGCAGGCACACATCGAACTCTTCCGGGTTAAGCGGTTGGCGCCGGGCAAACGCGAGCAACTGGCTGGTGAGCTTGCTGGCGCGCTCCACGGTGTCCGACACCGCGCCCATGTAGCGCTCGCGCCGTTCCTCGGACAGCCCCGGCTGGCGCAGGAAGTCCACCGACGAACGAATGATCGTCAACAGGTTGTTGAAATCGTGGGCTACGCCACCGGTCAATTGGCCGATGGCTTCGAGTTTTTGCGACTGGCGCAAGGCGGCTTCGGCCTGGGTGAGGGCGGTGGTGCGTTCCTCGACGCGTTGTTCCAGGGTCGCGTTCAACTCGGTAAATGCCGCCAGGCCTTCACGCACGGCGACGTCGGCGCGTACCCGCTCGATATGGGCCCACGAGCGTTCGGTGACTTCCCCCAACAGGGCCAGATCGTAGGAAGACCAGACGCGTGCGGTTTTGTGATGCACGGCCATCAAGGCGGTAAGCCGACCATTCTTGATCAGTGGGAAACATACGGTCGCCAGCGCGCCCAAGGCCTGGAAACTGGCGGCTATCTGCGGCTCGAATTCGATGCGGTTGTCCTGCACCACCACCGGCTCGCCGGCGTGCAGCCGCTGTACCGCCAACGGGCCGAACGACGCCAGGCTGTAGTGGCCGACGATGCTCGGCGAGCCGGGCGCGGCCCAGTTGCCGCGAATGGTAAAGCCGTCTTCATCGGCATCCATGTCAGCGTAGGCGCAGTTGGACACTTGCAGGTGCTCGGCCAGCAGCCGCGTGGTGGCGGACATGATGGATTCGGCATCGTTGGCGTTAGCCACCGCACTGCCGATGGCGTCGAGCACGGCCAGGCGGCGCGTCAGAAATACCGTGGCGGTGGTTTCGGTCACGGTGTCCAGTATGCCCACGACCTTGCCCTGGGCATCGCGAATCGGGCTGTAGCAGAACGTGAAGTAAACCTGCTCCGGCCCGGCTCCGCGCTCGATCAGCAGCGGGTAATTTTCGATATAGGTGGCATGCCCTTCCAGAGCAGCGTTCGCGATAGGGGAAAGTTCGCTCCACACCTCACGCCACGTTTCGCTGAACGGGCGTCCCAACGCGAAGGCCTTGTCTCCCAGGATCGGGCTGAACGCATCGTTGTAGAGCGTGATCATGTGCGGCCCCCAGACAATCGCCTGGGGGAAACTTGAGGCAAAACACAGCGCCACGGTCGTCTTGAGCACATCGGGCCACTGCTCCAGCGGCCCCAGGGGCGTACTTGCCCAATCATGCTGGCGAACGCGCTCAGCCATGTCGCTGCTGCTTTGCAGCCAATTCATCATTGGGTGAACACCATGTTTGCCACGTTCTGTCGACGGCCTGGAGACATCAGCCTAATTAGCTACAGACCGGTATGGCCGCTGCCAGTTCAGCGAGATTATCCATGAGATGGCAAAATGATGCTTCATCCATTTGAATGGATTGGATAAATCCAAATGACCTGATGCTCACTCATTGCGC
>NZ_UTBG01000156.1 GCF_900580675.1 Pseudomonas viridiflava
ATCACATCCTCATCCACGCTGCAAGAGTCGAGCGCACTCTCCGGGGTTTCCTGGGGGGCCATCTTTGCCGGGGCCGCCGCTGCGGCGGCGCTGTCCCTGATTCTGGTGCTGCTGGGCTTCGGCCTGGGCTTTTCGGCGGTCTCGCCGTGGGCTGACAGCGGCGTCAGTGCCAAGGGGCTTGGCATTTCCACGATTATCTGGCTGGCCTTCACCCAGATCGTTGCTTCCGGCCTGGGCGGTTACATCGCCGGCCGCTTGCGTGTGAAGTGGGCCAATATGCATGGCGATGAGGTGTATTTCCGCGACACCGCCCATGGCTTCCTGGCCTGGTCCGTGGCGACACTGATTACCGCGACCCTGGTTGTCGGTTCGGTCAGCAGTGTGGTCAGCGGCGGCGTGCAAGCGGGTGCCAGCGTGGCCTCCGGTGCTGCCAGCGCAATGGGCCAGGCAGCAGGCGGCGCGGCTAAAGGCGCGAATGGCCAAGACTTTGGCTATTACGTCGACAGCCTGTTCCGCGATGACCGCCCAGCCGCAGTCAGTGATGATGCCGTACACGGTGTTGTCGCTCGCATTTTCGCTCGCACCCTGAGCAACGACGGCCAACTCGCCGCTGAAGACCGTGCCTACCTGGCCCAGTTGATCAGCCAGCGCACCAACCTCAGCCAGGCGGATGCCGAGGCGCGTATCGACAAGGTCTACGGCGATGCCCGTAAAGCTATCGAAGACGCCAAGCTCAAAGCCAAGCAAGCCGCTGACACTGCTGCCAAAGTCGCTGCCTGGACTTCGCTGTGGATGTTCGTTGCCCTGTTGATCGGTGCGTTCTTCGCCAGCTTCGCTGCAACCTTCGGCGGTCGTCGTCGGGATGCGGTGGTGTACGTCGAAACCGAACACTACGTCCGTTAATTAAAAGGAGAACATCATGCGCTCATTACTGCTTTGGTTCCTCGGTGTGCCTATCCCGCTCATCATTCTGATCGCGATCTTCATGCACTAAACCTGAGCCTGGCTCGGGACCCATGTGGGAGGGGGCTTGCTCCCGATAGCGGTAGGTCAGTCGGTAGTACCGGCGACTGACACTGCGCTATCGGGAGCACGCTCCCTCCCACATTTTGCTTCGTGGAGTGTCAGCCAGGTTGTCACCAGCAGCACACTGGCCACCGCCGTCATGATCACCAAGGGTTGCGAAGTGCCGTCCGACAACAAGCCGGTCGCCCAGCTACTCACGGCGGTCAGGAACATCTGAATAAAAAAGAACAGCCCCGACGCCGTCCCGGCAATCGCGCCGTAGGGCTGCAGCACCGCCAACTGGCAGGCCGGTATCACCATCCCCACCGACACCATGATCACCACCATCGGCAATACGATCGCCAGCCATTCACCCGGCAGCGTGGTAGTGGCGAGCGCGAGCAGCACGCTGCCCAGCACGTTCAGGCCGATGGCCGCGCTGATCAAACGGTCGGGCTCGAAACGCAGCACCAGCCGCCGAAACAGGTTGGCCCCCAGCATGTAGCCGCTGATCGTCGCCGCGAACACCAGCGCATACGCCGTGGCCGACAAGTGAAAGCCGCGTTGCAGCAGCGCCGAAGACTCACTGATAAACGGAAAATAGGTGCTGTACACGCAGCCGATCGCCAGGGAGTAGCGCAGGAAGTAGCGGTCTCGCAGCAACTGACCGTAGAGGCGCAACAGGTTGCTCGGCGGCGCTTCGCCCACGTGCGGCGGACGGGTTTCGGGCAGGCGGCGGTACACCACCAGGTAGAGCACCGCGCCGATCACGCCGAGCAAGACAAACAGGCCGCGCCAATTGATAAAGGGCAACATCAGGCTGCCCAGCACCGGCGCGGCCATTGGCGATACCGCCATGGCCATCGAGATCAGCCCGAGCAGGCGCGCCTGTTCGTGGCGGTCGAAGTAGTCGCGCACGATCACCCGGCCGATCACCGTGGTGCAGCACCCGCCCAGGGCCTGGAACAGCCGGGCAACGATCAGCACGCTGAGGCTGTCGGCCAACGCACAGGCCATCGTCGCGATCACGTAAAGAAACAACCCAACCAACAACACCGGGCGGCGGCCGAAGCGGTCGGTCAGCGGGCCGCTGATCAGCAGGGAAATCGCCGAGCCAAGGGTATACAGCGTGAGGGTCAGTTGCAGTTGGCTGTCGCTGGTCTGGAAATAGTCGGCCATGGCGGGCAGTGCCGGCAGGTGCATGTCCAGGGTGATGCGTGGCAGGCCGATCAGCACGGTCAGCAGTACCAGCCAGAACCAGGAGGAGAGGGCGCGTGGAGTCATGGGCAGCTTCTTCGCAATGAGGTGAGTTCGAACTCTAGCGGCTTTGTGGTTTAATCCTCAGGGCCACTTAAGCCAGGAGCGATTGGACCACTATGAGCCGAGGCAAAGCCGCATCCGCACTGGACCTGCCCCGTCCCGATGGCCTGAATGCCCGTAAACAACAGGGCGCCTATGCAGCATTGCGTGAGGCGATCCTCAGTCGGCAGCTGCCGGCGGGCAGCCGATTGCCGTCCACGCGCAGCCTGGCCGAACGCTGGCTGGTGTCGCGCGGCACGCTCGAAGCGGCGTTCGAGCGACTGCACAGTGAAGGCTACGTCCAACGGGTGGCGGGCTCCGGCACGCGGGTGTGCGCGGTGATCCCCGAGCAGTTCATTGCGGCGCCGCCGCCAAGCAATACCGAGCGCCGCGTGGCCGTGCCGGATCGGCCCGACGCGGGCGTGCAAAGCCACGTGCCGTTCGTGGCACGGCGGCCGGACGCCAGCCTGTTCGACCTCAAAGCCTGGGCGCGCTGCATCTCCCGCGGTTTGCTCGCCGTGGGCCCCGGCGTGCTGGAAGCCGCCCACCCGCCGGGGATGCCGGCCTTGCGTGAGCAGATCGCCGACTACCTGCGCAGCTATCGCGGCATGCACTGCGAGGCGGATGAAGTGATCGTGACCACCGGTATTCGTCACGCCCTCGACTTGATCGCCCGCACGCTGCTCAAACCCGGCGACACGGCGTGTGTCGAAGACCCCGGCTATAAGCCTGCCCGTCGCCTGTTCAGCCTGGCGGGTGCGCAGGTCGAGGCGATTGCGGTGACGGCCGAAGGGCTCGACACCGATCAGCTTCCGCCCACCGCGCGCCTGGCTTATGTGACGCCGGCGCACCAGGCGCCGCTCGGCATGACGCTGTCGGTGTCGCGCCGCCTGGCCCTGCTGGATTGGGCCGCGCGCGCCGACGCGTGGGTGGTCGAAGACGATTACGACAGTGAGTACAACTACAACAGCGCGCCCTTGGCCGCGCTTAAATCCCTGGACTCCGGCGACCGGGTGATCTACTGCGGCAGCTTCAACAAGAACCTGTTTCCCGGCCTGCGTGTGGGCTTCATGGTGGTGCCCAAGGCGCTTCGCCCCACGCTGCTGCGCACGCTGCAACTCACCGGGCATTCGGTGGGGGCTACGGACCAATTGGGTTTGGTGGAATTTCTCGGCAGCGGTGCATTCGTCCGCCATTTGCGCGCCTCACGCCAGGCGTATCAGGCGCGTCGCGATGCGTTGCTCGCATGTCTGCCGCCGGAGTGCAGCGTGAGTGGCCAACAGGCGGGGCTGCACTTTGTGCTGTGGTTGCCGTCGGGCGTCGAAGAGGGTGATTTCTGTGCGCGTGCCGTCGCGGCCGGGCTGACGTTGCAGCCGCTGGGCAAGTTCTGCCACGCGGAGGTGCTGCCGCCCGCGGTGATCATCGGCTATACCGCGCTGACGCTCGCGCAGATCCGCTTTCATGGCCGCGCGCTGGCCCAATTGTGGTCGGAGGCTTGCTCCCGATAGAGGTGCCTCAGGTTCAGTCGTCGAAACCGACCTGCTCGTGAATCTCATCCACCTTCAATTCCAACCGGTACGCCACCGCAATAAACAACGCCTGGCACAGGCACAGGGTGGCACTCAGCGAGCGGAAGGCAAACGAGGAACCTTCATTCACCAACAGCACCGCGTTCGCCCGCTTGGCCAGGGGCGACAGGTTGCTGTCGGTGATGATCAAGGTCTTGGCCTGATGATGCTGGGCGATACGCAGGCAATGCTGGGTCTCTTTGCCGTAGGGCGTGAAGCTGATCGCGATCACCAGGTCATTGGCACGCACGCTGCGCATCTGCTCGCGGTAGCTGCCGCCCAGCCCGGATATCAAGTGGATGCGCTTGTTGGTGTGCTGCAGGTTGTAGACCAGGTAATCGGCCACCGCAAACGAGCGGCGCACGCCGACCACGTAGATATTGTCGGCGTTGACCACCAGGTCCACGGCCTTTTCGAAAGCCACATCATCCAGCTCCAGGCCCAGGCGCTCGATGCCCGACAGGGTGGCATTCACGCACTCGCGCGCCAGGTCACCGCCGCTGGCCTTCTGCGACTTGTTGGCGATCATGCTGCGAATGCGCTGCTGGTAGTTCTGCACCGGCGTGGTCTTGTGGGTGTAGGCCTCGCGAAACAGCGCCTGCATCTCACTGAACCCGCTGAACCCGAAACGCTGGGAAAACCGCACGATGGCCGACGGGTGCACTTCGCACTCGCGGGCGATATCGCTGATGCGATCGACCATGATCCGGTCGCTCTGCTGGCTCATATAACTGGCGATGCGTTTGAGCTGGCGCGGCAGGCTCTCGTATTCGTCGGTGATCAGCTGCAACAGGCGTTCGGCATTGATCGGAGGGCTGGCGAGGGTTTCTTCCAGGGCGGTCTCGGGATCGGTGCGGGACATGGGCAATCCTTCTGGCGTGTTCGTCTGATGCGCTGATGGGTGGCGCAAGTCTACAGGGTAGGCGCAAAAAAATACCCCGGCATCACGGCGCCCGTGGCCTGCTGAAACGATGCAGGTTGGCTGGCAGGCGATTATGCCGGCTTATTGGAAAAAATATTCCACTAAAAATAATTATGGAATAAATATTGATTGCGGCCGCCGGACGTTCTAGTCTGCTCTCACCAAGAGCGTGTGCTGTCACCACGGCGGCACCACGCAGGCTGATAAAAATAACAGGAGCCAGCATGGGCCAGACTCGTTTTGCCAGTGGGCGTCAATTGGATCTGATTTGCCTTGGGCGCCTGGGCGTCGACCTCTATGCACAGCAAGTCGGTGCGCGGCTTGAGGACGTGTCCAGCTTTGCCAAATACCTCGGCGGTTCCTCCGCCAACATCGCCTTCGGCACGGCCCGGCTGGGGCTCAAGTCAGCCATGTTGAGCCGGGTAGGGGACGACCACATGGGTCGCTTCCTCGTCGAGTCCCTGGCCCGTGAAGGTTGCGATGTCAGCGGCATCAAGGTCGACCCGGAGCGCCTCACCGCCCTGGTGCTGCTCGGCCTCAAGGACCGCGAAACCTTCCCGTTGGTGTTCTACCGCGAAAACTGCGCCGACATGGCGTTGCGCGCCGAAGACGTCAACGAAGCCTTTATTGCCTCCAGCAAAGCCTTGCTGATCACCGGCACGCATTTCTCCACCGACGGCGTGTACAAGGCCAGTCTCCAGGCCCTGGACTACGCGGCCAGGCACAACGTCAAGCGCGTGCTGGATATCGACTACCGCCCCGTGCTGTGGGGCCTGGCGGGCAAGGCTGATGGCGAGACGCGGTTTGTCGCCGACCAGAATGTCAGCCAGCACGTGCAGAAAATCCTGCCGCGTTTTGACCTGATCGTCGGCACCGAAGAAGAATTCCTGATCGCCGGCGGCAGTGAAGACTTGCTCACCGCGCTGCGCACCGTGCGTGAGCTGACCCCGGCGACCCTGGTGGTCAAGCTCGGCCCGCAGGGCTGCACGGTGATCCATGGCGCGATTCCGGCGCGCCTGGAAGACGGCGCCATCTACCCCGGCGTACGCGTTGAAGTGCTGAACGTGCTGGGTGCCGGCGATGCCTTTATGTCGGGCTTTCTCAGCGGCTGGCTCAACGATGCCAGCGATGAGCGCTGCAGCCAGTTGGCCAACGCCTGCGGCGGCCTGGTGGTGTCGCGCCACGCCTGTGCACCGGCGATGCCGACGCCGGCCGAGCTGGACTACCTGTTCAACAGCCCGGTGCCGATTACCCGCCCTGACCAAGACGTGACCCTGCAACGCCTGCACCGTGTGACCGTGCCGCGCAAGGCCTGGAAGCAGCTGTTCGTGTTCGCCTTCGACCACCGCTGGCAATTGGTCGACCTGGCGCAACGTGGCGGCCAGGACCTGAGCCGCATCAGTGAGATCAAGCAGCTGTTTATCCAGGCCATCGAACGCGTGGAAAAGAAGCTCGCCGAGCAGGGCGTCGAAGCCTATGTGGGCCTGTTGGCCGACCAGCGTTTCGGCCAGGACGCGCTCAACGCCGCCAGCGGTCGTGGCTGGTGGATCGCGCGCCCGGTGGAGGTGCAGAACTCGCGCCCGCTGGCGTTTGAACACGGCCGCTCGCTCGGCAGCAATTTGCTCGCCTGGCCCCAGGAGCAAATCATCAAGTGCCTGGTGCAATTTCACCCTGACGACGAGCCGTTGCTGCGCCTGGAACAGGAAGCGCAACTCAAGGCGGTGTACGAGGCCTCGCTGGTCAGCGGCCATGAGCTGCTGCTGGAGGTCATCCCGCCCAAGGATCATCCGTCCACCTACCCGGACGTGCTCTACCGCAGCCTCAAGCGGATGTACAACCTGGGCATCTACCCGGCGTGGTGGAAGATCGAGGCGCAGTCGGCCGAGGACTGGAAAAAGCTCGACGAACTCATTCAGGAGCGTGACCCCTACTGCCGTGGCGTGGTGTTGCTGGGCCTGAACGCCTCGGCGGAGTTTCTTGCCGACGGCTTCCGGCAAGCCAGCCAGAGCACCACTTGCCGGGGTTTTGCCGTGGGCCGCACGATCTTCCAGGAACCGAGCCGCGCCTGGCTGGCGGGGGAGATTGATGACGAGACCCTGATTCAGCAGGTGCAGCAGACCTTTGAACAGCTCATAAACGCCTGGCGCAGCGCCAGACATTAAACACGGTCAAAGGTGGGAGCGGGCTTGCTCGCGAATGCGGTGTATCAGATAGAGCATCTTTAACTGAATGACCGTATTCGCGAGCAAGCCCGCTCCCACATAAAGCAAACCTCACCAGGCTTAAGTCAGATAAAAACAAAAGGTGCAGCCATGCCCGCAATCCGAATTGGCATCAACCCGATCTCCTGGAGCAACGACGACCTGCCGGCCCTGGGCGGTGAAACGCCGCTGAGCACCGCCCTCAGCGAAGGCAAGGAAATCGGCTACGAAGGTTTTGAACTCAACGGCAAATTCCCCAAGGACGCCAAGGGCGTCGGCGATGTGCTGCGCCCGTACGACCTGGCGCTGGTCTCCGGCTGGTACTCCAGCCGCCTGGCGCGGCGCTCGGTGGCCGAAGAAATCCAGGCCATCGCCGGCCATGTCGAACTGCTCAAACTCAATGGCGCCAAGGTGCTTGTCTACGGCGAAGTCGCCGATTCGATCCAGGGTTCGCGCATCCGCCTGATCGAACGCCCGCGCTTTCACAGTGAGCAGGCCTGGCAGGATTACGCCGACAAACTCACCGAGCTGGCGCGTTTTACCCTGTCCCAGGGCGTGCGCCTGGCCTATCACCATCATATGGGCGCCTACGTCGAATCCCCGGAAGACATCGACCAGTTGATGCGCCGCACCGGGCCGGAAGTCGGCCTGCTATTCGATTCCGGCCATTGCTACATGGGCGGCGGCGAGCCGCTGGAAGTGCTGCGCAAACACATTGACCGCGTTTGCCACGTGCATTTCAAGGACGTGCGCAAGCCGGTGGTGCAGCTGGCGCGCAACCAGATGTGGAGTTTCCCCGACTGCATCGTCAACGGCACCTTCACCGTGCCCGGCGATGGCGATATCGACTTCGCGCCCTTGCTCGATGAACTGCTGGCCGCCCAATACGAGGGCTGGCTGGTGGTGGAAGCCGAGCAGGACCCGGCCGTTGCGCCCAGCTATATCTATGCAAAAAAGGGCTACGACACGTTACGCGCCCTGCTAAGCGAGAGGACTGCCAAATGAGCTTGCTGGTAAAAAGCAGCAAACGTGGGCAAACCATGGTTGCCCTGGAAGACGGACGCCTGGAGTACGTGGGCTTCGCGGCCTACCGCCTGAGCCTGGGCGAAACCTTGCCGGTCACCGCTGGCGACCAGGAACTGTGCCTGGTGCTGCTCAGTGGTCGGGTGACTATCGAAGGCGAGGGTTTCAACTGGCAGAACCTGGGTGATCGCCAGTCGGTGTTCGAGGACAAGTCCCCGTTCGCCGCCTACCTGCCGCCCGGTACCGATGCGCAGGTCACGGCCTTGAGCGATGTGCAGATTGCCGTCTGCGCCGCGCCGGGGGCGCCGGGTTTCGAACCCCGCCTGATCCGCCCTGAGCAGTGCAAGCGCAGTGTGCGCGGCAAAGGCGCCAACACCCGCTACGTGTGCGACATCCTGCCGGACAGCGAGCCGGCGCATTCGCTGCTGGTGGTAGAAGTGCGCACGCCGTCCGGGCATTCGTCGAGCTACCCGCCGCACAAGCACGACACTGATGACCTGCCGCACCAGAGCTTTCTCGAAGAGACCTACTACCACCAGGTCAACCCGCCACAGGGGTTCGTGTTCCAGCGCGTGTACACCGACGACCGCAGCATCGACCAGGCCATGGCCGTGGAAAACAGTGACCTGGTGGTGGTGCCCAAGGGGTATCACCCGGTCAGCGTGCCGTACGGCTACGAGTCTTATTACCTGAACGTGATGGCCGGGCCCAAGCGCGCCTGGCATTTCCACAACGACCCGCAGCACAGCTGGCTGCTGGACCTTTAAACCGGTTTGGATGGAGCACAACAACAATGAAATCGCCCCTACGTTTCGCCCTTAACCGCATGGTCGCACCCAATTTGTCCCTGCCGGACTTCATCCAGTTGGCGGCCGCGCTCAAATGCGATGCCATCGAGATTCGCAACGACCTCAAGGGCAACGAAATCGAATACGGCACCCCGGCCAGCCGCGTGCGCGAATTGTGCGCGGTGCAGGGCATCACGGTGCTGTCGATCAACGCGCTGTACCCCTTTGATGTGTGGAATGACGAACGCCGCGCCCAGGCGATCAACCTCGCCACCTACGCCCGTGAATGCGGCGCGCAGGGCCTGGTGATGTGCCCGCTGAATGAGCGCGGCGACACCCGCAGCGACGCCCAGCGCGCCGCCGGTTTGCGCACTGCGTTGAGCGAGCTGGCGCCGATCCTGCGTGAATACGGGATTCTCGGTTTTATCGAGCCGTTGGGCTTTGAAGAATGTGCCCTGCGCCGCAAGCGCGTGGCGGTGGATGCGATCAAGTCCATTGGCGGCCTGGATGTGTTCCGCCTGGTGCACGACACCTTCCACCACCACCTGGCCAGCGAGCATGAGTTCTTCCCGGAATTGACCGGCCTGGTGCACATC
>NZ_UTBG01000157.1 GCF_900580675.1 Pseudomonas viridiflava
GAATAAAGGTGATCAAGCGGATGGCGTATGGTTACCGGGATAGCGAGTTCTTTTTCATGAAGATCAAGAGCGTCTTTCCCGGTAATCCGTGAAGAACCTTTTTTATGGGCGACAGGAAGGCCGAGTCGCCTGCTTC
The DNA here is from genome assembly GCF_900580675.1 of Pseudomonas viridiflava. Taxonomy (GTDB): domain Bacteria; phylum Pseudomonadota; class Gammaproteobacteria; order Pseudomonadales; family Pseudomonadaceae; genus Aquipseudomonas. The sequence goes on from NZ_UTBG01000157.1 coordinate 137, forward strand.
GCGAGCAAGCCCGCTCCCACACTTGAGCGCGTTCCTTCTGGAGCATCCGATCAAATGTAGGAGGGGGCTTGCTCCCGCCAGGGCCACCTCGGTCATCCCCTACACCGAAAACCGCGCCACCATCGAATTCAGATCCACCGCCAAGCGCGACAGCTCCTGGCTCGCCGCGCTGGTCTGGTTCGCCCCGGTCGACGTCTGATGCGCCAAATCGCGAATATTCATCAAATTGCGATCCACTTCCCGCGCCACCGCTGCCTGCTGCTCCGACGCACTGGCAATCACCAGGTTGCGCTCGTTGATCAAGGTAAACGCCGAAGCAATTTCCTCCAGCGCCATCCCCGCCGACTTGGCGATATCCAGCGTCGACCGCGCCCGTGTATTGCTCTGCTGCATCGAGCTGACGGCCTGATCAGTCCCCTGCTGAATCCCACTGATCATCTGCTCGATCTCCTGGGTCGACTGCTGCGTGCGATGGGCCAACGCCCGCACCTCATCGGCCACCACCGCAAAACCACGCCCTGCGTCCCCGGCGCGCGCCGCCTCGATCGCGGCATTCAGCGCCAGCAGGTTGGTCTGCTCGGCAATCGAGCGGATCACATCCAGCACCTTACTGATGCCATACACCTTCTGCGCCAGGTCTTCGACCTGATTCACATTGGCCGTCACGTCCGAGGCCAGCGCTTCGATCGACACCACCGTCTGGTGCACTTGCTCACGCCCTTGCTGGGCGATCCGGTCAGATTCACGGGAGGCCTGGGACGTGGCCACGGCGTTGCTCGCCACCTCTTCCACCGCGGCCGTCATCTGATTGACCGCCGTGGCAGCCTGTTCGATTTCCTGGTTCTGCTGGTACAGTCCACGCGTGGCGTCTTCGGTCACGCAACTGAGTTCCTCGGAGGCCGACGCCAATTGGTTGGAGGACTCGGAGATACGCCGAATGGTGTCACGCAGGTTCTCCTGCATGCCCTTGAGCGCCTGCTGCAAGCGCGCGGGCTCATCATTGCCGGTGACGTTGATCTGTCCGGTCAAATCGCCACTGGCCACGCCCTGGGCGACTTTGAGCGATTGGGCCAACGGCAGCACGATGCTGCGCGTCAGCCACACCGCAAGCCCGATGGTGATCAGCGCAGTGAGCACAATCATGCCCACCACCCAACTGCGCGATTGGCTGAATACGCTTTGCGCCAGGCTTGCGGCCTGGTTGGCGTTGGCTTTATTGAGGTTGACCAGATCGCGCAGGGTCGCGGCCATTTCATCGGCCAGTTGATTCATCTCACCGTTAACCACCCTGATCGCGTCTTCCAGTTGATTGGCCTTGGAAAACGCCATCACCTGGTCCTGCCGTTGCAGGTATTGCTGCTCCTGGGCCTTGAAGCGATCAAACAGCGTGCGCTCCTCGGGCAGCACGACCAGCGCTTCATACAGGGTCTGCGCGCGGTGCAGGCCGCTTTTGAGGTCGTTGAGCTTTTGTTCGTTCTGCGACAGCGCCTGGGGCTCGCGGTTGAACAGCAGGCGCAGTGTGAGGGCGCGTATCCGCAGCAGGTCATGGCTCATCTCCCCCACGGCCATCACGCTGGGCAGCCAGTTGTTCTCCACCTGGTCCGACTGTTGGCGCATATTGGCCATCTGCAACAGGGCAAAACCGCCCAGGGCAAACACCATCAACGCCAACACGCCAAAGCCCAGGCCGGCGCGCGGGGCGATATTCAAACTGCGAACATTCATCACATCGGTTCCTTCCAAAAGCGCTGCATCCACCTGCAGCCGGTCTCCTGAAAGTTATCGGCGCTCTACGCGATTTGCGTAAGACCAAAACGCGATATCAACGTGGGCTCAAATCGCGCGGCGCTTTAGGCAGAATCGCCAGGAAGTTATCCCGCGCAACTTTGCGGGCTACGTCCTCGGGCAGTGCATCGAGGAAGGGATCAAAACGGCGCATTTCCTTACCCAGCTTGTTGAAGCGCCCTACAACGTCCGAGCCCAGCATAAAGCGCTCCGGGAAGCGCTCCACCAGCGCCAGCCACTCCGGCCGGGGTTTGCCCGCGTCATCCAGCAAGTAAGGCGTGAGCATGCTCCAGGACAGGTCGATGTACAGATTCGGGTAAGCCTCGAGCATGCGGCTCAAGGTGGGCAGCAAAAAATCCATCTGCACCTGATGACGGTGGATCTCCTTGCTGGTGCCGGCATGCGCCCAGATAAAGCGCGTGTGCGGGTGGTTGCGCAGCGGCTCTTCCACCTCAGCCAGGTACAGCGGGTTGCGCTCGCGCTTGGAGGTGATGTTGGAATGCAGCATCACTGGCAGGTCGTTTTCGGCTGCCAGGTGATAGATGCGCGTCATGGCCTCGTTGTTGGCGCGCGGGGTGTCGCCCGAGGTGAGGGCCGTGAGGTCGTCGTGGCGGGTGAACACTTCGCCGATGCCCTGCCACAGCCCAGGGTTGAGGTCGAGCATGCGCTGGATGTGCGCGGCGGAGTTCTTGTCGTTGGGGTTGAAACCGGACAGGAATGGATGAAAGTGCTGGCGCTGCTCCGGCGTAAGTTTGTTCACGGCGGCGGCAACGATCACATCGGTGGCGCTGTACCAATAGGCATCGGCGTCGTCACCGGCGTAGTAGCGCGGGCGCTTGGGCTCGTCTTCGTGCCACTTCTTGGCCACTGGAATGCCGGAAATCATCACGTGCTCGATACGGTTGTCGGCCATGGCCTGGAGCAGCTTGTCCATGCCCGCCGTCTCCTGGAAAAAATCCACGTAATGCAGGTGCGCGTCGCTGTAGGCATAGTCGCGGGCCTGCACGGCGCAGCTGCCGGCGGCGATCAACAGGGCGAGACTCAGGCGGGTCCAGGGCACGGTACAACCTCAAAAAGGGCGAGTACGGATAGACCTTACATGGCATAAACCGGTTCACCGTTAAAAAACGCGGAACACCCAAGTGCCAGCATGCTCTATAACTGCATGACCTTCATCCTGCCGCTTGTGAGGTTCACCATGCCAGTTACCGTCAATACCCTGAACCACGACAACTTTCGCCATAGTGTGAATATCAACAACCACGAACTGTTCACCGACTTGCCCAAGAGCCTGGGCGGCGACGACTCGGCGCCCTCCCCGCACGATTACTTCGATGCCGCACTGGCGTCGTGCAAGGCCTTGACCGTCAAGCTCTACGCGCAGAAGAAAGACATTCCGCTCCCCGGCGTGACCGTGGAAGTCACCCACGACGCGACCGAAGAGCAGAAAGGCAACTACAAACTCAGTGTCAAACTGACCCTCAAGGGCGTGCTCACCGACGAGCAGCGCAACGAGCTGCACCGCGTGGCCGACCGTTGCCCGGTACACAAGCTGATGACCACCGCCGAAGTCACCATCGAGACCAAGCTCTCGGAAGGCGCTTTCAGCCAATAGCGGCAACGCCCCGTCGGGCGGGTTATGCTAAAGCAGCATCCAACCCGCTCAGACTGGGACGCACCATGACCTCCCTCACCGTGATCCGCCCTCGCCCCGAAGACGTCGAAGGCCAGCCCATCCTGCGCCCGTTGCCGTCGCGCGAATGCCGCAGCGTCGGGCCATTTGTGTTTTTCGACCACATGCTGGCAACCCGTTACGCCCCGGGCACGGGCATGAATATTCACCAGCACCCGCATATCGGCCTGTCCACCCTCACCTACCTGTTCGAAGGCGCGTTGCAGCATAAGGACAGCCTGGGCTCGGACCAGGTGGTACAGGCCGGCGATGTGAGCTGGATGACCGCAGGCAGTGCGATTGCCCATGTCGAGCGTACACCCGCAGCGCAGATGGCCGAGGGTTTCAGCCTGCATGGTCTGCAAGTGTGGCTGGCTTCGCCCAAGGACCACGAGACCGGACCCGGGCATTACAGCCATCACCCGGTCGCGAGCCTGCCGGTGAGTGACAACCTGGGTGTAAAAATTCGCCTGATCGCCGGCAGTGGCTTCTGCCTTAAATCACCGGTGCCGGTGCTGTCGCCCACGCTTTACGCCGATGTGCAGATGCAAACAGCCACCACCCTGCTGATCCCGGATGAGTATGAGGAGCGCGCGGTGTATGTGCTGGAGGGTGAGGCGCAGTTGGACGGCGAGTTGCTGGAGGTCCATAGCCTGGTGGTATTGCCGGCGGGGCAGGAAATGACGCTGTTTGCCGAAGGTGATTGCCACTTGGTGGTATTCGGCGGCGCACCGCTGGATGGGCCACGGCGGATCAACTGGAATTTCGTGGCGAGCGACCCCGCCATGATCGAGCAAGCGCGGCAGCGCTGGGCGGCTGGGGATTGGCCGACGGTGCCGGGGGAAACGGAAAGGATTGAGTTGCCGGTGAGATAGCCATCGGGGCAAGCCCGCTCCCACATTTGACTGTATTCACAGATCAAAATGTGGGAGCAGGCTTGCCTGCGATGGGGTCAGTTCAGGCAGCCGAGCTATCAGCCCTTGAACACTTCATCCAGCAAGTTATGCATCGACTGGAACGCCCGCTTGGCGGTCTTCGCGTCGTACATCATCTTGCCCGGCACATTGGCGTGGGGGTCGGTGAAGGAATGCACCGCGCCGCCGTAGCTCAGCAGCTGCCAATCCACACCGGCCGCGTTCATTTCATCTTCAAAGGCCGGCAGTTGTTCTTTCGGTACCAACGGGTCGGCAGCGCCGTGCAGCACCAGCACTGAACCCTTGATGTTCTTCGCATCCGCCGGGTTCGGCGTGTCGAGGGTGCCGTGGAACGAAACGGCTGCCTTGAGCGGCGCACCGGTACGCGCCAGCTCCAGGGAGCAGCACCCGCCGAAGCAGAAACCAAAGGTCGCGAGTTTCGAGGTATCCACCGCCGCTTCGGTCTGGCCTTGCAGTTGCTCGAAGGCTGCCTGCATGCGCTTGTTCAGCAATGCGCGGTCATTCTTCAACGGCATCATCGCGGCGCCAGCTTCATCGCCATTCGACGGGCGCACGGTTTGCCCATAGAGGTCGGCGATCAACACCACGTAGCCTTTGCCGGCGACGGCCTTGGCGATCTCTTCGGCACCCGCACTCACCCCCATCCAATTCGGCGCCATCAGCAAGCCCGGCAGCGGGCCCTTGTGGCTGGCATCGAACGCCAGGCGGCTTTCATAAGACTGGCCATCAATCTGATAGACCACGGAACGCACAGTGACTTGGCTCATCATTTACTCCAGTTGAGGTGGGGTAGAACGAAAAAACCCGCCGAAGCGGGTTTTTCCTACAACGGTGTTAAACCGACAGTTCAACCAACAGCTTGTTCAGACGGCGCACATACGCCGCTGGATCTTTCAGGCTGTCGCCAGCGGCCAGGGCCGCCTGGTCGAAGAGGATGTGCGACAGGTCGCCAAAGCGCTCTTCGCTCTGCTCGCCGTCGAGTTTCTCGATCAGCGGGTGAGCCGGGTTGAATTCGAAGATCGGCTTGGAATCCGGAACCTTCTGGCCGCTGGCTTCGAGGATCTGACGCATCTGCATGCCCAGGTCCTGCTCGCCGATGGCCAGAATCGCCGGGGAATCTGTCAGACGGTGCGACACGCGCACTTCGCTGACGGCATCGCCCAGGGAGGCCTTGATCCGCTCAACCAGGCCTTCTTTGGACTTGGCGACTTCCTCGGCTTCTTTCTTCTCTTCTTCGGAGTCCAGGTTACCCAGGTCCAGGTCACCACGGGCCACGTCGACAAAGGATTTGCCGTCGAACTCGTTGAGGTAGCTCATCAGCCACTCGTCGATACGGTCGGTCAGCAGCAGCACCTCGATGCCTTTCTTGCGGAAGACTTCCAGGTGCGGGCTGTTCTTGACCTGCGCGTAGGTTTCACCGGTCAGGTAGTAGATCTTGTCCTGACCTTCCTTGGCGCGTGCCAGGTACTCGGCCAGCGACACAACCTGCTCGCCGTCTTCACCCTGAGTGGACGCAAACCGCAGCAGGCCGGCGATTTTTTCCTTGTTGGCAAAATCTTCCGCCGGGCCTTCTTTCATGACCTGGCCGAAGTTTTTCCAGAAGCCCTTGTATTGCTCAGGCTCGTTCTTCGCCAGTTTTTCCAGCATGTCGAGAACGCGCTTGGTCAGCGCCGACTTCATGGAATCGATGATCGGGTCTTTCTGCAGGATTTCCCGCGACACGTTCAGCGACAAATCATTGGAGTCGACCACGCCTTTGATAAAGCGCAGGTACAGCGGCAGGAACGATTCCGCCTGGTCCATCACGAACACGCGCTGCACGTAGAGCTTCAAGCCTTTCGGCGCCTCACGCTGGTACAGGTCGAACGGCGCACGGGCCGGTACGTAGAGCAGGGAGCTGTATTCCAGCTTGCCTTCGACCTTGTTGTGGCTCCAGCTCAGCGGGTTTTCGTAGTCGTGACCGATGTGCTTGTAGAACTCCTGGTATTCCTCGTCCTTGATCTCGGTACGCGGACGGGTCCACAGGGCGCTGGCGCGGTTGACGGTTTCCCACTCCTGCGCCGGCTTTTCTTCGCCTTCGACAGCGGCCTGTTCTTTCGGTAACTCGATCGGCAGGGCGATGTGGTCGGAGTACTTCTTGATGATATTGCGCAGACGGTAACCGTCGGCGAATTCGTCTTCACCGGATTTCAGGTGCAGCACGATGCGGGTGCCACGGTCAGCCTTGTCGACGGTAGCGATTTCGAATTCGCCCTCGCCTTGGGAGGACCAGTGCACGCCTTCGCTGGCAGGCAGGCCGGCGCGGCGGCTGAACACTTCAACCTTGTCGGCGACGATGAAGGCCGAGTAGAAGCCCACGCCGAACTGGCCGATCAGGTGAGAATCTTTTTTCTGATCGCCCGAGAGGTTCTTCATGAAATCAGCGGTGCCGGATTTGGCGATCGTGCCCAGGTGGGTGATCGCGTCTTCGCGGCTCGTGCCGATGCCGTTGTCTTCGAGGGTGACGGTCTTGGCGTCTTTATCGAAGCTCACACGGATTTTCAGCTCGGCGCCACCTTCCAGCAACTCAGGCTTGGACAGGGCTTCGAAACGTAATTTGTCGACGGCGTCAGAGGCGTTCGAGATCAATTCGCGAAGGAAGATTTCCTTGTTGGAATACAGCGAATGGATCATGAGGTGCAGCAGTTGCTTCACCTCGGTCTGGAAGCCCAGGGTTTCCTTTTGAGTTTCCACACTCATGGTCATCAAACTCCAATTGGATGGCAGTGGCCGCGCCCTTGAGGGTTGGCGGCGGGTTGTCATCAAAGTTGGGGGCTAAGACAGGGATTTCAAGGGCCGCCCGGTTCCTCGATCTTGAAATGCGCTCTTGCGGTGGCGATGGGTTCGGCCGCAGTGCTTTGCCAGGCGGTGATGGCCACATTCGCCACGCGCCGGCCTTGGCGCCAGACCTGGCACTTGGCGTAGGTGTCGCGGAACTGCCCGGCGCGCAGGTAATCCAGGGAGAAGTCGATTATTTTCGGGAAGCCTGGCGCACCGGTGAACACTAACAGGTGCAGCGCTGCCGACAGCTCCATGAAGCCGGCGATCACTCCGCCATGCAGCGCCGGCAATATGGGGTTACCAATATTGTCCTTATTCGCCGGCAACCGAAACAGCAGTTCATCCCCCAGCCGCGTGCATTCAATGCCGATCAGCTTGGCGTAGGGGATCAGCTCCAGCAGCGCTTCGTAGTTGCCGCGCTCATGGGCTTGCTCCAGGCGGGCCTTGAATCGGTGTGTCATGCCTGCTCCCCTTTGATCGTGTCGCCCAGCCCTTGCGTGCCCTTGAGGCGCTTGCCCATGCGCATGAACGTGCCCACTGCATGCGCGATAGGCTGTTGCCGGTCGTCCTGGTAGGCGAAGCCACGGGTGAAGATCACGTCGGTGGTCACACGGTAGCACTGGGCAAAGCCGTAGACGGGCTTGTGCGGTTCAGCCGGATGCATGTAGTCGATACGCAGGTCGAGGGTCGGGCACACTTCGAACTCCGGCAAGACGCACAACGTGGCCATGCCGCAGGCGGTGTCCATCAGGGAAGTCAGCGCGCCGCCGTGGATCACGCCGGTCTGGGGGTCACCGACGAGGTGCGCGGCATAGGGCATGACCAGTGTGATGCCCTCCCCGCTGGCCTGATAAGCGGTAATACCCAGCACCTGGCAATGGCGCAGGGCCGATACAAAACGCGTCGCACGCTCTAACAAGGGATTTTCGGTCATTCGTTGCAGACTCTTATTAGTGTGGATTTGCAGAACAGGGGCGGCGCGCTAAAGTTCCTTGGCTCCTGTGGTTTATATATCTGGAGAATAAAAGGAACTAATGCTGAACGGCCATGCTCGAAAGGCCAGAAGATATCTTCAATAAGGAGAAACACACCATGCGCAAGACTTTAGCTATTTCCATGATGCTCGCCGCTGCCCTCGGCCTCGCTGCCTGCGATAAAAAATCCGAAGACAAAGCCCAAGACGCCGCTGCACATTCTGAGCAAGCTCAGAAAGACATGGCGAAAGCCCAGGATAAAGTGAACGACGCTGCGAAAGAAAACGCCGATGCTGCCAAAGCTCAGGCTGAATCGAACGACGCCGCCGCCAAAGAAGCAGCACCTGCTACCCCTGCTACCGGTTCTTGAGACCGCGGCTTGAATTAGCTTAGCTGCAAAAGGAAAGCCCGCTTACATAGCGGGCTTTACTTTGTCTGCTGTTTTTTATTTACCGCGTTGCGAACTAAACACCCTCTTTAGCCGCTTCCGGCAGCGGCGTATCCGTCGGCGTATACACCATCACGTGCAGTACGTCGGAATGAAACTCTCGGCGATACAACACGCAGACCACCCCGGCACTCATCAACATGAACAACCAGGGGCTGACAAACCACGCGAGCATGGTCATGCCGAAGTAATAAGCGCGCAGGCCAAAGTTGAACTGGTTGGCCGCCATGGAAATTACCCGCGCTGCACGCAGGGCAAACGCCTTGCGCTCCTGCTCAGACACATGCCGCTCACCGACCATCGGCGCCGACCCCACCAGCACCGCCGCGAAGTTGTACTGGCGCATGCACCAGCTGAAGGTGAAGAACGCGTAGACGAATACCAGCGCCAGGCACAGCAACTTGATCTCCGACATACCCTGGGAGGCCTGTTGCACCATGGGGATGTCCGCCAGCAACGACACCGCCCGCTCGGAAGCACCCAGCACGGTGAGAATGCCGGCGAGGATAATCAAGGTGCTGGAGGCGAAGAACGAGGCGTTGCGCTCCAGGTTGCCGATCACACTGGCATCGGCGATGCGGTTGTCGCGCAGCAGCATGCGACGCATCCAGTCTTCCCGGTACAGGTGCAGCACGCTGGCCAGGCACGCGGTATCCCGGGCTTTCCAGGTAGCGTAGCGGGTGTAGCCGCCCCAGCAAAGGACGAACCAGAGCGCGGCAAGCAGATGGATCTGATTGGTTTCGACGAACGACATGCGGGTCCTTAGGCACTATGAATGGAGGCAAGCTCCCACACTTACCGAGTTTCAACTCTAGCGGGTTGCTGCCTCATAGACATAAAAAATGCCCCGTATCGATTGATACGGGGCATTGCAGTATTGCGCGAACGTGGGTTACGCGATGGCTTCGCTGCGTTTGCCAAGCATACGGTCAATCACCACCGCCACTACCAGCACCATCACCGACGGCACCAGCCACGCCAAGCCTTGCTCGCTCAATGGCAAGTTCGCCAACTGCGCAGGCATCCAATCGGCCAGCCCCGCGCCCTTGAGCGCATCGATGCAACCAAAGATGAACGACACCAGCATCACCGGCCCGACGATGCGGCCCTGCTCCTGCCAGAAGTCTTTGCAGAAGCTCAGGGCTACCAGCACGATGCACGGCGGGTAAATCGCAGTCAGCACCGGGATCGAGAACGCGATCAGCTTGGTCAGGCCCAGGTTGGACACGAACAGCGAGAACAGCGCCAGGATCACGACCAAAGCCTTATAGGACAACGGCAGGATTTTGCTGAAGTACTCGGCACAGGCGCAGGTCAGGCCCACAGCGGTGACCAGGCATGCCAGGGAGATCAGCACGGCGAGGAAGCCGCTGCCCAGGGAGCCGAAGGTGTGTTGTACGTAAGCGTGCAGCACTGCCGCACCATTCGCGGCACCGGCGGCCACTGCATGGCTGCCCGAACCCAGGCGGAACAGGCTGACATACACCAGCGCCAGACCCACACCGGCAATCAAGCCGGCAATGATCGCGTAGCGGGTAATCAGCTTGGGCGACTCCACACCACGCGAACGAATCGCGTTGACGATCACGATGCCAAACACCAGCGCGCCGAGGGTATCCATGGTCAGGTAGCCATTGATAAAGCCCTGGGAGAACGGTGCAGCCACGTATTCCGGGGTGGCCACGCCGACTTCACCGGCCGGCAAGGCAAACGCGGCGATGCCGAGGATGGCCAGGGCGATGATCTTGAGCGGCGCAAGGAAACGACCCACGGTGTCCAGCAGTCGACCTGGGTACAGGGACACAAAGAACACCACCAGGAAGTACACCGAGCTGTAGAGGAACAGCGCCAGTGGGCTTTCGCCGGTCAGCGGGGCCAAGCCTACTTCAAACGAAACGGTCGCAGTACGCGGGGTGGCGAACAGCGGCCCTACCGCCAGGTACGCCGCCGCCGCGAGCAGGCCACCGGCGATCTTGCCGATCGGGCTGCTTAACGCGTCCATACCGCCGCCAACCTTGGCCAGGGCGATCACGGTGACCACCGGCAGGCCGACCGCTGTAATCAGGAAGCCCAAGGCTGCCATCCAGACGTGAGGCCCGGACTGCAAACCAACGATAGGCGGGAAGATGATGTTGCCGGCGCCCACGAACAGGGCAAAGGTCATAAACCCTAACGCCAGGATGTCCTGGCTTTTCAACACTTTCATTTCAGGAAATACCACACTACTGAATCGGAATTTAGAGAGGGATTCCCTGTGGATGAGGGAAATACTGCCAGCCCTTATGGAGGCCGACCGGTCTGGCGCGTCGCTTCCTTTTGGGATGCAGGCGCATAAAGAGGCGGCTAGGGTACAGAATTAGCCTGACAAACGCACTGTTGCAGGGCGGACTGTCCGATAAGCGACATTCAAATGTCGCGTTTTCATACCTTTTGAATCTCACGCTCAATGCGGGAGCCGGGCTTGCCCGCGATGCAGACACCTCGGTGTTTCAGTGCAACTGCGGTGATGCAATCGCGGGCAAGCCCGCTCACACAAGTTGATCTGCGTCAGCCGCGAATTCAGGTGTGCCAGAATGCACAAAGGCCACCCGAAGGTGGCCTTTGTGTGGTGAAGCGTCAGCTAAGCGCGAGGCTTACTTGACAGCCCAACCGGTCAGCTCGGACAAAGCCTTGCCGATGTCTGCCAGCGAACGCACGGTTTTCACACCTGCGTCTTCCAGGGCAGCAAACTTCTCGTCTGCAGTGCCCTTACCGCCAGAGATGATTGCGCCAGCATGGCCCATGCGCTTGCCCGCAGGGGCAGTCACACCAGCGATGTAGGAAACAACCGGCTTGGTCACGTGAGCCTTGATGTAGGCAGCCGCTTCTTCTTCAGCCGAACCGCCGATCTCACCGATCATCACGATCGCTTCGGTCTTCGGGTCTTCCTGGAACAGCTTCAGGATGTCGATGAAGTTCGAGCCTGGGATCGGGTCACCGCCGATGCCGACGCAAGTCGACTGACCGAAACCGGCGTCAGTAGTCTGCTTGACAGCTTCGTAGGTCAGGGTGCCGGAACGCGAAACGATACCGACTTTACCTGGCAAGTGAATGTGACCTGGCATGATGCCGATCTTGCATTCGCCTGGGGTGATCACGCCTGGGCAGTTAGGGCCGATCAGGGTAACACCCAGCTCGTCGCACTTAACTTTAGCGTCCAGCATGTCCAGGGTAGGAATGCCTTCGGTGATGCAAACGATCAGCTTGATGCCGCCGAATGCTGCTTCCAGGATGGAATCCTTGCAGAAAGGAGCTGGAACGTAGATCACGCTGGCGGTAGCGCCAGTGGTTTCTACTGCTTCTTTCACGGTGTTGAACACTGGCAGACCCAGGTGCTCGGTGCCGCCTTTACCAGGCGTTACACCACCGACCATCTGGGTGCCGTACTCGATGGCTTGCTGGGTGTGGAAACTACCTTGCGAACCGGTAATACCCTGGCAGATAACTTTGGTGTCTTTATTGATCAGGACGCTCATTATTTGCCCTCCGCAGCTTTGACAACTTGTTGAGCAGCGTCGGTCAGGCTGGTAGCAGCGATGATGTTCAAACCGCTTTCTGCCAGTACTTTAGCGCCCAGCTCAGCGTTGTTACCTTCAAGGCGAACAACAACCGGGATTTTAACGCCGACTTCTTTCACTGCACCGATGATGCCTTCGGCAATCATGTCGCAACGAACGATGCCGCCGAAGATGTTGACCAGTACTGCAGCGACGTTGGAGTCGGACAGGATGATCTTGAAGGCTTCGGTAACGCGTTCTTTGGTAGCACCGCCGCCCACGTCGAGGAAGTTGGCTGGTTTGCCGCCATGCAGGTTGACGATGTCCATGGTACCCATGGCCAGGCCAGCACCGTTGACCATGCAACCGATGTTACCTTCCAGGGCTACGTAGTTCAGTTCGAACTTGGCAGCGTGCGCTTCGCGCGGATCGTCTTGCGACGGATCGTGGAAAGTCTTCAGCTTAGGCTGACGGTACATGGCGTTGGCGTCGATGTTGATCTTGGCATCGAGGCAATGCAGATCGCCGTCAGCCTTGATCACCAGCGGGTTCACTTCCAGCAGGGCCAGATCGTGATCCTGGAACAGTTTGGCCAGACCGACGAAGATCTTGGCGAACTGGGCAACTTGCTTGCCTTCCAGGCCCAGCTGGAAAGCCAGCTCGCGACCCTGGAATGGCTGAGCGCCAACCAGTGGATCGATAGTGGCCTTCAGAATTTTTTCTGGGGTTTCTTCGGCGATCTTCTCAATGTCCACGCCACCTTCGGTGGAGGCCATGAACACGATGCGACGGCTCGAACGGTCAACGACAGCGCCCAGGTACAGCTCTTTAGCGATATCAGTGCACGATTCAACCAGGATCTTGGTGACTGGCTGGCCATTGGCATCAGTCTGGTAAGTCACCAGACGCTTGCCCAGCCACTGCTGTGCGAAGGCCTTGGCGTCTTCTTTGCTGCGAACCAGCTTGACGCCGCCCGCTTTACCGCGACCACCCGCGTGGACCTGGGCTTTGACAACCCACTCGGTACCACCGATTTTGTCGCAGGCTTCTGCTGCTGCTTCCGGGGTGTCTACTGCGTAGCCCTTGGAAACTGGCAGGCCGTATTCAGCGAACAGCTGCTTACCCTGATACTCGTGAAGATTCATGCTTTTTACCGTCTTCGTTAGGTACTGCGCATTCGGCGCTGCGCTCATTATGAGTGCCGCGCCACCTGTGACTGCTGCTTGCGCAACTTGCGGGGCTCAGGGCCCGTAAAGCTGCGCAAGACTGCGTCCAGCGGATATTCCGCGGTGAGTCTTGCGCGCAAGGCTCACGACGGGCAACTCCGCCGTGGTTTCTTATTATCTCGCTTAGCGCTTCTTCTTGTTGGCGATGTGGATGGCGCCGCCATTCACTGCCAACGCGGCTTCATGCAGCGCTTCGGACAGGGTCGGATGGGAGAAGACCATCATGCCCAGGTCCTCGGCACTGGTGCCGAATTCCATACCGATTGCGCCTTGCTGAACCAGTTCTGCAGCGCTCGGGCCAATCACGTGGACGCCCAATACGCGGTCAGTCTTGGCATCAGCGATGACTTTGACAAAACCACCGGTGTCGTTGGCTGCCATGGCACGGCCGGAAGCGGCAAACGGGAAGGTGCCGACGTTAACTTCAACGCCTTCAGCTTTCAACTGCTGTTCGTTCTTGCCGACCCATGCAATTTCCGGATGGGTATAGATAACCGATGGAATCAGGTCGTAGTTCATCTGGGTTTTGTGGCCCTTGATGCGCTCGACAACCATGATGCCTTCTTCGGAAGCCTTGTGCGCCAGCATCATGCCGCGAACCACGTCGCCGATGGCGTAGACGCCAGGCACGGTGGTAGCGCAGTGATCGTCAACGTGGATGAAACCACGCTCGTCGATGTTCACGCCGCTGTCGGAAGCCAGCAGGTCGGTGGTCACTGGACGGCGACCCACGGCTACGATCAGCTTGTCGAAAGTGATGGTCTGCTCGCCTTCTTTATCGGTGTAGGTCACAACGACTTCTTCGCCATTGACCTTGGAACCGGTAACGCGCGCGCCCAGCTTGATGTCCAGACCTTGTTTGGTCAGGGTTTTCAGCGCTTCTTTGGACACCGCGGTGTCGGCAGCCAGCAGGAACGTGTCCAGGGCTTCCAGCACAGTCACTTCGGAACCCAGGCGGGACCATACCGAACCCAGTTCCAGGCCGATCACGCCGGCGCCGATCACGCCCAGACGCTTGGGAACGCTTTGGAATTCCAGGGCGCCGGTCGAATCGACGATCACGTTCTGGTCGACAGGAGCAGGCGGGATGTCGATTGGGCGCGAACCTGGGGCCAGGATCACGTTCTCGGCTTCGATGATTTCTACCGAACCGTCCGGCTTGGTGATTTCAACTTTCTTGCCGGCCAGCAGTTTGCCGTGACCTTGCAGGGAAGTGACGCCGTTGGCCTTGAACAAGGTGGCAACGCCGGACGTCAGGCCTTTAACGATATTGGCCTTACGGCCGACCATTGCAGGGACGTCCATGGTCACGCCAGCATGGTTGATGCCGTGGATCGCGAAGCCGCTTTGGGCTTCGTGGAATTTCCAGGAGCTGTCCAGCAGCGCCTTGGAAGGAATGCAACCAACGTTCAGGCAAGTACCGCCCAGTGCCAGTTTGCCTTCCTTGTCGGTGTATTTTTCAATGCAAGCAGTCGAGAGGCCCAGTTGTGCGGCCTTGATGGCGGCAACATAGCCGCCAGGACCTGCACCAATCACTACAACGTCAAATTTCTGCGACATGAAAATAGTTCCTCTATTTAGCAGCAAGCTTTCAAGCCGCAAGCCCCGAGCCCAGCTGCCTTATCCGGCAGCCTGTCACCTGAGGCCTGCAGCTGCTTCTATCAGATATCCAGCAGCAGACGAGCCGGGTCTTCCAGCAGGTTCTTGATGGTCACCAGGAAAGTCACGGCTTCTTTACCATCGATCAGGCGGTGATCGTAAGACAGTGCCAGGTACATCATTGGGCGGATCACGACTTGGCCATTGATGGCCATCGGACGCTGGATGATGTTGTGCATGCCCAGGATCGCAGCTTGCGGCGGGTTGACGATCGGCGTCGACATCATCGAACCGAAGGTACCACCGTTAGTGATGGTGAACGTACCGCCGGTCATTTCGTCGATGGTCAGCTTGCCGTCACGGGCTTTCTTGCCGAAGCCGGCGATGCCGCCTTCGATCTCAGCCAGGCTCATCAGCTCGGCGTTACGCAGAACCGGTACCACCAGGCCACGGTCGCTGGACACGGCAACGCCGACGTCTGCGTAGCCATGGTAAACGATGTCGCTGCCGTCGATGGAAGCGTTGACTGCCGGGAAGCGTTTCAGCGCTTCGGTGGCCGCTTTCACGAAGAACGACATGAAGCCCAAACGCACACCGTTATGGCTCTTCTCAAAGAGATCCTTGTACTTCGAACGCAGCGCCATGACTTCGGTCATGTCGACTTCGTTGAACGTGGTCAGCATCGCCATGTTCGACTGCGCTTCAACCAGGCGCTTGGCCACGGTGGCACGTACGCGGGTCATCGGTACGCGCTTCTCGGTGCGGTCGCCAGCGGCGAACACAGGCGCAGCGGCAGCCGGGGCTGCGGCCTTGGCAGGTGCAGCAGCGGGAGCGTTTTTCTTGGCTTCAACAGCAGCAACCACGTCTTCCTTGGTCACACGGCCGTCTTTGCCGGTGCCTTTGATGGAAGCCAGGTTGATACCGTTCTCTTCAGCCAGCTGGCGTGCAGCCGGTGCAGCGATCGGGTCTTCGCCACCCGCAGCCGGAGCAGCGGCTGGAGCCGAAGCAGCAGCGGCCGCCGGTGCAGCCGCGGCGGCAGGAGCAGCCGCGGCGGCAGGAGCAGCCGCAGCAGCGCTGCCTTCTTCGATCGAGCCCAGCACCTGGTTCGACAGAACGGTAGCGCCTTCTTCGGCAACGATTGCGCCCAGCACGCCGTCAGCTTCGGCCAACACTTCGAGCACGACTTTGTCGGTTTCGATGTCGACGATCAGGTCGTCACGCTTGACGGCCTCGCCTGGTTTCTTGTGCCAGGTGGCAACGGTGCCATCGGCAACCGATTCCGGGAATGACGGGGCTTTGATTTCGATAGCCATTATCTGTGGGTCCTTAAAATTCGGTTTCAGTCAGCGCGAAGGCGTTAAACAGTGAAAGCATCTTGCAGCAGTTTTTCCTGCTGCTCGGCGTGCATCGACGCATAACCACACGCAGGTGCAGCAGAAGCATCACGACCGGCATACTCAAGGCCAAGGCCTGTCTTGTGGTTACCGATACTGCGACGCAGGTGATGCTGGCTGCTGTACCACGCGCCCTGGTTCATCGGTTCTTCCTGACACCACACCACATGGGTGAGGTTGGTGTAAGGCGCGATGGCCTCCATCAGGTCGTCTTCCGGGAACGGGTAAAGCTGCTCGATCCGCACGATGGCGATGTCTTCGCGGCCTTCGGCACGGCGTTTTTCCAGCAAGTCGTAATAAACCTTGCCGCTGCACAGCACCAGGCGAGTCACCTTGGCCGCGTCCAGCGTGTCGATTTCTGGAATAACGGTCTGGAACGAACCGTCGGCCAGATCTTCCAGGGTCGAGATGGCCAACTTGTGACGCAACAGCGATTTCGGGGTCAGCACGACCAGCGGCTTGCGCAGCGGGCGGATCACCTGGCGACGCAGCAAGTGGTAGATCTGGGCCGGGGTAGTCGGCACGCACACCTGGATGTTGTGCTCGGCGCACAACTGCAGGTAACGCTCCAGACGGGCCGAGGAGTGCTCCGGCCCCTGACCTTCATAACCGTGTGGCAGCAACATGGTCAGACCGCACAGACGGCCCCACTTGTGCTCGCCGCTGGTGATGAACTGGTCGATAACCACCTGGGCACCGTTGGCAAAGTCGCCGAACTGGGCTTCCCAGATCACCAGCGCCTGCGGCGTAGTGGTCGAGTAACCGTATTCGAACGCCAGTACGGCTTCCTCGGACAGGAACGAATCGTACAGGTCGAAACGTGGCTGGCCTGCGTACAGGTTCTGCAACGGGATGTAGGTGCCCGCGTCTTTCTGGTTGTGCAACACAGCGTGACGGTGCGAGAACGTACCACGGCCGATGTCCTGGCCGGTCATGCGGATCGGGTGACCTTCGAACGCCAGGGTCGCGTACGCCATGGTTTCGGCGTAACCCCAGTTGATCGGCAGGCCGCCGGCTTGCATCTTCTGACGGTCTTCGTAGATCTTCGCAACCTGGCGCTGCACCACGAAGCCATCCGGAATTTCCAGCAGCTTGGCAGACAGTTCCTGCAGGGTCTTCAGATCGAACGTAGTGTCGTGACGCGCAGTCCAGGCGTGGCCCAGGTACGGGCGCCAGTCCACGAACAGCTCTTTGTTCGGCTCTTTAACCAGGCTTTTTACTACATGCAGGCCGTTGTCCAGCGCGTTGCGGTATTCATCGATCTTCGCCTGAACACGCTCATCGTCAACCACGCCGGCCTTGGTCAGGCTATCGGCGTACAGCTCACGGGTGGTGCGCTGCTTGGTGATCTGCTGGTACATCAACGGCTGGGTGCCGCTAGGCTCATCCGCTTCGTTGTGACCGCGACGACGGTAGCAGACCAGGTCGATGACCACGTCACGCTTGAACTGCATGCGGTAGTCGATGGCGAGCTGGGTCACGAACAACACGGCTTCCGGATCATCACCATTCACATGGAGGATCGGCGCCTGGATCATCTTGGCAACGTCGGTGGCGTACTCGGTAGAGCGCGCGTCCAACGGGTTGCTGATGGTGAAGCCCACCTGGTTGTTGATCACGATGTGAACCGTGCCGCCCGTCTTGAAGCCGCGAGTCTGCGACATCTGAAAGGTTTCCAGGACCACGCCCTGACCGGCGAATGCCGCGTCACCGTGGATGGAAATCGGCAGGACCTTCTCACCGGTGGTGTCGTTGCGACGATCCTGGCGAGCACGTACCGAACCCTCGACCACTGGAGAAACGATTTCCAAGTGGGAGGGGTTGAACGCCATGGCCAGGTGAACTTCACCGCCGGTGGTCATCACGTTGGACGAGAAGCCCTGGTGGTATTTAACGTCACCGGAACCCAGCTCGACCTTCTTCTTGCCTTCGAACTCGTCGAACAGCTCGCGCGGGTTTTTGCCGAAGGTGTTGACCAACACGTTCAGGCGACCACGGTGAGCCATGCCGATCACGATTTCCTTGGTGCCGTAGGAACCGGAACGCTGGATCAGCTCGTCGAGCATTGGAATCAGGCTTTCGCCGCCTTCCAGGCCGAAACGTTTGGTGCCCGGGTATTTGGTACCCAGGTATTTCTCGAGACCTTCAGCCGCGGTCACACGCTCCAGCAAGTGGCTGCGCACGTCGGCGGACAGCACCGGACGGCCACGCACACCTTCCAGACGGTGCTGGAACCAGTGGCGCTGCTCGGAATCGGTGATATGCGTGAACTCAGCGCCGATGGTGCGGCAATATGTCTGCTGCAACGCTTCGTGAATTTCGCGTAGGCTCGCCTCCTCTTTGCCGATGAACAAGTCGCCGGCACGGAAGGTCGTATCAAGATCGGCATTGGTCAAGCCGTAATGATTGATCGACAGGTCAGCAGGTGCAGGACGCTGCCAGAGCCCCAGCGGGTCAAGCTGGGCCGCCTGGTGGCCACGCATCCGGTAGGCCTGGATCAGTCGCAATACTTCAACTTGCTTCTTCTCGTGCTCGCTGCTCACGCTTCCGGCGGAAACCGGCTGGGCGCGGCGCTGGTTCTTTGCCAGCAGCACAAACTGATCGCGAATTGTTGCGTGCGATACATCGGTGGCAGCGTTGCCGTCAGAAGACAACGTCTGAAATTTGGTGCGCCATTCTTCTGGCACAGCGTTAGGGTCGTGCAGGTAGAGCTCATAAAGCTCTTCCACATAGGCAGCGTTACCACCTGAAAGATAGCCGCTGTTCCACATGCGCTGCATCACGCTTTCTTGCATGCTTGGTCACCCTCGATTTGGGGACACCACCGGCGAAAACACCGAGTTTGCTTGCAAAAGGCCAAGTGCAGCGACCAAAACAAGCCACTTAGGATCACGCTGATAGTTCGGGTACCAACCCGAATGCCCCTGCTTGTCTCATTTCTTCAAAATAAGAGCCGCGGCTTTGTAAGTCGCTGCTCAAGTTAAAACTACGGCGCCGGTTGAAGCCTGCGCCGCAGCATTTACGGGCACAACGGTCCTGCTTTGCTACAACGTCGCTTACACGCCGCTTTGCAGCAGCATGTTACGAATGTGACCAATGGCCTTAGTCGGGTTCAGGCCTTTGGGACATACGTTGACGCAGTTCATGATCCCGCGGCAGCGGAATACGCTGAACGGATCATCCAGTGAAGCCAGACGCTCGGACGTCTTGGTGTCACGGCTGTCTGCCAGGAAGCGATACGCTTGCAGCAGGGCAGCTGGACCCAGGAACTTGTCCGGGTTCCACCAGAAGGACGGGCAGGAGGTCGAGCAGCAAGCGCACAGGATGCACTCGTACAGACCGTCGAGCTTTTCGCGCTCTTCCGGGGACTGCAGACGCTCGATGGCCGGAGCCGGCGTATCGTTCTGCAGGAACGGCTTAACTTTCTCGTATTGCTTGTAGAAGATGCTCATATCGACGACCAGGTCACGGATAACCGGCAAACCTGGCAGAGGACGAACGATCAGCTTGTTACCCTTGACCACGGCGGACAGCGGCGTGATGCACGCCAGGCCGTTTTTGCCGTTGATGTTCATGCCGTCGGAACCGCAGACGCCTTCACGGCAAGAGCGACGATACGAGAAACCCTCGTCCTGCTCTTTGATCAGCGCCAATACATCCAGCACCATCAGGTCCTTACCACCGGTATCGACCTGAAATTCCTGCATGAACGGCGCAGCGTCCTGATCAGGGTTGTAGCGGTAAACACTGACTTTCAACATGGCAGCCACCCTTAGTAAGTCCGAATCTTCGGTTCAAACGTCGGAACCGTCTTCGGCGAGAAGTTCACGGCACGCTTGGTCACGCGCTTGTCACCCGGGAAGTACAGGGTGTGGCACAACCAGTTTTCGTCGTCGCGATCTTCAAAGTCTTCACGCGCGTGAGCACCACGGGATTCTTTACGAACCTCGGCGGCAATCGCAGTCGCTTCAGCCACTTCAAGCAGGTTTTGCAACTCAAGGGCTTCGATACGAGCAGTGTTGAATGCCTGGCTCTTATCGTTGATCTTGACGTTGGCGATGCGCGTACGCAGATCGGCCAGCTGGGCGATACCCTTCTGCATGTATTCGCCGGTACGGAACACACCGAAGTAGTTCTGCATGCAGTTTTGCAGCTCGCGACGCAGGGTAGCCACGTCTTCGCCATCTGTGCGCTCGTTCAGAGCGTTCAGGCGCGCCAGGGCGGCTTCGATGTTGGCGTCGGTCGCGTCATCGTATTCGATGCCGTCAGTCAGCGCCTTCTCGAGGTGCAGGCCGGCAGCGCGGCCGAATACCACCAGGTCGAGCAGCGAGTTGCCGCCCAGACGGTTGGCACCGTGAACCGATACGCACGCCACTTCGCCTACGGCGAACAGACCGTGGATGATTTCGTCCACGCCTTCTGCGTTCTGGGTGATCGCCTGGCCATGAATGTTGGTCGGCACGCCGCCCATCATATAGTGGCAAGTTGGAACAACCGGAACCGGAGCAACCACCGGATCAACGTGGGCAAAGGTCTTGGACAGCTCGCAGATACCAGGCAGGCGGCTGTGCAGCACTTCTTCGCCCAAGTGATCGAGCTTCAGCAGTACGTGGTCGCCGTTCGGGCCACAGCCGTTGCCGGCGATGATTTCTTTAACCATCGAACGGGCAACAACGTCACGACCCGCCAGGTCTTTCGCGTTCGGAGCATAACGCTCCATGAAACGCTCGCCGTGCTTGTTGATCAGGTAACCACCTTCACCACGGCAACCTTCAGTAACCAGTACACCGGCACCGGCGATGCCGGTCGGGTGGAACTGCCACATTTCGATGTCTTGTACCGGCACGCCGGCACGCAAGGCCATGCCGACGCCGTCACCGGTGTTGATCAGGGCGTTGGTGGTCGACGCGTAGATACGGCCTGCACCGCCAGTCGCCAGAACGGTAGCCTTGGCGCGGATGTAGGTGGTTTCACCGGTTTCGATGCAGATGGCGATCACGCCGACGAACTCGCCCTTGCCGTTCTTCACCAGATCGACAGCGTAGTACTCGTTCAGGAACGTGGTACCGGCTTTCAGGTTGCCCTGATAAAGCGTGTGCAGCAGCGCGTGACCGGTACGGTCAGACGCGGCGCAGGTACGGGCAGCCTGGCCACCTTTACCGTAGTCCTTGGACTGGCCGCCGAACGGGCGCTGGTAGATACGGCCTTGTTCGGTACGGGAGAACGGCAGACCCATGTGGTCCAGCTCGAACACCGCGGCCGGGCCTTCCTGACACATGTATTCGATAGCGTCCTGGTCACCGATGTAGTCGGAACCCTTGACGGTATCGTACATGTGCCAGCGCCAGTCATCGTTCGGGTCGGCGGAGGCGATGGCGCAGGTGATGCCACCCTGGGCTGAAACGGTGTGGGAACGGGTCGGGAACACCTTGGTGATCACGGCAGTCTTGTGACCGCCCTGGGCCAGCTGCAGCGCAGCGCGCATGCCAGCACCGCCGCCACCAATAATGATGGCGTCGAATGAAATAGTTGGAATGTTAGCCATGAATCAGATACCCCAAAGAATCTGCACACCCCAGACGAAGTAAGCGAACATCGCGATGCCGCATACTGCCTGGAAGAGGAAACGTACTGCAGTCGCGGACTTGCCCAGCGCCATCGGCGTCAGGTAGTCGGTCGCGATGGTCCACATGCCGACCCAGGCGTGAGCGCCCAGGGCTACAAGTGCCAGCAGACTGAAGATTCGCATCGCATTGTGGGAAAACAGGCCGTGCCATTGCTCATAGCCAATGCCCGGATTTGCGACGAGGTATCCGATCAGGAAAATGAAATAAGCCGCGAGAACAACCGCAGACACACGTTGTGCCATCCAGTCATAGAGGCCCGAACGCGATAGGTTCGTAACGCTGGTTACCATATCCAAACTCCTGCGAGAACGATCAGCACCACGGAAATGGCGATGATGATTTTCGAGCCAAGGCGGCCGCCTTCCAGCGTCTCACCGATGCCCATGTCCATGATCAAGTGGCGCACACCGGCTACCAGGTGATACAGAAGAGAGGACAGGAGGCCCCATGCTACGAACTTGGCCAGCGGGCTGGTCAAGCATGCCTTCACCTCGGCGTATCCTTCCTCGGAACCCAGGGATTTGCTCAATGCATAAAGCATGATGCCCAAGCCCAGGAACAGGATGATGCCGGAAACACGGTGCAGGAACGACGTAACGCCGGTGATGGGGAGTTTGATGGTCCTTAGGTCTAGGTTTACAGGTCGTTGGCTATTCACGGCTTTTTTTCACACTGAAGAGCCCCTAACAATCAGGGCAAAGTTGTTGGGGAGTGCACTGGTCAGGTAAGCACCACCCAGGGAGTGCGACCCCCAATGAAAGCAAGCCCAAAAGCCCTTGGCGGTCGGTGGCCGAGTATAGACAGTTAGGTTACTAATGACAACGCGCGCTCCTCACCCTAATAGCGGATTGCGCTGGCGGGATAAAAGGCGTAAACGGCAGGCAATTTCGAGGAAAAAGTACGGTTAAAGCCTTCTGGCGCAAGACTTTAGGCAAATTGACATCTGGATTTATATCAATATAGTGGTGCGGGCCCTGCGTGGGGGGTCTGTCTGATGATTTGAAGCATAAATAGGAGGCCACATGGCTGACAAAAAAGCGCAGTTGATCATCGAGGGCGCAGCCCCCGTCGAGCTGCCCATTTTAACCGGCACCGTTGGTCCCGATGTTATCGACGTACGGGGCCTGACGGCCACGGGCCGTTTCACATTCGACCCAGGCTTCATGTCGACCGCCTCTTGCGAGTCGAAGATCACCTATATCGATGGCGATAATGGCATTCTGCTTCACCGCGGCTACCCGATCGAGCAACTCGCCGAACAGTCGGACTATCTGGAAACCTGCTACCTGCTGCTAAATGGCGAATTGCCAACAGCCGAGCAAAAAGCCCAGTTCGTCAGCACCGTAAAGAACCACACCATGGTTCACGAGCAGTTGAAGACTTTCTTCAACGGCTTCCGTCGCGACGCCCACCCGATGGCCGTCATGTGCGGCGTGGTCGGCGCACTGTCGGCCTTCTATCACGACTCCCTGGACATCAATAACCCGCAGCATCGCGAAATTTCCGCGATCCGCCTGGTTGCCAAGATGCCGACCCTGGCCGCGATGGTTTACAAGTACTCCATGGGCCAACCCATGATGTACCCGCGCAACGACCTGACGTACGCGGAAAACTTCCTGCACATGATGTTCAACACCCCGTGCGAGATCAAACCGATCAGCCCGGTGCTGGCCGCAGCGATGGACAAGATCTTCATCCTCCACGCCGACCACGAACAGAATGCCTCGACGTCCACCGTGCGCCTGGCGGGCTCTTCGGGTGCCAACCCGTTCGCCTGTATCGCCGCCGGTATCGCCGCACTGTGGGGCCCTGCCCACGGCGGTGCGAACGAAGCCGTATTGACCATGCTCGATGAAATCGGCGATGTCTCGAACATCGACAAATTCATCGCCAAGGCCAAGGACAAGAACGATCCGTTCAAGCTGATGGGCTTCGGTCACCGGGTCTACAAGAACCGCGACCCGCGCGCCACCGTGATGAAGAAGACCTGCGACGAAGTGTTGAAGGAACTGGGCATCAAGAACGATCCGCAACTCGAACTGGCCATGCGCCTGGAAGAGATCGCCCTGACCGACCCGTACTTCATCGAACGCTCGCTGTACCCGAACGTCGACTTCTACTCGGGGATCATCCTCAAGGCGATCGGCATTCCAACCAGCATGTTCACCGTGATCTTCGCCCTGGCGCGGACCGTGGGCTGGATCTCCCACTGGAAAGAAATGCTCTCGAGCCCGTACAAGATTGGCCGCCCGCGCCAGCTGTACACCGGCTACGAGTCGCGTGACATCACCAAGCTGGAAGATCGCAAGTAAGCACTCTTTAGCTGCACCGAAAACGGCCTCCCTCAGTGGAGGCCGTTTTTGTTTGTGGTGTCTGGTCTACCGGTATCGCAGGCAAGCCAGCTCCCACATTGGACCGAGTACATCCCTTGGCATGCAGTCAATTGTGGGAGCTGGCTTGCCTGCGATAGCTTCCGGCCAGGCAACATATAACTCCCGGCCATAAAAAATGCCCCGGCCTTTCGACCGGGGCATTTCTCATTCAGCAACAACCTTTAGTGGTTAACCGCCCCACTCGCCCCCAGGCCAGTCTGCGAACGCACAAACTGCGGGAAGTACAGCGCACGCTCTTTCTCTGCCGCCGCCGACTTGTCGGTGATGGAGAAGAACCAGATGCCGACGAACGCAATGATCATCGAGAACAGCGCCGGGTACTCGTACGGGAAGATAGCTTTTTCATGGTGCAGGATCGAGACCCAGATGGTTGGGCCGAGAATCATCAGGCCCACGGCACTGATCAGGCCCAGCCAGCCGCCAATCATCGCGCCACGGGTAGTGAGGTTTTTCCAGTACATGGAAAGCAGCAGCACCGGGAAGTTACAGCTCGCCGCAATCGAGAACGCCAGGCCGACCATGAACGCAATGTTCTGGCTTTCGAACAGGATACCCAGGCCGATTGCCAGAGCACCCAGCGCCACGGTGGTGATCTTCGATACGCGAATCTCATCCTTGTCGTTGGTCTTGCCTTTCTTGATCACGCTGGCGTACAGGTCATGGGACACCGCCGAAGCACCCGCCAGGGTCAAACCGGCAACCACTGCCAGGATGGTGGCAAACGCCACGGCCGAGATGAAGCCCAGGAAGATACTGCCACCGACCGCATCGGCCAGGTGCACCGCCGCCATGTTGTTACCGCCCAGCAAGGCGCCTGCCGCATCCTTGAACGCCGGGTTGGTGCTGACCAGCAGGATCGCGCCAAAACCGATGATAAAGGTCAGGATGTAGAAGTAGCCGATGAAGCCCGTTGCATACAGCACGCTCTTGCGCGCTTCCTTGGCGTCGCTCACGGTGAAGAAGCGCATCAGGATGTGCGGCAGGCCCGCGGTACCAAACATCAGTGCCAGGCCCAGGGAGAACGCCGAGATAGGATCTTTCACCAGGCCGCCGGGGCTCATGATCGCCTCACCTTTAGGGTGAACCTTGATCGCCTCGGAGAACAGCACGTTGAAGTCGAAGTTGACGTGCTTCATTACCATCAGTGCCATGAACGACGCACCGGACAGCAACAGCACCGCTTTGATGATCTGCACCCAGGTCGTCGCCAGCATGCCGCCGAACAAGACGTACATGCACATCAGGATACCCACCAGGATCACCGCAACGTGGTAGTCCAGGCCGAACAGCAGCTGGATCAGCTTGCCCGCGCCGACCATCTGCGCGATCAAGTAGAACGCCACCACCACCAGCGAACCACATGCCGACAGGCTGCGGATCTGGGTTTGCCCCAGGCGGTACGAGGCCACGTCGGCAAAGGTGTATTTACCCAGGTTACGCAGGCGCTCGGCGATCAGGAACAGAATGATCGGCCAGCCCACCAGGAAGCCGATCGAGTAGATCAGGCCATCGTAGCCGGAGGTGTAAACCAATGCGGAAATACCCAGGAAGGACGCCGCCGACATGTAGTCGCCGGCAATCGCCAGGCCATTCTGGAAACCGGTGATCTTGCCGCCGGCCGCATAGTAGTCGGCCGCCGATTTGTTGCGCTTGGAAGCCCAGTAGGTGATGCACAAGGTGGCACCGACAAACGCCACGAACATGACGATGGCCGAAACGTTCAGCGGTTGCTTTTGCACCGCACCGGTCAATGCGTCAGCCGCCCAAACGGCCGGAGCGAACAGCGAAGCGCCGAATATTGCCAGTAGACGCCGGATCATTGCGCAGCCTCCTTGAGAATCGCATTGTTCAGGTCGTCAAACTCGCCATTGGCCCGGCGCACGTAGATGCCGGTCAGAATAAAGGCCGACACAATCAGCCCGACGCCCAGGGGAATGCCCCAGGTAATCGATGAACCGGGGCTGATCTTGGCCCCCAGGATCTGTGGCCCATAAGCAATCAACAGGATGAAAGCGGAGTAAAGCCCTAGCATGATCGCCGAGAGAATCCAGGCGAACCTTTCCCTTTTTCTTACCAGCTCCTTGAAACGCGGGCTGTTTTGAATCGAGAGGTAAATGCTGTCGTTCATTGTTTTTATCCTCGCAGCACAGCTTTTTTATTATTGGAACGTATCCACTGTATGCGGCTGCGGAAAGGGTTCCAGACGACCTTAGTAGTAGATCGAGATGGCAACTGCGCAAGTTTTTAAGTCAATAAATAAACAATGGCCTGAATGCAGGCAAAAATGTGGGAGCGGGCTTGCTCGCGAATGCGGTGTGTCAGTCAATAAATGTGCTGACTGACACACCGCATTCGCGAGCAAGCCCGCTCCCACATTAGGCCTGCAGAGTAGGTTCTACAGGGTTAACGCTTATTTACCGACCCATTCAGCGACACGTTCAGGGTGCTTGGCGACCCAGTCCTTGGCAGCGGCATCAGGCTTGGCGCCCTCTTGAATCGCCAGCATGACTTCGCCGATTTCGTCCTTGGAGGCCCACTGGAATTTTTTCAGGAAGGCTGCGACTTCCGGCGCTTTCTTCTCCAGGCCCTTGCTGCCGATGCTGTTGACGGTTTCAGCAGCACCATAAATCCCTTTTGGATCATCCAGGAAACGCAGTTTCCACTTGGCGAACATCCAGTGCGGCACCCAACCGGTGACTGCAATGGATTCCTGTTTGTCTTCGGCACGGGTCAGTTCGGCGATCATTGCGGCGCCGGAGCTGGCTTGCAGCTTGTAGTCCAGGCCGTAGGCCTTGATCGCTTCGTCGGTCTTGAGCATCACGCCCGAACCGGCGTCGATGCCGACGATCTTGTTCTTGAAGGTGGTGTCGGTCTTGAGGTCTTCGATGGACTTGGCCTTGACGTACTCCGGCACGATCAAGCCGATCTTCGCATCCTTGAAGTTGGGGCCGTAGTCGACCACTTTGTCCTTGTTCTTGGTCCAGTATTCGCCGTGGGTCACGGGCAGCCAGGCAGAGAGCATGGCGTCGAGCTTGCCGGTGGCCACGCCCTGCCACATGATCCCGGTGGCGACCGCTTGCAGTTTCACGTCATAACCGAGCTTTTGCTTGATCACCTCTGCTGCCACGTGGGTGGTGGCAACGCTGTCGGACCAACCGTCCACGTAGCCGATGCTCAGGGTTTTGCTGTCGGCGCTGGCCAGTGTGGAGCTCATCGCAACTACCAGAGTGGCAGCTGCGCCCAAGAGTCGTCGCATCTTCATCGTACTTCCCCGAAAGTGCATGCGCCCGGCGGATGCCGAGCGACGTCAACCTGTTGTTATGTGGTGCACCGCGCCCCCTTCACGCGCATCGATCCGGTGGCTGCGACATCAGTGGAGTGCTGACACTTCGATCATCAACCTGCGGGCGCCTTCGACCTGCTCTGTCAGCGACCTCGTACAAGCAAGAAACGACATCACATCGCCAGCAGGACACTTTGTAGGACTTAGTTCCAGGATCCCGCCCGAACTTTGCATGTCAAAACTATGCAGCCCCACTGGGACGCGACAAATCCGGGTAAGATGCGCGCCTTTGCACCTCCAGATAAGCCGACCATGCCCGCGACTGCCCGCTTCCCTGCCCTGCCCTATTGCTTTGCCTTGCTCCTCGGCCTGCTGGCCCTCACCGGCTATTGGTACGGCCTCGGCCGCCCGGTGGTGTTGCCGGATGTCGCCAGCGCCAGCCATAAGCTGCAATGTGCATCCTATACGCCGTTCGACAAGGACCAATCGCCCTTCGACCAGCCGTTCAAGTTGCGCCCCGAGCGCATGGACGCCGACCTGGCCCTGCTGGCCACCCGCTTCGAATGCATTCGCACCTACTCCATGACCGGCCTGGAAGCCCTGCCGGAGCTGGCGCGCAAGCACGGTTTGAAGCTGATGGCCGGCGCCTGGGTCAGCAGCGATCCGGTGGCGACTGAAAAAGAGGTCGACCAGGTGATCGCCTCGGCCAACGCCTACCCCGACGTCGTGACCTCGGTGATCGTCGGCAACGAAGCCCTGCTGCGCAAGGAAGTTACGGCCACACAATTGGTCAAGCTGATCCATAAGGTCAAAAGCCAAGTTAAACAGCCGGTCACTTACGCCGATGTCTGGGAGTTCTGGCTGCAACACCCGGAAATAGCCCCGGCGGTGGACTTCCTGACCATCCACCTGCTGCCGTACTGGGAAGATGACCCGTCGGGCATCGACCAGGCCCTCAGGCATGTGGGCGACGTGCGCCAGACCTTCGGCAACAAATTTGCACCCAAGGACGTGATGATCGGCGAGACCGGCTGGCCCAGCGAAGGCCGCCAACGCGAGACCGCCGTGCCCAGCCGGGTCAACGAGGCCAAATTCATGCGCGGCTTCGTGGCCATGGCCGAAGCCAATGGCTGGCATTACAACCTGATCGAAGCGTTTGACCAGCCGTGGAAGCGCGCCAGCGAAGGTGCGGTGGGCGGTTATTGGGGCCTGTTCGATGCGGATCGCCAGGACAAGGGCATTCTCGCCGGGCCGGTGACCAATGTGCCGTACTGGCCGCTGTGGCTGGGCGTGGGCGGGATCATCCTGCTGGGCACGCTGGCGCTTGGCGGACGCGTTCGCAGCACCCGCGCTGCGCTTGCCCTGCCTTTGCTGGGCGCGGTGGCAGCCTGTTCGATCGGCACCTGGGCCGAACTGACCCGCGTGACTGCGCGCTTCAATGATGAATGGGTCTGGGCAGCCCTGCTGGTTGTGTTGAACCTGCTGGTGCTGGCCCACGCCACGCTGGCACTGAGTGCTCGGGAAGGTTGGCGCGAGCGGGCCTTCAACTGGCTGGAGCACCGCGCAGGTTGGCTGATGGCAATAGCCGGGTTTGCGGGGGCGGTGATGATGCTGGCACTGGTGTTTGACCCGCGCTACCGCAGCTTCCCAAGTGCGGCGCTGGTGTTGCCGGCGCTGGTGTATCTGGTGCGCCCGGTGACTGGGCCGCGTCGGGAGATGGCGCTGCTGGCCTTCATTATCGGCGCTGGCATTGCGCCGCAGCTGTTCCGCGAAGGTTTGCTGAATCAGCAGGCGTGGGGTTGGGCGGTGGTGAGTGTGCTGATGGTTGCAGCGTTGTGGCGCTGCTTGAGGGTGCGCCAGGCTTAACACCGCAATCGGGGCAAGCCCCCTCCCACATTTGATCGAGTTCACACGGTTAAATGTGGGAGCTGGCTTGCCTGCGATGAAGCCCTTCAGACGAGACTGTCAGAAATTTTGTGTTCGGGCATAACATGTAGCTAGAGGTGCATGTATGCCAACCAAAAAGAAGCCCGCCAATGCAGCAGCGAGGGAGTTACCCTCGATCCCCCAAGACCT
>NZ_UTBG01000123.1 GCF_900580675.1 Pseudomonas viridiflava
CAGCAACTGGCCCAGCACCAGTGGCAGCAACAGCAGGGCGCTCAGTTTCAACAGCGTGTCACTCAGATCGATCCCGCCCGTACCGCTGCCGATTACCAGACTGACCAGCCACGGCGTGATGAAAATCCCCAGCACGCTGGACATGCTGGCGTTGAGAATGGCTGCCGGTACGTTACCGCCCGCGCTGCCGGTCAGGGCCACGGACGAAGAAATGGTCGAGGGCAGGGCGCACAGGTAGAGAAAGCCCAGCATCAGTAGCGCCGGCACCTGCGTGCCCAGCAGCTTGTGGCACGCCAGCCAGATCAGCGGGAACACCACGAACGTGAAGACCTGGATCATCACGT
>NZ_UTBG01000164.1 GCF_900580675.1 Pseudomonas viridiflava
ACCTGTAAAGGTGTGGCGAGGATCAAGGCTAATTCGTGAACACGTTCGGTGGACAGTTCGCCCTGGCGCTCCGCAAAGCCGAGAATGGCTCGTTGTTCGCTCAGGTCCAGGGCAAAGGGCAGGCGCAGCGCCGGCGCTGGAGGCACTTTGGGGCGTGCCAGGGGTTGCTCGCGGTAGATCACCAGCGTGCCTGCGGCCAGGTCGCCCAGGCGCTTGAAGTGAGGATGTTGCAGGCAACTGATCGCGCCGAGAAAATAGCCGAACGGCAGCATGTCGACAAACCGCAGCAGGTTGCGGATCAGTGCCGCCGACCAGCCGATCGGCGTGCCGTCGTCCTGGACTACCCGCAGGCCCATCACCTGTTTACCGGGTGAGCAGCCTTGGTTGAGCACCTCGAAGAGCACCATGTACCACCAACTGATAAGGAACAGCAGCAGCGAACCGAGGCCGAGGCCTATGTTGCCAAGCAAGGCCAATGGCACCAGCAGGACACCCATTACAACCCCGCGCAAGCCCAGGTCGAAGGCGAAGGCCAGCGCGCGTGGCATCAAGCCGGCCGGGCGCAGGGGCAGGTCGATGCCCTCTGGGGTCTCGATCTGGTAGCGGGTGTCCAAAGGGGCTGATGGCATCGCAATCCTTGGCAGTGCAAAACGGCTGGGAGACACGGATGCTAGCAGTGTCGGCGATGGAAGCAACCATCCAAGGTTTTGCTGGATGTTTGTACAGTGTAATTGGCGCTGGCCTCGAACGCCGTCCAGCGCCTAGACTTCGTCGATCTTCAGTACAGGAATAGCCCGTGACCACCATTTTCTGGTACGACTATGAAACCACCGGCATCAACCCGCGCAGCGATCGCCCACTCCAGGTAGCGGGTATTCGTACGGACCTCGAACTCAACGAAGTCGGCGCTCCGGTGAATCTTTATTGCCAGCCAAGCGACGATATCCTGCCCCATCCCGCTGCCTGCGCGATTACCGGCATCACCCCGGCAATCCTCGCGGAAAAAGGCTTGGCCGAAGCCGATTTCATGACCCGGGTACATGCCGAACTGGCCGCGCCGGGAACCTGCGGTGCCGGTTAC
Organism: Pseudomonas viridiflava; assembly: GCF_900580675.1. GTDB lineage: Bacteria > Pseudomonadota > Gammaproteobacteria > Pseudomonadales > Pseudomonadaceae > Aquipseudomonas. Next base: position 1,082 of record NZ_UTBG01000164.1, read on the forward strand.
AACACCTTGCGCTTCGACGATGAAATGACGCGCTACAGCCTGTATCGCAACTTTTTCGACCCCTACGCGCGCGAATGGCAAGGCGGTAACAGCCGTTGGGATTTGATCGATGTGGTTCGCACCGCCTACGCCTTGCGCCCGGAAGGCATCACGTGGCCCCGGCAGGATGGGCGCGTCACGCTCAAGCTGGAACGCCTGACCGAAGCCAACGGCATCGACCATGGCCAGGCTCATGATGCGTTGTCTGATGTGCGCGCCACGATTGCCCTGGCGCGACTGGTCCGGGAAAAACAGCCCAAGCTGTATGACTGGCTGTTCCAACTGCGCAGTAAACAACGGGTCATGGACCAGGTTCGCCTGCTGCAACCCATGGTGCATATTTCCGGGCGTTTTTCTGCCGAGCGTCATTACCTGGGCGTTGTAATGCCGCTGGCATGGCACCCACGCAATCGCAATGCACTGATCGTCTGCGATCTTGGGCTCGACCCACAAGGGCTGCTGGACCTTGACGCGGATGTTCTGCGCCAACGCCTCTATACCCGCCGTGACGCGCTGTCCGAGGGTGAATTGCCGGTGCCGCTCAAGTTGGTGCATATCAATCGCTGCCCGGTGGTCGCCCCATTGAACGTATTGCGGGCCGAGGATCGCGAGCGCTTGCACTTGGACATGAATATTTATCAGGAGCGGGCGCTGCGACTAACTGACGCACAGGAACTTTGGCGCGACAAGTTGGCGACGATTTACGCCGAGGAAGATTTCGCGCCGAGTGCAGACCCTGAACAGCAGCTTTACGATGGTTTTATCGGGGACCGTGATCGGCGCTTATGCGAACAAGTCCGGGCGGCCGAGCCCGCGCAATTAGCACAGCAGCAATGGCCTTTTGATGATCACCGCTTGCCGGAATTATTGTTTCGCTACCGCGCACGCAACTTCCCCGATACCTTGAATAATGAGGAGCAACAACGCTGGAAACTGTTTTGCCAGGAACGTTTGTCGAACCCCGAGTGCGGCGCGCCGAATACCCTGGAGGCATTTAACCAGGCCCGGCAGGAGTTAGCGGAAAGTGCTACGCCGTTTCAGCGTGAGGTGCTGGAGCAGTGGCAGGCATATGCCGATGCTTTAGTGGCGCGGGTAAATCTGTAGTCGATCTTTCACAAAAAATGCAGGTAATAAAAAACGCCAGCAGGCTGGCGTTTTTTAATCAGTGGTGTCGCAGGCGCATGCCCTTTGAGCTTAGCCCAGCAGGGTAGCCCAGCCTTCAACCACGTCGCCGCCCCACTTGGCTTTCCACTCTTTCAGGGTTTTGTGGTTGCCACCTTTGGTTTCAATCACTTCGCCGTTGTGCGGGTTTTTGTATTGTTTGACCTTGCGAGCACGTTTGGTGCCGGTAGTTTTCACAGCGCCACGCGGTGCTTTAACTTTCGACTCTGGATCCAGCAGCGCAATGATGTCGCGCAGGGATTTGGAATATTCGCCCATCAAGGTGCGTAATTTACCTTCGAATTCCAGCTCGGTTTGCAGTTTGTCGTCTTGGGACAGGTTCTTCAAACGGGCTTGCAGCTCTTTGATAGCTTCTTCGGTGGCGCGGTATTCGTTGATCAGGGACATGTGGACTACCTTATGTAGAGCGCTGATTGACAGGGCGAGTGGCCTAATAATAGTCAGGCGGTTTCCTCAAGTAAACATTTAAGGTCGCATTTATGTGAATTACGTTGAATGTTTGGAGCGGACCGACGCAATCGAGTTAATTATCAGGCCGTGGGCATAAAGATAATTTCCCCGACATTTCGGAAATAGCCTGAGGATGACGCAGTAGATTCATATAAAGGTGGTAAAACCTTAGATTATTAAGGGGCATGGCCTCGGCCGGCGATCAGAATAAGCGTTAACGAATACTGCAGTTTTCCTGCGCAATCGCTAGAATGGCGGCCTTTGCGAAGTTCTGGAGTTTTCCCCTAATGCGCACTTTTCGGCTGGTGATTGCTTGCCCGGACCGGGTCGGCATCGTTGCCAAAGTCAGTAACTTTCTGGCCTCTCACAACGGTTGGATCACCGAGGCGAGCCATCACTCGGACAATCTCAGCGGTTGGTTCTTCATGCGTCACGAAATTCGTGCCGATTCGTTGCCCTTTGGTCTTGAGGCTTTTCGCGAGGCATTTGCGCCGATCGCCGAAGAGTTCTCGATGAACTGGCACATCACCGACACCGAGCAGAAGAAACGCGTGGTGTTGATGGCCAGCCGCGAATCCCACTGCCTGGCTGACTTGCTGCACCGCTGGCACAGCGATGAGCTGGACTGCGAGATTGCCTGTGTGATCTCTAACCACGACGACCTGCGCAGCATGGTCGAGTGGCACGGCATTCCGTACTACCACGTGCCGGTCAACCCGCAGGACAAGGAACCGGCGTTCGCCGAAGTGTCCCGCCTGGTCAAGCAGCACGAGGCCGATGTGGTGGTGCTGGCGCGCTACATGCAAATCCTGCCGCCAGAACTGTGCCGCGAGTACGCCGGCAAGGTGATCAACATTCACCACAGCTTCCTGCCCTCGTTTGTCGGTGCCAAGCCGTACCACCAGGCCTCCCTGCGTGGCGTTAAGCTGATCGGCGCAACCTGCCACTACGTTACCGAAGAGCTGGACGCCGGCCCGATCATCGAGCAGGACGTGGTGCGGGTCAGCCACAGCGACAGTATTGAAGACATGGTGCGTTTCGGCCGTGACGTCGAGAAGATGGTGCTGGCGCGTGGCTTGCGTTATCACCTGGAAGACCGCGTGCTGGTGCATGGCAACAAGACCGTGGTGTTCTAACACTCGCATTTGGATTGATGAATAAGGGGCCTGGGCGTTTAATCGTCCCAGGCCTTTTTTTTGCCTGCCGTCGAGGAGTGATTGATGAGCGACCCTCTGGATAAAGCCACCTCTAAAGCCCCGGCGACCCTGGGGGAGGGGTGTTTGAGCCGATATGACCCGGATGACCTGGACAGTGAGGATGGCACCGAATTTCCAGGTGCGGCCGAGTTGTGGGAACGGGAGCAGGCCAAAGCCGAGCCTGCGCCGAGGAAACCGCCCACCGCTGACTAGAGCGGCGGGCGCGGAATCAGATCCGGAAGCTGCCCACCAGTTGTTTCAACCTGGCGGCTTGCTGTTCCAGGTCGGCGCAGGCGCGCAGGGTCGAGTGCAGGTTTTCCACGCCTTCCTGGTTGAGGGTGTTGATCTCGGTAATGTCCATGTTGATTGACTCCACCACCGAGGTCTGCTCTTCGGTCGCGGTGGCCACCGACTGGTTCATGCCATCGATTTCGCCGATGCGCAGGGTCACGCTGTTCAGGCGTTCGCCGGCCAGGTTGGCGATTTCCACGCTGTCGTGGCTGTGACGCTGGCTTTCGCTCATGGTGCTGACCGAGTCCCGGGCGCCGACTTGCAGCTCCTCAATCATCTTTTGCACCTGTTGCGCCGACTCCTGAGTGCGATGGGCCAGGTTGCGCACTTCATCGGCCACCACCGCGAACCCGCGCCCCGCTTCCCCTGCGCGGGCAGCTTCGATGGCGGCATTCAGCGCCAGCAGGTTGGTTTGCTGAGAAATGCTGGTGATTACCTCGAGAATCTGGCCGATGTTCACCGTCTTGCTATTCAGTGCTTCGATATTGCTGCTGGACGCGCTGATCATCGCGGACAGCTGGGTCATCGCCTTGATATTGCGTTCAACCACCTGCTGACCGTCTTCGGCCAGGTGGCGCGCATCGCTGGCATTGCTGGAGGCTTGCGCAGCGTTACGCGCGATTTCCTGGGCGGCGGCCCCGAGCTCATTGATCGCGGCAGCCACGCTGTTGGTGCGGTTGGCTTGCTCGTCGGAGTTGACCATCGACGAGTTGGACGCGCTCACCACCCGCAGTGCTACTTCGTTGACCTGCTCGGTAGCCGAAGACACTTCGCGGATCGAGGTATGAATCCGCTCCACGAAGCGGTTGAAAGCGATACCCAGCGTGCCGAATTCATCGTGATTCTGGATGGTCAGGCGGCGGGTCAGGTCACCTTCGCCATCGGCGATATCCTGCATGGCGCGGGTCATCACATGCAGCGGCTGCATCAGTACGCGGATCAGCATGCCGAGCAGGGCGATGATGATCGACACGGCAATGATCGTGGCGATCACCGCCGACGTGCGAAATTCGCTGAGCATGGCGAAGGATTGGGCTTTGTCCACCGAAATACCAAGGTACCAGTTCACCGAGGGCAGGCCCTTGATCGGGATAAAGGTCACGATATTGTCCTTGCCGTTGGCCTCGACTTCACTGAAGTCGCCGCTGATTTTCGGCGTGTTTTTTGGATACACGTCGGCCAGGGTTTTCATCACCAGGTCTTTGTTCGGGTGCACCAGCACTTTGCCGTCGGCACTCACCAGAAACGCGTAGCCCATGCCGCCAAAGTTCAGCGCGCCAATGTTATCCACCAGGGTTTGCAGGCTCAGGTCGCCGCCGACCACGCCGATGCTCTGGCTGCCCTTGGCGCTAGGGGTGGCAATCGAAATGATCAATTTGCCGGTGGCCGCGTCGATGTAGGGCTCGGTCAGGGTGGAACCATTGCTGCTTTGGGCACCGGTGTACCAAGGCCGTACGCGAGGGTCGAAACCGTCGGGCATCTTGGTGTCGGGGCGGATGGTGAAGGCGCCTTTGCTGTCGCCGACGTAGGTTGCCATGAACGAGGACGTCAGGGTTTTCTGGTCCAGCAGGCCGGCAACCACCGACGGCTCAGGGTTGATCGCAATGTTCTGTGCGGCGTTTTCAACCAGGGCAATGCGCCCGGTCAGCCAGGTTTGAATGTTGCTGGCGGTGACATCGCCCATTTCATGCAGATAGTTGTTGAGATCGTCGCGAATGGCGTTGCGTTGCAGGTAGTCGTTGTAGAGGGTGAATAACGCGAACGCGGCAATAACGATAAGGGAGGCTGCAAGCAGGATTTTGTGGCTGAAACGCAGATTTTTGTTCATGGCTTGTAGGGTCCGCTAAGGTCTTGATATCCGAAGCGCGTCCTTTTGGGAGGCGCAAAATGGCAGCGTCAAAAAAGGTGTGATACTTCTTGTGGTAGATCCAAGGGTCCCTGTAGGAACTACCTGACCGATTTTTAGATTTTGTAGGTCTCACACAGGCCTGTATCGACCTGGCAGCACTAAAGATTAACCATAGGTGACGAAATGCCTGACTCCACGCAACTCCTTATCGGCGCAGACCTTTCTGGCCAGCCCATTGCCCAGGCCATGCGCCTGGCCAACCGTCACGGGTTGATCGCCGGCGCCACCGGCACCGGCAAAACCGTCACGCTGCAACGCCTCGCCGAAGCCTTCAGTGATGCGGGCGTGGCAGTGTTTGCGGCGGATATCAAAGGCGACCTGTGTGGCCTGGGCGCGGCAGCCAACCCTCAAGGCAAGGTCGCTGAACGAATCGCGGGCATGCCCTTCCTCAATTACACGGCGAAGGCTTATCCGGTGACGCTGTGGGATATCCACGGGCAATCCGGTCATCCATTGCGCACTACCATCAGCGAAATGGGCCCGTTGCTACTCGGCAGCTTGCTGGAACTCACCGACAGTCAGCAGTCGGCCCTTTACGCAGCGTTCAAGGTGGCGGACCGCGAAGGCTTGCTGTTGCTGGACCTCAAGGACCTCAAGGCACTGCTCAATCACCTGCGCTATCACCCGGAATTGCTCGGGGAAGACGCGGCATTGATGACCACCGGTTCCAGCCAGGCGCTGTTGCGGCGCCTGGCGGTGCTGGAGCAGCAGGGTGCTGAAGCATTGTTCGGTGAGCCGGCCTTGCAGCTTGAAGATATCTTGCAGCCCACAGGCGATGGGCGCGGGCGTATCCATCTATTGGATGCCAGCCGCTTGGTGCACGAGGCGCCGAAGGTGTACGCGACCTTCCTGCTGTGGCTGTTGGCGGAATTGTTCGAACAACTGCCGGAGCGCGGTGACGCAGACAAACCGCTGCTGGCGCTGTTTTTCGACGAGGCACATTTGCTGTTTGCCGACACACCCAAGGCGTTGCAGGACCGCCTGGAACAAGTCGTGCGGCTGATCCGCTCCAAAGGCGTCGGCGTGTATTTCGTCACCCAATCGCCGGGCGACTTGCCGGACAGCGTGCTGGCCCAACTGGGCCTGCGTATCCAGCATGGGCTACGGGCATTCACGACCAAGGAACAGAAATCCTTGCGCGCCGTGGCGGACGGGTTTCGGCCGAACCCGGCGTTTGATGCCTTGGCGGTGTTGACCGAGCTGGGCACCGGTGAGGCGTTGGTGGGCACCCTGCAGGAAAAAGGCACACCGGAAGTCGTCCAGCGCGTGCTGGTCGCGCCGCCGCAATCGCGAATAGGACCGTTGAGCGAGGCCGAGCGAGCCGCGCTGGTGGCCAGTTCGCCGCTGAAGGGCCGTTATGACAAGCCAGTCGACCGCGAGTCCGCCTATGAAGTGCTGATGGCGCGCAAGGACCTCGGGCCGACCGAGCAGGCCAAGCCGGCTGCAGATGAGCCGAGCTTTACCGACAAGGCCGGGGCGTTTCTCGGGACCACGGCCGGCAAGGCGCTGAAATCAGCCATGCAGCAAGCCGCCAATCAGATGGGGCGGCAACTGGTGCGCGGTTTGTTGGGCTCGTTGCTCGGCGGCAGCAAGCGCAAGTAGCGGTTCAGGCCTTTGGCTTGGCGTGGGCGGCCAACCGCTCGAGCGCCGCGCGCAAGCCTGGGTCGGTGATCCCGTCGGCCGTTGCCTGGATGGTTTCGGCCGCATTGGCCGACAAATTCATGGTATGCCCCACCGCGCCTTGCGGGACGGTCGGCGGCTGCACCTTGAACTGGATGCGGGTCAGGCTGGCGAACTCGTCAAATACCATCAATTGACGCTGCAGGCGTTTTTGCTGGTAGCGCAAGCGGGTCGCCCAGTGGCCATCGGTGACAATTAACAGCAAATTACCTTCTCGCCAGGACGCCACGTGACAATGTTCACGTGCCGCCGGTTGCAGCTGGCTTTCGACCAGGCGTTGCAAATGGCCCAAGCGTTGCGCATGGCCAAAGATGGCTTTCAACGGCTTGGCTTCGCGAAGCAACACGCTGGGCGCGCGCGCTGTTAGGGGGCGAAATGCCATGATTAGACACCTTAAGTAACAGAGCGGCCATCTTAGCAGAAAGCACCTGCGGGCCCCCAGACAATGCATCGGCACGGCTTTGCCCGTAAAATCAATAGGTAACTTCTGCACGCCATGGGTTGAAGTTGCGACAAAAGCCCTTATTTTAAACAAGCCCTCTCACAGCTCCATGCCAGCATCGGGGAACAACGCCACTTTCCTCACCCACGATTCCGGGTAGAATGCGCGTTCGCATGCGGCCGTGAGGGCTGCTCGGGCCACTGACGGTGCGCCCTCCATCCCTATGTGTGGAAGAACCTGCCGATATGTTTGCGCCTTTGTTAAAGAAACTTTTTGGAAGCAAGAATGAGCGCGAAGTCAAACGCATGCTCAAGACGGTGCAGCTGGTCAATGCCTTCGAAGAGCAGATGGTTGCCCTTTCGGACGAGCAATTGCGCGCCAAGACCCAAGAGTTCAAGGCCCGCATAGCCAACGGTGAAACCCTCGACAAGCTGCTTCCCGAAGCCTTTGCGGTCGCCCGTGAAGCCGGTAAGCGTGTCATGGGCATGCGCCACTTCGACGTTCAGTTGATCGGCGGCATGACCTTGCATGAAGGCATGATTGCCGAAATGCGTACCGGTGAAGGCAAGACCCTGGTAGCCACCCTGGGTGTTTACCTCAACGCACTGTCCGGCAAGGGCGTGCACGTTGTGACGGTGAACGACTACCTGGCTCGCCGGGACGCCAACTGGATGCGCCCGCTGTATGAATTCCTGGGCCTGACCGTTGGTGTTGTGACGCCGTTCCAGCCGCCGGAAGAGAAGCGTCTGGCCTACGCTGCCGACATTACCTACGGCACCAACAACGAATTCGGTTTCGACTACCTGCGCGACAACATGGCGTTCAGCATGGAAGAAAAATTCCAGCGCGAACTCAACTTTGCCGTGATCGATGAAGTCGACTCCATCCTCATCGACGAAGCCCGTACCCCGCTGATCATCTCCGGCCAGGCCGAAGACAGCTCGCGCCTGTACACCGAGATCAACAAGCTGATCCCGCGTCTGGAGCAGCACATCGAGGAAGTGGAAGGCGTAGTGACCAAAGAAGGTCACTTCTCCATCGATGAAAAGACTCGCCAGGTCGAGCTCAACGAAGCCGGTCACCAGTTCGTCGAAGAGATGCTGACCCAGATCGGTGAGCTGGCCGAGGGTGAAAGCCTGTACTCGGCACACAACCTGGGCCTGTTGACCCACGTGTATGCCGGCCTGCGCGCTCACAAACTGTTCCATCGCAACGTCGAGTACATCGTCCAGGACGGCCAGGTCGTACTGGTTGACGAACACACCGGCCGCACCATGCCGGGTCGTCGTCTGTCCGAAGGCCTGCACCAGGCCATCGAAGCCAAGGAAATGCTCAACATCCAGGCCGAAAGCCAGACGTTGGCTTCCACCACCTTCCAGAACTACTTCCGTCTGTACAACAAACTGTCCGGCATGACCGGTACGGCCGACACCGAAGCGTTCGAATTCCACCAGATCTATGGTCTGTCGGTTGTGGTTATCCCGCCGAACAAGCCACTGGCACGTAAAGACTTCAACGACCTGGTGTTCCTGACCGCCGAAGAGAAATACGCGGCGATCGTCAACGACATCAAGGACGGCATGGCCCAGGGGCGTCCGATCCTGGTGGGTACCGCCACTATCGAGACTTCCGAGCACGTGTCCAACCTGCTCAACAAGGAAGGCATCGAGCACAAGGTCCTCAACGCCAAGTTCCACGAAAAAGAAGCCGAGATCATTGCCCAGGCCGGTCGCCCAGGCGCACTGACCATCGCCACCAACATGGCAGGTCGTGGTACTGACATCCTGTTGGGCGGCAACTGGGAAGTGGAAGTGGCTTCGCTGGACAACCCGACCCCCGAGCAGATCGCCCAAATCAAGGCTGACTGGCAGAAACGCCACCAGGCCGTGCTGGAATCCGGTGGTTTGCAGGTGATCGCGTCCGAGCGTCACGAATCGCGCCGTATCGACAACCAGCTGCGTGGTCGTGCCGGCCGTCAGGGTGACGCCGGTTCGAGCCGCTTCTACCTGTCGCTGGAAGACAGTCTGATGCGTATCTTCGCCTCGGATCGGGTGAAGAATTTCATGAAGGCCCTGGGCATGCAGTCCGGTGAAGCGATCGAGCACCGCATGGTGACCAACGCCATCGAGAAGGCCCAGCGCAAGGTTGAAGGCCGCAACTTCGATATTCGTAAGCAACTGCTCGAGTTCGATGACGTCAACAACGAACAGCGTAAAGTGATCTATCACATGCGTAACACGTTGCTGGCCGCCGACAACATCGGTGAAACCATCGCCAACTTCCGTCAGGACGTGCTCAACGCCACCGTCAGCGCTCACATCCCGCCACAGTCCCTGCCTGAGCAGTGGGATGTTGCCGGCCTGGAAGCGGCGTTGAAGAGCGACTTCGGTGTCGACTTGCCGGTCCAGCAATGGCTCGACGAAGACGACCATCTGTATGAAGAGACCCTGCGCGAGAAGCTGATGACCGAGCTGCTGGCCGCGTACAACGAGAAAGAAGAGCAAGCAAGTGCCGAAGCACTGCGCACCTTCGAGAAGCAAATCGTACTGCGCGTGCTGGATGACCTGTGGAAAGACCACCTGTCGACCATGGACCACTTGCGTCACGGCATCCACTTGCGTGGCTATGCCCAGAAGAACCCGAAGCAGGAATACAAGCGCGAGTCGTTCACGCTGTTCTCCGAGTTGCTGGATTCGATCAAGCGCGATTCGATTCGCGTGCTGTCCCACGTTCAGGTGCGTCGCGAAGACCCGATCGAGGAAGAAGCTCGCCTGCGTCAGGAAGCCGATGCACTGGCCGCGCGCATACAGTTCCAGCACGACGAAGCGCCAGGCCTGGAAGCGCCTGAGGTGTTGGGCGAAGAGGTCGATGTGGCCTTGGCTCAAACCCCGGTTCGCAATGACCAGAAGCTGGGCCGCAACGAACTGTGCTGGTGTGGTTCGGGCAAGAAGTTCAAACACTGCCACGGCGAAATCAACTAAGATTTTTGCCTGACGCTGCAACACCCCGCGCCGCGACCGGCCTTTGCCGTCGCGGCGTTTTGCCATTAATTTCACCGTCGATCACGACGGCACAGACATCATCTATTTTTAAGGAGCGCGTTCATGGCTGTTGGTCTTGGTCCTTTGCCCACATTGCACCCGGTTGCCGGTTTTGAGCTCGGTATCGCTTCTGCCGGCATCAAGCGCCCAGGGCGCAAGGATGTCGTGGTGATGCGCTGTGCCGAAGGCTCGACTGTCGCGGGTGTGTTCACCCTCAATGCCTTCTGTGCCGCACCGGTGATCCTGGCCAAGCAACGCGTGGCCGGGCCGATCCGTTACCTGCTGACCAACACCGGCAATGCCAATGCTGGCACCGGCGAGCCTGGCCTGGTGGCCGCCGCACGCACCTGCACCAAGCTGGCGCAGCTGACCGGTGTGGACGCCAGCCAGGTGTTGCCGTACTCCACCGGTGTGATCGGTGAGCCGTTGCCGGTGGAAAAAATCGAAGGCGCCCTGCAAGCCGCACTGGATGACCTGTCTGTGGATAACTGGGCGGCCGCTGCCACTGGCATCATGACCACCGACACTCTGCCGAAAGGCGCGAGCCGTCAGTTCGTGCACGAAGGCGTGACCGTCACCGTGACCGGCATCAGCAAAGGCGCGGGCATGATTCGCCCGAACATGGCCACCATGCTCGGCTACATCGCCACCGACGCCAAAGTCTCCCGCGACGTGTTGCAGCGCCTGATGCTGGACGGCGCCAACAAGTCGTTCAACCGCATCACCATCGATGGCGACACCTCGACCAACGACTGCTGCATGCTGATCGCCACCGGCCAGGCCAACCTGCCGGAAATCACTTCCACCGACGGCCCGCTGTTCGCCGCGCTGAAACAGGCAGTGTTCGAAGTGTGCATGGACGTGGCCCAGGCCATCGTGCGTGACGGCGAAGGCGCCACCAAGTTTGTAACGGTCGAAGTCAACGGCGGCGGCAACCACCAGGAATGCCTGGATGTCGGCTACACCGTGGCCCACTCACCGCTGATCAAGACCGCGCTGTTCGCCTCCGACCCGAACTGGGGCCGTATTCTCGCCGCCGTCGGGCGCGCCGGCGTGCCGGACCTGGACGTGAGCAAGATCGACGTGTTCCTCGGCGACGTGTGCATTGCCAGCCGTGGCGCGCGTGCCGAAACCTACACCGAAGCCCAGGGCTCGGCAGTAATGCAGCAGGAAGAAATCACCATCCGCATCGAGTTGGGCCGCGGTGATTGCAGCGAAACCATCTGGACCACCGACCTGTCCCACGAGTACGTGAAGATCAACGCGGAATACCGTACCTGATAGCCAAGAGGAAAAGCGCGGTGAAACGAGTGCATGTAGCAGCAGCGGTGATCCGCGGTGTCGACGGCAGGATCCTGCTGGCGCGCCGTGCCGATACCCAGCACCAGGGCGGTCTCTGGGAGTTTCCCGGCGGCAAGGTGGAGGCCGAGGAATCCGTCGCTGCCGCGCTGTCGCGCGAATTGCAGGAAGAACTGGGCATTGAGGTCATCACGGCCCGACCGCTGATCAAAGTGCAGCACGATTACCCGGACAAGCAGGTGTTGCTGGATGTCTGGGAAGTCTCGGCCTTCAGCGGCGAGCCGCATGGCGCCGAAGGGCAACCGCTGGAATGGGTGGCCCCGCGGGACTTGACCAACTACGAGTTCCCCGCGGCCAATGCGCCGATTGTGGCTGCAGCGCGCTTGCCTGCCGAGTACCTGATCACCCCGGGCGAGCTGGAAACCCCGACGCTGCTGCGTGGTATCCAGAAAGCTATCGCGGGTGGGATCAAACTCATCCAGCTGCGCGCACCCAACGGGTACGACCCCAAGTACCGTGACCTTGCGGTGGACGCCGTGGGCCTGTGTGCCGGCAAGGCGCAACTGATGCTCAAGGGGCCGTTCGAATGGCTGGGGGATTTCCCTGCAGCCGGCTGGCACATGACCGCGGCGCAGTTGCGTAAATATGCGAGCAAGGGCCGGCCACTGCCGAAGGATCGCTGGTTGGCGGCCTCGTGCCACAACGCTGAAGAACTGGCGCTGGCGGAAATGATGGACGTGGATTTTGTCACGCTGTCGCCGCTGCAACCGACGTTGACTCATCCTGATGCCCAGCCGTTGGGTTGGGAGCAGGCGGCCGAGTTGATCCGAGGGTTCAGCAAGCCGGTGTTTCTGTTGGGCGGGGTAGGGCCTGCCGAGCGGGAGAAGGCGTGGGATGCCGGGGCCCAGGGTGTGGCGGGGATTCGGGCGTTCTGGCCGCAGGTTTGATGTTTCTGACGGGCCTCTTCGCGAGCAAGCCCGCTCCCACATTCGACCGCATTCCAACGCTGGAATGCATTCAAATGTGGGAGCGGGCTTGCTCGCGAAGCGGCCAGA
>NZ_UTBG01000224.1 GCF_900580675.1 Pseudomonas viridiflava
GGTCCGTATGAGGGTTCGCTTTTCGGCGTAATCAGCACGGCGCAACCGCAAACCCTTCTGGCCTACGGCCTGCGCGGCAACCTCTACCGATCCACGGATTTCGGCAGCACCTGGGAGCAGGTTGAGCTGAATGCGGCGCGGGGAGCGCTGGAGTTTGGTTTGTCGGGTGCGACCTTGCTGGATGACGGCGCCATCGTCGTCGTGGGTAACGGCGGCAGCGTGGTGGTCAGCCACGACGACGGCCAGACCTTCAGCGTGTTCAATCGCCCCGACCGTATTTCACTGTCGTCGGTGACGGCGGCAGGCAATGGCAATTTGATTCTGGCCGGGCAGGGTGGTGTGCGTGTCGCCACGGCCACCGGCGCTGAACTCGTAAAACAATAAGAAGGCGGGGAAAGCATGAGCAGTCATCACAACGATAAAGCGACCTTTCTTGAGCGCCTGATCTTCAACAACCGCCCGGCAGTCATCGTGATCTGCCTGCTGGTGAGCATTTTCCTGTTCTGGCAGGCGACGCTGATTCGCCCGTCCACCAGCTTTGAAAAGATGATCCCCCTCAAGCACCCCTTCATCGAAAAGATGATGGAACACCGCAATGACCTGGCCAACCTCGGCAACACGGTGCGCATTTCGGTGGAGGCCAGGGACGGTGACATCTTTACCCCGGAATACATGGAGACCCTGCGCCAGATCAACGACGAGGTGTTCTACATCTCCGGCGTCGACCGCTCGGGCCTCAAGTCGCTGTGGAGCCCCAGCGTACGCTGGACCGAAGTGACCGAAGAGGGCTTTGCCGGCGGTGAAGTGATCCCGCAGAGCTACAACGGCTCGGCGCAAAGCCTCGACCAGTTGCGCAATAACGTGCTCAAGTCCGGCCAGGTCGGGCGCCTGGTGGCCAACGACTTCAAGTCGAGCATCGTCGACATCCCGCTGCTGGAGGCCTACCCGGACCCGCAGGACCAGGGCAAGTTGCTGGCGCTGGACTACCGCAAGTTTTCCCATGAACTCGAAGACAAGATCCGCGACAAATTCGAGGCGCAGAACCCCAACGTCAAGATTCATATCGTCGGTTTCGCCAAGAAAGTCGGCGACCTGATCGACGGCCTGGTGATGGTGGTGTTGTTCTTTGGCATCGCGTTTGTCATCACCCTGATTCTGCTGCTGTGGTTCACCAACTGCCTGCGCAGCACCATCGCGGTATTGAGCACCACGCTGGTGGCGGTGGTCTGGCAACTTGGGCTGATGCACTTTTTCGGGTTCGGCCTGGACCCGTATTCGATGCTGGTGCCGTTCCTGATTTTCGCCATCGGTATTTCCCACGGCGTGCAGAAGATCAACGGCATCGCCCTGCAATCGAGTGAGGCCGACAACGCGCTGACCGCCGCGCGGCGTACGTTCCGGCAACTGTTCCTGCCGGGGATGATCGCGATCCTCGCCGACGCCGTGGGCTTTATCACCCTGCTGATCATCGACATCGGCGTGATCCGCGAACTGGCCATCGGTGCCTCGATCGGCGTGGCGGTGATCGTGTTTACCAACCTGATCCTGCTGCCGGTGGCGATTTCCTATGTCGGCATCAGCAAGCGCGCCATCGCCAAAAGCAAAAAGGACGCGCACCGCGAACACCCGTTCTGGCGCCTGCTGTCCAAGTTCGCCAGCCCCAAAGTCGCGCCGGTTTCGATTTTGCTCGCGCTGGTCGCCTTTGGTGGCGGCCTCTGGTACAGCCAGAACCTCAAGATCGGCGACCTCGACCAGGGCGCGCCGGAGCTGCGCCCGGACTCGCGTTACAACAAAGACAACAACTTCATCATCAGCAACTATTCCACCAGTTCCGACGTGCTGGTGGTGATGGTCAAGACCAAGGCCGAAGGCTGCTCGCGCTACGAAGCCATGGCCCCCATCGACCAGTTGATGTGGAAGATGCAAAACACCGAGGGCGTGCAGTCGGCGATCTCGCTGGTCACCGTGTCCAAGCAGATGATCAAGGGCATGAACGAGGGCAACCTGAAATGGGAAAGCCTGTCGCGCAACCCGGACGTGCTGAACAACTCCATCGCCCGCGCCGACGGCCTGTACAACAACAATTGCTCGCTGGCGCCGGTGCTGGTGTTCCTCAACGACCACAAGGCCGAGACCCTCGACCGCGCGGTGCATGCGGTGCAGGACTTCGCCAAGGACAACAACAAAGACGGCCTGGAATTCATCCTGGCGGCCGGTAACGCCGGGATCGAAGCGGCCACCAACGAGGTGATCAAGGAGTCGGAGCTGACCATTCTGATCCTGGTGTACCTGTGCGTGGCGACCATGTGCATGATCACCTTCCGCTCGTGGGCCGCGACCCTGTGCATCGTGCTGCCGCTGGTGCTGACCTCGGTGCTGGGCAACGCGCTGATGGCGTTCATGGGCATCGGCGTCAAGGTCGCGACCTTGCCGGTGGTAGCGTTGGGCGTGGGGATTGGCGTGGACTACGGCATCTACATCTACAGCCGCCTGGAAAGCTTCCTGCGCGCCGGTTTGCCGCTGCAAGAAGCGTATTACCAGACGCTCAAGTCGACCGGTAAAGCCGTGCTGTTCACTGGCCTGTGCCTGGCGATTGGCGTGTGCACCTGGATCTTCTCGGCGATCAAGTTCCAGGCCGACATGGGCCTGATGCTGACCTTCATGTTGCTGTGGAACATGTTCGGCGCATTGTGGCTGCTGCCGGCGCTGGCGCGGTTCCTGATCAAGCCCGAGAAACTGGCGGGGCAGAAGGGTAATTCGCTGTTCGCCCACTGAGTGTCGGGCGCCGGGCATTGAGCATGCCCGGCGCCCGCATTCACGGCTTCTGCAACGGCGCTATCGCCAGGAACAGTTGGTCCTGGGGTGGTGTGATCAGTACGTAGATGATCTTGCCCAGCGGCTCGGTGCCCTGGCCCGCACCGGTCTGCAGGTGCTGCCTGAGCAGGTCCTTCTGGGTGTATTTGCGTTGCTCGGGCAGTTTCAGGTGCGCGCGGGTGTATTCAGCAGGCGGTGCATCTGCCCTGGCGTAGTGAAAGTGCGCGTACCACAGCACGGTGGGCGGCCTTTTTGCCTTGTCGTACACCGCGTATTCGGTAAAGAAGTCCCCGCGCAAGGTCGGCCGTTCCGGATCGGCCGCACTGGTCAGGTTGATATCGATTTGCTGTTGGCGCCACAGGTAGGCAAGCCCTTCCATGGTCGGCAATTGCTGTTTGTAGGCGGCGCTGCACACCTCTTTGGCGTGGCGCAGCATATCGCGCACATGGGCACGGAATTTGTCACTGCGCGCTTTGGTCGCCGGTTTCTCGGGGAATCGCTGGTCGATGGTGTCGGCGATAAACGTGAGTTTGCTTGCCTGTGCACTGATCAACAGGTCCCAATCGCCGGGGTTGACCTGCTGGCTATCCACCGCCTGCTGTTGAATGTGGATGAAGTCCTTGATCGCCTGGTAATCCTTGATCACCTCATCGCCACGCGTGCCGAGCTCATAGAATGTCTCCCCTTCGGGCACTGCCGCTTGCCGTCGCGCGTTGTCTTCTTCCCCGGTGTCGCGCCAGCCTTCTTCTGATGAGGCGAAAGAGGCAATTGCGACGTCGGTGAAGTTATCGTTGATCACCATGCGGTCGCTGGGGTGCTGCGCATCCTTGGGTTGGAACACGCCGATCAATGATTCGCGATGGCGGGTCTTGAACACCCGCTTGGCGGGCGCCTTGGGCCTCAGGGTCTTGGACAGCGGCAATTTCACGTCCAACTGTTCCTGTTTGCGTACCACGCTTTCCAACTCGTTTTCAGCCAGCGCCCGAGCGGCTTGCAGGCGCTCCACAAACTCCTCCGCGTAAGCCAGTGCCACGCTGTCGGAGCGGATACTCCTCAGTGCTTTTATCGCGCGTTCATACGCTCGGTACTTGTTGATCACGGTCTCGTACACCGCCCGTTGTTCATTCAGCGGGTACTCGTCACTGCTGCGCACATCCACGTGGCTGTTGAGAATTTCACTCAGCCCCAGCCGATCGAGGCGTTCGATGTAGAGTGCCTCCCGAGGCGGCAGAAAAATGTTTGATGTGTCGACACTCAGCCACGACAGCGGCTCGATTAATTTGAGTTTCAGGTTGTCGGCGAAGAAGTATTGAGGCCGCAGGATGTCTCTCAGGACTTGTTCCTTGACTAGGCGCCCCGCCGCAGAATCCTGCTCCAACTGTTCGAGCAGTGTTTCCATGGTGCTCGAAATATCAGCCAGACGTTGCATCGTGTGCTTGATCTCGAGGGCCCTGGCCAGGTGCTCGTGATAGGCGGCGGCATCACCGAAGGCCCTCTCAACCACCATTCGCTTGGCAAGCCCTGCCATAGGCTCGCCGCTGTCGCCGTAGCGCAGGCTTTCGGCCCAGCCTTGCAGGTAGAGCTGATGGGCTTGCCGTTCATCCCACAGGGTGTGGAGGATTTTCTCACGGTCTTGCACATGCACCTTGGCACCTGCGACCTTCTCCACTTGCGCACCGGTCTTCACCAGTTGCTCGCGCAGGGTTTGGGAGTACGCACTGCGCTCTTCGAAGGTCTCCAGTAACACCTTGAACTGGGTGCGAGTGCTTCGGGTTTTTTGCATTTCGAGGGCGTGGCGCGCTTTCAAGGCTGCTTTCTGTGTCGATGGCGCGCTGTTGAGCAGGCTCCACGTCACGTTGAGTCGACGTACCTGGTTTTTCAAATCGTTATAGATACCTGTCATCCGCGCTCTGGCGTTTACCAGGGGCGGTATCAAGCCTTCGATTTGCCCTGAGAGGTCCTGCATCTGCGCCACCAATGCTCTGGTTTTTTCAGCGTTTGTCTTGCGTTGCTCCGCTAAACGGCCACCGCCGACTAACCGGATTCGTTGATCGAGAATCCAGCGCCCCTGGCCAACCGACTTGAGCTTGATCCCGGGGTGTTCGGGTTTTTGCGGATGGATGATGAACACGTCGCCAAAGCCCGGCACGATCTTCACCTCAAACAACAGGCCGCCAACACTGGCATGCCAACGCGTACCGATTTTGTACAAACCCTGAAACTCGCCAGTACCGACCGGCTCCGGCAGCGGGTCAGGCCAGGGCACACTGACTGCGGTCAGTTGTTCAAGCGCCCGGCCCGCCGCCCGATTCCCCGCCAGCGAACGCTCGAAATCAATCAAGGTGCGGCCGGCGCCCGGTGGTTCGGCTGCGACGCCCGCCGCGCCGCGCTTGACCACTGCACGCGGAGCCAGCTTTTCGCCCGGTACCGGGCGGCGCAGCGGGTCGAGGGCCAGTTCACGGTCATTGCCGGTTTCAATGGAACGTGCGAGCTCGGGCCGCAGGCCCATGTGCAACAGCAACATACCGACATTGAGCAACAGGTCGACCCAGGCCAGCTCACGTGTGGCAGGGTCGTGACTCTCCAGCGCCGGAATATCCTGGTGCAGGCCTGTTGCCAATTGCAGCATCCAGCCAACCATCGCGAGCGGCCCGCGCGCTACGGTCAACAAGGTGTTGAAACCCAGTTGCAAGCCTTCCAGGATCAGCGCCCAACGGCTCTCGATGTTGGACGTCGAGTCGCGCCGGGCCTGATCCAGCAGGCTGCGCACTTCGCTCGCGAACAGGGACTGCATCAACTTGCCGGTATCGAGCGATAGCAGCAACGCGTCGGCGCTGCTGTCATCGACTCCCGCCAACGTTGCAGGTTTGGGTTTGGGCGGCAAACTGTCGAAGTCTGAGCCGAGGCCAACACGCACGTAATGCGGCTCGATAAACCCGCCGTTGCTGTAGATGGGCCTGGCAGGGTCCGCCAGCCAGGTGAGTACGCTGTCCTGGAGTGCCCCCGGTTGGACGATCGCGGCCAACAGGGCCTCGCGTGTTTCAAACTGCAGCAACGCCTGCGGGTAGGACGGCCGCAGGAGCAGATGGGGCCCGCCAGTGATGGTGCGCGGTTCGATGATGAACATATTGTGCACGGTGTCGGCACCGGCCCCGGGCTTGCGCACGAACGCCAGCGGACGCATCACGATCTCATCGGCATCGACCCAGCGTTGCGCACGGTCGGCGTTGACCACTGCACTCACGCACTGGTAGCCGCGCCGGGTCAGCCCGTGTTCGCCGCGAATCAAGTGTTCCAGCGCGAGAGTCACCAATTGGGTGGGGCGTTGCTCACTGAACAGCTGTTCACGGCGCTGCGCCTCGGCACTGTCACCCATCAAATGCTCGCGCAGGTACTCCGGGTAGGTCTGGCCAATGTTCACCTGCTGCACCAGCCCTTCTATAAACGTCGGCGTCAGCCAGGTCTCGACAGGCTGGCCGGCCTGGTAAGCCACGCTCATTTGGCCCCTGGGCTTGCCCGAGAGGTTTTTCAGCGCCAATTCGGTAAGTGTCATGTGCACCGGTTTGAGGTAGCCACTGCCCAAGTCGCCGACGGCGACCTTGAAGGTCAGTTTCACCTCGTCAGCGTCCCAGCCGCTTGGTTTCGGGTGTTGTGCCGCCAGCGCGTTGTTCAATTCCCTGGCAGCGAACACCTTGAGGCTGTCCAGACCGCGCAGGTAGCTGTCGCCTTTATTGCGTGCCCTGAAACTCGCGTCCCGCAGCAGGCATTGGCGATAGGCATAGCGGTCGGCGGGCGCGGCTTGCTTGAGCCATTGCGGCAGCCCGGACTCGACCTGGGGCATCGGCGGCATGGCGGGCTGCCCGGTAAACAACAGGCTGGGGTCGGTGATGGCAGCAAAACGCCGCTCCAGCGCTGTAACGGTGGCGCGTGTCGGCAACGTTACGCCAGCCAGGTCTTCCAGTTGCCGGTTGAGCACCAGTGCCGCCTGGTTATCGAAAATCGACCCGTCCGGTTCGTACTGGCGCCAGGTCAGGGCGTCGGCGACATGCTGTTGGCCCAGCCGTTCGGCCCATGCGCTGGCGAACGCATCCAGGTTGGCATACGGCTCGAGCGTCCCTGACACGCGATACAGCCAGGCCTCTTCGGCAGTCGCGAGCAGTATGTCGCAGCCCTGCAATGTGACCGAATGGCCTGCCCAGGTGACTCGGGTCTCGAGGGTGTAAGCGTGAACCGCGTTTTCCGGCCACAGCCGATTGGCCCGCGTTTGGCGGTCAGGGTAATCGGCCACTGCCGTCAGCCGCAGCAATTGCGGGCTGTCGGCGCCAAACTGACGAATTGCCGCGGTGCGCAAATTGCTCCGCAGCAGCTCGGCAAACCATGCCCAGCGGCTGGTATCGTCGGGCTGCCCCCAGCACTGCGCCAGGGCATCTTGAAACGCGGCAGGGACCAGCGTCGGCAGCGCCTGGATCAGGCCCTGAATGCCGGGTAAATCGTAAGCAGTTTCGGGCATGCGCGTGCCGGTCGCGTCGCCCAGGTAGGCATCCAGGCCCTGGCGGGTCGACAGGTCGGGAAGCACACCCTCGGCCAAAAACTTCAACGCGATGTCCATCAGCGGTTCAAGGCTGCGCCCGCCACCCTCCCTGGGCAAGGCCAGGCGCAACTGAGCGGGCGGGGTGGAGAGTGACGGGCAGGCTTCGCGCAGGCTGGCGGACAGCACTTGCGCCACCACGGAGCGCAGGGTGGGCCGGTCGGCGAACTGGTGACGCACCGCGAGTTCGACGGGGCTGGCGGTCTGTGGGGCAGGGGGCATAGGTGCAGTCCTTGGCATCAGTGGGGGAACGTGATGGACAAGGTAGAGCGAGGTTCTGCCCTGAATGCGGTAGCCGGTTACCGCGCGGGGCCGGGGATCGGCGAAACCCGGAACTCGCGGTTTAGGCTGAAGTCACAAACTGGCCTATCATGAGCGCTTTGAACCTGATGAAAGACTGTGATGACTGATAATTTGACGACCGTCCTTGCCACCAGCGACATGCTCGAAATCGACGGCCTGCACGCCTTCGACTTTGAGCTGAATGACGCGCAACTGCTGATCACTGCCATGGACGGCCGTGCGGAAAAGCGCTGGCACTTCAGCCTGGAACAGGTACAGGCCGCTCGTTTCGATGACACGCTGCACAGTTGGATCCTTACCGGTGATTCGGGCGAACACCGCCTGATCTGCATGAGCGCTTTCACCGGCAACAATAATGACGAGGATGAAGCGGATGATGATGCGTAAATTCTGGCCGCTGCTGATGGCCGGCAGCGTAGGGGCGATGTCGGTCCAGGCCGCCCCGGTCGACACCTACGAACTGCTGGTGGGCAGCTACACCGCCGGCACCAGTGAAGGGATCTACCGCTTGCAGTTCGACAGCCGCACCGGGCAGTTCAACGGCAAACCGGTGCTGGCCGCCAAGGCGGCCAACCCTTCCTGGCTGACGCTCTCCAGGGACCAGAAGCATTTGTTCGTGGTCAACGAGAACGGCCCGGGCCAGAAAGACTCGGTAGGGCGTGTCAGCAGCTACAGCATTGACCCGCAGAATCATCAACTGACCCTGGTCAATCAGGTGCAGAGCCTGGGCAACGAGCCGACCCATTCCAGCCTGGCAGCGGACGGGCGTTACCTGTTTGTCGCCAACTATTCGGTGCTGGAGGATCCGGGCGGCAGCCTGGCGATACTGCCCGTCGACGCGCAGGGCAAGTTGTCGGCGCCCGTGCAACTGAGCGCGCACCCGGCCAGCCGGGTCAACCCTGAGCGTCAGGCGTCCAACCATGTGCATTCGGTGGTGTCATCGCCGGATGGCAAATACGTGTTCGTGCAGGACCTGGGGGCGGACAAGGTGTTTGCCTACCGCTACGACCCCAAGGCCAACCACGAGCTGCCACTGACGGCGGCTGATCCAGCCTTCGTGCAATTGCCGCCCGGCAGTGGCCCGCGTCACCTGTTGTTCAGCGCCGATGGCAAACATGCCTGGCTGAGCACCGAGATGAGCGCGCAGATCGCGGTGTTCGATTACAAGGACGGCAAGCTGACCCAAACCCAGCTGGTGGATTTCGCCGACGGGCAACCGGTGTCCGACAAGGCCGGGGCTGCGCTGCATGCCTCCAGCGATGGCAAGTTCCTGTATGTGAGCAATCGTGGTACGGCTAACCAGATGCTGGTGTTCAGCATCGACCCGGCCACTGCGCACCTCAAGGAGCTGCAGCGTCGCTCCGTGGAAGGCGACCACCCGCGTGAGTTCAGCCTGGACCCGAGCGGCAAGTTCCTGCTGATCGCAAACCAGAAAAGCAACTCGATTGTGGTGGTTGAACGTGACCCCAAGACCGGCCTGCTGGGTAAAACCGTGCAGACTTTGCCGATCGATGCCCCGAGCGACCTCAAGTTCCTGGTGCGTCAATAAGCCACAGGCCCCGCAGTGCGGGGCCTGACCTTTAGTATTAATTGTATTAATAGCGGCTACTGTTTCAAAGCATTTCTAAGGTTCAGTCCTCGGGCGTAAGTTTGGTTCCAAGGCCTTCCCGGCCACTCAACCAAACGAACACAAGGGCTACCGACATGAACTTTAATCTCTTCTCCATCATCGCCGCTTCCGCTGTTTCCGCCACCGTGGCGTTGCCAGCTGCCGCCAGCGTCGACGTTTCCGCAAAAAAATCCAGCACCAGCGCCTATACCCAGAAATACCTGCAACAGAGCGCCAACTTCTACGCCGCACTGGATCACAAAACCCAGCAATGAGCGTTGATTGACCCTGCACACAAGCAGACGCCAAACCACTGGAACGAAGCCTGGCTCGTTCGAGTGGTTTGGCGTTTGTGCATCCGCTGAAAAAAGCGCTGTAATATCACATTGCCATGTGATTAAATTTGACGCTCAAATATTGACGCCTTTCTTCATGGAATCGACAGCATGGCCCTTCGACTCGCCGCCCTTATCCTGGCCCTTTATTCCGCGCCTATCCTGTCTTCCGTGCAAGTGCTGGACGGCGAGCCGGAAATTGCCCGCGAGCGATTGTTGAACCTGGTTGAAGGCTGAGTGGAGCGGTAAGCAGGCTTGCTAGCCACAGTAAGCTTGATCAGTCGAGGTGGCGCCTCGGCTACGGGTTTTTTGCCATGACGCCGACAAACAG
Source organism: Pseudomonas viridiflava (assembly GCF_900580675.1). Taxonomy (GTDB): domain Bacteria; phylum Pseudomonadota; class Gammaproteobacteria; order Pseudomonadales; family Pseudomonadaceae; genus Aquipseudomonas. Next base: position 9,981 of record NZ_UTBG01000224.1, read on the forward strand.
CGGCGATTGCAGGAAAGCCTCCAGCCACTGTTGCAATCGGCTGTATGGCGTACTGGCAAACCAATCCCGATTCACATGCGCAAACTGGCGCACGAACGGCGCCAGGGCCATGTCGGCGAGGCTCGGGTGATCGGCCAGTAAATAAGCGCGATCCGCCAACAACCCTTCCAACGTCTGCAAGAACATCTCGCCCTCGGCCCGATAGTGTTCCATCGGTTGTTCGGGATAACGCTCGGCGTACTTGTATCGATTCAAATGATGTTTGAACACCTGGTCGTTTTCTTCGATCAGTGCCAGCACCGCCGGGTCGCCTCCCAGTAACCAATCATCCGGGTCATGCTGCGCCAAGGCCCATTGCATGATTTCCAGGCTTTCCTCAATCACCCGGCCGTCCACACTCAGCACCGGCACCGTGCCCTTGGGCGACAGCGCCAGCATCTCGGGCGGCTTGGCCTTCAGACTGACTTCGACGATGCGCACCGGCACGCCCGAATAACCCAAAGCCAAGCGTGCGCGCATCGCATACGGGCAGCGCCGGAACGAATACAGCAGCGCCTCGCTCACTTCACCTCCAGGGTGCTCAAGCCATTGCCCTGGCGCTTGACCTGGATCTGCACCGGGATCCGCTCGTGCATTTCCTGCACGTGGGAGATCACCGCCACTTTGCGGCCCTGGGCCTGCAAGCCGTCCAGGGCGTCCATCGCCAGTTGCAGCGACTCGGGGTCGAGGCTGCCGAAGCCTTCGTCGATAAACAGCGATTCGATCTTCAACGTGCTCGACGCCATCGACGCCAGGCCCAATGCCAGTGGCAACGACACCAGGAACGTCTCGCCACCCGACAACGAATGCACCGAGCGCAATTCGTCGCCCATCTCTGTGTCCAGCACCAGCAGGCCGAGCATGCTGCCGCCGCGCTTGAGGCGGTAACGGCGCACCAGCTGGCGCAGTTGCACGTTGGCGTGGTGCACCAAGAGGTCGAGGTTGTAGGCCTGGGCGATTTTGCGGAAGGTGTCGCCGGTGGCCGAGCCGATCAGCGCATTCAGGCGTGCCCAGCGTTGCCATTCTTCATAGGCCTTGGCGATCTGCTCGGCCAGGCTGTGGTTGGCATCCTGGCGGCGCTGGTCTTCGGACTGACGCGCGCGCAGTTCCGCGCAGCGCTTCTCACCCTCGGCCAATTGCTGATTGAGCGCTGCGAGGCCGGCGTCGAGTTGTTCGGCGTCGAGGTTGCCGTTGTGCAGCGCCTGGTGCTCGGCGAGGCGTTGTTCGCGCTCTTGCAGCAACACCTTGGCTTGTTCGACGGCTTTTTCGCTGTGTTGCAGTTGCTGGCGCAGTTGGTTGACGTGCGCGTCATCGAAGGCCAGTAAACGGCCGAGGCCGTCGTCGTCCAGTTCCGGGTGCAGCGCACGCCATTCTTGAAGACGAGTCGCGAGCGCCTGCTGTTCGGCGTGCAGCGCCTGTTGTCGCTCCTGCTGGGCCTTGAGGTCGGCGGCCAGTTGGATCAGTTCGCTGCCGGTGGCCTGCAACTGCTGGTTGGCGTCGGTCTCGCTCTGGCGAGCGTGCGCCACGGCCTGGTCGAGTTGCTGCTGCCAGTGTTCGGCGCTGGCGTGTCTGCCGAGAAGCCCCGTGAGCTTTTCCTGGGCCGCCTGTTGCTGGGTTGCCAGCTCGGTGACCTGCTGGAGCAGCGCGTCGAGTTGCTGCTGGCGATGCTGCTGATGGGTCTGCTCTTTCTCGATCGCCTGCTGGCGCTCCTGCTGCTCGGCCAGCTCATCGCGTTGATGGCCCAGTTGTTCGAGGCGCTGGCTGACCTGCTGGTCCAGCTGCATAAAGGTCGCAGCCGGTTCGCGGCGCAAGCCTTCCAGGGTCTCGGCGGGCAACAGGCTGGCGAAGGCGTGCAGTTCTTCGTCGAGGCGCTCGCGGTCGTTGGCCAGCTCGCGCTGCTGGTCCACCAGCAATTGGCGGGCTTGCTGGCTTGCGTCCTGGGCGGCTTGCAGTTGTTGCTGCAAACGCCCGGCGTTTTGTTGCAGGTTGAGCAGGGCGCCCTGGCGTTGCTCGTCCTGGGTGATGCTTTGCGTCAGCTGGCTCAGTTGCTGCGCGAGCCAGGCGCTGCGCTTGGTCGCCTCCTGATTGAACAGCGAGGCCGACAGTGGGTGCGCCTCAAGGCTTGGGGCCAGGCCCTGTTGTTGCGTCGCCAGCTGCTCTTGCTGTTGCAGGAATTCCTTTTGCTGGGCAATCAAGCCGCCGACTGTGCCCCGTAATTCGGTGAGCTTTTCCCTGAGGGTATCCACGGCTTTCTGCGCCGTTGCCTCTTCGTTGTCGTCGTGACGACCCAGGCTTTGCAGCAAGGCTTCGGGCTGGTGATACGGGTGCTCATGGCTGCCGCACACCGGGCATGGCTGGTCATCCTGCAACTGCTCGCGCAGTTCTTCGACGCTGGCACTGCGCGCCAGGCGCTGGCGTTCGAGTAACTGCTTGGTGACCGTCAAGGTTTGCTCGGCAACCGTCAGCTCAGCCTTGGTTTGCAGGCCGGTCTGGTTGAGTTGCTCGCGTTGTTGCTGGGCGTCTGCGAGTTTTTGCGTCAGCGCGGCGGCTTGCTGGTCGAGCTGTTGCTGGGTGTCCCACAGCCGCGCAAGGTCTTCAAACGCGCGTTGCTGTTTGCGATTGTCCTGCAGCAGGCCTCCCAATAACTGGATTTGCTCGGCCACGGCATGCGGTTCGGCGCGGGCTTCCTGGTACAGCAGGTCGAGCGCCTCACGTTGCCCGGCGAATTTCTCGGCCGTGGTGGTGGCGCGTTGTTCCAGCTGCGGCAGTTCGGCCTGGCCTTTGTTCAGGCGATTGCCGATCAGCATCAGCTGTTGCAAGCGGTCGCGGTAGGCGTTCCATGCCTCGCTCAGCGGGGCGAGGGCGGCGCTGCGTTCAAGCTCGGCGGCCAGGCGCTGCAGGCGTTCAGCGACGTGTGCCTGCTTGTCCTGCAAACTTTTGAGCAAAGCCTGGCCTTCGGCGCAGGCTGTGTCGTGTTGTTGTTTGTCCTCGGTGCGCTTGGCCAGGTCTTTGGTCAGGTGGGCGAGGGTGCTTTGTTCTTCGAAGGCCTGGCGCAGCAAGGGTAGGGCGTCGCTCTGCGCCTTGAGGGCGTCAGCCAGCGCGGCCTGGGCTGTCGCCAGCTGTTGTTGTGCCTGCGCTTGCCGGGTATGCAGCTGCGCCTGTTGCTCAATATGCAGCTGAATCTGCGCGGCCAACGGCGTGAGCACGCTGTCGAGTTCAACCTGGCGCGCGAACTGGTGACGTTGCGGCGCCAACTGGTCCAGGCGGCTCAGGTCCTGGCGTTGCGGGCCCTGGCTGTCCCAGTCGGCTTGCGCGCGCTGGAGCTGCTCGGTCGCGTTGAGCTGGCGGTCCTGCCACTCGCGCAGTTCCTTGAGCCAGGTGTGCTGCAATTCCAGTTGCTTGAGCTGGGCCTGGTGGGCCTTGAGCTGTTGTTGGGCGGCGTCGAATTGCTGATCGAGTTCGGCGCGTGCCTCGGGGGCCAGCGGCACCACGCCGGTCGCCTGGTCTTGCAGGGTTTTGTGGGCGTCCCGGGCATCCTTGGCCTTGTCGAACGCGCGGCGCCCGAGCTGGGTGTACAGCGCGGTGTCGGTGAGCTTTTCGAGCAGTTCGCTGCGCTCGTTGTCGTTGGCCTTGAGGAACGCGCTGAACTCACTTTGGGCCAGCAACACCGCGCGGGTGAACTGCTCGAAATTCAGGCCCAGGGCCAATTCGAGCTGGGTCTTGTATTCGGTTTTCTGGCTGGCCAGCAGTTGGTCGCTGTCGAGGTCGATCAGGCTTTGGCGGCTGTTCTGCAACTTGCCGCTGGCCTTGTCGCGGGCGCGGTTGGCTTCCCAGCGCGCGCGGTAACGACGCCCGCTGACCCCGACAAAATCCACCTCGGCATAGCCGCCGCCGGTGCCGCGGCGGATCAGGGTGCGTGGGTCGCCGATGGAGATATCGGTATCGGCGTCCGGCATTTTGGCCTGGCCGGTGTCGCCCAGGCGCGGCACTGCGCCAAACAAGGCCAGGCACAAGGCATCGAGCAGCGTGCTTTTACCGGCGCCGGTCGGCCCGGTGATCGCGAACAGCCCGGCACTGGCCAGGGGCTCGGCGGTAAAGTCGATTTCAAACGGGCCCGCCAGGGAGGCGAGGTTTTTCAGGCGGATGGCGAGAATTTTCATGGCTGTTCCTCCGCCTGTTGCACTTCCTGGAGCAGCACGGCGAAATCCTTCAAGGTCTGTTCATCCACTTCACTGCCGTAGCTGTCCTGCCAGGCGCGGCTGAACAACTCCTGGGGCGTGAGCTGGTCGAGTTCGATCAGGCGGCCTTCGTCATTCTCTTCGCGCGCGCCCGTGCCGGCGTACTCGGCGGCGATACGCACCAGGCGCACGGCCTTGCCGAGCAGGGCGGTTTCGATTTGCTGGCGCAGGTCCGGCTGCGGCTCGTCAAGGCGCACGCGCACTTCCAGCCACGGGTGGCGCTGGGTTTCGGCCAGCAGGTCGACGTCGGGCAACTCGGCCAGCTGTTTGAGGATATCCGCCAGCGGCGCAGCCTCCAGGCGTTGCAGGTCGACTGAACGAGGAATCAGCAGCGGTTCGACACTGACCAGGCATTGACCCTGGAAGGTCACATCGAGAATCTGATGCTTGTAGCCGATTTCGGAAAAAGACAGCGGAATCGGCGAACCGCTGTAGCGAATTCGCTCCTCGCCATTCACTTTTTGCGGCTTGTGCAGATGGCCGAGGGCCACATAGCCGACGCTGGCGTCGAACAGGCTGGCGGGCAGCGCCTCGGCATTGCCGATGATCAGGCTGCGCTCCGAGTCTTCCGACACCGAACCGCCGGCCATGTGCGCGTGGCTGATGGCAATCAGCGCCTGGCCTTTTTAGCGTTTGGCATTCGCGGCGGCGATCAGCCATTCATGCACCTGGCCGATGCCGCGCAGGTAGTCGTCGCCCAGCTGTGCGCCGGTGACTTCCGCCGGGCGCAAAAACGGCAGGGCCAGGCACCAGCCGGCGACCTTGCCTTTGGCATCGGGCAGCGGGATCAACAGGCGCTCGGCATCCAGTTGGCCATCATCCAGCCACAGCACGCGGCCGAGGGCATGGGTGCGCAACCGGCGCATCAGCGGCGCGGGCAGCTCGATGCGCGAACCGGAGTCGTGGTTGCCGGCGATCATCACAATGGTGAGTTTCGGGTTTTGTTCGTGGGCGCTGATGATGAAGTCATACAGCCGCTCCTGGGCCTTGAGCGGCGGGTTGACGGTGTCGAAGATATCGCCGGCGATCAGCAGCGCATCGGGCTGCTCGGCTTTTAATTGGCCCAGCAGCCACGTGAGGAAACAGGCGTGTTCGAAGTCGCGTTCCTGGCCGTGCAGGTTTTGCCCAAGGTGCCAGTCGGAGGTGTGAAACAGACGCAAGGCGAACTCCGTGAAGAAGATGAAAAGGAGGGGAGTTTACCTGTAATGCCGGCGCGGTGCCCGAGGGCGACACAGAACCCTGTGGGAGCGGGCTTGCTCGCGAATGCTGTCTGTCAGTCACCCATGTGCTGAATGAACCACCGCCTTCGCGAGCAAGCCCGCTCCCACAGGGGGTTATGGGGTGTGCAGGCACTCCAGCGCGCGGTCGGCGAGGGTTTTGGCGTTGGCGATCAGGTGTTCGGTGGCGCCTGCCATGTCGCGTTCATGGCCGAGCAGTGTCTGGGTGGTGCACGCGGCGGTGGCGGCTGCGCAGCGCAGCAGGTCGCAGATTTGGGTCAGGGCGTCTTCGAAGCTGAGGTCTTGATGGACAGCGAAGGTGGGCGGTGAGGCGGGTTGCAGGTAGTGGCTGAGGGCGCGTTCGAAGATTGCGCGGGGTGGGTCCGGGACGATTTTGTTCATGTATGAAATACCTGTTCGGGCTGGGAGCCATTTTTTTGCCGATCTCACACGTCAAAAAAGGTGGCAGCTATGTGCGGGGTGAGATACCGGTGAACAGGATCCGGCCAGACCGAAGTCTGCCCGCACACAGCTGCCATAGAGCATGTTGCTCATGGCGCCTATAAGTTCACGGGATCTCACACCCGATCGCTGATATGCAGCGACGGAGCGAAGGCTAGCCAGTGGACTGAGCGGGCGCAAGGCCGTGGGATTGTCTAGGAAACTTCCTGCAAATTAAAGGGATATGGATTGCTGGCCTTTAACAATGCATGTCGATCAGGCGATATGGATCAATTGTAGGTTGGGTACATAAGAGCTGAGCGGTGTTGTGCCTGGTGTACTCGGTTGAAAATGTGGGAGGGGGCTTGCTCCCGAAGGCGGCGTGTCAGGCAATTATTCATTAGCTGACACACCGCTTTCGGGAGCAAGCCCCCTCCCACATTGGATTGAGTACAGCCTCAGCGGTCAGGTCGGCTACTAGGCCGCCGTGCTGTAGATTTTGATCTTGATTGTGATCTTAGG
>NZ_UTBG01000189.1 GCF_900580675.1 Pseudomonas viridiflava
CTTGCAGATGGCTTGGAACGATCTTCAGCACGTCCACCTGATGCTCGGCCATGTAGCGGGCAAATCCGTCGGGATCGAAGGCCTGTTCGTGGGACAGCAGGTGCAGTGTGCGACCGGAGGCCAGCGCGCCGAACAGCAAGGTGTGACCCAGGTCGGCCGCTACGGTAGAGACCATCGCCATGCTCGCCTCCGCATCGAGCGACAGGCGCGTCAGCACGGACTGCACGTAATTGGCCAGCGCGCCGTGGCTGATCACCACGCCCTTGGGCTGCCCGGTGGAGCCTGAGGTGTAAATGATGTAAGCCGGTTGCTCGGCCT
>NZ_UTBG01000158.1 GCF_900580675.1 Pseudomonas viridiflava
AACACACCCAGTGCGTTGATGAAGGCCTTGGTGAAACCGATCGTGCCGATATCGATGAACGGGTACATGTAATCGCCGATCACATCGCCGCGCAGCAGGATGTAGGCGAAATACACAATCGGGTACAGCGCCCAGAACAACACATGTTTCAGGCGCAACAGCCCCTTGGGCACGCACACCCACCAGTACGCCAGAAAGGTAAGCGGCATCACGTCATGCAGCAACTCGTCGGCGGTGAATTGCCAGCCTTGCGGGTGCCATAAATGCCGCAACAGGATGTTGTAGGCAATGCCGACCACAGCGATGCTCACCGCGATGCCGCTGCACACCACCGGATCGCGAAAGAACCTGTGCCCCGCCGACTGCCGCTGGCTGAGCGCACAGCTCAGCGCGACCGCCACCAGCGTATTGGTGAGCACGGT
>NZ_UTBG01000160.1 GCF_900580675.1 Pseudomonas viridiflava
GCGTTGGGCTGCGCAGCAGCCCTAAAACCAGACACCGCGTTTTGCCTGGCACAACGCGGTGCCTTTATGGGGCGGCTGCGCCGCCCAACGCAGGGCAAGCCTGCTCGCCACAGCAAGTGCTCCACAGGAAGCCAGGGCAGTCAGCGTGGACCGGAAACCACCAGCATCTGCCCAGGCTTCAACGCCTGGCCGGTGCGTGGGTTCCAACGTTTGAGGTGTTGCATCTCGACGTTGAAGCGCTTGGCGACGGTGTACAGCGAGTCACCTTTCTTGATTTTGTACTGCACCGGCTTCTTGCTGCTGGCGACTGCCCGGCGGGTGTCCTGCATCACAAGCGTCTGGCCGACCTTGAGGGCCTGGCCGTTGAGCTTGTTCCAGCGTTGCAGGTCATGCACGTCCACCTTGTTCGCCTTGGCGATCAAGGTGAGGTTGTCGCCACTGCGTACTTTGTAATTGCGCGCCCGCCCGGCCACCCGCGCGGTCTCGACTTCGTCGAACACCGGCTTTTTGGGGCGCATTGCCAGCAATTCTTCAGGCTTCATCGCCGAAAGGCTGCTGGTGAGCAGTTGCGCCTTGGAACTCGGCACCAGCAAATGCTGGGGGCCGTCCAGAGTAGTGCGTTGTTTGAGGGCCGGGTTGAGCTGGAACAGTTCGTCTTCGTCGATCTCGGCCAGCGCGGCGACCCGTGACAGGTCCATGCTTTGCTTGACTTCAACCACTTCGAAGTACGGCGTGTTGGCAATCGGGTTCAGGTTGACGCCATAGGCCTCGGGGGCCAGCACCACTTGGGACAGCGCCAGGAACTTGGGCACGTAGTCCTTGGTTTCCTGGGGCAGGGGCAGGTTCCAGTAGTCGGTGGGCAGGCCGAGCTTCTCGTTGCGCTCGATGGCCCGGCTGACCGTGCCTTCGCCGGCGTTATAGGCGGCCAGTGCCAGCAACCAGTCACCGTTGAACATATCGTGCAGACGGGTCAGATAGTCCAGGGCGGCAGTGGTGGAGGCGGTGATGTCGCGGCGGCCGTCGTAGGCGCGGGTCTGGCGCAGGTTGAAGTAGCGCCCGGTGGAGGGGATGAACTGCCACAGCCCAACCGCATCGCTGCGCGAATAAGCCATTGGGTTGTAGGCACTTTCAATCACTGGCAGCAGCGCCAGCTCCAGGGGCATGTTGCGTTCTTCAAGGCGTTCGACGATGTAATGAATGTAGAGGCTGCCGCGTTCTCCGGCGTTCTCCAGGAAGGATGGGTTGCTGGCGAACCACAAGCGCTGTTGCTCGATGCGCGGGTTGACGCCCAGCCCGTCCTGCAATTGAAAGCCCCGTCGCATGCGTTCCCAGACGTCCTGGGGTACTTCGGGGCTGGGCTTCTCTGAAAGCCAGATAACAGGTTTTTGCTTGATCTTGGCAGCAAGATTCGGTTTGGGTTGCACGGTGGATTGTGCAGCGAAATTTGTCGATTGGCAGCCCGCCAGAGTCGCGGAAACGGCCACCGCCACGGCTTGAGCCAGGCGGGTCAATGCGTCTGAATGGTTGGATTTACGAATAGATGACGACATTGGCTGGAAGTAAGTTCCGGGCAAAAATGTCGGGCGATTCTAGAAAGCACTTTGGTTCCGGTCAACCATTCAGAAATTTCGTATCAGATTGCATCCCGTTAGAACTTATCTTTCCATGCCCTCAAGCTGGCAAACACCTCGGCCCCAGAGCGGTTGTCGCGGCCATTCCGTTCGTCCGCTTTTTCTTTAACGGATGTTTCAGAGGTGCGCAGAAAAGGGTTAGTACGTTTTTCCAGGGCCAGGTTGGAGGGCAGCGTCATCTCGCCGCGGGCCCTTAGCCCGTTGACGTGTTCCACCCGTTTGGCGATATCGTCATTCTGCGGTTCCACCGCCTGGGCAAACTTGAGGTTACTTTGTGTGTATTCGTGGGTGCAGTAGACCAGGGTCTCGGCGGGCAGGGCAGCCAGGCGTTCGAGCGAGGTGTGCATCTGCTCCGGGGTGCCTTCGAACAGGCGCCCGCATCCGGCTGCGAACAGGGTGTCGCCACACAGCAGCACGCCCGGGTGATAAAAGGCGATATGGCCCAGGGTGTGGCCGGGCACTGCGTAGACGTCGAAATCCCGGCCCAGTACGCTGATGCGGTCATTATCCTGCAGGGCCACGTCCCGCGCCGGGATCGTTTCATTCGCCGGGCCGCAGACCCTGGCACCGGTGAGGTTTTTCAATTGCTCGACACCGCCCACATGATCATGGTGATGGTGCGTGACCAGGATGTCGCTCAGGCTCCACTGCGGGTTCTGCTTGAGCCACGCCAGCACCGGCGCGGCATCGCCGGGGTCGACCACGGCGACGCGCTGGGTCTGGGGGTCTTGTAACAACCAGATGTAGTTATCGGTGAAGGCGGGCAGGGCACTGATCTGTATCATTCTTCGATTCGCCAAGCTGAACACATTGGTGCATCTTAGAACGTCTAGGCGAGTTGGAGAATGCAATGACTGATAAAGCGTTCGCCCAGGCCGATCCTGAGTGGCTGGCCCTGATCAGCGCAGCCCGCGAATGGCTGTCCGGACCGATCGGGCAATTTTTGCTGGATGAAGAACGGCGCATGCTCGAAGACGAGCTGGGGCGGTTCTTTGGTGGCTATCTGGTGCATTACGGTCCGTCGGCCGAAACCCCGCCATCCGCGCCGCAGGTGCAGCGCAATGTGCGCCTGGGGGCACCACTGCCGGGCGTCGAGATTGTGTGCGAGGAACAGGCCTGGCCCTTGAGCGAGCACGCCGCCGATGTGGTGGTGTTGCAGCATGGCCTGGATTTCTGCCTGTCACCCCATGGTTTGTTGCGCGAAGCGGCAAGCAGTGTGCGCCCGGGTGGGCATTTGCTGATTGTCGGCATCAACCCCTGGAGCACGTGGGGCCTGCGCCATGCGTTCGCCCATGACGGCCTGCGCCAGGCGCGTTGCATTTCGCCGTCGCGGGTAGGCGATTGGCTGAACCTGCTGGGCTTCGCGCTGGAGAAACGCCGCTTCGGATGCTATCGTCCGCCGCTTGCCTCGACCAAGTGGCAAGGCCGCCTGGCTGGTTGGGAACGCCGGGCGGGCGCCTGGCAACTGTCGGGTGGCGGCTTCTATTTATTGGTCGCGCGCAAGATTGTGGTTGGATTGCGGCCCGTGCGCCAGGTACTGCGCCAGCCCATGGGCAAGCTGGTGCCGATGCCGATGGCCAAGGTCAATCGCAAGCAAAGTGAACCGTAAAACCTCTTTTTGATTTCAGGCCAGGTCTCTTGGCCTCGGGATTCTGTCGGCCGATTGCCGGCAGCCCGTTTTGATGGATGCAACCGATGACCTATAGCGTAGAACTCTTCACCGATGGCGCCTGCAAGGGCAACCCGGGCCCCGGCGGCTGGGGCGCGTTGCTGGTGTGCAAGGGCGTGGAGAAAGAGTTGTGGGGCGGCGAAGCCAACACCACCAACAACCGCATGGAACTGATGGGCGCCATACGCGGCCTGGAAGAACTCAAGCGACGCTGCAACGTGCTGCTGGTGACCGACTCGCAATACGTGATGAAGGGCATCAACGAGTGGATGGTCAACTGGAAGAAGCGCGGCTGGAAGACGGCGGCCAAGGAGCCGGTCAAGAATGCCGATCTGTGGCAACTGCTCGATGAGCAATGCAACCGCCATGACATCACCTGGAAATGGGTGCGTGGGCACATCGGGCATCCGGGCAACGAGCGCGCCGACCAGTTGGCCAACCGTGGCGTGGACGAAGTGCGCGGCTACAAGCAGAGCTGATACGTGCACACGTGTTAACATCGCGCCCTTTGGCATACACCACACCGTTGAGAGCTGAACCCTGATGGCCATCCGATCTGTTGTACTCGATACCGAAACCACCGGCATGCCGGTGACCGACGGCCACCGGATCATCGAAATCGGCTGTGTCGAGCTGATGGGTCGGCGCCTTACCGGTCGCCACTTCCACGTGTACCTGCAACCGGACCGTGACAGTGACGAAGGCGCGATCGGCGTCCACGGCATCACCGACGAATTCCTCAAGGGCAAGCCGCGTTTTGCCGAAGTGGCGGATGAGTTCTTCGAGTTCATCAACGGCGCCCAGCTGATCATCCATAACGCGGCGTTCGACGTCGGCTTCATCAATAACGAATTTGCCCTGATGGGGCAGAAAGATCGCGCGGATATTTCCCAGCACTGCTCGATTCTCGACACCTTGATGATGGCCCGTGAACGTCACCCCGGCCAGCGCAACAGTCTGGATGCGCTGTGCAAACGTTATGGCGTCGACAACTCCGGCCGTGAACTGCACGGCGCCTTGCTCGACTCCGAGATTCTTGCCGACGTATACCTGACCATGACGGGCGGGCAGACCAGCCTGTCCCTGGCGGGGAATGCGTCCGACGGCAGTGGTTCGGCCGAGGGCTCGGGCAACCGTGCTTCGGAAATCCGTCGGTTGCCGGCGGATCGCAAGCCCACCACCATCATCCGAGCCAGTGAGCAGGATCTGGCTGAGCATGCGGTGCGGTTGGAGGCGATTGCCAAGGCGGCCGGTGCGCCGGCGTTGTGGTCCCAATTGACCCAGCAATGACCCTGCCTGACACGCTAAAAAATGTGGGACCGGCTCGCTCGCGAATCGGGAGTATCAGTCAACGGATGAGTCGACTGAACCACCGCATTCGCGAGCAAGCCCGCTCCCACAGTTGACTCAGGTTGTCCTTTAACATCTTCATTCGCCACATCCCGTCCCAGCTTCTACCCTGAGTACATAGCCCTCAGGACGACACAGCACTTATGTACAAAGACCTGAAGTTCCCCGTTCTGATCGTGCACCGCGACATCAAGGCCGACACCGTTGCCGGTGACCGGGTTCGAGGCATCGCCCGGGAGCTGGAGCAAGAGGGCTTCAGTATTATCGAAGCAGTCAACTACGCCGAAGGCCGGCTGGTGGCCGCTACCCACCACGGCCTGGCGTGCATGCTGATCGCCGCCGAAGGTGCCGGCGAAAACACCCACTTGCTGCAAAACATGGTCGAACTGATCCGCCTGGCGCGGGTGCGGGCGCCCAACCTGCCGATCTTTGCCCTGGGCGAGCAAGTCACCCTGGAAAACGCGCCAGCGGATGCCATGAGCGAACTCAACCAGTTGCGCGGCATCCTTTATCTGTTTGAGGACACCGTGCCGTTTCTCGCCCGCCAAGTCGCGCGTGCTGCGCGCACTTACCTGGATGGCCTGTTGCCGCCGTTTTTCAAGGCGCTGGTGCAGCACACCGCCGATTCCAATTATTCCTGGCACACCCCCGGCCATGGCGGCGGCGTGGCCTACCGCAAAAGCCCGGTGGGGCAGGCGTTTCATCAGTTCTTCGGGGAAAACACCCTGCGCTCGGATTTGTCCGTATCGGTGCCTGAGCTGGGCTCGCTGCTCGATCACACCGGGCCACTGGCCGAAGCCGAGGCCCGCGCCGCGCGCAATTTTGGCGCCGACCATACATTTTTCGTGATCAACGGCACCTCGACCGCCAACAAGATCGTCTGGCACTCCATGGTCGGGCGCGATGACCTGGTACTGGTGGACCGCAACTGCCATAAGTCGGTGTTGCACTCGATCATCATGACCGGCGCCATCCCGCTGTACCTGTGCCCGGAGCGTAACGAGCTGGGGATCATCGGCCCGATTCCGCTGAGCGAATTCAGCGCCGATTCGATCCGCGCCAAGATCGAAGCCAGTCCGCTGACCCGTGGCCGCCCGCCGAAGGTCAAGCTGGCGGTGGTGACCAACTCCACCTACGACGGGCTGTGCTACAACGCCGAGCTGATCAAGCAGCAACTGGGCAACAGCGTCGAGGTGTTGCACTTTGACGAGGCCTGGTACGCCTATGCGGCGTTCCACGAGTTCTTTGCCGGCCGCTATGGCATGGGCACCTCGCTTACTCCGGACAGCCCGCTGGTGTTCACCACCCATTCCACGCACAAGCTGCTGGCGGCGTTCAGCCAGGCCTCGATGATTCATGTGCAGGACGGCGGCGCGCGCCAGCTTGACCGTGACCGTTTCAACGAAGCGTTCATGATCCACATCTCTTCCTCGCCGCAATACAGCATCATCGCCTCGCTGGACGTGGCCTCGGCGATGATGGAGGGGCCGGCGGGTCGCTCACTGCTGCAGGAAATGTTCGACGAGGCCCTGAGTTTTCGCCGCGCCCTGGCCAACCTGCGCCAGCATATCGCCGCTGAAGACTGGTGGTTTTCGATCTGGCAGCCGCCTTCTGTGGCGGGCATCGACCGCGTGGCGACGGCCGACTGGCTGCTGCAACCGCAGGATGACTGGCACGGTTTCGGTGATGTAGCCGAAGATTACGTGCTGCTGGACCCGATCAAAGTGACGCTGGTGATGCCCGGTCTCACGGCCGGCGGCGCGTTGAGCGATCGCGGGATTCCGGCGGCGGTGGTCAGCAAATTCCTCTGGGAACGGGGGCTGGTGGTGGAAAAGACCGGGCTGTATTCCTTCCTCGTGCTGTTTTCCATGGGCATCACCAAAGGTAAGTGGAGTACCTTGCTCACCGAGTTGCTGGAGTTCAAGCGCAGTTACGATGCGAATGTCAGCCTGGCAAGTTGCTTGCCATCGGTGTTTGCGCAAGGCCCTTTGCGCTATCAAGGCCTGGGTTTGCGTGACCTGTGCGATCAACTGCATAGCTGTTACCGTAGCAACGCGACCGCCAAACACCTCAAGCGGATGTACACGGTATTGCCGGAAATTGCGATGAAACCGGCGGATGCCTACGACCAGTTGGTCAGGGGCGAAGTCGAGGCCGTTTCCATCGACGCCTTGCCAGGGCGCATTGCCGCCGTGATGCTGGTGCCGTATCCGCCCGGGATTCCGCTGATCATGCCCGGCGAGCGCTTCACCGAGTCGACGCGCTCGATCATCGATTACCTGGCCTTTGCCCGGACGTTCGATAGCAGTTTCCCCGGCTTTGTCGCGGATGTTCATGGGTTGCAACACGAAGACGACGGCAACGGTCGGTGTTACACCGTCGATTGCATCAAGGGTTAAACATGTTTATGCAACAAGCGGTAATGAACCCGAAGTATCCGGGGCTCAGTGTGCGGGTCGCCGACGCAGGCTTTGATGCCTACGTGTGGGGTAACGACTTCAGCTTTGAGGTCAGCGCCTACGGAGAGCCGCAGATGGGGGCGCGGGTCGATCAGTGGCCAGTGGAACGGATCCTGCCGTACCGCAAGTGCTACGGCATCGACCCTGAAGAATTCGCCAGTTTCCGCGATGCGCCGGACAGTGCGATCTTCATGGCCTACCTGGATGATCGCGCGGTGGGGCATATAGTGGTCAGCACCAATTGGAACGGCTTTGCACATGTCGACGAGTTGGCGGTGGCGTTGCCCGCGCGCCGGCACGGCGTGGCCAAGGCCCTGCTGGACGTGGCGCAGTTCTGGAGTCGCAAGAAAAACCTGCCGGGCATGATGCTCGAAACCCAGAACAACAACCTCGGCGCCTGCCGTTTGTATGAGCGCTGCGGCTATGTGATGGGCGGGATCGATCACCTGCGCTATCGCGGCATAGACCCGCAAACCCGCGAAGTGGCGATTTTCTGGTATCGGTTGTTCAAGACCGAAGTCGAACAGGCCTAATTCACCAGCAGGCTTTCGGCCTTCAGCGTGACGATCTCCAGCAGCGCATTCAGCGCCGGTGAGGCCACGCCCTCCTTGAGCGTCAGCGCATACAGGCTGACCAAGATCGGCGGCGACACCGGGCACGCTTCCAGCCCCGCCTCACGCGCACCGAACGCGGTGAACGGGTCAACAATCGCCAGGCCTTCCCCGGCTTCCACCATGCTGCGCATCATCTGGTAGGTCTGCACCCGTGTCTGCACCACCGGCAGCGGGCGCAAGGCTTGCAGCTTGGCCTCCAGCAGGCGGCTGAGCGGGTCATGTCCTTCGAGGCCGATCATCGATTGCCCAGCCAGGTCCTGCAGCGCAATGTACTTTTGCTTGGGCTTGAGCCAACCGTGGGGCGCCAGCAATTGCAGTTTGCCCTGGGCCAGCGCCGTACTTTGGATCTGCGGGTGCTCCGGGTCATGCAGGCTTAGGCCGACGTCGGCTTCGTGCAGCAACAGGCTGCGGACGATGTCCCGGGTCGGCTGGCTCGACAGGTTGCACGGCGTGTCCTGGAACCGCCGACGCAGCAGCGCGATGCTCTGCGGCAATAGTTGATTGGCCAGGGGCGGCGTGCACAGGGCGCGCAGGGTGGGCGCGTGATGGTGTTTGAGGCGGCTGGCCAGGCGTTGCACCGGCTCCAGGGCCTCATATACATGGGCGATTTCGGCCTGCAGCGCCTGAGTCTCGCGCGTCGCTTGCAAGCGCCCGCGCACGCTGGCAAACAGCATGAACCCCAGTTGTTGCTCGGCCTCCTTGAGCGCCGCGTCCACATCGCCCACGGGGAGTTGCAACCATTCGGCGGCGGTGCCGAGGTGCCCGGTCTGCAAGATGGCTTGAATCACTTCGATATGACGTAAACGCATGGCCGGAGTCTATGTGCAGTGCGGTGGGGATTCAATGGCACAGGCCGGCCAGGGAAAAAAAGACTGCGCGATGCGCTGGTGTTCAGCACAGACCTCACTAGAATGGCTGCACTGATCATCAGCGACCAATGCCGGCTACCGGCACTTACAACAAAAACAGGTCTGGTCCAACAATGCCTATTCCCTCGACACTTTTCGGGGTAACGGCCAAGCAACTGCTGGTCCTGGTGACCGTGGCGTGCGTGGCTGCTTATCTCTTGCTTGAACACGACGACAACACGCCCGAAACGTTCGCACTCCAAACGTTTATCCGCTCCCAGGAGCAGGTGAACGAACAGGTGGGCACCGTGCTGGGGGTTACGCTGGTCAGGCAGGTAGTGGCATACCCCGCCAACAACGCGCCGGGCTACAGGCGTTCGATGTATGCGGTGGAGGGCGAGCGGGGGAGGTTGATGGTGACGCTCAAGCAGGTGGACGGTGAGCAGGGGCTTGAAGTGACGGAGATCAGCAGGCCGTGATCGTCCGGCCCAGTCAATGCCGTCAATGGCCAGGACTGAGCGGGTACGTTCGAACGATCAGCTTATGAGGCGAGCGTGGTTTGCGATTCGCGGACGATGATGGTCCCCGACTGGATCAGCTTGAACTCATCGCCTTCCAGTTTTTCTACACGGTCGCCAATGGCCAGCTTGTAGGTGGTGGTGGGTGCCGAGCCAGCCAGGTCGCCTTGCGCCGGGTTGGATTCCTGGAACTCATGCACCGAGTACACACGTCCTTCTGCGTCTCTGGCATGAAACTGTCCGACTAGTACTGCTGCCATCTGTTTAGAACCTCTGGAGATAAACACTCGATTTGCGGTTCTGTAGACCGTCATAGAGCGGGGTAGTTTACCTATTGAAAAAAATAAAATTCGCTGATGTTTTCAGACGTTTCCTACGCGCTGGGGTGCGAGACAAACGCCTGTTGGTTTATCAAAACCTTCTGGTGAACGCGCCGCGAAGTCTCTATAACTACAAGCTCCTTTAGTCAGAAGTCGGGAAACCCCAATGAGCAAGGTCTACACGATTGCCGTCCTGGTTGGCAGCTTGAGAAAAGACTCGATCAACCGCAAGGTCGCCCTGGCATTGGCCGAACTGGCCCCTGCCAACCTGAAGTTGAACATTGTGGAAATTGGCGATTTGCCGCTCTACAACGAAGACATAGACGGTGCGACACCGCCGGCAGCGTACAGTACTTTCCGTCAGCAGGTACGTTCATCCGACGCGGTGCTGTTCGTGACCCCGGAGTACAACCGCTCCGTGCCCGCCCCGTTGAAGAATGCAATTGACGTAGGCTCGCGCCCGTATGGGCAAAGCGCCTGGAGTGGCAAGCCGGGGGCGATCATCAGTGTGTCGCCGGGCGCCATCGGCGGTTTTGGCGCCAACCACCATTTGCGCCAGTCCCTGGTGTTCCTCGATGTGCCGTGCATGCAGCAGCCGGAAGCCTACCTGGGCGGCGCGGGCAGCGTGTTTGATGAGGCCGGCAAGGTCTCGGAAAAGACCAAGCCGTTCCTGCAGGCGTTTATCGATGCTTACGCCAAGTGGGTGGAAAAGCAGAGCGCCTGATTGGGCAATAAAATCCAATGTGGGAGATGGACCACCCCCTCCCACATGCTTGGCTCAGCGCAACCAGTTGGTGCGCGCCAGTTCAATCACCTCATCGCCGCGCCCGCTCATCACAGCCTTGAGCATATAC
>NZ_UTBG01000094.1 GCF_900580675.1 Pseudomonas viridiflava
GATCAACGATGCGCACTTGCAGCTGCTCGGCCTTGAACGGCGACTCCACATCGACCCACGCGGTATCCGCCGGCAACCCCAGCAGGTCGGCATAGTAGTGACGCGGGCTCAGGGTCGCGGAAAACAGCACGCTGCTGCGCGCCGCCGTCAGCCGGGGCCGGATGAATTCGGCGGGCACTACGTTGCGCAGGCACAGGGTCGAACTGCTGCGCTTGCCACTGAACTGGCGCTTGCTGATATCGAAGATGAAGTGCTCATTGAACAGCTCGGCGACCTTGGCAAATTGCAGCACCTCAAAGTAGAAGGCTTGCAGGTCACCCGCCAGGGCCTCGGGGTGGTCGTTGAAGTAGTCGCCCATGGCGCTGGCACACAGGCTCAAGGCCAGCAGGAGTTTTTCCGGCCGCGCGGCATAGGCCTGATAGGGCGCGAGCTGGTCCTTGTGCAGCGCATTCCATTCGCGGTTCAGGCGCTGCAAGGGTTTCTTCAGCGCCTCGGGCGCGCTGTCGCGCAGGGTCTTGAGGCTGTACTGGTCGAGGCTCGCGCTGTACATCGAGCGGGCGCGCTCCACCAGGTTGTGGGCTTCGTCCACCAGCACCGCAGCGCGCCACTGGTTGAGCTGGGCCAGGCCGAACAGCATGGCACCAAAGTCGAAATAGTAGTTGTAGTCGGCGACCACCACGTCGGCCCAGCGCGCCATTTCCTGGCTCAGGTAATACGGGCACACGTCATGGGCCAGGGCCACGTCGCGCAGATTGCGCTGGTTGAGCAAACGCACCTTGGAGGCGGCGATGCGCGCGGCGGGCAATCGGTCATAGAAGCCCTTGGCCAAGGGGCAGGATTCGCCGTGGCAGGCTTTGTCCAGGTGTTCGCAGGCCTTGTCCCGCGCCACCAGTTCCAGCACGCGCAATTGCAGGTCGGGGCTGCTGGTGAACAGCACCTGGGAGGCATCGAGGGCGAGTTTGCGCCCTGGGGTCTTGGCGGTGAGGAAGAACACCTTGTCCAGTTGCTGGGGTGCCAGGGCTTTCAGCAGCGGGAAAATCGTGCCGATGGTTTTGCCGATCCCGGTGGGCGCCTGTGCCATCAGGCAACGGCCGGTGCTGACCGCTTTGTAGACCGATTCGGCCAGGGTTCGCTGGCCGGGGCGAAAGTCGGTGTGCGGAAAACTCAGGGTTTGCGCCGCGCCGTTGCGCGCTTCACGGTGCTGCATTTCCTGACGCGCCCAGCCGAGGAACAGCGCGCATTGCTGGTTGAAGAAGGGTTCCAGCTCAGCAGCCTGGAAATGTTGATTGAGCAGGGTCTCGCCTTCACCGACGATATCGAAGTACACCAGCGCCAGGTTGATTTCGGTCAGACCGAGCTTCTGGCACATCAACCAACCGTACACCTTGACCTGGGCCCAGTGCAGCTGCCGATGGTTGGCGGGCTGGGCGCCGAGGTCGCCGCGATAGGTCTTTACTTCTTCGAGGCGATTGGCGTCCGGGTCGTATCCATCCGCCCTGCCCCGGACCCTGAGTTGCTGGTATTCGCCCTCCAGGGCGACCTCGTTCTGATAGTGCGCGCTACGCCGCGAAGCGACGGTGCGATGCCCGACAATACCTTCCTGGGCGCTGGGTGACGGCGTAAAGCGCAGGTCCAGGTCACCCACCTTGGCCGTGAACTCACACAGCGCGCGCACGGCCACGCTGTAGCTCAAGCCGGTTGCTCCGCCCAGCGTACATAGCAGACGGTGACCGGCATCTGGTACTCGCCGCAGAATTCCAGCCAGCGCAGTTGGTTGTCCTGCAGGCGATCGCCGGGGCCCTTGACCTCGATCATCCGGTAAGTCTTTTGCGCCGGCCAGAACTGGATCAGGTCCGGCATTCCGGTGCGGTTGGCGCGAATGTCCAGTAGCAGGCGTTCAAACCAGTAGCGCAGGTGGTCGGCGGGCAGGCATTCAAGGGCCTGTTCCAGCAGTTCTTCACTGAGCAGGTTCCAGAACACAAAGGGCGACTGGATGCCCCATTTTTCGCGGTAGCGTTGGCGCACAGTGGCTTTGTAGCGCTGATCCTGCAGTTGCTCGAAACACGCGGCAAACAGCGGTGCGCGGCGCAGGTGGAAGTCTTCGCTGTGCAGGTCAGCCGGCCCGCGCTGGAACGGGTGGAAAAACGAACCCGGCAACGGCGCGAAGATCGCCTCCCAGCACAGCAAGCCAAACAATGAATTGATCAGGCCGTTTTCCACGTAATGCACCGGCGCATCGGGCTGACTCAGATGCGCCTGCACGCAGTATTCCACTGACATCAGCGGCTCTGGCAACGTGAGGGCCAGGTCCAGGCGCGTGACCTCGCGCGGTTTGGTTTTGGGCAGTGCCGGTTCGCCCAATTTGCGCCGCAGGCGCGGCACGACCCGCAACAGGTGCTGTTGCTCGGCGGGGCTTTCCGGCGCCTGTTGCGCGGCACTCGCCAGGGCCATGGCCTGGGCGTAATCTTCCTGGCGCTCCAGCACGCGGATCAGTCGCGCGCGGGCGCCGGGGTAAGCGCAGGCGCGGTAGATCTGCTGCGCCAGGTCCAATTCGGCGCTGCGCTCGCAATACTGGCCAATCTGGAACAACAGCTTGGCCCGGCGTTTCTCCAGCCAGGGGTTGTCGGTGCTCAGCGTCGCCACCTGCGCAAGCACCGCCTCCAGCGCCTCGCCGCTTTCGAAAGCCTGTTGGCACCGGTGCAGGAACACAAACCCATGCACGTCATCGCGCGTGCGCAAGCCGCGGGACTCGGCGCCGAACTCGACTTTCTCGTAGGTGTAGATCCCAAGGTCGGCCAGCACAAATTCCGACCAGTCCTGATGCAGGTTGCCGAAGAACATCAGCCGCAGGCGGTCGCACAACTCCATGACGGTGAGGCTGTACAGTGTGTCCGCAAGCTCGGGGCACCACCGCGCAAAACTGCGCGTTTCGGTGAACTGCGCCGCCAAACCCTCCAGCCAGTCAGCTTTTTTGCCTTTGGGCTGTTCGATCCAGGGTTTGAAGGCGCCAAGCAATTCGGCCTTTTGCAGCAGCCCGAACAGCTCTTCAAAAGCCAGCAGGCACTGCGCGTCAACCCAGCCCAATTCCAGCAACGGGCCGGCAGCGGCATGGGGGCAGCCGATCTCCAGGTAATTGAGCTTGCCCGCACGAAAATGCGCGCCCTTGCGCATCACCATCCGCACCAGCAACGCCTGGGAGGCCTGCGGCAACCTGTCAAATTGCTGAATGAAATGCTGTTCGTCAGGGTCGAGCAAATCGGCATAGCGTTGCCCCAGCCAATGCAGGACCTGACGGAAGTTATGCAGGTAATAGAGCGGGTCTTCGAGGGGGTTGGCCATGGCACGCATTGATCAAATACTGTTTATGCATACAGAGTGCCGTTGCAAAAGCCGTGTTGCAATCGGTAATAGATAAATGGCGCAGGCAACTTTTTATATAAAAGTGATCAGATGGGGGAGTCGATCGCGTAACATTTGTGGCCCACGCCCTTGGCGTGGATTTTTCAGGGTTAAAGGTAAGGGTTATGAACATGAAGAATTTGGGTCTGCCACTGGTTGCACTCACTTTTCTGGTATTGGCCGGTTGCGCGACGCAAACCGTAGTGACGCTGCAAAATGGCACACAGTATTTGACCAAGGACAGCCCAAAAACCCAGACCGCCGACGGTTTCTACGAATTCACCGACATTGCCGGCAAACGCATCCGCGTGAAGGCCGATGATGTGGCCACGGTGCGCAAGGAAGACTGATCTTGATCAGATGTGGGAGAGGGCAAGCCCCCTCCCGCATTTGGGTTGCACTCAATCGTCAGCCAATGACCATCCCCTCCCCCGACCAGCCACTCACGCCCACCAGCGTCACCGAGTCCCCTCCAAAGCTGATCACCGTATCCCCGCCTTGCTCACGGTAATCCACACTTCCCTGCACATCCTGGAACACCAACTTGTCCGTGGGCTGATAGCCAATCAGCCGATCCTGGCCAAAGTGGCCGCTGAACAGAAAAGTGTTATGCCCGCTGTTATCGCGGATGGTGTCATTGCCCTTGCCGCCCTCGATAAAGTCCGCGCCCTTGCCGCCCTGGATCAGGTCATTGCCGTCACTGCCGATGATGAAGGTATCGCCCTTGTGCGGCTCGGCATTACGGTTCAGATCCTGTACCCAGGTATTGGCGCGCGCCGGGTCGGACAGGTTGGCGACAATAATCGTCGAATCGCGGCTCATCTGCTCATAGAACCCGGACTCCAGGATGCGCGTCATGCCCTCGCCATAGGCGGTGGGCAAATGCGAGACCCAGGTCGGCAGGTTGACGATGGAAAACGGCAACACGTTCCACAGCGTCGAGGCGTAGTGGTCGTTGAAGCTGACGATGTTATCGGTGGTCGACGCATGCGGTGTGTCGTGCACGCCCAGGGACGACAGGTTGACGGATGAGCCGTCCAGCGCGCGAAATACCGGGTCGTTTTCGTAGCCGATATTGAGCACCTTGTCGCCGGCACTCTGGGTTGGCGAGGCATAGGCCACGTAATTGGCGTCCTTGTAGAACCCGCCCCACTTGGCATTGCTCAAGTCAGCCAGGCTGTTCACCGCCAGGCCGCCCAGGCTGTGGCCGCTGACCAGCACATCCTTGCCGCTCAGGCCCTGGGCGCCGGCATACTCGGCGACACTCTTGAGCAAACCGCCGAACGCTTCACCGGCGTAGTTTTTCGCGTAATCCCTGGGCCCCAGCGCCGCGAGCACGTCACTGACCAGATCGCCGATCGAATCGCTGATCAAGCTTTCACGCGGGCCGGACGTGCCGCGAAAGCCGATGCCGATTTCCAGCAGCTTGCCGGCGTCATCGTACTTGCCCAGCACTTCGACCTGGGCCGTGGTGTAGCCGGCCTTTTCGCCAAAGAATGTACCGCGCGCGTCGACCTTGCCGCCATAGCCCAGGGTGCCGGCGCTGATGGGCGTCCAACCGGCTTCCTGCACCGCGTCCAGTGCAGCTTTTTCCGAGTCGGGGTTCCACGCAATCCCGGGGATCACGCCCTGGGAATCCGTGCTGCCGAGCAGCGCACCGACCAACGTCGCCGGTAAACCCAGCCCCAGACCGTTGTGCTGATAGCCCACGGCAAAGCCGTTATCCAGGTTGTGATAGGTATACAAGGTGATCGCCATCGCATCGGCGAACACCGCTTTGGAGCCCTCGGCCCCAAGATTTTTATAGTCAAACACACCCATGGTATTGCCTCTCTTGTTGTTGGAATTGTCGAGAAAGGAATCAGTGCGGTGCGGGCCCGAACGCCTCGTCCACTTTCGCCAGGTCGGTATCGCGCAAATTCCCCGCGTAGTAATGCAACTTGGTCCAGGCCATCAAATAGTCATAACGCGCCTGGGCCAGGTCACGCCGAGTGCTGTAGAGCTGCTGCTCGGCATTCAACGCATCCAGATTGACCCGCTCGCCACCGAGAATGCTCTGCCTGGTCGACACCACCAGCGCCTCGGCCGAAGCCAGGGCCTTCTGGTACGCGCGCAATTTGCTCACCCCAGACAGGCAGGCACTGAACTGCCGGCGCAGTTCGATCAGGGTTTCGCGGGTCTTGCCTTCCAGTTCGTACTCGGCTTGTTCCATGGCCCGGCTGGCCTGGCGCGTGGAGGCCGAGATACCGCCACCGGCATACAGCGGCAGGCTGACTTCCACGCCAATGGTGTTGGTGTCGTAGCGCTGGTTGTAGGTGTTGCCGCTGTCGGACTCCTGCTGACGCGAGCTGGCATACGCCGTGACCTTGGGCAGGTGCCCGGCGCGGTTGCGCTCCACCTCATAGCGCGCCACTTCCAGCGCCTGGCGCTGGGAAGCCAGCGTCGGGTTATTGCTGATCGCCAGCTCATGCCAGGTGTCGTAGTTGGCCGGGGTCAGGGTGAACGCGGCAAAGCCCTGGTTCAGCGGTGCCAGGTCGTTGATGTTGACGCTTTGCACGCCGATCAACGCGCCCAGCTCGCGCAGGGCGGCGTCCTGCTCGTCCATGGCTTCGATCTCTTCGGCCGTCGCCAGCTCATAACGCGACTCGGCTTCCAGAATGTCGGTGCGGGTGCCCTCGCCTTGCTGGAACAGGTGCTGGTTCTGCTGGAACTGCTGTTCGAAGGCTTTTTTCTTGGCGCGCGCGATGTCGATCTGGTCCTGGGCAAACAGCGCCTGGGTGTAGTAGGTCAGTACCCGCACCAGCAGCGCCTGGCTCTTGTCGCGAAAGCTTTCATCGGCGAACAGCGCCTGGGCCACGCCCTTGCGGTAGTTGGCGTAGGCCTCGTAGTCGAACAGCGGCTGTTGCAGGCTGAAGGTCGAACCGTAGCTGTTGTAGTTGCGATCGTCGTGATAACTGCCGCCGCGCCCGTCAGGCAAGGTGGCCTGGGAGTTGTTGCGGCCTTTGTTGTAGTTGTAGGACAGCTTGGGCAACAGGCCGGCGCGGCCGATCGCGCGGTTTTCCAGGCCGGCGTCGCGTTCCTTGATGGCGCCGAGAAACACCGGATCGTTGCGCAGCGCCTGTTCGTACACGTCGAACGGGCCCATGGCGGCCTGGGCGGAAGCGCAGCTGAACAGCAAGGCAATGAGCAGCGGTTTCATGCTCATTCCTCGGTCAACGCCGAGCCGGCGCGATCCAGCAGCGGCTTGAACAGGTAATTGAGCAACGAGCGTTCGCCGGTGCGCACGAACATCTCGGCGGGCATGCCCGGCTTGATCACCAGGCCGTGGAGTTTCTCCAGCGCCGCCTCGCTGACCGTGGTGCGCAGCACGTAATACGGCGCGCCGGTTTTTTCATCGAGCATCTGGTCGGCCGAAATCAGGCTGACCTCGCCCGGCACCCGAGGCGTACGGCTCTGGTTGAAGGCGGTAAACAGGATATCCACCGGCAAGTGCGTGCCGACCTTGTCCACCAGGTGCACCGGCAAATGCCCTTCCACCTCCAGGCGCGTGCCCTGGGGCACGATCTCCAGCAGGGTTTCACCGGCGCGCACCACGGCGCCTTCGGTGTGTACCGCAAGGTTGACCGCAATGCCATCGGCCGGCGCGTTGATTTCGCTGTGCTGCAGGTCGAACCCGGCCGAGGTCAGTTGCTGTTCCAGGGTCAGGCTGCGCAATTGTGCGTCGGCGAGCTGGCTGCGCACTTCCTTCTGGTATTCCTCGCTGTGCTGCTGCAATTTCTGGCGTGACTCAAGGATGCCCTGCTCCACCCGGCCGCTTTCGCCGGTGTTTTGCGCCAGGTCCTGTTGCACCTGGGACAACTGGCGCTGGTACTCCATCAGCCGGTTGCGCGGGATGTAGCCGTTGTCGGCCAGCGGTTGCAGGTTGCTCAGTTGATCGCGCAGGGATTGCGCCTGGGCAGTCAGGTCAGTACGCGCGCGGCGCATGCCACCGAGTTGCGCGGTGGCGCCATCGATGTTTGCGCGAATCCCCGCTTGTTCACGGGCAAAGGCTTCGCGACGGCTGCTGAACAGCTGGCGCTGGCCTTCCAATACCAGCGCGAGCGCCGGGTCCGGGCTGGCGCTCAACTCGGCGGGGAAGACGATGCTGGAGCGATTGTCACGCTCGCTCTGCCAGCGCGCCACGCTGGCCCAGGCCATGCGGTATTGGGCTTGCAGCGATTGCACGTCGGCCTGGTTCTGGGTCTGGTCGAGGCGAAACAGCGGCTGGCCCTGCTTAACCAGCTCGCCTTCCTTGACCAGAATCCGGCTGACCACACCGGGGCTGAAGGTTTGCACCGCCTTGCGCTTGCCCGACACCACCACCGTGCCCTGCACCGGAATACCCTGGTCGAGCGGCGCGAGGCTGGCCCACAGGAAAAACCCACCGGCGCCGACTACCGTCAGCAACCAGCCCATGCGCACGAAGAACCGGGCGTCGTGCTCTTTGACAAGTGGTTCTGGAGTGATACTGCTCATGCGCCTGGATTCCTTCCGGCTTGATACTGACGACTGAAACTCACACCGGGCTTTTCCCTGGATGCTTCCTTCGGGGCTTCCTGCTGGCCCGACAGCGCGCGCAGCACTTCCTGGCTCGGTCCGAACGCCTGCAAACGCCCTTCGTTGAGTACCAGCAACTTGTCGGCCTGGGCCAGTGCCGAGGACCGATGGGTCACCAGCACCACGCTGCTGCCCTGGGCTTTCATCTGCACGATGGCGCTGGCGAGTGCCGCTTCGCCGACGGTGTCGAGGTTGGAGTTGGGTTCATCCAGCACGATCAGCCGTGGCCCGCCGTACAGCGCGCGCGCCAGGGCCACCCGTTGTTTCTGCCCACCGGACAGGCCGCCGCCGTTGTCACCCAGCAGCGTGTCGTAGCCTTGGGGCAAGCGCAGGATCAGTTCATGCACACCGGCTTGTTGCGCGGCCTTCACCACTAACGCCGGGTCGGCGTCGGTAAAACGTGCGATGTTGTCAGCGATGCTGCCGCTGAACAATTCGATGTCCTGGGGCAAATAGCCGATGTGCGGGCCGAGGTCGTCGCGGTCCCAGCGATGAATGTCCGCGCCGTCCAGGCGCACGGTGCCGGCCAGGGTCGGCCACACGCCCACCAGCACACGGGCCAGGGTGGATTTGCCGGAGCCCGAGGCGCCGAGCACGCCGAGCACTTCGCCGGCGCCGAGGTTGAAACTGACCTGGTGCAGGGTCGCCGCACGCCGCCCAGGCGGCCCGGCACTCACCTGTTCGAAACCGAGCTGCCCGCTAGGCGCGGGGAGTTTCATCGGCTCGACTTCCGGCGGGAACTCGCGCAGCAACTCATCCAAACGCTGGTAGGCCAGCTTGGCCGAACTCCATTGTTTCCATACGGCAATCAGCTGGTCGATGGGGCTGAGCACGCGGCCCATCAGGATCGAACCGGCGATCATCATCCCGGCGGTCATATCGCCCCTGATCACCAGCCATGCGCCCAATCCCAGCACCAGTGATTGCAGGCACAGGCGCAGGGACTTGCTCAACGAGGTGATCACCGAGCCGGTGTCGCTGGCGGTGTTCTGCAGGCCGAGAAACTGCGAATGCACGGCAAACCAGCGCTTGCGCAACGCGCCGAGCATGCCCATGGCCTGGATGGTCTCGGCGTTGTGCAGATGGCTGGTGGCCAACTGGGTCGACTGCTGGGAGAAACCGCTGGCCTCGCCCAAGGGCTTTTTGGTCAGGTATTCGTTGAGGCACGCCAAGGCGATCAACAGCACCGCCCCCGCCGTAGCCAGTACACCGAGCCACACGTTGAACAGGAAAATCACGAACAGGTAGATGGGAAACCAGGGCGCATCAAAAAATGCGAACAGCGCAGGCCCGGTGATGAATTGGCGGATATGGGTCAAATCACCCAATGATTGCCCGGCGTGCCCCTGGCCGCGCTGCAGGTTGCGTTCAAACGCGGCCTTGTACACGCGCAAGTTGAAACGCCGCTCCAATTGGCTGCCGATGCGGATCACGATAAAACTGCGGATGACTTCCAGCGTGCCGATAAACGCGAAGAACCCGACGACCATCAGCGTCAACATCACCAGGGTGGTTTCATTCTGGGAGGACAGCACGCGGTCATACACTTGCAGCATGTAAATCGACGGCACCAGCATCAACAGGTTAATTAACGCAGTAAAACAGCCAATGCTGATCAGGATGCTCTTGTATTCGCCCAGCGCCTTGAATAAGGGCGCCACGGCTTGGGACTTCGCCATAGTTTTTGATCTTCTTTGAGCGAGTGACGGGCAATAGTTGCCCCAGCCCCCGATAACGGAGCGGCCAACTATTAAAATCGAGTTATAGGCTTATAACGACCAACTAGGGTGTGCGTTGCAATACAACTTCCAGGCCGATGGGCGTGCGACCTTTGTATTCGCCTTCTTTCTGCCGATTGAGGTGGGTAATCCCGCTGCCTTCGGCATTCATCAGCCAGATGCCGTCCGGCGTCGGCGTCCAGCTGAGGGGCTTGGCGCCCAGCCACTGCTCGGCGCAGGCCACATCGCCAGCCAAGGCATTTGCCTGCTCCAACAGGTCCAGCGCACACACCTGGCCGGCCTGGTGCAACTGCCAATGCCCGGCCAACTGCGCGCGGGTAGGTAATACAAGACTGCTCGCCATTACGTGGGCTCCTGCCGACACGAACATCACCTGCATAACGCAGGCGATCAGTTGAAAAAAACGCTGCATGTTCACGCTCCCGCCTGGAAGCGCGGCGCCGAGACGCCGCGCTGTTACATCACGCCACGATGTCGCTGACGGCTGCCTGG
Source organism: Pseudomonas viridiflava (assembly GCF_900580675.1). GTDB lineage: Bacteria > Pseudomonadota > Gammaproteobacteria > Pseudomonadales > Pseudomonadaceae > Aquipseudomonas. Next base: position 10,227 of record NZ_UTBG01000094.1, read on the forward strand.
CCAACGGTGGTGACGAGGAAATCCGCCACGCCGTGCCCGGAGAAGTCGACCGCCAAGGTGCCCAGGTTGGTGCCCGCTGCGTAGGTCAGCACAGCATCGCCGGCATGCCCGGTGAAGGCATTGACGAAGGTCAGGCCCGCGCCTTTGGTGATGCCGCTGAGGTCGATCTTGTCCGAACCCGAGGTAAAGTCAAAGATCTTGTCCGCCGCACCCGGCTTGGAGTCGGAACTGGCGCCGAACACAAAGGTGTCATTGCCCGCGCCGCCCCACAGTTGGTCTGCACCGCCACCACCGTAGAGGATGTCGTTGCCGGCACCGCCCTTGATCACGTTGGCCGCGTTATTGCCGATGATCAGGTCGTTGCCGGCGCCGCCGAACGCGTTCTCGATGGTCACGCCCTTGGCGATGGACACGTTGCCCACCAGGCCGCCAACGTCGGAGAACGACGCCTCATTGAGGTTGATCTTCTGGTTTTGGGTGAAACCGTAGAAGTCCAGGGTGTCGTTGCCGCCACCGTCCCACACCGAGAACACCAGCTTGTCGGCATTCGAGGTGGCGCTGAGGAAATCACGCCCGGTGTTGGAGTTGAAGCCGTAGGTGGTGTCGCCGGCACGGGTGTTGTAGTTGGCGCCATAGAGCTTCTGGATCGCCGCGATATCGTCCAGCAGCGGGCCGGATGCGTAGGCTTCCACCCCGCCTTTGCTGAAGTTCTGGTTGGTGTTGCTCTCGCTCCAGTAACTCATGACGCTGTAACCGCGCGTGTCCTGTCCATAGGTCGCGTCGTTGTAGGTCGGGTTGCCATTCCCGGCGTTGTAGTCGCCAGGGTGAGCCAGGCCCAGGGTGTGGCCGATTTCGTGGGTCAGGGTCTGCCGGCCGTAGTTGTTCAGGTCCGGGGTCTTGTTCGGCGTGTAGCTGCTGTTGGTCAGGTACCACGAGGTGCCGTCGTAGCCTGCGCCGGTGCCGGGCAGGTAGGCGAAGGCCGCCGCGCCGTCCTGGCCACCGCTGTAGTTGCCGAAAGTCATGTGACCGTCACCGCCGGTGGCTTTTTCGGTAAACGTGACGTTGGCCACGTCCGCCCAGGATTGCATGGCCAGTACGGCCTGGGCCTTCTGCTGGGCGCTGAACTGGCTGAAGCCCGAGATGCCATGTTTGTTCATGGTGCTCGAGGAGGCCGAGGTCAGGAAGGTGTAGGTCAGATCGATCTTGCCATTGCCATCAAAGTCCCGGTACGCGGCGCCATCACGCAGCAGCTGGGTGGCTGCCTGGTCCACGGAATAGGACGGTTTGCCATTGATCGTGAGGTTGCCGCCACGGTCATACAGATGGCTGAAGCTATCGATTTGCGAGTAAGCGGTGCTGGCTTGCGCCGCCGACACGATAGCCTTGTCTTTTACTTTTGACATAAACGTACTTCCTTGTTTGCAAGTGCATCAGTCTTTGATCGATAGGAACCCCGCGGGCGAGATCGTCCTATCACTCGCCTCTTTTGAAGGCGTAAGAAAACTGACACAACTTGAAATCAATCGTCCACCTCTATTTCCCGCCTATAAACAGGCGCGCAAACAACTTGCGAATTTGCGAGGCCGTATCTATTGGGGCAACATGCTTTTGTCCGACAAAAGACCGCGCCACTTATTTAAATATTAAATAGCGGTAAAGCCGCCCAAGTTGGGCGGCCTACTTTATTAATGGATCCAATATATTGTCACGGTGTCATTGGCAACATTAAACAGCCACTACCGAAGTTATTAATTACACTTGTCCCGTATTACCGGGGCAGACAACAACCTGCCAACTCAGCGGTCTTTTTTGGCAAGCCGCCGTGCCCCCTATCAGGCTATCAGCGACCGGTACGAATGGTGTTCCACACCCGCGTGCGGACCCTGTCGATATTCAGCGGCATCGCCTCCAGCGCGAACAGCTTGCCCATCATCTCGGGGCTTGGGTAAACCTTGGTGTCGGCTTTGATCGCCGGGTCTACCAGGCTATCGGCAGCCTCGTTACCGTTGGCGTAGTGCACGTAGTTGGTGATGCTGGCCATCACTTCGGGGCGCAGCAGGTAGTTCATGAAGGCGTAACCGGCCTTTTCGTTGGGGGCGTCGGCGGGCATGGCGACCATGTCGAACCAGATCGCGGCGCCTTCCTTGGGAATGTTGTAGCCGATGTTCACCCCGTTTTTTGCCTCCTTGGCGCGGCTTTCGGCCTGCAGGATGTCGCCGGAGAAGCCGACGGCCACGCAGATATCACCGTTGGCCAGGTCGGCGGTGTATTTCGAGGAGTGGAAGTACGCCACGTAAGGCCGCACTTTCATCAGCAGCTCTTCAGCCTTTTTGTAGTCTTCGGCTTTCTTGCTGTGGTGCGGCAACCCCAGGTAGTTCAGCGCGGCTGGCAGCAGCTCGGGGCCGTTGTCGAGGATCGCCACCCCACACTTCTGCAACTTGGCCATGTTTTCGGGCTTGAAAATCAAGTCCCAGGAGTCCACCGGGGCGTTGTCGCCCAATACCGCCTTGACCTTGTCAATGTTGTAGCCGATGCCGGTGCTGCCCCACAGGTACGGGAAGCCGTGGGCATTGCCGGGGTCGTTGTTTTCCAGGGCCTTGAGCAGCACGGGGTTGAGGTTTTTCCAGTTGGGCAACTGGCTCTTGTCGAGTTTTTTCAGCGCGCCGCCCTGGATCTGCCGGGCCATGAAGTGGTTGGACGGGAACACCACGTCGTAGCCCGATTTACCGGTCATCAACTTGCCGTCGAGGGTTTCGTTGCTGTCATACACGTCGTAGGTGAAACCGATGCCGGTTTCTTTCTGGAAGTTCCTGGTGGTGTCCGGCGCGATGTAGTCCGACCAGTTGTAGATCTTCACCGTCTCGGCGGCCTGGCTGATAGAGGCCACCAACATCAAGGGCAACAGGGCAATGGCTTTCATGGTTCGATTTCCTGGCGGTTTTAGGGCTGTTTTTATGGCAGGCGATCAAGGATCAAAGCGTTACAGGATCAATACGTAGGTCTTGCGCACGGTTTCCTGGATGTCCCAGATTCCGGTGCTGTTGGCCGGCAACATCAGTGCATCGCCGGCTTGTATGTGAACGATTTCACCGGTGTCAGGGGTGAAGGTGCAGCGGCCCTGGATAAAGTGGCAAAACTCCTGGGATTTGATCTGCCGACGCCAACGGCCCGGGGTGCATTCCCAGATGCCGGTTTCGACGCCGTCGCTGCGCTCAACGCTGAGGGTCGAGGCCACAGCGATGGGCTCGCCCAAGGGCACGGCCACCGGCGAGGAATCCGGCAAACGGGCATTCAGTGCGTCTTTGAATTGAGTGATGCTCATGGGGGTTTTCCCGTGTGAGTGAACGACTTAGTGCATGAAACCTTCCATGAACTCGGCCATGCAGGTCGCCAACTTGCGCCGCCAGGGGGCGCTGTTGGGGTTGGCAAGCACTTGGTCTTCATGGACGAAACTGCGAATGATCGCGTTGTAACCGAGCCAGCGGCAGGGTTCGGGCTCCCAGGCCTTGAGCGCGTCGAGGCCGCGCTCGCGAATCACCCAGGGTTGGCTGGTCAGGGGGGTGTCGAGGCCCAGGATCAGGTCGGCCAGGGTGCGACCGCCCAGGTTGGTGGCGCCGACGCCCTCCCCGCCATAGCCACCGGACAGCGCGATGCCGGTCTTTTGATCGCACAGCATATGGGGGCGAAAATTGCGCGACATGCCCAGGTTGCCGCCCCAGGAGTGGCTGATCCGGACGTTTTTCAGCTGTGGGAAGAGTTCGCCAAACAGGTAGCGACGCAGCTCCACTTCGCTGTCGGTCAAATCGAAGTTGTGCCGTAGTTTTCCGGCGAACTGATAGCCGCCACGCGCGCCGAATACCAGGCGGTTATCGGCGGAACGCTGGCCGTAGGTGACCTGGCGGCTGCTTTCGCCAAAGGCCTGGCCGTGGTTCAGGCCGATTTCATCCCAGGTGCTGGCGGGCAGCGGTTCGGTGGCGACAATCAGGCTTTGCACGGGCAGCTGGTAACGCCCCAGGGCTGGCAATGTATTGGCATACCCTTCGACCGCGGGCACCACCCAGGCGGCGCGCACACTGGCCTTGGCAGTGCGCACTCTGCCGGACTGCCAATGGGTCACGGGGCTGTTCTCGTAAATCGTCACACCCATGCCCTGCACCACCCGCGCGAGGCCGCGCACCAGCTTGGCCGGGTTGATGGTCGCAACGTGGGGTGCATAGATACCGCCATAGGGCTTGGCGATGCGGATCTGTTCGGCCAATTGCTGCGGACTCATCCAGCGATAATCGTCTTCGGTGAGGCCCTGGGCATACAGCTTGGCCAGATAACGGCGCAGGCTGCCTTCCTGCTCGGGGTAGCGCGCGGCACAGTACAGGGCGCCGCCCTTGCGGTAGTCGCAGTCGATGCCTTCGCGGGCCAGTACGTGGGCGACTTCATCGGGAATGCCGTGCAACAGGTCGAACGAGGCACGACGCTGCTCGGGCGGCAGGCCGGCCAGCAGGCGGTCTTCGCCCAGCAGGTTGCCCATCAACCAGCCACCGTTGCGGCCCGACGCGCCGAAACCTGCGGTTTGCGCCTCGATAATCGCGATTTTCAGCTCAGGGGCCTGGCGTTTCAGGTAGTAGGCGGTCCACAGCCCGGTGTAGCCGGCGCCGATAATGGCCACATTGACGTCCAGGTCATGCTCAAGCGACGGCCGCGCTACCAGCGGGTCGTCCAGTTGGTCCATCCATAAACTGATATTGCGCCATGCCGGCATGCCAAGCTCCCCTACCTCATTTCGATAGGCTGGATCCTAGAACGCGGTATCAGGGGCTGTCTTGCGCGCGTGCACGCAGGGAAATTTGTTTGACGTAGGCCTTGGGCGACTGGCCGGTATGTTGGCGAAACGCACTGTAGAACGCCGACAACGAGTTGAAACCGGCGGCGAACGCCAAGTCATCGACCTTGATCGG
>NZ_UTBG01000002.1 GCF_900580675.1 Pseudomonas viridiflava
TCCGTTGCTCCTTGCTGGATTAGATCCCTTCACGCTAGCAGCCAAGGCAAATTACCTACGCGGACATCCATGTCCCGATATTTCATCTATGCCCCGCTGGGTCCGTTGTGGCGAGCCTGCTCACCACAAAGAACTCGTCACTGCGTTGATGACCCGCAATCACTCATCGGCGAGTGGCGGCAAACGCCGTTTCACCGGGGTTTTCTTGACGATCGCGGTGTTGGTTTCCGCATAGGCATTGAGCCGGTCGAGCAGGGTGTCCAACTGGTCCATGGTGCGCACATGCAGGCGGGCGATAAAGCAGTCCTCGCCGGTCACCTTGTCGCACTCGGTGAATTCGGGGATCGCCTGGATCTGGCGTTCCACTTCCTGCAATTTCCCCGGCAACGGGCGGATACGCACGATGGCCTGCAGCAGGTAGCCGAAGTGTTTGGGGTCGATGACGACGGTGTAGTGGGTGAGCACGCCGCGCTCTTCCAGGCGACGCAGACGCTCGCCGACGCTGGGCGAGGACAGCCCTGTTATGCCCGCCAATGCCTTGAGCGACAGCCGCGAGTCGTCCATCAAGGCGGCGATGAGTTGTTGGTCGATGGTGTCAATCATGCTGCCCGCCTAATAAGAAAAGGTAATTTCGGCGTTTTGCCTTTTTTAGTCACTGGAGACGCCGACCAGCAGATTGCCATACTTGAGCCTCATTTGAGGAGCATCAATCGTGGACACATCTATCCGTCGCGGGTCGTGGGAAATGGTCGCCGCCATGCTGATTTCGGGCACCATCGGCTGGTTTGTGCTGGTATCGGGCGTGTCGGTGATCGAAGTGGTGTTCTGGCGCTGCGTGATCGGCGCGCTGACCTTGTTGCTGGTGTGCGCTTTGCTGGGCTACCTGCGGCTGGACCTGCTGACCTGGGCCAAGCTGGGCCTGGCGATGCTCAGTGGCGTGGCGATTGTCGGCAACTGGCTGCTGCTGTTCGAATCCTATTCGCGCGCTTCAATCGCCATCAGCACGGCGGTGTACAACGTGCAGCCGTTCATATTGGTGATGCTGGCGGCGCTGTTCCTGGGTGAAAAAATCACCGTGCAGAAACTCGCGTGGCTGAGCGTGGCGTTCCTCGGGATGCTGGCGATTGTCACCGCCCATGGCGATCAACAGACCGGCGACGATTACCTGGCGGGCATCGCGCTGGCGTTGGGCGCGGCTTTGCTCTACGCGATTGCGGCATTGATCATCAAACGTTTGAAAGACGTGCCGCCGCACTTGATGGCATTGATCCAGGTGACCACCGGCGCGGTACTGCTTGCGCCGCTGGTGCCATGGAACAGCCTGCCGGTAACGAGCAATGCCTGGGCGGCATTGGTCACGCTCGGCGTGGTGCACACCGGGCTGATGTATGTGTTGCTGTATGGGGCGATTCAGAAACTGCCGACGGCCATTACCGGCGCACTGTCATTCATCTACCCGATTGCGGCGATCCTGGTGGATTGGATCGCCTTCGGGCATCGCCTGGGCTGGCTGCAATGGCTGGGTGTGGCGGCGATTCTGCTGGCGGCGGCGGGGTTGCAGCGGGGCTGGTGGTGGCCCCGCTCCCGAGCAGTCAGTGTGTGCCCTGGAAAATGATATTTTCCGGGTCGAAATGACCGACTCCACTGCCCGGCAGCGGCAACCCCAGGATGTGCCCCTTGATCTTGCCCACCACGTGCATCTCGCACGGCTTGCAGTCGAACTTCAGGGTCAGCACTTCATCGCCATGGATCAACTGCATCGGCGCCACCTTGGTCTTCACGCCCGTCACACCCTTGGCCTGTTTAGGGCACAGGTTGAACGAGAAGCGCAGGCAGTGCTTGGTGATCATCACCGGCACTTCGCCGGTTTCTTCATGGGCTTCGAAGGCGGCGTCGATCAGCTTCACGCCGTGACGGTGGTAGAAGTCGCGGGCTTTCTGGTTGTAGACGTTGGCCAGGAACGACAGGTGCGCTTCCGGGTACACCGGCGGCGGGCTGGTCTCGGCCTTGCGCCCGCCACGTGGGTGAGCGGCCACGCGCGCAGCGGTCAGTGCTTCGATCACTTCGCGGCGCAGTGCCTTGAGCTGCGAGTTGGGGATGAAGAACGCCTGCGGCGCATCCAGCTCGATGTTCGTTGCGTGGTACTCGGTAGTGCCGAGTTGGCCAAGCAGGTCGCGTAGCGTGTCCAGTGCCTGTTCCGGCTTGTTGGCCACGCCAAACGGGCCGGGCAGGGTGACGCTGGCGCTGATGCCTTCTTCGCTGGTCGCGGTGACGTGCAGTTGGTCTTCGCGCAGGCGTGCGACCCAGGTCAGGCCGATCCGGCGTTCCGCCGAGGTCTTGAGCAGTGCCTGTTGCCAGTTATGGTCCAGGTTGCGGTTCAGCGGATGGTTCGGGCGCAGCTGATGCAGGCCGGTCGGCATTTCATTCGGCTCGACGCGGTAGCGGTAGCGCTTCTCGCCGTCTTCCTCAAATTCGCCTTTAGGCTCGGCGATGTTGGCGCGGAAACCGACCACCTCGCGCTTGACCAGCACATTGAGGCCATCGCCGTTCGACAGCGGCTCATGCGTGACCACTTGCAAGTCGCGCTTGCCGGCTTTTTCCACCACACCCACCGGCAAACCGGTAAAGGTCGGGGTGTCGAAGGCGCCGATGTCGACCTTGCGGTCGGTGACAAAGTAGTCGGTGCTGCCACGGTGGAAGGTTTTTTCCGGGTCGGGCAGGAAGAAATGCGCAGTACGCCCGCTGGACGCGCGGGCCAGGTCGGGACGGTCTTCGAGGACCTCGTCGAGGCGCTGGCGGTAATAGGCGGTGATGTTCTTCACATAGCCCATGTCCTTATAGCGGCCTTCGATCTTGAACGAACGCACGCCGACTTCGACCAGGGCGCGGATGTTGGCGCTCTGGTTGTTGTCTTTCATCGACAGCAGGTGTTTTTCAAAGGCCACGACGCGGCCCTGGTCGTCTTTGAGGGTGTACGGCAGGCGGCACGCCTGGGAGCAGTCGCCACGGTTGGCGCTGCGGCCGTTCTGCGCGTGGGAAATATTGCACTGCCCGGAGAACGCTACGCACAGGGCGCCATGGATAAAGAACTCGATGGCGGCATCGGTCTCGTCGGCGATCGCGCGGATTTCCTGCAGGTTCAGCTCACGGGCCAATACCAACTGCGAAAAACCGGCCTGGTCGAGGAATTTGGCGCGGCCCAGGGTACGAATATCGGTCTGGGTGCTGGCGTGCAGCTCGATCGGCGGGATATCCAGCTCCATCACGCCCAGGTCTTGCACGATCAGCGCGTCGACACCGGCGTCGTAGAGCTGATGGATCAGCTTGCGTGCCGGTTCCAGCTCGTTGTCATGCAGGATGGTGTTGATGGTGGTGAACACGCGGGCGTGGTAACGACGGGCGAATTCGACCAGTTGAGCGATATCGCTCACGTCATTACACGCGTTATGGCGTGCGCCAAAGCTTGGGCCGCCGATGTAGATGGCGTCGGCGCCATGCAAAATAGCCTCGCGCGCGATGGCGACATCGCGGGCAGGGCTGAGCAATTCCAGGTGATGCTTGGGCAAGGACATAGTTTTTTAGTCAGGCTTGTCACGGTTGAGGCGGGCATTGTAGCCGCGAATTGCCTGACCGGCACCCGTTCAGGCTTGAGCGGCCATCGCGGTAACTTCCACGCGCATGCCTTCTACCGCCAATGCGGCAACGCCAACCGCCGCGCGCACGGGCCAGGGCTTGGCGAAGAAGCGTTTGTAGACCTCATTGAAAGCGGCGCGATCGGCCATATCGGTCAGATAAATGGTCAGGTGCATCACGCGATCCATGGAGCTGCCGGCCTTTTCCAGGGCGACTTTCAGGGCTTGCAGGGTGCATTCGCTCTGCGCGGTGATATCGCCGAGTTCCAGGCTGCCGTCAGCATGGGTCGGGATCTGGGTGGAGACCAGGATGCCGTTGAAACCGATCACGTCGGAAGAAATCGAGTCGGCATCCGGATCCGGAGTGTAGGACAGGTCGTGGTTGGCCATGGGCGCCTCTTGTTGGCTTGAATAGAAGGCGCCCATGGTCCCCGAAAACTATGGCAGGGGCAAACCGAGGGTTACTGCCAGCGGCGGAACAGCACGCTGGCATTCACCCCGCCAAAGCCGAAGCCGTTGGACAGCGCGTATTCAATCGGCATCCGCCGCGCTTCGCCGCAACGCCCTGAATGATCGACTAATTGACGCCAGAAAATAATCATTTTCAGCGCGTAAAGTCGCGTATTCCGCAGCCGATAGCAGAGAAGCCACCGAGTTCTCCGCACGGTTGAGGGTACGTCCATGTTCAATAAAAAACTCAAGACAGAACTGACGGCCAGGACGGCCGAAGTCACCGAGTACAAAGGACTGATATCCGCACTGGAGCGCTCCATGGCCGTGGTCGAATTCGACCTGAACGGCAAGGTGCTGCGCGCCAACGACAACTTCCTGAACATCCTCGGATACCGCAGCGACCAGCTGGCGGGTAAATCCCACCGCGACTTCTGCTTGCCTGCGTTGACCAACAGCCCGGCCTACAGCCAGTTCTGGGGCGAGCTTAAGAGCGGGAAATTTGTCTCGGGCACCTTCAAGCGCGTGGACAGCAACGGCAAGACGCTCTGGCTGGAGGCCAGTTACAA
>NZ_UTBG01000166.1 GCF_900580675.1 Pseudomonas viridiflava
CTGTTTGATCGGCGCGAGCGCATCATGATCAGCGGCGTGCTGCAACTGGCCGAACGGCCGATCCGCACCCTGATGACGCCGCGAGCCAAGGTCGACTGTATCGACCTGGCGGACGACCCCGAGACGATTCGCCTGAAACTGATGCATTCGTCCTACTCGCGCTTGCCATTGATCCGCAACGGCGCGGTGGACGAGCCTTTGGGCTTCGTGCACAAAAAGGAATTGCTCAAGGAATACCTGGCCGGCAACGAGCCGAACCTGGAGCACCTGGCGCGCCGGGCGATCAACCTGCTGGAGAGCTTTTCGATTCTCAATGCCCTGGAGCAGATGCGCCAGGAGTCGACCCACATCGCGTTTGTGATCAACGAATTCGGTGATTTCATGGGCGTGCTGAGCATGACCGATATCCTCGAGTCCATCGCTGGCGAGCTGCCGGATGCCAGTGAAATCGAAGGGCCGGATCTCGTTGAAGAAGGTGAGGGCTACCGCGCCAATGGCGCCCTGAACCTTAACCTGGTGCGTCAGCGCACCGGCTTCAAGGCGGCGGCGACCGAGGATTACCAGACCCTGGCGGGGCTGGTGATGAGCCTGTTGGACCGCCTGCCATTGGTCGGCGACAGCCTGGAGCATGAAGGCTGGCGCCTCACAGTGGCGGCGGTGGAGGAGCGACGCGTGACGCAAGTGCTGCTGGCGCCTGTGGCGGGTGCAGCGTAAACGGGTGATTGCTTCGCTGCCCCTGCCTGACGCTGGAGGGCTGGGGCTTACAGGTAGATGGGAAGGTCGGGAAAGGGTGTGTCCTTGACGAAGTGACTAAAAATGCCGTCCAGATACGCTTCCTGGTCTTCCGGGAAACCGATGCCTAAGATTCTTTTGGCCTCCGTCTTATCTCGGTACACCACCAGGGTGGGTGTACCTAGCTCCTCTCCCAATTCGTCGATCTTCGGTGTTTGCCTCGTGTCCAGAATCAGGCTTTTCACTTCGCCGGTGTATTTGCTGGAAATATGTTCAAACCGCTTATCGGCGCCTTGGCAGGCTGCGCAGTACTCAGAGACAAACAACACAAAAACCAATCGGTGTTGATCCACGATCTGTCTGTACTCTGCGGGATGATTAATGACTGTGTTGGCAACACCCATGACGATCTCCTTGTCTACCCGGCAAATGACGCTTGCGGATACGCTAGATCGGCAGATTGTCAGCGTCTACTGTCAACCTTCACAGGTAGCCGGCCCTACACATCGTTGTCACGCTCCAGGCGTTCGCGCTCCTTGCGTGCCTGATTCGCGCATTTCTTGTATTCCTCATTGTCCCGGGACGCCTTGGCCCGGCGGTAGCCGTGGTGGTTCTGGCTGGTGTAGTCAGTGCTGAAAGCTTCCTTGAGCTTCTGCAGTTCTTCCTTGCATGCGCGGCGATCGTTGCTGGCGGAGGCGCTGCCGGCTGCCAGCAAGGCGAGCACCAGCAGGGTAAGACGGAACTTCAACAGGGCGGATTCCTTATCGGCAGGGGATGAGCCAAGGCTAGCCCAGCGCGGCGATTTTTCCATGTGGACGGCGCCCTCTGCTGGTGCGCCGTAACACCGTTGTGGCGCACTCGGTTGGGGCCTGTCGCCACGGGGTGGGGCCCTGGGTAGCAATCGGTTTACGGGTACTGGCGCAACGCTGTATCTGCTGTGACTGAATATCTCGCTGATTTATAACAAATTTATCCATGGCGTATTTTTCTGTTACTGCGTGTGGCACACTTTCTGCTGTCTATTCCGTTGTTACATACCAAGTTCCGGTATAGCGGAATACACAACTCCTGGAGTGCTTGTCATGCATCACCGACCTTCCGTGTTTAAAGCGTGTGTTTTTCTCTTCGCCGCATCGGCTTCCCTCGCAAGCGTCGTGCACGCGGCGGACAGCAAGCTCGATGATGTGCTCAAGCGTGGGCATCTCATCGTGGGTACAGGCAGTACCAATGCGCCGTGGCACTTCCAGGGAGCGGATGGCAAGTTGCAGGGTTTTGATATCGACATCGGCCGCATCGTGGCCAAGGGCTTGTTCAACGACCCGAGCAAGGTCGAGTTTGTGGTGCAGTCTTCCGACGCGCGCATTCCCAATCTGCTGACGGACAAGGTCGACATGAGTTGCCAGTTCATCACCGTCACCGCCAGCCGTGCACAGCAGGTAGCTTTTACCCTGCCGTACTACCGCGAAGGCGTGGGCCTGCTGCTGCCGAACAACAGCAAGTACAAGGAAATCGAAGACCTGCAAGCCGCCGGCGATGGCGTGACCGTGGCCGTGCTGCAAAACGTGTATGCCGAAGAACTGGTGCACCAGGCGCTGCCGAAAGCCAAGGTCGACCAGTACGACAGCGTCGACTTGATGTACCAGGCGGTGAACTCCGGTCGCGCCGATGCCGCCGCCACCGACCAGTCCTCGGTCAAATACCTGATGGTGCAGAACCCGGGCCGCTACCGCAGCCCGGCCTACGCCTGGAGCCCGCAGACCTACGCCTGCGCCGTCAAACGTGGCGACCAGGACTGGCTGAACTTCGTCAACACCGCGCTGCATGAAGCCATGACCGGTGTGGAATTTCCCACCTACAAGGCGTCGTTCAAGCAGTGGTTTGGCGTGGACCTGCCGGAACCGGCGATCGGCTTCCCTGTTGAGTTCAAGTAATTCGTAAAAGCCGGGGCGCCGTTCACGGCGCCCGTTCTAGGTACCGTTGACCATGAACTATCAGTTGAACTTTGCCGCCGTGTGGCGCGATTTCGACACCTTGCTGGCGGGGCTCGGTCTGGGCCTGACGCTGGCGCTGATCTCGATCGCCATCGGTTGCGTGATCGGCATGTTGATGGCATTTGCCATGCTGTCCAGGCACCGTTCGTTGCGAATTTTCGCCTCGGTGTACGTGACGGTGGTGCGCAACACGCCCATTCTCGTGTTGATCCTGTTGATTTACTTTGCGTTGCCAAGCCTGGGGATTCGTCTCGACAAAATCCCCTCGTTTATCATCACGCTGTCGCTGTATGCCGGTGCCTACCTGACCGAAGTGTTCCGCGCCGGGCTGTTGAATATTCCCAAGGGTTTGCGTGAAGCCGGGTTGGCCATCGGCCTCGGTGAGTGGCGGATACGTGCCTACATCACCGTGCCGGTGATGCTGCGCAACGTGTTGCCGGCGCTGTCGAACAACTTCATCTCGCTGTTCAAGGACACCTCGCTGGCCGCTGCGATTGCCGTGCCGGAGCTGACCTATTACGCCCGCAAGATCAACGTCGAAAGCTACCGGGTGATTGAAACCTGGATGGTCACGACCGCGCTCTACGTGGCTGCCTGTTACCTCATTGCCATGCTGCTCCGTTACCTGGAACAGCGTCTGGCGATCCGTCGTTAAGGAGGGGTTTGCATGTACGAGTCCCCTAGCTGGCTGCATGAGTTGTGGATCGCCCGGGATACCCTCTGGGCCGGGTTTCAGGCCAGCGTGTACGTGTCTGCGTTGGCAATTATCTTTGGCACGCTGATCGGTATTGTCGCCGGGTTGATCCTGACCTACGGCAAGTTCTGGATGCGCGCGCCGTTTCGTCTGTATGTCGACCTGATCCGCGGCACGCCGGTGTTTGTGCTGGTGTTGGCGTGCTTCTACATGCTGCCGGCGCTGGGTTGGCAGATCAGCGCGTTCCAGGCCGGGGCGGTCGGGCTGACGCTGTTTTGCGGCTCCCATGTGTCGGAAATCGTGCGTGGCGCGCTGCAAGCCATTCCGCGTGGGCAACTGGAGGCGGGCAAGGCGATTGGTCTTACGTTCTACCAGTCCTTGGGCTACGTGCTGTTGCCCCAGGCGCTGCGCCAGATCCTGCCGACCTGGGTCAATTCCTCCACGGAAATCGTCAAGGCCTCGACCTTGCTCTCGGTGATCGGTGTGGCCGAATTGCTGCTGAGTACCCAGCAAGTCATCGCACGCACGTTCATGACCCTGGAGTTCTACCTGTTCGCCGGGTTTCTGTTCTTTGTCATCAACTACGCCATCGAGTTATTCGGGCGCTACATTGAAAAGCGGGTGGCCTTGCCATGAATCAACCTCAAACAGACCAACCGCTGCTGAACATTCGCGGCCTGCGTAAACAATACGGCCAGGTCGAAGTGCTCAAGGGCGTCGACCTGTCCATGCAGCGCGGCAATGTGGTGACCTTGATCGGCTCCAGCGGCTCGGGCAAGACCACGCTGCTGCGCTGCGTCAACCTGCTGGAAGAGTTCCAGGGCGGGCAGATTACCCTCGACGGCGAGTCCATTGGCTACAGCGAAGTCGCCGGCAAACGCGTGCGTCACCCGGAACGGGTGATTGCCCAGCACCGCGCGATGACCGGCATGGCGTTCCAGCAATTCAACCTGTTCCCGCATTTGACTGCGTTGCAAAACGTCACCCTCGGCCTGCTCAAGGTCAAGAAGATGGGCAAGGACGAAGCCGTGGCCCTGGCCGAAAAATGGCTGGAGCGCGTCGGCCTGCTGGAGCGACGCAACCACTTCCCCGGCCAGTTGTCCGGCGGCCAGCAGCAGCGCGTGGCGATCGCCCGGGCGATTGCGATGAACCCCAGCCTGATGCTGTTCGACGAAGTCACCTCGGCCCTCGACCCGGAGTTGGTGGGGGAGGTGCTCAGCGTGATCAAGGGCCTGGCGGAAGAGGGCATGACGATGTTGCTGGTTACCCACGAAATGCGCTTTGCCTATGAGGTTTCGGACAAGGTCGTTTTCATGAACCAGGGCCGCATTGAAGAGCAGGGCAGCGCGAAGGATATCTTCGAACGCCCGCAATCGCCGCGCCTGGCGGAATTTCTCAAGAACATACGTTTTTAATCAGGAGATAGTTATGAGCATTACTCGTTACGGCACCGGCAGCACCGCCGGCGGTGGCCAACCCCGCCCGTTCGCCCGCGCGGTGGAAGCGGACGGCTGGCTCTACGTCTCGGGCCAGGTGCCAGCGGTGGACGGTGAAATCATCAACGGCGGCATCGTCGAGCAGACCCGCCAGACCCTGCGCAACGTGGTGGCGATTCTGGAAGAGGCTGGCTACGAACTCAAAGATGTGGTGCGCGTGGGCGTGTGGCTGGAAGACCCACGGGACTTCTGGAGTTTCAACAAGGTGTTCGGCGAATACTTCACCCCGGAACACGCCCCGGCGCGGGCCTGCGTGCAGGCCAACATGATGGTGGATTGCAAGGTCGAGATTGATTGCGTGGCCTACAAGAAAAAAGGCTAAATGCAGCGATCTTTTGATCGCTGCATACCTGATGTGGGAGCGGGCTTGCTCGCGAATGCGGTAGATCAGTTACAGATGCATTCACTGACCCACCGGGTTCGCGAGCAAGCCCGCTCCCACAGGGGTTCACTATGCAGCATTACCACTATGACCGGACCGACGATTGCCATGACCGAAGACACCATCAAACGCCGCGCCAAAGGCCTGGACCGTGCATTCGATATCCTCGATTTTCTCAAGGAAATCGGCCAGCCCCTGCGCCCGAATGATATTGCCAGCGGCATCGGCAGCCCCAAATCCACGGTCTACGAGCTGGTTGCGTCGTTGCTCGAGCGACGCATCCTGGAAACCGTGGGCAAGGACGGTCATGTCTACCTCGGCCGCCAGCTGTACTTTCTCGGCCAGGCGCACCTGCGCCATTTCGACCTGACCCGCGAGGCCGACCATGCCTTGCAGGAGATCGTCAGCCAGACCCACGAAACCGCGCAAATGTGCCTGCTCAACGGGCGCAAATACACGGTGGCGCTGATGCGCGAAGGCGAACGGCATTTCCGGATTTCCTCGGACATCGGCGAGAACGCCCCGATCCCGTGGACCGCGTCGGGGCGCCTGTTGCTGGGGCACTTGAGCGACCAGCAGATCACCGACCTGATCGACCACGACGACTTCATCCTGCCGGACGGCCAGCGTCTGCCGCTGGAGACCTTTCTGGCACAAATCCGTCAGGCCACCCTCGATGGGTTTTTTTCCTTCGACAGCGTGGCTGACACCTTCACCCATTGCTTTGCCGCCCCGGTACGGGACGCGCAAGGTATCAGCATTGCGACTTTGTGCATCGTCGCCCCGCGCGCCGATGCCATCAATAATTACAACGACTATCGCCGGGTGTTGATCGAAAGCGCCAACAACCTGGCCCGTCGCATCAACGAATAGGAGCTTTTGCATGTCTGCCATCAATGCCGTTGAAAAGGGCGCCGCCGCTGTCGGTGCCCACCTGGTCCGCGACGTCAGCCTGCCCGCCCTGGTGCTGCACCGCAACGCCGTGGAACACAACATTCGCTGGATGCAGGACTTTGTCAGCAAGAGCGGCGCCGAACTCGCGCCCCATGGCAAAACCAGCATGATGCCCGCGCTGTTCCAGCGCCAGATTGCCGAAGGTGCCTGGGGCATTACCCTGGCCAATGCGGTGCAGACCCGCGCCGCGTATGCCGGTGGCGTGCGCCGCGTGTTGATGGCCAACCAACTGGTGGGCGCGCCGAACATGGCGTTGATCGCCGAGCTGTTGGCCGATAAGGATTTTGACTTCCACTGCATGGTCGACCACCCGGACAACGTCGCCGATTTGGGCCTGTTTTTCGCCGCCCGTGGCCTGCGCCTGAACGTGATGATCGAGTACGGCGTGGTCGGCGGCCGTTGCGGCTGCCGCAGCGAACAGGAAGTGCGCGAGCTGGCCAAGGCGATCAAGGCCCAGCCGGCCCTGGCCCTCACCGGTATCGAAGGCTATGAAGGCGTCATCCACGGCGAGCAGGCCGTCAGTGGCATTCGCGACTTCGCCGCGAGCCTGGTGCGCCTGGCGGTGGACCTGCAGAACAACGGCTCGTTCGACCTGCCAAAACCCATCGTCACCGCCTCGGGTTCGGCCTGGTATGACCTGATCGCCGAGTCCTTCGAAACCCAGAATGCCGCCGGCCGCTTCCTCAGCGTATTGCGCCCCGGCAGCTACGTGGCCCACGACCACGGTATCTACAAAGAGGCGCAATGCTGCGTCCTCGACCGTCGCAGCGACCTCAACGAAGGCCTGCGCCCGGCGCTGGAAGTCTGGGCGCATGTGCAATCCTTGCCGGAGCCGGGCTTTGCGGTGATCGCCCTGGGCAAGCGTGACGTGGCCTACGACGCCGGTTTGCCGGTACCGCTCATGCGCTACCGTGCCGGGATTTTGCCGGCCGAGGGCGATGATGTGACGGCGTGCAAGGTCACCGCAGTCATGGACCAGCACGCATTCATGACCGTGGCGCCCGGCATCGAGTTGCGCATCGGCGACATCATCTCGTTCGGCACTTCCCACCCTTGCCTGACGTTCGACAAGTGGCAAGTGGGCTGCCTGGTGGATGAGCAGTTGCAGGTGATCGAGTCCCTGCATACCTGCTTCTAGACCGAGCCGCGCCCATCGCAGGCAAGCCAGCTATTCACAATTCCAATGTGGGAGCTGGCTTGCCTGCGATGGGGCCCTGAAGCCCACCAGAGACCTTGGCTATGAACACACAACCGCGCATCGCCCTGATCGGCGAATGCATGATCGAACTCCAGCACCGCGCCGATGGCGACCTGCAACAAAGCTTCGGCGGCGACACCCTGAACGCGGCGGTGTACCTGCGCCGCGAGTTGGGCGCTGTCGGTACGGTGGATTACGTCACCGCCCTTGGCGATGACAGTTTCAGCGATGCCATGTGCAAGCACTGGACCGAGGAGGGGCTTGGCCTGGGCATGGTCCAACGCTTGCCGGGGCGTTTGCCTGGGCTGTACTGCATCCAGACGGACGCCAATGGCGAACGCAAATTCCTCTACTGGCGCAACGAGGCGGCCGTGCGCGATTGCTTCACCACGCCGGCGGCGGAGCCGATCCTGACCGCCTTGCCGGACTACGACGTGGTGTATTTCAGCGGCATTACCCTGGCGGTGCTGGGCGAGGTCGGGCGTGAGCGCTTGCTTAAAGCCTTGATCGAAACCCGCCGTCGCGGTGGCCAGGTGGTGTTCGACAACAACTACCGGCCGCGCCTGTGGGCGAGTGTCGAGGTGGCGCGTGAGGCGTATCACAAGGTATTGGCCGAAGTGGATATCGCCTTGCTCACCGAGGACGACGAGTGTGCGTTGTTTGGGTATGCCGACAGCGACCAGGTGTTCGCAGCGTACCCGGCGATTGCCGAAGTGGTGCTCAAACGGGGCGCGCAGGCGTGTTTGATCCGTTGCGGCAGCGAGCGCTTTGCGGTGCCGGCGTTGAAGGTCGAGAAAGTGGTGGATACGACGGCGGCGGGGGATTCGTTCAGTGCGGCGTATCTGGCCAGTCGGCTCAAGGGCGGCTCACCGGAGGAAGCTGCGCTGGCCGGGCATCGGCTGGCGAGCCGGGTGATTCAGGTGCCGGGTGCGCTGATTCCAAAGTAGAGGGTGAATGGCAGCCTGCGGCGGTTCGCGGGCAAGCCCCCTCCCACATTTGATGGGTGTACGCCGTTGACTGTGGGAGCTGGCTTGCCTGCGATAGCGGTCTCAAGCCAAACACTTAATCCCGGTAAAACACCTGCACCAGGTGATAGCCGAACTTGCTCTTGATCGGCCCGTGAATCACCTTCACCGGCTTTTTGAAGATCACCGCATCAATCGCCCCGACCATCTGCCCCGGCCGCACTTCACCCAGATCACCGCCGCGTTTGCCGGACGGGCAGGTGGAGTACTTCTTGGCCAGCACATCAAAGGCTTCGCCCTTGGCGATGCGCTGCTTGAGCTGTTCGGCTTCTTCGCTGGTTTTCACCAGGATATGGCGGGCTTGGGCTTTCATGCTGTTACCTTTGCAACGGTCAAACGTAAGGGCGCGCGATTATGCCTGAACTGAATCATCGACGCTGATCATGCTGCGGATTTTCGTGGCCAGCACGTCGATGGAAAACGGCTTGGCCACCATGTCCATGCCTTCCTCCAGGAAACCCTGGCGCTCGGCGGCTTTCTCCGCGTAACCGGTCATGAACAACACCTTGAGGCCAGGGCGGTGCTGGCGGGCGATTTCCGCCAGTTGCCGGCCATTCATGCCGGGCAGGCCGACGTCGGTGACCAGCAAGTCCACGCGCAGGTCCGATTCCAGCAGCGGCAACGCCGTGCGTGCATCGGCGGCCTGATGCGCGGTGTAGCCCAACTCATCCAGTACATTCACCACCAGCATGCGCACCGCCGGGTCGTCCTCGACCACCACCACCGCTTCGCCGGCCAACGCCAGCGGGGCTTCGCTCGAATGCGTCGGCAGGCTGCTTTCCAGCGCCGTGCCATGCAGGCGCGGCAGGTACAGGCGCACGCAGGTGCCCTGGCCGGGTTCGCTCTGAATCGTCACATGGCCGCCGGACTGCTGGGCGAACCCATAGATCATCGACAGCCCCAGCCCGGTGCCCTGGCCGATGGGTTTGGTGGTGAAGAACGGATCGAACGCCTTGGCCAGAATCTTCGGGGCCATGCCGCTGCCGTTGTCGCTCACGCCGAGCATCACGTAGTCGCCGGCCCTGACCGGTTCGAGGGTGGTGATGTCGGTGCCGTCGAGGTAGCTGTTGGCGGTTTCGATCAGCAGTTCGCCGCCGTCGGGCATGGCGTCGCGCGCGTTGATCACCAGGTTGAGCAGGGCATTTTCCAACTGGCTGGCGTCGGTGTTCACCGCCCAGATATCCTGGCCCAGCTGCACCTTGAGCTCGATGTGCGCGCCCTTGGTGCGCCGGAACAGGTCCTCGAGTGATGCCACCAGCTGGTTCGGGTCCAGCGGGCGGCGGTCCAGCGACTGGCGCCGCGAGAATGCCAGCAGGCGGTGGGTAAGGGCGGCCGCGCGGTGCGCCGAGGACACGGCGGCATCGGTGAAGCGGCCAATTTCTTCGCTGCGCCCGGCGGCGATATAGCGCTGCATCAGGTCGAGGCTGCCGATGATCCCGGTAAGCATATTGTTGAAGTCGTGGGCGATACCACCGGTGAGCTGGCCGACCGCTTCCATTTTCTGCGCATGGCGCAAGGCGTCTTCGGCGCGCTCGCGCTCGTACATTTCGCTCTGCAGGCGCTGGTTGGCTTCGGCCAGCGCCTGGGTGCGCTGGGCCACGCGTTCTTCGAGGTTCTCGTTGAGGTGGCGCAGGGCTTCTTCGGTGAGTTTGCGTTCGGTCTCGTCGATCACAAAGATGTAGAAACCGTTCACCGAACCGTCATTGCTGAAGCGCGGCAGGTACTTCATCAATGCGTGGCGCGCGCGCCCGTCGCGGTGCGGGGTGATGGTCATGAAACTGCAGGCCTTGCCCTTGAGCGCGGCGGCAATCTTGTCCTCGCGCCCGGCATACACCTCGTCGCCGAGCACTTCGCGGATGGTCTTGCCGTACAGCTCCTGGGGCGTCATGCCATACCATTCCAGGTACGCGCTGTTGTTCAGGCGAAAACGCTGCTCATGGTCGACGTAGCCGATCAGCACCGGCATGGCGTTGATGATCAGTTGCAGCTCGGTCTGGCTTTGGCGCAGGGCCTGCTCGGTGTTCTTGCGCTCGGTCAGGTCCAGCGCGGCGCCGAGGAAGCGTGCCGGGCGGCCCTGGGCATCCTTGTAGCAACGACCACGGGCAAAGACCCAGCGCACCTCGCCGTCCGGTTGCTGCAGGCGGTATTCCTCGGCGTACTCGGTGCCGTAGGTGATGCAATGCTTGATGCTGCGCGCCACCGTGCCGCGGTCTTCGGGGTGCACGCCTTGCAGGTAGTCGCTGATGGGCAAGAGGCTGGCGTCATTCGGGTCGACGCCGTGCAGGTAGGCGAAGTGCGCATCGGCGATAAAGCGGTCTTCGCCGATATCCCAGTCCCAGGTGCCGACCGCGTCGGTGGCGGCCAGGGCCAACTGCAGGCGTTGTTCGGTGCTGTGCTGGGCCTTGAGGCTGTCTTCGGAGCGCTGTTGCAGTTCGAGGGTTTTGCTGCGGCGTTCATTGGTTTCGATGGCAGTGACCAGAATACCGGCCACTGAGCCGCTTTCATCGCGGATCGGGCTGTAGGTCAGGTCCAGCCAGATATCGGTGTCGCGGATATCGCGTTGCAGCACAAAGCGCTGCTCGCTGAAGGTGCGCACCTGGCCGGTGAGGACCGCATCGTAGATCGGCGCGGTAAAGCTCTCCAGCTCTGGCCAGGTGACATGCGCCGGCTGGCCCAGCGCGCCGGGATGCTTGTTGCCGGCGAGGCGCGCGAAGCCATCGTTGTAGAGCTGGGTGAGCTGGCTGCCCCACAGCAGCAGCATCGGCATCGGCGAATTGACCACGATATCCACGGCCGTGCGCAGGCTTTGCGGCCAGTCATTGGCCTCACCGAGGGGGCTTTGCGCCCAGTCCAGCTGTGCAATCAATGCAGCAGCTTCGCTACCGGTGGATGTTCCTTTCATGAAAAAGCCCTGAGCATGACGCTTTGAAAATGACAAAAACAGATTATCCCGCGAGTCGGGAACGGCTGACTACCCCTCGAAAAATAGCATGCATTGGGTTTTTTTCTTCAAATCAGTCCCTCAGCGCTGAAACCTTTCATCTTTATGCCAGCTCCGGACGGTCGCGGAACTGCGCCAGTGCCTGCGGATTCGCCAGCGCGTCGGTATTTTTCACCGGCTCGCCGTGCACCACATTGCGCACCGCCAGTTCGACGATCTTGCCGCTGATGGTGCGCGGGATATCGGTGACCGCGAGGATCTTCGCCGGCACATGCCGGGGCGTGGTGTTGGCGCGGATCACCTGGCGAATCTGCTGCTCAAGCGCCTCATCCAGCGCGACGCCCTCGTCGAGCCGTACAAACAGCACCACGCGTACATCGTCCTGCCAGTGTTGGCCGATGGCCAGGCTTTCGAGGACTTGCGGCAGCTTTTCCACCTGGCGATAAATCTCCGCCGTGCCGATGCGCACGCCGCCGGGGTTGAGCACCGCGTCGGAGCGCCCATGGATCAGCAGGCTGCCATTGGGCCGCTGCTCGGCGTAGTCGCCCTGGGCCCACACGCCGGGGAACTGGCTGAAATACGAGGCGCGTAGTTTCTTCTGGTCCGGGTCGTTCCACAAACCGATGGGCATCGCCGGGAAATGCCGGGTGCACACCAGTTCGCCTTTTTCGCCGATCAGCGGCCGGCCCCTGTCGTCCCACACCTCAATCGCCATCGCCAGGCTCTTGCACTGCATTTCACCGCGGCGCACCGGCAGCACCGGGTTGCCAATCACAAAGCACGAGACGATATCCGTGCCGCCGGACATGGACGACAGGCACAACTCGGCCTTGATCTCGCGGTACACGTAATCGTAGCTCTGCGGCGACAGCGGCGAGCCGGTTGAAATCAACCCTTTGAGGCTGCTCAGGTGGTGGCTGAGGCGCGGCTGCAGGCCGGCTTTTTCCAGGGTGGCGAGGAATTTGGGGCTGGTGCCGAACACGCTGATTTTTTCCGCATCGATCAGGTCGATCAGGCGCTCCGGCCCTGGGTGAAACGGCGAGCCGTCATACAACACCGCCGTGGCACCTTGAGCCAGGACCGACACCAGCCAGTTCCACATCATCCAGCCGCAGGTGGTGTAGTAAAACAGGCAGTCATCCCTCGACAGGTCGGCATGCAGACCGTGTTCCTTGAGGTGCGTGAGCAGCACGCCGCCGGTGCCGTGGATGATGCACTTGGGCACGCCGGTCGTGCCGCTGGAGTAGAGGATGTACAACGGGTGGTCGAAGGGCACCGCGACAAATTCGGGTTCACCGCCGGGTGTGTAGAAGTCGTTCCACAGCGCGACGCGCGCCGGGGTCTGATAGTCCTCAACCCGCGCCTGGGGCCTTGCGTACGGCACGATAATCAACTGCTCCAGCGACGGCAGGCGCTCGAGGATTTCATTCAGCTTGGTGCTCTGGTCGATGTGCTTGCCGGCATAGCGATAGCCCGCGCAGGTGATCAGCACCTTGGGCTCGATCTGGCCGAAGCGGTCGATCACACCCTGGGTGCCGAAGTCCGGCGAAGAGCACGACCAGATCGCGCCAAGGCTGGTGGTGGCAAGCATGCCGATCAGGGTTTGCCAGGTGTTGGGCATGCACGCCGCCACCCGATCACCCAGGCCAACCCCGGCAGCGCGCAGGCTGTGTTGCAGGCCGGCGACGTGGGCGGCGAGTTCAGCGTAAGTCAGTTGCTCGCGCTGGCCATCCTCGCCCACGGCCACCACCGCCGGATGCTCATCACGGCGGCGCAGCAGGTGCTCGGCGAAATTCAGGGTCGCGCCGGGAAACCACTGCGCGCTGGGCATCTCGGCGTCTTCAATCAGCACTGCCGTCGGCGGGCTGCGAAATTGCACCTCGAAGAAGGCAACGATGGCCTGCCAGAAGTCGGGGCGCTGGTCGATGCTC
Source organism: Pseudomonas viridiflava (assembly GCF_900580675.1). Classification (GTDB taxonomy): domain Bacteria; phylum Pseudomonadota; class Gammaproteobacteria; order Pseudomonadales; family Pseudomonadaceae; genus Aquipseudomonas. Next base: position 13,345 of record NZ_UTBG01000166.1, read on the forward strand.
CACTGGTGCAGGGCCGGGTAGTCGCTGAGCTGAAGGCCGTGGCGATCGTTGATGAAGCGCCGGAACTGATCCATTCGCGTATTTCGAATGCGTTCTGCGGAGGGTTGCCAGAGGATGTCGGACATGTGCACGTCTCTTGTTCTTGTATGAAATCTGTTAGGCAAAGCAGCCCAAATGGGAGAGCAAGTTTCCTCCCACATTTTGGATCTCCAGTGCATGAGCGATCAGGCCTTATTGCGCCAGCCAGCCGCCGTCGATATTCCACGCCGCACCCCGTACCTGGGCGCCGGCTTCGCTGCATAAGAACAACACCAACTCGCCCAGCTGTGGCGGAGTCACGAACGCCAGTGACGGCTGCTTTTCGGCCAGCAAATCATGCTGCGCCTGCTGCGGGGCCACGCCCGTCGCGATTCGGTCATCAATCTGCTTCTGCACCAGCGGCGTCAGCACCCAGCCCGGGCAAATCGCGTTGCAGGTCACGTTGCTGGTGGCCGTCTCCAGGCCCACTACCTTGGTCAGGCCGATCACACCGTGCTTGGCTGCCACGTACGCGGCCTTGCCCACCGACCCGACCTGGCCGTGTACCGAGGCGATATTGACGATGCGCCCCCACCCCTTGGCCTTCATGCCCGGCAGGCTCAAGCGCGTGCTGTGAAACACCGAGGACAGGTTGATCGCGATGATCGCGTCCCAGCGCTCGGCCGGGAAGTCTTCCACCGCTGCCACATGCTGGATGCCGGCGTTGTTGACCAGAATGTCGACGCCGCCGAATTCGCGCTCGGCGTAGGCGAACATGTCGGCGATCTGCGCCGGGTCGCTGACGTCTGCCGGGTGATGGCCGACCTTGCCACCGAACGCCTGCACCTGGGCAAGCACCGCGCTGGCGTCGCCGAAGCCGTTGAGGATCAGGTTGGCGCCGGCCTCTGCCAGGCTCAGCGCGATGCCCAGTCCGATGCCGCTGGTGGAGCCGGTAACCAGGGCGGTCTTGCCGTTCAATGTCGTCATGAAAACCTCACACAATGCCGGTGGCGTAGAAAGTACCGATCACCACGAACACCGCGAGGGTCTTGATGATCGTGATGCCGAAAATGTCCTTGTAGGCTTCGCGATGGGTCAGCCCGGTGACCGCCAGCAGCGTGATCACCGCGCCGTTGTGCGGCAAAGTGTCCATGCCGCCGCTGGCCATGGCCGCGACCCGGTGCAGCACTTCAAGGGGGATATTGGCCGCATGGGCCGCCGAAATAAAGCTCTCCGACATTGCCGCCAGGGCGATGCTCATGCCGCCCGAGGCAGAACCGGTGATACCGGCCAGCAGGGTCACAGTGATAGCTTCATTGACCAGTGGGTTGGGGATGCCCTTGAGCCAGTCCGCCAGCACCAGGAAACCCGGCAGCGAGGCGATCACCGCGCCAAAGCCGTACTCCGATGCGGTGTTCATCGCCGCCAGCAGCGCACCGCTGACCGCACTTTTACTGCCCTCGGCGAGCTTGCTTTTGATCGCAGACCAGCCGAACGCCAGCACCATGACGATGCCCACCAGCAGCGCGGCCTGCACCGCCCAGATCGCGGTGAGCTTGGCGATTTCGGTGGTCACCGGCGTGCTCATGCCCGGCAGGCTGAGGCTGTGCGTCTTGCCGTACCACTGCGGGATCCAGTGGGTGAACAGCAGGTTCATCACGCCCACCAGAATCAAGGGTGACAGGGCTATCCACGGATTCGGCAGGGTCAGGTTCTCGGCGGTTTCCGGCTCGTTACGCAGCTCGGTGCCATAGCCTTCACCGGCACGCTGGGCCTTGTTGCGTTGGCGCGCCAGGTAGAGCATGCCGGTGCAAAACACAAAGATCGTGCCGATCAACCCCAGCCACGGCGCAGCCCAGGCGGTGGTATTGAAGAAGGTGCTGGGGATGATGTTCTGGATCTGCGGCGTGCCGGGCAGGGCATCCATGGTGAACGAGAACGCGCCGAGGGCGATGGTCGCGGGGATCAGGCGCTTGGGGATATTGCTCTGGCGGAACATCTCCGCCGCAAACGGATACACCGCAAACACCACCACAAACAGCGACACGCCGCCATAGGTGAGCAGGGCGCAGACCAGCACGATCACCAGCATTGCCTGGCGAGTGCCGAGCAAACGGATCGCGGCGGCCACAATCGAACGGGAAAAGCCCGACAGCTCAATCAGCTTGCCGAACACCGCGCCAAGCAGGAACACCGGGAAATAAAGTTTGATGAAACCGACCATTTTCTCCATGAACACCCCGGTAAACGCAGGCGCCACGGCAGACGGGTCGGTGAGCAGCACAGCGCCGAGCGCCGCAATGGGGGCAAACAGGATAACGCTATAGCCACGGTAGGCAGCCAGCATCAGCAACGCGAGCGCTGCCAGGGCAATGATCACACTCATGGTGTGTCTCCATCGGATTGTTATTTTTGTGGGGTGTTGCTGTAGGAGGGGGCTATAGCGAGATGTGTGCCAGTTATTTAACTATATGAAATATAAGGATATTAGTTGGTTTTTTAGACAGCGAAATCGAATTTATCTCATTTTAGAGACTAGCTCGTAACAAATGTGGGAGGGGGCTTGCTCCCGATAGCAGTGGGTCAGCCTATGCATAGGCTGACTGACCCACCACCATCGGGAGCAAGCCCCTCCCACACTTGAAGTCTCTATATTGAGACTATTGTTTCTGATTAGAGATCACGCGATGCCCAGCGCGACCATTTTCTTGTACAGGGTCGAACGTCCCAGCCCCAGCCGCTTGGCAGCCTCGACCACATTCCCGTCACACGCCTCAAGCGCCGCCGCAATCACCTGCCGATCAAACCGCTCCCGCGCCGCACTGAAGGTTTCGCCGTCTACCGTTGTGACCGCGCCGCGCTCAACCGGGCTGAAGGTGCCGATGGCGGCGCGAATTTCCTGGGCATCCAACACCAGGTCATCACTCAAGAGCGCCGCGCGTTCCAGGACATTGCGCAGCTCGCGGATATTTCCCGGCCACGCATGTTGGGCCAACAACGCCAGGGCCTCAGCGTCCAGTTCATGCTGGCTGCGCAGCTCCTCAAGAATCGCCTCGCTCAGCGCCGGAATATCACCCAGCCGCTCCCGCAACGGCGGCACCTGGATGGGCAACACATTCAGCCGGTAATACAGGTCCGCCCGAAACTCGCCGCGCTTGATCGCCGCTTCCAGATCCATGGACGTGGCGGCAATCACCCGCACATCGCTGTGCAGCATCTCGTTGGAACCTACCGGCTCGAATTCCTTTTCCTGCAATACCCGCAGCAGTTTGCTCTGCAGCGGCAGCGGCATATCGCCAATTTCATCGAGAAACAGCGTGCCGCCCTGTGCGATCTGAAATTTGCCGGGGCGGCCCTTGCGGTCGGCGCCGGTAAAGGCGCCTGGCGCAGTGCCGAAGAACTCGGCTTCCAGCAGGTCATGGGGAATTGCGGCACTGTTGATGCTCACAAACGCCTTGTGCGCACGGGGTGAGGCGCCGTGAATGGCCTGGGCCAGCAACTCCTTGCCGGTGCCGGTCTCGCCCAGCAGCAGCACCGGCGATTCGGCACTCGCACTGCGCCGGGCACGGCGTTTGACTTCCAGGCTGGCCGCGCTGGTGCCGATAAAGTGCGCGAAGGTGTACTTGCTCTGGCGTTTACGCAGCAGGGAGCGGGTGGAGGCCAACTCCTGCTGCATGCTCAGGTACCGCTCGATCAGCGGCGACAAATTGCGCAGCTCATCGAACAGCGCAAAGCCAATCGCCCCGATCACCGCACCGGCATCGTCGTGGATCGGCAGGCGCATCACCACCAACGGGCCTTTGGGCGTGTCCTGGATATCCAGCAGAATCGGCTGATCGTTGCGTACGACCTGGCGCAACAGGCTGTTGGAAATCACCTGTTCACAGGGCTGGCCGATCGCTTCATTCGCGCTGTTCAGGCCGAAGCGCTTGGCGTAGCGCTCGTTCATCCAGACGATATTCGCGTCGCGGTCGACGATCACCGTGCCTTCGCTGGACTGCTCGATAATTTCGAACAGCGACTGGATAGCCAGGCCGCGAACCTGCGGGTAATCCGTGAGGCGGGTGCTCATGCCGAGAGCCCGTTGGCCGCCGCCAGCAGCTCTTTGGTATACGCATGTTGCGGCGATTCGAACACGTCATGGCTGGCGCCGCGCTCCACCACCTTGCCGTCCTTGATCACGATCATGTCGTGGGCCATGGCGCGCACCACGGCCAGGTCATGGCTGATGAACAAGTAGGTCAGGCTGTATCGTTCCTGCAGCTCGCGCAGCAGCGCAACCACTTGCTTTTGCACCGTGCGGTCGAGGGCAGAGGTGGGTTCGTCGAGCAGCATCAGCGCCGGTTTGAGCACCAGGGCACGGGCGATGGCAATGCGCTGGCGCTGGCCACCGGAAAACTCATGCGGGTAACGATGCCGGCTGGCCGGGTCCAGGCCCACGTCCTTGAGCACCTGGATCACTTGCGCGTCGCGCTCGGCCAGGCTGCACGGCGCGTGCACTTCCAGGCCTTCGCTGATGATCTGTTCCACGGTCATGCGCGGGCTGAGGCTGCCGTAAGGGTCCTGGAACACCACCTGCATCTGCTTGCGCCACGGGCGCATTTGCTGATTGTTCAGTGGGTCCAGCGCCTCACCCTGAAAGCGGATACTGCCGCTGGAATCGAGCAGGCGCAGGATCGCCTGACCCAGCGTGGACTTGCCCGAGCCGGACTCGCCGACAATCCCCAGGGTCTTGCCGCGCTGCACACTGAGGCTGATGCCGTCCACCGCGCGCAGGTAGGTCTTGCGCCGAAACAGCCCTGTGGCGAGGGGAAATTGCACGGTCAGGTCGTCGACCTGCAACACCGTCTCGCGCTCATCGCTGCACAGCGCAGCACCGGCCGGCTCCGCGTCCAGCAACAGGCGGCTGTACGGGTGCTGTGGCGCGGTGAACAGGGTCTGGCAGTCGGCCTGCTCGACAATCTCCCCGGCACGCATCACGCACACGCGCTGGGCAATGCTGCGCACCAGGTTGAGGTCGTGGCTGATCAGCAGCAGCGACATGCCCAGGCGCTGTTGCAAGGACTTGAGCAGCAGCAGGATCTTGCGCTGCACGGTGACGTCGAGCGCGGTGGTGGGTTCGTCGGCAATCAGCAGTTCCGGCTCGCAGGCCAGGGCCATGGCGATCATCACGCGTTGGCGCTGGCCGCCGGACAGTTGATGCGGGTAGGCCTTGAGGCGTTCGTGGGGTTTCTGAATGCCCACCAGTTCGAGCAATTCGAGAATCCGCGCCTGCGCCGCCTTGCCGCCCAGGCCCTTGTGCAGCAGCAGGGTTTCGCCGATCTGCTTTTCAATGCTGTGCAGCGGGTTGAGCGAGGTCATCGGCTCCTGGAAGATCATCGCGATACGGTTGCCGCGCAGTTTTTGCAGGGTGGCCGCTGACGCGCCGATCAATTCCTGGCCTCGATACGTGATGGAACCGCTGGTTTGGGTGCCGGCTTCCGGCAGCAATTGCAAAATGGAGTGGGCCGTCACCGACTTGCCCGAGCCCGACTCGCCTACCAGCGCCAGGCATTCGCCGGGGCGAACGTCCAGGCACAGTTTGCTCACCACGGTCTGGCCGCTGAAGGCGACGCTGAGGTCGCGGATCTCGATCAAGTTGTCGCTCATAGGGATTCACTCATGACCGGGGGTCGAAGGCATCACGCAACGCCTCGCCAATAAATACCAGCAGCGACAGGATCAGCGCCAGGGTAAAAAACGCCGTCAGGCCCAGCCACGGCGCTTGCAGGTTCTGTTTGCCCTGGCCAATCAACTCGCCCAGCGACGCACTGCCGGCCGGCATGCCGAAACCGAGGAAATCCAGGGCGCTCAAGGTCGAAATCGCGCCGGTCAAGATAAATGGCAGGTAGCTCAGCGTGGCGGTCATGGCGTTGGGCAGGATGTGCCGGCGAATGATCTTGCCGTCATTCAGGCCCAGGGCCCGCGCGGCTTTCACATATTCCAGATTGCGCCCGCGCAGGAACTCGGCGCGCACCACGTCCACCAGGGCCAGCCAGGAAAACAGCGCCATGATCCCCAGCAGCCACCAGAAATTCGGCTCGACAAACCCCGACAGGATGATCAGCAGGTACAGCACCGGCAGCCCGGACCATACCTCCAGCACGCGCTGGCCGATCAAGTCGACCCAGCCGCCGTAGTAGCCCTGCAACGCACCGGCCGCAATGCCGATGGCGGCGCTGATCGCGGTCAGCGCCAAGGCAAACAGAATCGATACCCGCGCACCAAAAATTACCCGCGCCAACACATCGCGCGACTGATCATCGGTGCCCAACCAGTTCACCGACGAGGGCGGGCTGGGGGCAGGGCGGGTCAATTCGTAGTTGGGTGTGTCGTCACTGAACGGGATCGGCGGGAACAGCATCCAGCCGCCGTCCTGCTTGATCAGCTTTTGCACGTAGTCACTGCGATAGTCGGCCTGGAACGGCAGTTGCCCGCCGAACTGTTGCTCGGTGTAACGCTTGAACACCGGGAAATACAGCTCGTTTTTAAAGCTCAGGACCAGGGGCTTATCGTTGGCGATCAGCTCACCGCCCAGGGTCAGGATAAACAGGCCGATAAACAGCCACAGCGACCACCAGCCGCGACGGTTCTTTTTAAAGCGTTCGAAGCGCCGACGGGCCACCGGAGACAAATTAAGCATCAGGCGTTCCTCGCGGCGAAGTCGATACGCGGGTCCACCAGGGTGTAGCAGAGGTCGCCGATGAGTTTTATCAGCAGGCCGAACAAGGTGAAGATAAACAGCGAGCCGAATACCACCGGGTAGTCGCGGGACACGGCGGCTTCGTAGCTCATGCGGCCCAGGCCATCCAGGGAGAAGATCACTTCTATCAGCAGGGAGCCGGCGAAAAACACGCTGATAAACGCCTGGGGAATTCCCGAGATCACCAGCAACATCGCGTTGCGAAACACATGGCCGTACAGCACGCGTCGTTCGCTCAAGCCTTTGGCACGCGCGGTCACCACATATTGGCGGGTGATTTCATTGAGGAATGAGTTTTTGGTGAGGATCGTCAGGGTGGCAAACCCGCCGATCACCAGCGCACTGACCGGCAACACCAGGTGCCAAAAATAGTCGGCGATCTTGCCCACGGTGCTCAGTTCTTCGAAATTTTCCGACACCAACCCGCGTACCGGGAACCAGTTGAGCGAGGTCCCGCCAGCGAATACCACGATCAGAAACATCGCGAACAGAAACGCCGGCATGGCGTAGCCGATCACGATCGCGGTGCTGCTCCACACATCAAAACTGCTGCCATGGCGCACCGCCTTGCGAATCCCCAAGGGGATCGATACCAGGTAGGTGATCAGCGTGGCCCACAAGCCAAGCGAAATGGTGACCGGCATTTTTTCCAGGATCAGGTCGATGACCGTTGCGCCGCGAAAGAAGCTGTTACCGAAATCCAGCTGGGCATAGCTCTTGAGCATCAACCACAGGCGTTCCGGCGCGGGCTTGTCGAAGCCGTACTGTTTTTCGATGTCCTTGATCAGTTTCGGATCGAGGCCGCGGCTGGCGCGTGAGCCACTGCTGATGCCTTCGCCGGATGAGCCGCCGACCGCGCCGCCGCCGATGCCTTGCAGGTGGGCGATGGCTTGTTCCACCGGCCCGCCGGGCGCGGCCTGGACGATCACGAAATTGACCAGCAGGATAATCACCAGCGTAGGGATGATCAGCAGCAGGCGCCGCACGATATAGGCAAACATCAGCGGGCACCCCCGCGTTTTTTCAACTCGGCGTTCATTTGCTCATTCGTCAGCGGCGTGGGGCTGATTTCCCACCAGGTTTCCAGGGCTTCGTCGTTTTTGGCCTCGATGGCCGGGCGACCGAAACGGTTCCACCACGCGGCGGAGGTGCCGGGCGGGTAGTAATTGGGGATCCACAGGTAATTCCATTGCAGCACCCGGTCCAGGGCGTGTGCGTAGGTGAGCATCTGCGCCTGGGTGTCGGCTTTGACCAGGCCCTTGATCAGGGTGTCGACGGCGGGGTCCTTGAGCACCATGTAATTGTTGGCGCCAGGATCAAACGCCGCAGCGGAGCCAAAGAAATTGTACAGCTCCATGCCCGGCGAGGTGGTGACCGGGAAGCCGGTGACGATCATGTCGTAGTCCCGCGACATCACACGGTTGACGTACTGGGAAGAGTCGATACGACGGATGTTCAAGGTAATGCCAATCTGTGCCAGGTTGCGCTTGTAAGGCAATAGCAGCCGTTCAAGCCCGTTCTGGGCATTCAGGAACGTAAATTCCAGCGGCTCACCCTCAGCGTTCACCAGCTTGTCGCCATCCGGCTTCCAGCCTGCGGCTTCCAACAGCGCCAGGGCTTGCAGCTGCTTGTCACGGATCATGCCGCTGCCGTCAGTGACCGGCGCCTTGAATACTTGAGTGAAGACCTCATCGGGCACTTGGCCGCGCAGGGGTTCAAGAATCGCCAGTTCCTCTTTGGTCGGTAGCTGGGTGGCGGCCAAAGGGCTGTTCGAGAAGAAACTCTGTTGGCGGATGTACATATTGCGCATCATCTGCCGGTTGGCCCATTCGAAATCCCACAGCATCGCCAGGGCCTGGCGTACACGGCGGTCCTTGAACATCGGCTTTTGCACGTTGAACACATAACCCTGGGCCGGTTGCGGCATTTCCTTGGCCAGGTGCGCGCGTTGCAGGCGGCCATCGTCCAGGGCCGGGCCGTTGTAGCCGATGGAATAACCGGTGGCAGAAAATTCACGATTGAAGTCGTAGGCGCCGCCGCGCAGCACTTGGCGGGCCACTTCGGTGTCGCCGAAGTACTCCAGGCTCAGGTGATCGAAGTTGTACAGGCCACGGCTGACCGGCAAGTCCTTGCCCCACCAGTCGGGGTCACGGGTAAAGGTGATGGTACTGCCGGAATCGATTTTGGCGACCTTGTACGGGCCGCTGCCCAGCGGGGCTTCATAGCCGCCGCCGTTGGCGAAATCGCGGGTTTTCCACCAATGCTCGGGGAACACCGGCAGGGTGGCGATATCCAGGGGCAGGGTGCGGTTTTCATTGCTCGAAAAATCGAAACGCACCTGGCGGGGGCCTTCGACCTCGATGTGCTTGACGTCGGCGAACAAGGTGCGAAAGCGCAGGCTGCCCTGGGTCATCAGCAAGTCAAAGCTGTAGCGCACGTCTTCAGCGGTAATCGGCTTGCCGTCGGCAAAGCGCGCCTTTGGGTTGAGGTAGAAGCGCAGGGACAGCCCGTCGTCGGCGCGCTCCATCTTCTCGGCGACCAGGCCGTACACCGTGTAGGGTTCGTCCAGGGATCGCTGGGCCAGGGGGGCATACAGCCAGCCGTCGACCTGGGACACGCCGATGCCTTTGTCGATATAGGGCAACACATGGTCGAAACGCCCTATCTCCAGTGCCGAGCGCCGCAGGCTACCGCCCTTGGGGGCATTGGGGTTGGCGTAGTCAAAATGGGTAAAGCCGGCGGGGTACTTGGCAGGTTCGCCGTACACCGTCAGTGACGGCTGGGGGGCCGCGATCACGGCGCTGCTGGCCAGCAGCAGGGCCAGGGAGGAACTGAGCAGTCTGGAAAAAGCCAATCGCATTATCAGCCTTGAATGCCGGGTAAATAGAATAGGGATTTGTACGCTAACGGCATCAGCCTCGCCAGCCATCACATGCACAACGGCCCACCAAAAAGGCGGGCCGTTGTTTAAAACATCAGCGCGGACTGGATCAGTCCTGGCGGCTGGTCACTTCCAGCAGGTGGTAGCCGAACTGAGTTTTCACCGGGCCTTGCACGGTGTTGATCGGGGCGCTGAATACGACGGTGTCGAATTCTTTAACCATTTGGCCTGGACCGAACGAACCCAGGCTGCCGCCGTCGCGGCTGGATGGGCAGCTGGAGTTGGCTTTGGCGATTTCTGCGAAATCAGCGCCGCCTTCGATTTGGGCCTTCAGTTCGTTGCACTTGTCTTCAGTGGAAACGAGGATGTGACGGGCGGTGGCTTTGGCCATGGGGAGTAACTCCTTGAGTAAAAAGGGTGAGCGTACCGGATTCAGGCGGTTATTTCCCGGCAAAGTTCCCGCTATTTGATCGGTTGGTTCAAGGCAGCACGATATAGTCGTTGCGCTGCACGATCGGCCGGTGCGGCGCCTGCACAAGGTGCAGGTAGCGTCCATCCACCAGGTCGATGGGCAGGCAGTCGTCGATGTCCAGCACGCCATCGGTATGGGCCTGGGCCCAGTGGCGCAGCATCTGTTGCTTGCCCTTGGTTGTCGCCTCGCGTTTGTCGCGCGCGACCACCAGCAGGTAGTGATGAGCCTCGCCAAAGCTGTTGGCCTCATAACCGCCCAGGTTGATGAAATACAGGTGATGCGCGCCGGCCTGGGGGGCCAGGTGGCTGAGTTCGACTTTCCAGCCGTCCACGCCATCCACCGCCATCCACGAATCGATGTGCACGCCCTTGGGGCTGCCGAACCAACCCTCGCGCAATTGCGGGTAAGTGGCCTCCAGCGTATCCGCCGCCGCGAACACCACATCATGCACTTCAATTTTTGCCCTGGGGTGCTTGCCCCCGAGCATTACGACAAACAGCATTACAGGTCCTTCCTGGCGACTTCGCAGGTGCCAACCATACTTCGATTGAACCCTTTTGTCCGGTCAATGCCACACTGTTAATCCGCGAACTCATCAGGAGGTTGTCATGCGTACTATCGATCTGGCCGGCGTTCCCGTCCCTGTCATCGGCCAGGGAACCTGGCGCATGGGCGAAAACCCGGACCAGCACCGCGCCGAAGTCGCGGCCTTGCAGTTGGGGATCGACGAGGGCATGACCCTGATCGATACCGCCGAAATGTACGGCGAGGGCGGCGCCGAAACAGTGGTCGGCGAAGCCATCCGCGGCAGGCGCGACCAAGTGTTCCTCGTGAGCAAGGTCTACCCGCACAACGCCAGCCAGAAAAGCGTGCCCCGCGCCTGTGAAGCCAGCCTGCAGCGCCTGGGCACCGACTACATTGATTTATACCTGCTGCACTGGCGCGGCCAGTATCCCCTTGAAGAAACCGTCGAGGCCTTCGAACGCCTGCGCGAGGCGGGCAAGATCGGCCGTTGGGGCGTCTCCAATTTCGATGTGGCCGACCTGCAGGAACTTGCCTCACCAAACTGCGCCACTAACCAGGTGCTCTACAACATCGAAGAGCGCGGTATCGAATTCGACCTGCTGCCGTGGTGGCAACAACACCATTTGCCATTAATGGCGTACTGCCCGATTGCCCAAGGCGGGGAGCTGCTCTCCAGCCCCACCCTCAAACAGATCGCGCGTCGTCACGAGGTCACACCCGCCCAGGTTTCCCTGGCCTGGGTGTTGCGCCAGGACGGTGTGATCGCCATTCCCAAGGCGGTCACCCCCGAGCACGTGCGGCTCAACGCTGCTGCTTCCAAGCTGGTGCTGGACGAGCACGATCTGGACGCCATTGACCGTGTATTCGGCGCGCCCAAGCGCAAGCACCCGCTGGCGATGGTGTAACCGGTCGGCGAAAACGACGGCCGTCCGTGGCCGCCGTTTTCGCACGGGCCGGGTTAGCCTGCTACGGGGCTGCGCCAGTCATCCGAGCCGGAAGTGCCTGACACTTCATGCGTCCACACAATCTTGCGATAGGTGAAATGCACATCTTCCAGGTGAGTGAAGTGGGCATTGGACGGGTCCTGACAATTGGGCATGCGTGACTGGATATCCACGATGGTTGCGCCCTCCAGTTCAATGGTGAAGTAGTGCTCCTGGGTCCCGGCCGACGAAGTACGCAGCCATTCCAATCGGCATTTGACCTCCTCGCCGCTGGTCAGCGCACTGAACAGCAATGGCGATGATTTATCGAAAACCTTGGTGATCATCAACGGCTTGTGGACCCTCTGGCCGGTTGGCTGACCCGACTGCGGATCGCGAGGAATGATCACCTGATGAGAGAAGGCCTGGACCAGGATCTGGTCCTCATGGCCTTCTTGATAAATGTTGCCTACCGAGTCCTGAGTAAACGTGCCTGCCGTGATCAAACCCTGTTTGACGCCGGTGATAGAAAGATAGGCGGGTGTTGGCATGATTGGTTTCCTTGCCTGATTGATGAGGTAGTTCCAGCCGGAAGTAAACTGGCTGGGCAAACCCCTATAACAAGAAGCGTGCCGGAAACTGGCAGGCCCAATAAAACCAATGGGATTGGGCTGTAACGAGTTAGTTTCCAACATAAATGGATGAGCGTTAAGGGGTTATTAGCGAAATTGTTTGCGCATGGGTGCGCACTTAGTTGCTCATTAGCATTGTTCTGGCACTGTCAGGGCTGGCGGGATGATTAAGTTCGCCGAGGGTATTTAGCTGCGCAAAATGCTGCGCATGTGGCGATTTCCAGCGCTTGTAGGAAGTTTCTTAAGTTTGCTTCCGTTGCTTGCTGAATGTTTTATGTATGGCTAAGGTTTGCGAACTTCGTGGGAAGTAGATCGAAGTTTAGATAGCGCTCTGGTATGAAATATAGTTGTGCCCAGTGTGCCTTTTCTGCCTTGTGTAGTTATGCGCGGTGCCAAATGTCTTATTCAGACAAGCTGTATGATTATTATCTTGAACTTGCACGTTTTCCCTGCTCGCAAACGAGTTTTGCCGGCAGCGATATGCGCTTTTCAAGCGAATATGAATTGTTGGAATCCGAGCTCGGCAAAGCGCAATCAATACACGGCACCGGTCAGCCCGACTGGCATAAAGTCCTGGAAGTCAGCGAGTCGGTCTTGCGCCAGCAATCGAAAGATCTGCGTGTAGCGGTCTGGTTGACCTGGGCGTTGCATCAGCGTGAGTCCTTTCCCGGTCTGCTGGCTGGCCTGGGGTTATTACGCTATCTCTGCGAGGAGCATTGGACGTCGGTCTACCCCGAAAAAAACCGCACCCGTGGCGCGGCCTTGAGTTGGTTGGTTTCGCGCCTTGAACCCCTTTTTACACATAACCTGTCGCTACAGAACCAGATACCGCTCTTCCAATCGTTGCTTGAACACTTGGCGCGTCTCGATGAATTGTGGGCCAGGCACCTGGTGGATGACGCGCCCATGTTGCTGTCGACTCGCAGGCAATTGGCGGGGCGATTGGAGCACGTTGCGCAGGGCGATCCTGCGGCCTCGGCAGTGGGCGGAGTAATTGCCCAGGTAAAGCAGGTTGCTACCCAGCTACTCAAGCCTGAGCCAGTGGTAGATAACGAAAAAGACGCCCACAAATTATTGCGCGCCTTACAGGAGCAGGCCCGGCCCCTGTGCGCCTGGTGGCTACGCCAGAATGCCACCGATCTGCGTGCGCTGCGCCTGAACCGGACACTGGCATGGCTGGCCCTCGTCAGCTATCCGGACGCTGACAACGAGCGGGTCACTGCCTTGCGCGGGCCGGTAAACGACAAGCTGAAGCGTTACCAGGAGCGCTTTGCCCAGGGCCATTACGCCGACTTGCTGCTTGAACTCGAGGCCAGTCTTGCCGGTGCGCTGTTCTGGTTCGTCGGGCTGTACAAAGTCTGGCAATGCCTGGAGGCCCTGCAGGCTGACTTGGCCATGACCGAGCTTGAAGTGAGCGTAGCCCTACTGCTGCAACGCTTGCCCAACCTGCCCGAGTTTCGTTTTTACGACGGTGTCCCGTTTGCCGACGCCAACACTCGCGACTGGATGACGCACCAGGTTGCCCGTCACTTGCACAGGCCCGAGTCGCCGATGGCAGTGGTTGACGCCGATACACAGCCTTGGGCGATCGCCTTGCAGGACGCAGAGGCCCGGCTGCGAAAGGACGGACTCAAGGCGGCCATGCATGCGCTCACTCAGGGCATGCACGCCGCTCGCAGCGATCGTGCGCGTTTTTATTGGCGACTCGCCCAGGCGCAGCTGTGTGTGCAGGCGGGCAAATATGACCTGGCGAAGATCCAGCTCGAACAGCTTGACCACGAGCTGCAACGTTCGGGGCTGGAGCGTTGGGAGCCGGAGCTGGCGCTCCAGGTGAACCAGTTGCTGCATCGCTGCTGCGACTTGTTGCCCCAAAACCACGCCGTGCGCGAGCGCAAGGAAGAGACCCATCGCAGGTTGTGCCTCTTCGATCTTGAAGCGGTACTTGAATAGGCATTTGAGCCACCCGAATAAGGAGACACACCATGGCCAAAGACGGTTCGGTAGCACCCAAGGAACGCGTCAACATTACCTTCAAACCCGCCATTGGCGGGGTACAGGAGGAAGTCGAACTGCCGTTGAAACTATTGGTACTGGGCGATTTCACCCAGCGCGAGGATGTCCGCAAGCTTGAGGATCGCAAGCCCATTGCCCTCGACAAGAACACATTGGATGACGTGCTGGCCAAGCAGGCACTGAGCCTGACGCTGAACGTTCCTAACCGCCTCCAGGAAGACGCTGAGGTTGAGGAGTTGGCCATTCAGGTGCGCATCAACTCCATGAAGGATTTCAACCCTGCGAACCTGGTTGAGCAGATTCCCGAGCTGCAAAAGCTGATGGCGCTGCGTGAGGCGCTCATGGCGCTCAAAGGGCCGCTGGGTAATACGCCAAGCTTTCGCAAAGCCATCGAGCAAGCGTTGGCGGATGACGAGTCCCGCGCTCGCGTATTGGCCGAGCTGGGGCTGAACAGCCACACCGCCTGACATTTCAGTAAAAGGACACTGGCACCATGACCACGCAACGCAACTCGCTGCCGGCACAACCTGCCGACGAATACAGCATTCTCGACAACATCATCGCCCAAACCTTACTCAGTGCGGACGACGAGGCATATGGCATTGCCAAACGGGGTGTCTCGGCATTTATCGAAGAACTGATCAAGCCGCAGAACAGCGGGGAGCCCGTCAAGAAGCGGCTGGTCGACCGAATGATTGCCGAGATCGACACCAAGCTCAGCCTGCAAGTGGATGAGATTTTGCATCACCCGGACTTCCAGGCATTGGAAGCTTCCTGGAAAGGCTTGCAGATGCTGGTCGATCGCACCAATTTCCGCGAAAACATCAAGATCGAGCTGCTGAACGTCTCCCGGCAAGATCTGCTGGATGACTTCGAAGACTCACCGGAAGTCACGCAGTCCGGGCTGTACAAACATATCTACAGCGCTGAATACGGTCAGTTCGGCGGCCAGCCTGTGGGCGCGATTATCGCCAACTACTTTCTTTCCCCCAGCGCGCCGGATGTGAAGTTGATGCAATACGCCTCGAGCGTGGCCTGCATGGCCCATGCGCCTTTTATTGCGGCAGCGGGGCCGGGTTTCTTTGGGTTGGAGAGCTTTACCGGCCTGCCTGACCTCAAGGATCTGAGTGACCATTTCGAAGGCCCGCAGTTTGCCAAATGGCAAAGCTTTCGGCAGAGCGAAGACGCGCGCTACATCGGCCTGACGGTTCCGCGTTTTCTGCTGCGCACGCCCTATGACCCGCTGGAGTGTCCGGTCAAGACTTTTGCCTATCAGGAAAACGTGGTCAACAGCCACGAACACTACCTGTGGGGCAATACCGCCTACGCCTTTGCTACGCGCTTGACCGACAGCTTCGCGCGTTATCGTTGGTGCCCCAATATCATCGGACCCCAGAGTGGCGGGGCGGTGGAAGACTTGCCGTTGCATCACTTTCACAGCATGGGTGAAATCGAAACCAAAATCCCAACCGAAGTGTTGGTTTCCGATCGCCGTGAATATGAACTCGCACAAGAGGGCTTCATTGCCTTGACGATGCGCAAGGGCAGTGACAACGCGGCGTTCTTTTCTGCCAGTTCGGTGCAGAAGCCCAAACATTTCGGTATCAGCGCCGAGGGCAAGGAAGCCGAGTTGAATTATCGCCTGGGTACCCAGTTGCCTTACATGATGGTGGTCAATCGTCTGGCCCATTACCTCAAGGTATTGCAGCGTGAGCAATTGGGTTCCTGGAAGGAGCGTACCGACCTGGAGCTGGAGCTCAACAAATGGATTCGCCAGTACGTCGCCGACCAGGAGAACCCCAGTGCCGAAGTGCGCGGGCGACGTCCGTTGCGGGCAGCACGTATCGTTGTCAGTGACGTCGAGGGCGAACCGGGCTGGTATCGCGTAAACCTCAGTGTGCGACCGCACTTCAAGTACATGGGGGCCGATTTCACCCTGTCCCTCGTTGGCAAGCTTGATAAAGAATGAGCAGAGGTCAGGGCATGCCCCATAACCAAAGCCTGTTCGAGCGCCTCGAACGCCCGGCGACCCGCCCTGCAGGGGGTGTGGCATCCGTCGCGGCTCACCTGGGGAAGATGCTCAGCATCCGTGCGGGCAGCGTTCAAACGTTGCCGGACTATGGCTTGCCCGACCTCAATGACATGAACCGCAGCCTGCATGAGTCACTGAGCCAGTCGCGGTTGCTGATCGAGCGATTTATCCGTGCCTACGAGCCGCGCTTGAAACATGTGCGGGTCACGGCGCTGCCGCGGGATCACGACCCATTGGCCCAGGCATTCGCCATCGAGGCCACGCTGACGGTGGACGGCGTCAAGCAACCTGTAGTGTTTACTGCGCGCTTGTGTGGCACAGGCCGGGCCGAGGTCTTGCCGGATGTCCTTTAATCGTTATTACCAAAGCGAGCTCAGTGCATTGCGTCACCTGGGGCGGCGTTTCTCCGAGCGCAACCCCGCGCTTGCGCCGTTTCTTGCTCAGCCGGGCCAGGACCCTGATGTGGAAAGGCTGCTGGAGGGCTTCGCTTTTCTTACCGGTCGCTTGCGTCAGAAGCTGGACGACGAACTGCCTGAACTGACCCACTCCTTGATGCATTTGCTGTGGCCCAATTACATGCGGCCGATGCCCGCGTTCAGCATTCTGCAATTTGATCCGTTGAAGCATGCCGGCCCAGGCGTGTTCGTAGCGCGGGATACGCCGGTCGAAAGTGCTGACATCAATGGCGAACGCTGCCGTTTCCGCACCTGTTACGCCACGCAGGTGCAGCCGCTGCAACTGGGCGCGCTCGAATACAGCGTGCAGGGGGAGCGGGCATTCTTGAGCCTGCGCCTGGAGATGAGTGC
The DNA here is from genome assembly GCF_900580675.1 of Pseudomonas viridiflava. Taxonomy (GTDB): domain Bacteria; phylum Pseudomonadota; class Gammaproteobacteria; order Pseudomonadales; family Pseudomonadaceae; genus Aquipseudomonas. The sequence continues at coordinate 30,389 of NZ_UTBG01000166.1, forward strand.
CGAGGGTAGTTTCGCTGACTTGACGATCGACAAACTGCGCCTGCACCTGGCTGGAGATCGCTACATTGCCCAGGGGTTATACCTGAGCCTGTTGCGCCAGCTTGAGGGGATAGAGTTGCTGCCTTTCGGCCGTGATGGCCTGCCGGTCATTGGCACAACTGGCCAGGCTCTCACGCTGCGACTTGACGCCGACCACGTACGCCCGGTCGGATTCAACGAGGACCAGGCGTTGATTCCCTATCCGATGAACACCTTTCGCGGTTATCGCCATCTGCAGGAATACTTCGCCTTTCCTGACAAATACCTGTTCGTCGATGTGGCGGGGTTCGAAGCGCTGCAGAGCTTGCCGCCTGAACAGCTCAAGCAGTCAAGCGGACTGGTGTTGCGCTTCGAACTGCGAAACCCGTTGCGGGAGACCCAGTACCCCACACTGGACAATGTGAAGCTCTACTGCACCCCGATCGTCAACTTGTTCAAACAGGATGCAGTACCGATTCGTCTGGACGGAAAACAGGATGAATACCTGCTGATACCTGGAGAGTATTCGCGTGACAACGCCTGTGTCTTTTCCGTAGACAGCGTCACGGGGTGGCACCCTGGCGGCTTGGGATATCAGACCTATGTGCCGTTCGAATCCTTTGAGCATGACGGCGATACGCACGTCTCGACGGGGGCCCCCAGCTACAGCATTCGCCAACGTTCTTCGGCGCAGCATGCCGGGTTCGATACCTGGCTGGGATTCAATAATGGCCTGGCGGCCAATCGGCAGACACTCTCGGTCGAGCTGACCTGTACCAACCACAATATGCCCGGGCTGCTTCCGATCGGGGCGATCAACCAACCTTGCGAGCAGACACCGCAGGGGTTGTCGTTTCGTAATATCTGCGTGCCGACCACCAGCTATTCGCCGCCACTGGACCATGATTTTCTCTGGCGGCTCATCAGCAACATGTCGCTTAACTACCTGTCTTTGAGCGACATCAATGCCTTGAGGATGATCCTCGAAACCTACGACCTGCCGCGCTACCACGACCGCCAGGCGCAAAAGGTCAGTGATAAAAGGCTGGGTGCCTTGCGCTCCGTCGAGCATACGGCCGTCGATCGACTTCACCGAGGCCTGCCGTTTCGGGGTTTGCGCATCGACCTGACGATTGATCCCGCAGGCTTCCTGGGCCAGGGCGACGTGTTTGTGTTCGCGTCGGTGCTCAACGAATTTTTCGCGCTCTACGCCAGCCTTAATGCATTCCACGAACTACGAGTCATCAGCACACAAGGAGACGTGTACCTATGGCCACCACGGATGGGCCAGCAGCCCCTGCTTTGACGAACCTGGCCGGTGTCATCCGCGAATACTCGCTGTTCCAGGCAGTTTTGCAGGTGATCAAGCGCCTGCGTGACGCCCATCCGACGCTGGATGAGGATGCGCTGTACGACCAGTTGGAGTTTCAGGCCAACCCGGGGCTTGGTTTCCCTGGCCACGATATTGACCGGGTTGAGTTTTTTGTTGAGCACGGTCAGTTGCGCGCACGTCTGCGCCTCAACGTGCTGGGCCTGTGTGGTGCCGGTTCGCCATTGCCCGCGTTTTATGGCGAGCAGGCATTTGTTGACGGGGAGGGCGGTAGGACCACCCGCGATTTCCTGGACCTGTTTCATCACCGATTGCAGCGGCTGATGCTGCCGATCTGGCGTAAATACCGCTATCGGATGTGTTTTCAAGACGGGGCGCGCGACGCTTTTTCCGATCAGTTGTTTGCATTGATCGGGTTGAGAGGGCGGCAGATTCGCAGTGCTACGCCTTTGGACTGCAAGCGGTTATTGCCCTATCTGGGTTTGCTTGGCCTGCGTGCGCATTCGGCAGCCCTGATCGAGACGGTGTTGCGTTACTACTTCAGGCACAACCGTCTGTTTATCGAGCAGTGGGTCGAGCGCTCGGTGTTGATTACTGGCCCGCAGCGAAATCGGCTCGGCATTGCGAACAGTTTGTTAGGCCAGGACCAGGTACTGGGAAGCCGGGTCGCCGACCGCAGCGGCAAGTTCAGGGTGCATGTGAAAGGTCTGGACTGGCAACGATTCCATGCGTTTCTGCCGACCGGTACGGACTACCCGCTGCTGTGTTCATTGGTACGCCTGACGGCACGCGACCCTCTGGAGTATGACCTGCGCCTGGTGCTGGCCAGGGATGAAATCAGGCCATTGCACATTGGCGAGCGCAACGTCTGTCGACTCGGCTGGACCAGTTGGCTGGCGCATGAGTGCGCTGACGGAGTGGTCATTGTGCCCAGCAACGTTTATGAGGGATGAGTCATTATGATGAATGTAGACCTGCAACAACTTATCCAGACGTTGACCGCCCAGGTCCGTCGCGACCTTGAGCGCTCAGCTGAGCGCTGTGTGACACGGGGTGGCAACGAAGTGTTGGTGGAAGATTTGCTACTGGCCCTGCTTGAACATCATGACAGCCTGTTGGTGCGGGCGTTGGCGGATGCGGGTGTCGAAGTCGGCGAGCTGCAGGCAATACTGCAGCCGAAGGCGCAGGCGAGTGCGTCGCGCAACCCGGTGTTTGCCCAGGCTCTCGTGCAATGGCTGCAACAAGCCCTGATGGTTGCCCATCTGGAGCTGCGGCAAACGGAAGTTGATCACGGTGCGCTGTTGCTGGCGCTGGTGCGTCACCCGTTACAGCACGCCGGCAGTGGTTACCAGGCGTTGTTGAGCAGGTTGGACGCCCAGCGTGTGCATGATTTTTTGTTGAGTCGGGCGCCTGACACCAACGTTACGCCGGGTGGCGAGTCGTTGCTGGAGCGCTTTACCCACGACCTGAGCCGCCAGGCCCAGGAGGGGCGCATCGACCCCGTGCTGTGCCGTGACGCGGAGATCCGCCAGGTAATCGACATACTGGTGCGCCGACGCAAGAATAATCCGATTCTCGTGGGTGAAGCCGGGGTGGGGAAAACCGCGGTTGTCGAGGGCCTTGCCCTGCTGGTCGCCAGCGCCCAGGTCCCGGAACCGCTCAAGGATGTCCGGATTTTGACCCTGGACATGGGCCTGCTCCAGGCGGGCGCCGGCATCAAGGGCGAATTCGAACGGCGACTCAAGGGGGTGATCGATGAGGTCAAGCAGTCAGCGAAGCCTGTAATCCTGTTTATCGACGAGGCGCACACGTTGGTGGGGGCAGGTGCCCAGGCGGGTGCGTCCGATGCCGCCAACTTGCTCAAGCCGGCCCTGGCCCGGGGTGAAGTGCGCACTATTGCCGCCACTACCTGGTCGGAATACAAGAAATACTTCGAAAAAGACCCGGCACTGGCGCGGCGTTTCCAGCCCGTGCAGGTCTGCGAGCCCAGCGTTGAACAGGCGGTCTCGATCCTGCGTGGCCTGGTCCCTGTGTATGAACGCAGCCACGGTGTCTATGTGCGTGACGATGCGGTGGTCGCTGCGGCGCAGATGAGTGCGCGTTATCTGGCCGGGCGCCAGTTGCCCGACAAGGCGGTGGACGTGCTGGATACTGCGTGTGCACGCGTGCGCACCAACCGGGATACGGCGCCCGAGGCATTGCAGCGCCTGTACGCGGAGCAAACGCAGGGCACGCGCCAGCGTCAGGCGCTGAGCCGGGACCGGGATTCGGGTCTGCCAGTGGATGAACAGGCCCTGCTCGCGCTGAACTTGCGTATGGAGGCAGTGGAGGCTGAGCGTCAGGACCTGGAGCAACGCTGGCTTGAAGATCGGGCGGTGGAGCAACACGTGTGCCCACGGCTTGTCGCACAGGTGATCAGTGCCTGGACCGGTATCCCGGTTGAGCAACTGGCCCTCGAGAGCAGTGAAAGGGTGCTGGGTTTTGCCGATGCGCTGCGCTCACGCATTCTCGGCCAGGAGCAGGTGGTGCAGGCCCTTGATCGCAACCTGCGCGCCGTGGCTACCGGGCTTAACAAGGCCGAAGCCCCGGTTGGCGTGTTCCTGCTGGTCGGCCCGAGTGGTGTGGGCAAGACCGAGACGGCTCTGGCCCTTGGCGACCTGCTGTATGGAGGCGAGCGTTTTGTCACCACCCTCAATATGTCGGAGTTCCAGGAAAAACACGCGCTGTCCCGGCTGATCGGAGCGCCACCCGGTTATGTCGGTTATGGCGAGGGTGGAGTGTTGACGGAAGCCGTACGCCAGCGTCCATATTCGGTCGTGCTGCTCGACGAAGTCGAGAAGGCCGATCCGGAAGTGCTGAACCTGTTCTATCAGATTTTCGACAAGGGGTTGGCCAACGACGGCGAGGGTCGGGAAATCGACTTCCGCAACACGCTGATCCTGATGACCTCCAACCTCGGCAGTGAATGTATCGGCGAATTATGCGCAGGTGGCCGCAGACCCGATGTACAGGTGCTGCACGAGGCCATCCGTCCGTTGCTGCGCGACCACTTCAAGCCGGCGCTGCTGGCCCGGATGCGCGTGGTGCCGTATTACCCGATCAAGGGCGAGATTCTGCAGGACATGGCCAGGCTCAAGCTGGACCGCCTCGGGCAAAGGCTGCATCTGCGCAAGCTTGCGTTCAGTTATGCGCCTGAGCTGGTTGCGCACATGGCCGAGCGCTGTGCGAGCAGTGACAGCGGTGCTCGGTACATTGATCAATGGGTTGAAACCCACTTGCTGCCGCAGGTGGTGGACCGGCTGCTGGACGCCATGGCCAGTGGCGAGACCCTGGCGCAAGTGCATGCCGGACTGGATGATAACGGCGAACCACGCTGCGAGTTCAGCCAATGATGGACAACCTGTTTACCCAGTTGCCCCATCCCCTGGCTTACGCTGATGCCTTGCTGTCCTGGTTCGCTCGCATGGGCATTGATGACGATGAGAGCAGCTTGCCGGATCTCTGTGTGGTGGCTGCGGCCCAACTGAGTCAGTGCGAACTCAGCCAATTGTATTGGCGCGACGAGGCTACGGGCAGGCTGGACCTGATTGCCCAGCATTCGCCTGGGGCGCTTCCTCCCCAAGCCCTGGTGAGCGGCGCGGACTTTCAGCATGAACAGGTGCTGCACTATGTACTCAGTCATCGCAGCGCCCTCAGCCTCGACGACCTGAAAAACAGCCCGTACGAAAGCGGTTTCCTGCCGGCAATGGCGACGCCCTGGCACTCGTTGTCGTGTGTGCCGTTGTTGAGTCGGCAGAAGACCATCGCAGGCATATTGCTGTACGCCAGCCAGCGCCCGAATCCCTTGCAAAACTACGCCGCCTCATTGGGCCTGCTCGGCAGCTTTGCCTTGATGCAGCTGGCATTGCTGCGGCGTACGCGCCCTGTGCGCAATGTTGTTCATCCAGAGGTTGAAGCGCAGGTACCCCGTACAGCGTTTGGCTTGATTGGCAACAGCACGGCCATGGATGAAACCTACCGCCTGATCGGCAAGGTTCTGCATACCCCCTATACCGTGCTGCTGCGCGGTGAGACCGGTACTGGCAAGGAAGTGGTGGCGCGGGCTATTCATTCTGCCGGATCACGCAGTGGCAAGGCGTTTGTGGTGCAAAACTGTGCGGCATTTCCCGAGGGGCTGCTGGAAAGTGAGCTGTTCGGCTATCGAAGAGGTGCCTTCACTGGGGCCGAGCGCAACCATGCCGGGTTGTTTGACACCGCTGACGGCGGCACCTTGCTCCTCGACGAAATCGGCGATATGCCGCTGTCACTGCAGGCCAAGTTGCTGCGGGTGTTGCAGGAAGGGGAAATTCGTCCATTGGGTGCCAATGCGGCACACAAAGTCGATGTTCGCATTATCGCCGCGACTCACCGCGACCTCGCCGCGATGGTGGCACAGGGTGGTTTTCGCGAAGACCTTTACTACCGCCTGGCGCAATTCCCCATTGAGCTTCCGGCCTTGCGTGAGCGCGACGGCGATGTGCTGCTGTTGGCGCGGCATTTTGCGCACAACGCTTGTGTCGCCCTGGGCCGTTCAGCCGTGGAGTGGTCAAGCGCGGCCTTGGATCAACTGTCGAGCCATGCTTTTCCCGGCAATGTACGAGAACTCAAATGCCTGGTGGAGCGTGCGGTGTTGCTGTGTGACGACGGCGTGATCCTGCCGACGCACCTGTCCCTGGTGCCCGTCACGGCCAATGGCGCGGACGACGCAACGTTGCGCCAACGGCTGGAGCGGGTAGAGCGGGTGTTTCTGATCGACTGCCTGCACAAGAACCGTGGCAACCGAACGCGCACAGCCCGTGAGTTGGGCGTCGCCCGTCGCACGCTGCTCTACCGCCTCGCGCACTTGAAGATCCCCGTCAGCGAGGTTCGCGAGGCACGCTGAAGGGCGCACGTCCGGGCACTTTTTTCTGGAGATACCTGATGCTTTTTCGTCCATGGCAAGCGTTGGCGCTTGTGCTGTGTTTGTTGGGTGGCTGTAACGCCAATTATGTCTTTGATGATGCTGACTACCGACCGTTGGGTGATCCACAGGCGCCCCATCGCGGCCATTGAACAGGGAGAGTCCTGCCATGCAATTAGTGTTTGAAGTATGTGACACCGCGAACGGTGAAGCGCCAGCGCGCAAGCTATTCGACCGTGTCGGCGGCGTGATCGGCCGAGGGATGGGGTGTGACTGGGTTATTCCCGACACCCAGCGCCTGATCTCCAGCCACCATGGTTTGGTCAGTTTTCGAGACGGCCGCTACTTTCTGACGGATATCAGCAGCAACGGAATTGCTGTGTCCGGCAGTGTGGAGCGCCTGCGCAAAGGGCAAGCCCGACCGATCAGTGAAGGCGATGTGTACCGGCTGGGATCGATGGAGATTCGTGCCCGGCTATCAGGGGATGAGCGGCATCGATTCGCTCGCAGCGACACGATTCCCAATGATGCATTTCTGGGACTTGATCCCGTTCAGGCACTGGACCTGGAGCAACGACGCGTTGAGTCATCCCAAGAGCTGGATGCGTTGGACACGTCAACCCAGTCGCCTGCCCAATCATTGCGTGAAGGTGCCGTGGATCGCGATCACCTGGTGGTACCTCAATGGGCCGAGCCAGCCAGGGAAGAGGAATCGCCACTGCCCGAGTCCTTTGCTCCCGCAGCTTCGGACAGCTTCTGGTCACAGTTCGGCGAGGCCCTGGGCATGCGCTTGGAAACGCTCGACACGCCGGGTCGCGAGGCGCTGGCGATCAAGGTGGCGGGCCTGTTCAGGCAGACGGTCGAAGGGCTGCAGCAAAGCCTTCGAACCCGAGACGAGCTCAACAGTGAAGTGAACCTGGGTTGGAGCACCCCAACGCCCAGAACGCATAACCCCTTGAAGGATTGCGCCGATACCCAGGCGACCTTGACGGCGTTGCTGGGGGCCGGCGAGTCGGGCCAGCTGCCTGCGGAGCAGGCAGTTGCCCAGACCTGCCGGGAGCTGCAAGTGCATCAACTGGCCCTGGTGGTGGCCTGTCGTGCCGCACTGCGCAGTGCGCTGGCGGCTTTTGCGCCAGGTCATCTGTTGTTGTGCTTCGAACGCGAGCGCAACCCGGGTCGGTTCTTTACCGACGGCGCCCATTGGCGAGCGTACCAGCGCCATTACCGACGGCTGCACGACGAGGTCGCCCTGGACGAGCAGCTATTGCGCAGCGACTTTACCAAAGCCTATGAGGAACAGGTACGCCTGGTCTCCACCTTGCACGCCGCGTACCCGGGATGATGTTCATGTATCGAATCACCGTTGCGTCAATAGGGTTAACGCTGTGCCTGCTGGTCGGTTGCAGCAGCCTTTCACCGTTTTCGACCCTGACCAAGCTGGACCTGACATTGACGGCCAGCGACGAGGTCAACCCGGACCTCCACGGGCGTCCCTCGCCAGTGGTCGTGCGCCTGCTTGAGCTGCGGCACCCCGTAGCCTTCGAAAATGCCGATTTTTTCAGCCTTTATGCGCGGGCCGAACAGACGCTGCCCAAGGATTGGGTCAGCAGCGAAGAACTGGAAATGCGGCCCGGCGATCGGCTTGCGCTCAAGCTCAGTGTTGAGCCGCAAACCCGTTATGTAGGCGTGCTGGCGGCCTATCGCGATCTGCCCCATGTGCAATGGCGGCTGGTGTTGCCTGTCGCCCCTGAGCAGCTGACGCGTGCCGAGCTGGTGCTGGACCAGGCTGGTATTCGCCTCGATACCCCGCACACCCGCAAGACGGAGGATTGAGATGCAGGTTCATAACGTCATCTGGCAGGAAGGCATGCTGCTACGGCCCCAGCACTTGCAGCACAACGATCGTTACTTCCATCAGCAGCTCAACCGTACTCGCCTGTTGGGCAGTGACGCTTGGGGGTTTTTGACCCTCGAGGTCGACGTGCAGTACCTGAACCTGGGCAAGGTGGTGGTCAACCAGGCCAGCGGGGTATTGCCGGACGGTAGCCTGTTCGAGCTGAGCGGCTCGATGGAACCCCTGGTGTTGCAGGTGCCTGTCAACGCCGGGTCGCAAGCTATCTACCTGGCGTTGCCCCTGGCAACCGACAACCAGATTGAAGCGCGCAGGCAGGAGCAAAACGATGTATTGGCGCGCTACGTGGCGTGGGAAACACAGATCGGCGACTCCAACGCCGGTGCGGATTCCCGCTGCCAGATCAACTGCGCGCGGCCTGACCTGCGCCTGTTAGTGGGCGAGCATCCCAGTGACCCCTTCTACGTGAAGCTTCAGGTTGCCCAAGTGCTGGAGTCGACCCGTGACGGCGGCGTGACGCTGGATACCGATTTTGTGCCGACGTTTATCTATCTCCAGGGAACCGGGTATGTGTCGTCGTGCATCAAGGAAGTCATCAGCCTGCTGGCCACCCGTGGTGATGCGATTGCCGAGCGCATCCAGGGGGCCGGCAAGTCCGCGGGTGCGCAGGTCGGCGACTTGCTGATGCTGCAATTGATCAACCGTACCGAGTTGACCTTGCGGCACTATTTGGGCCAGCCCCAGGTTCGCCCGGAGGCGTTGTACCGGGAACTGCTGTCGATCCTCGGCGAGCTGTCTACGTTCGCCATCGACAACAAGCGTGTGCAATCGGTAGCGCCTTACCAGCATGGCGACCAGGGCGCCAGTTTTCGCGGCGTGATGGGCGGCATTCGCACGGTGCTATCGCTGGTGCTGGAACAACATGCGGTCGAATTGACGTTGCAACAGCGTCAGTACGGCGTGCTGGTCTGCCCAGTGAGCGATCTCAAGTTGTTGGGTGCAGCGACCTTTATTCTGGCGGCAACCGCCCAGTGTGATTCGGAAGAGCTGCGCCACCGGCTGCCGGCGCATCTGAAAATCGGCACCGTGGAGCGTATCCGCGAGCTGGTCAACCTGCACCTTGCCGGCATCAAGGTCAGGCCTCTGCCCGTCGCGCCGCGGCAGATCCCGTTCCATGCCGGCAAGACCTATTTCATGCTCGAACTCAGTGCCCGTGACATCACCCAATTGGAGCAATCGGGTGGTTTTGCCTTCCATGCCAGCGGCGAGTTTGCCGAGCTGGAACTCAACTTCTGGGCCATCAGGAACTGAACGCCATGACGATGAACAGTGAGTACGCGCAGGACGAAAAAACCGTACTGCTTGACCGTGAGGGGTTTGGCCCGGCGCAGGGTGCGGTGACGGATTTTCCGTTACCGCCGCGGTTCGAGCAATTGGAAGATCGCATGATCTACACCGCCCGGTTGCAGGGCTCACAGACCTTCAACATGGGCCCCAACCCGTTGATAGCGGCGGCGTGGGAGCTCCTGGCGCAGGTCGTCTTGCTCAAGACGAGTTCGGGGCGTGAAAACCTGCAGACCCTCAATGATCGATTGTCATCGGGCATCTCGACGTTTGAAGCGCATGCCTTGCACCGAGATGTCGAGGCGGGGCAGGTGATGTCTGCGCGGTATGTGTTGTGCAGCGTGATTGACGAGGCTGTTGTCACCACGGCGTGGGGCAGCCGCAGTGATTGGTCGAGGACCAGCCTGTTGAGTCGTTTTCACAACGAAACCTTCGGCGGCGAGAAGTTTTTCCTGTTGCTGGAAAGGCTCTCGCGTGACCCCGTCAAACACGTGGCCATGCTGGAATTGATGTACCTGTGCCTGTCGATGGGTTTCGAAGGCAAATACCGCGTGATGGAGCGGGGCGGGGCTCAGCTTGAAGCGGTAAGTGATGCCTTGTATCGCCAGATCAGGCATGTGCGCGGTGACCGACTCTCAGTGGCTGCACCACCTGGCACCGGACAGAAACGCCACGCTCGGATAGGCAGTCTGTCCGCCCCATGGGTGCTGGTTGTTGTGCTGGCCTGTGTGCTGGCGATGTACCTGGGGTTTGCCTGGGTATTGGGCAACGAACGCATGACGTTAATGCAACCTTTTCAACCTTTGGCGTCGGACCAGGCTCAGACGCCCTTGTAACGCAGAGAGCAATGAATGAACGCATTCTTCAAGGGCGCGGGCACTATGCTGCGCAAAATTTGGCTGTGGAGCCTGTTGCTGGTGCTGTCCATTGCGCTGCTGGTGTGGTTTTTCGGGCCGTTGCTGGCGGTGGATGACCACCGGTTCTGGCAAAGCGCGAACGCCCGCCTGCTCACCGTGAGTGGCTTGTTCCTGCTGTGGGGGCTGGCGATGGTCGTGGTAGACGCGCGTCGCAGCGCGCGGCGCAAGCAGCCTGAACATCAGGCACGGCACCAGCGCCAGGACCTGGTCAACGACGAGCAAACGCAGGTCCGATGGCGCTTCAAGGAAGCGCTGCAGACCCTGAAAACCTCGCGCCGCTACGGTGAGCGCGGCGAGCGTTGGCGTAGCGAGTTGCCCTGGTACTTGTTGATCGGGCAGCACGGCAGTGGCAAGACTCGGCTGTTGGCCGCCAGCGGCTTGCAGTTTCCGCTCGATCGGGTCGAAGGAGCACCCCCGTCTGCTACTGCCTTCTGTGAATGGTATTTTGCCGACGAGGCCGTTCTGGTGGAAACCCCAGGGCGCTACCTGACCCAGCCAGACCCCGCCGTCGACGCGGCGGGTTGGTCGACGTTGCTCGGTCTGCTGAGGTCGCGGCGCCGAGCGCGTCCGCTGAATGGCGTGGTGGTCACGCTGTCGGTGGAGACGCTGCTGGGAAGCAATGAGCATGACCTGGAATTCCACGCACGTCAGGTCCATAGCCGCCTGCACGATATCCAGCAGATGTTGCATGTGGATGTGCCGGTTTATCTGGTGCTGACCCAGGCTGACCGGTTGGCCGGGTTTGCCGAATTCTTTGATGCCCAGCAGGGCGACAGCCTGGAAGACGTGCTGGGCGCAAGCCTGGCCCCTGGCGCCGGCGGCAGCGAGACTGCCCAGGTACGCGAAGCATTCGAGACGCTGCTGCAACGCCTCGGGGCCGAGCTGATTCCGCGTTTGCACCACGAGCGCAGCGTCGAGCGCCGTGGCCGGATGCTGGATTTCCCGCGGCAGGCCGCGCGTATCGGCGATCGCTTGTGCCTGTTTGTCGAGTCTGCGTTTGGCGCCAATCGTTCTCAGCGTATCAACGGTTTGCGAGGGTTCTACCTGACGTGTGCGAACGCGGGTGATATACGGCCGCACTTTGTACAGGGACTGTTCAGCCGGGTGATTTTTGCCGAGGCGGGTCTTGCCGGGTTACATGCCCCGGAGCGACGACGCCTGCGTCGGCGCCAAGGGCTATTGGCGCTGGCCGCAACCTTGGTCATCGGGACTGCCGGGTTCCTGTGGTGGACCAGTTATTCGTTCAATCACGAGCGGTTGCTGCAACTGCAGGCATTGAGCAAACCCCAGCCGCCCGCCGAACCCGGTTCGGATGCGCTCCTGGCGTTACTGCCCCTGCTGGACAACCGCCTGGCAGCCACGCGGGTATTTGCCCCCGAGGCAGAGGCACGCTGGGTTGATCGGGCGGGATTGTATCAAGGCGAAGAAACTCGAGCGCCATTGGCTGATGCCTATGCGCAGGCCCTTCGCCAGCAGTTGCTGCCGCAGGTGGCGGCCCTGCTTGAAGCCCAGGTGCGGGCCGATCTTGGCGAGCGCGAGCGGCTGATGGAGACCTTGCGCGCCTACCTGATGCTCAACCTGCGCGACCGGCGCGATACGACTTGGTTGGCGGAGCATTTGGCTGGCCTGTGGTCCGCACGCTTTGCGGCGGATACATCCGCGCAGAACCGTTTGAACACCCACCTTGCGCAGTTGCTTGAGCAACCGTTTGCAGCCCCCTTGAACGATGCGCTGGTGGCCCAGGCGCGCCAAGTGCTGCGCGGGGAGTCGCTGGCGCAAGTGATCTACCGGACACTGCGTGAGCAGGCCCGCAGCCTTGAGCCCTACCGCCTGGCCGACGGCGAGGTGTTCGCCAGGCTTGAGCCTCCCATACCGGCGTTCTACACCAAAAAGTATCTGCAGTATTTCGAAAAACAGGGCCCTCGGCTGGTCAATGCGATTGCCCAGGATAACTGGGTGCTAGGCGAAGGCACTGACCTCAGCGCCATGGATTTGCGCAGGCTGATGGTGGAGCTGGAACAGCGTTACTTCAGCGAATACGCCGAGGTCTGGAGCCAGGCCCTCGGCCGCATCCGGTTGCAGCAAACTGACAGCCTGGGACAGGGCACCCACCGGCTCGCGGGCCTGACGTCAGCCGAGTCGGCGCTGGTGCGGCTGTTGCAGCAGGTCCGTGAAAACACGCGCTTGGTGCCGGTCTTTGAGCGGCTTGAGGCCGCGGGAGAGCAGGCCGGAGGCTTGGTGGCAGCGGCCTCGAGCGCGCTGAGCAGTCAGTTGCCGGGCCAGGCCGTGCCTGATGCTGCCCGGCGTGCGTTACAGCGTCGCTTTGAACCGTTGCATCAATTACTCGATGAGGAGCACAACCCTGGCGCGGAGTTGACGCAGGCCTTGCGCCTGCTCGACGAGTTGCACCTGCAGTTGCTGGCGCTGGAGCGGGAAAGCCCGCCTGAGCAAGCGGCGTTCAGAATGGTCAAGCAGCGCATGGACGGGCAGCAGCCGTTGTTGAGCAATCTGCGTAACGTCGCTGCGCGATTGCCATCGCCGCTCAGGGGCTGGTTCGAGCAGGTGACCGATGACACCTGGAGTCAGCTGCTTGATGGGGCTTATACGCATGTGAATCAGCGTTACCAAAGCGAGGTGTATGGCATGTACGCCAAGGCGATTCAGCGTCGCTATCCGTTCGAGGCCCATGCCGCGAGTGACGTTGCCTTGGGCGATTTCCAGGAGTTTTTCAAGCCGCGAGGCGCGATGGCACGGTTTTACGAGAGCTACCTGAAGCCGTTTGTCAGCGTTGAGGGCAACCGCTATCGATTGCGTGGCCTGGACGGTCGCAGCTTGCCGATGTCGCGCTCGCTGCTGGAGCAACTGAACAAGGCGCAGATCATTCGACAAGGTTTTTTCACTGAGGATCAGGGTGAGTGGGCCGTGCGATTCACGCTGGCGCCCTATAGCCTGGACCAGGCGGTCAGCCGGGCGATCCTGCAAGTCGGCGATCAGGAACTGGAATATCGCCACGGGCCAATCGTGCCCATGGCGTTTCAATGGCCCAGCGAAACCGGCAATAGCCGCAGCAGCCTGGTGCTCGAGCGAGGCGCGGAGCGGCCGCTGGGGATCGAAAAAAACAATGGGGACTGGTCGTTGTTCCGGCTTTTTGACCTGATGCAGAGCGAGCCCGCCAGCGGCCGGGATGCCTACCTGCTCAAGGCTGAACTGGCCGGCCTGCGCGCCAATTACCTGCTGACCAGCCAACGAAACCCGAGCCCGTTCCAGATGGCGACATGGCGCACGTTCCGCTTGCCGGAGCAACTGTGAGCCAGGGGCATACTTGGCGCAGTGCCGGGCGCACGCTGCAAGGCAAGCAACGTACGCGCAACGAGGACGCATTTCTCGATTGCCCGCAACGCGGGTGTTGGGCCGTCGCCGATGGCATGGGTGGCCACCAGGCCGGGGATATCGCCAGTGGTTGGGTAATCAGCAGCCTTGCGTCGTTGCCGGGCATTGGCACGTTCGAGCAACGGATCGAGGCCGTTCGGCGCTGCCTGCGAGGGCTCGACATGCAGCTGGGGCAGGCGCTGGCGCAAACGGCGATTGTCGGCAGTACCGTGGTTGCGCTGCTGCTCGAGAACAACCGCGCTGCGTGCATCTGGGCAGGCGACAGCCGTTGCTACCTGTGGCGCGGGCAGCGCCTGTACCAGCTCTCGCGGGACCATTCGCTGCAGCAACAGCTGATGGATAAACAGCGCTTGAGCCTGCAGCAGGCCCAGGCTTATCCGGGCGCAAAGGCTTTGACCCGCGCGATTGGCGCCCCGCAACCCCTGAGCCTTGAGGTTCTTGAACTGAATATCCATCCTGGGGACGTTTTCCTGTTGTGCAGTGATGGCCTGTACCAGGGGGTCAGCCATCGCGAGCTCGGCAGCGCCATGAGCATGGGCACGCCACTGCAAGTGGTGGATCGGTTGTTCGGCCACGTGCTGCGAGGCCCGGCGCGGGACGACCTGACCGCCGTGGTGATTCAGCCATGAGCGAAGAGACAGCACTGCCGAACCTGTTAGCCGGGCGCTATCAGCTGGAGCGGGTCCTGGGCACGGGCGGCATGGGCGTGGTCCATCGCGCCAGGGACCTGCTGCATGAAGCCTTCGGCGAGCCCAACGCCAGTGTGGCTTTGAAAATGCTCGGTGGGAGTTTTTCCGCGTGCCCCGACGGCCATGTGTTGCTGTACAGCGAGTTCGCCATGACCCGTAGCTTGCAGTACGAGCATGTGGTGCGGGCGTTTTCGTTTGAGGTCGACATCGACCACCAGCTTGCCTTTTTCACCATGGAACTGATGCATGGCATGACCCTGGACCGTCTGCTCATGGAGTGCCCGCGGGGGATGCCCTGGCAAGCGTTGCAGCCCCTCGCACTGCAGCTGTTGGATGCAGTGGCCTACACCCACCGGCAAGGCGTACTGCATGGCGATGTGAAACCCGCCAATATCATGCTGGGTGAGAAGGGGCTGCGCCTGTTCGATTTCGGCCTGGGCCACGCCGAGGTGCAAGCCGCAGCCGGGTTGCCGGGGTTGAGCCGCAGCCGCTTGAGCGCCTGGACACCGGCTTATGCGGCGCCTGAGCTGTTGGCGGGCGGCGCATTGTCGGCCTGTGCCGACCTGTATGGCGCAGCGTGCGTAGTGTATGAATTGGCCGAAGGACGGCGCCCTGGTGAGCGGCAACCCGGCCAGCGCTTACCTCGGCCACACCGACTGCCGAGGCACTGCTGGCCGGCGCTGCGTTCGGCCCTGGCCGTGGACCCGGAGCGGCGAAGCATTACCGTCGCCGAGTTGCGCGAAGCCCTGGCGGGTCGACAGCGGCACTGGTTTCTCTAGCCTTGGCTTCAACCCGCCAAATCATGCAGTTTGCAGTACTCATCCCAACTCAACCCCGCCATTTGCGCCACTTCCCGGTGCACTTCAAGGCGTTGGGTTTCAAAGTCTTCAGCGGAGTCGCTGGTCAGCTTGAGTGTCAGCTCCCAGGCGAACAGGCCCTGGCGTTCGGCTTCGGCTTCGAAGGCTTCATGCAGGCGTTCGGCCCGGTATTGCGCAAGGGTTTCGCCCTTGGCCTGGGCGGCGAGGGGGTTAAGGGTGTCCAGTTCAGTCGCGACCTCGGGATGCTCATTCAAGAATCTGTCGAGGGCGCGCTGGTGGTTATCGCCGGGTGGTGACAAGGGTGTACTCCTGATGGGTCAGGCTCCGTGTTCGGGGCGGTGACGGTTTTGGCGGCGTTGGAGGCGTTTGCGCAGGCGGCGGTGCAGGTGCTTTTGCAGCGGCCCAAGTAAAAACAATAGCACGTAGGCGATAAGCACCAATGCGAGGTCCAGCCAGCCCTCGTCGGTTGGCCCGGTGAATGTGCGGGCCGCAAACAGCAGCGCGACCCCGCACAGCCACAGCAATGCGTTGAGCAATAACGGGCGTAATTTGTCTTGCATGATCAACGTACCTCCTTGGTGTCGGGCTCCCACTCCTTCAGGAGGAAAACTGCGCCGATTGCCTATATATTGCGATTGGACGTTTGACCGGCACAGAAAACCCCTTATGCGCGGGCCAGTTCGCAACGTCATGATTGACTATAGCCTGCCAACCAAAGGGCAGGGTGCGATGGGCAGAGGAACGGTCATGGCGCAAACGCTGTTCAAGCTTTTCTTTACCCAACGCCTGGCCGCCTTGGCCAGCACCGAGTCGCTGCGTGCGATTCGCGAAGGGTTGCTGTGGATCCTGCCATGCCTGCTGGTATCGGCGGGTTTTCTGATCCTGTCCGAACTCGCCAGGGTGCTGGGCTTCGCCCCCTCAGTCGTGACGTTTCTGGCTGGGCTGCACGACCAGATCAGTTCGGTGATCCCGCTGCTGGTGGCCGCCTCGATTGGTTATATGTTGGCGATCCAGCACCGCCTGCCGCAACTTCCGGTGGCGTTCCTGTGCCTGGCGCATGTGGTGGTGGCGACGTTTATTCTGCGTGAATACCCCAGGGCTTCGGCGACGTTCGTGCTGTTTATCGCCATCGCTTCGCCGCTGCTGAATGTACCCGCGATTGCCTGGCTGCACCGTTATCGCTGGACTCGCCTGCTCAACGAGGAGCTGGTGGGGCACAACCTGCGAGGCACGATCAATATGGTGTTGCCGGGGGCTATCACCGCCCTGGCGTTGGTGGCGGTGCTGTCCTTGCTGTTGCAGTTGCCCTATGTCGCACAGTTACAGGGCCCGCAGGTGCTGAACGCGTTGGAATCGCCCTACGGCAGCGGTTTGTTCGTGACCCTGATGAATTCGCTGCTGTGGTTTTTCGGGATTCACGGCGTGTACGCCATGCAGCCGCTGTTCGATGTGCTGGACCAGGCGGTGGTGCTCAACAGCGCTGCGCTGGCGGCGGGTGAGCCGATCAAATATATGTTGAACAGCGGCCTGCTGGGCAGCTTTGCGTTTATCGGCGGCTCGGGCGGCGCACTGTGCCTGTTGCTGGCGATCCTGTTGTTTTCCAAGAGCAAATCCATGCGTTTGCTGGCGATGGCGAGTGTGCCGCTGTCGCTGTTCAACGTCAGCGAGGTGCTGCTGTTCGGCTTGCCGATCATCCTCAATCCGCGTTTGTTCATCCCGTTTTTGCTGGTGCCGGCGCTCAACGCCATGCTGGCGTTGAGCGTGGTGACAATGGGCTGGGTGTCACCGGCAGTCGCCAGCGTACCGTTTACCGCACCGGTGTTGCTCAACGCCTATCTGAGTACCCACGGCGACCTGGCGGCGGTCGCGCTGCAAGTGGCGCTGTTGGGCCTCGGCACGCTGGTCTATGCGCCCTATGTCCGTGCGATCCATCGCCAGGCCACCGAAGGCGGCACGGTGTACCTCAAGTCCCTGGACATGACCTTCCGTGGCCTGGAAGAAAAAGGCCGGTTGCGCGAGCTGGACCCGGTGCTGGCCTCCCACAAGCACCTGGCGCGCCAGGCCAGTGAAATGAGCCGTATCCAGCAGATCAGCGACTACGAGTTCTACCTTGAATACCAACCCCAGGTCTCCACCCGCACCGGGCTCTGCACCGGTTGTGAAGCACTGATGCGCGCCCGCGATGCCCAGGGCACGGTGCATTCACCGTGGGAGTTTTTGCAATGGCTGGCCCAGGCGCGGTTGATGCCGGACGTGGATGTGTGGGTGGCGTCCCAGGCGGTGCGGCAGTACCAGCAGTGGCAAAAGCTGGGTTTTGCACTGCCGATGACCATCAATATTTCCAGCGCCACCCTGACCGATGCCGCCTATGGCGAGCGCCTGGTGGAAATCCTGGCCCAGGCCCATGGCCAGGTATCGGTGGAAATCACCGAAGACGCGCTGGTCAGCGATAGCCAGGCCACGCACCGGATCATCCAGAAGCTGCAGGCGATCGGCGCCAAGGTGTATATCGATGATTTCGGCACCGGCTTTTCGGCCTTGAGTTACCTGCACCAGTTTCCGGTGGACTTTATCAAGATCGACCGTAGCTTTGTGGTGGCCCAGCACGACCCCAAGGGCGCCCAGGTGATGACCGGCCTCCTGCGCTTCTGCGAGGCGCTAAACCTGGGGGTGGTGGTCGAAGGCGTGGAGACCGCCGAGCAACTGGCCTTCCTCAATACCGGCGCCGAGTTGATTATCCAGGGCTGGTATTTCAGCAAGGCGCTGCCGGGCGATCAGTTGCCAGGCTTCGTGCGAGAGCGCGCCGCCATGGCGCAGGCCTAGTAGCTGCTGCGGGTCTGTTCGATGTCCTCGACCAGGCTGTCGATCCGCGCCAGACGCGCGCGGTTGTCGTGGTCCCAGGGGTGGAAGCCGGGTTTGAAGTAGTGCAGCCATGGCACCGCCATCCGTGGGAAAACGCCTTTGGGTCCATACAGAAATTTCAGCATGCGCCAGAAGCCCTTCAAAAACCCTACAGACTTGCGATCGGCAATCAGCAGTCGAACGTGAAAATCCAGGACCACCACCCAGAAAAACACCGTGGTGGTCAACATGGTGCCAGTGCGCAGCAAGTAGCGCTTGGGCCCGGGCTTGATCACCGCGTTCCACACATCAAAGGCCACCGCCTTGTGTTCGGTTTCTTCGAGGGCGTGCCAGTACCACATCTGCTGATAGCCCTTGAGTGAATCGCCGAAGCGTGACGGGTCGCTCAGCAGGATTTCCGCGAGCATCGCCGTGTAGTGCTCAAGGGCGATGGTGATTGCCAGGTTGAACGACGGCGCGAAGTGTTTTTTCTGCAGGTCGAGGATGAATTTCAGCCGACGATCCAGGGTGTGAGCGGGTAGGCCGGCGGCCTGCAGCAGGTCGTTGTAGGCCACGTGTTCACGGCTGTGCATGGCCTCCTGGCCGATAAAACCCTGGATCTCTTTTTTCAGTTCAGGGTCTTCGATGCGCTGGCGGTAGTGGCGCACGCTGTCCATGAAAAACAGCTCACCCTGTGGAAACAGCAGCGAAAGCGCATTGAAAAAATGCGTGATGAAGGGCCCTTGCTCGTGCCAGTTCTTGATGCGCTCGGCGGGCAGGTCGAAATGAATATCGCGGCGGATCGGCAACATAATGCGTGCTCCTTTTCAGAGGCGGGGCTCGTCGTTGGTTTCAAACACCGGCGTACGGAGTTTGGGCGCCATGCGCTTGCTGGCGAACACCACCAGAGCTTGATAAGCGGCCGGCAGGCAACGCGCGAGCAGGTCGAGGAAGTAGGCGTCGCGGCCGATCAGCACGCGGCGTTTGTTTTTGCGCACGCCGTGCAGGATCACTTTGGCGGCCTGGTCGGCATCGGTGATAAACAGCTTTTCGAAGTCGGCGCGGGCCTGCTGTTCGCTGTGGATCAGAAAACCGGTCATGTTCGCGTCGATCCGGCTGCTGCGGCAGATATCGGTGCGAATGCCGCCGGGGTGCACGCAGGTGGCCGAGACGCCGCAGCGCTGCATATCGAGTTCCTGGCGCAGCGACTCGGTAAAGCCGCGCACCGCGAATTTGGTCGCGTTGTAGCCGCTCATGCCGGGCTGGGCAAACAGGCCGAACACGCTGGAGGTGTTGACCACATGCCCGTCGCCGCTGGCCTTGAGGTAGGGCAGGAACGCCTTCGTCCCGTGCACCACGCCCCAGAAATTGATGCCGACGATCCATTCCAGGTCGGCATAGGCCACGCCTTCCACGGTACTCGACAGCGCCACACCGGCATTGTTGAACACCAGGTTGACCCGGCCATGTTCGGCAACGCAGCGCGCGGCCCAGTTTTCCATGGCCTGGCAGTCGGACACATCCAGTACCTGGGTGGTGACCCGCACTGGCGCCAGCGTCGATGACTTGATCAGTTCCAGCGTCTGCTCCAGCCCCTGGCTGTTTTTATCGGCCAGCGCCAGGTGGCAGCCTTCGCGTGCCAGGGCCATGGCCAGGGCGCGGCCCATGCCGGACGCGGCGCCGGTAATCGCCGCGACGCGGCCGTTGAATGACTTCATGACAGGCTCCCTTCAACAGTGGAGTGGGGCAATTGCACCGCGCGCGCGGGCGGATTGACCGGTGTCAGGCTGACCCGGTAGTCCTCCAGCGCAAATTGGCGCGTGACCTGTTTGAAGCGCCAGGTCGAACCGGGCCACAGGGTGGTGTTCTTGCCGGTGCGCGGGTCCAGGTACCAGCTTTGGCAGCCGCCGGTGTTCCAGATGGTGCGTTTGAGTTTGTCTTGCAGCTGGGTGTTGTAGGCGCTTTCCACGTCGGGCTTGACGTCCACGCTGGCGATGCGATGCCGCTGCATATGCTTGAGCGCGTCGAGGATGTAGGTCACCTGGGCCTCGATCATCAGGATCATCGAGTTATGCCCCAGGCCGGTGTTGGGCCCCACGATCAAAAACAGGTTGGGGTAGCCCGGCACCGTGGTGCCTTTGTACGCATGCGCGCCGTCGCGCCAGGTGTCCATCAGGTCGACACCGTCGCGGCCGATGATGCAGTTGCGCGGCAGTGGGTCGGTGGCCTGGAAGCCGGTGCCGAAGATCAGGCAATCGGCGGGGTGCTTGATGCCGTCGGCGGTGATCACCCCGTTGGCTTCGATGCGCTGCACATGTTCGCTCACCACCTCGACATTGCTGCGCGACAGCGCCGGGTAGTAGTCATTGGAAATCAGCACGCGCTTGCAGCCGATGGTGTAGTCCGGCGTCAGGGTCTTGCGCAGGGAAGGGCGGGCCACTTGTTTGTGCAGGTGGCGCAGGGCGATTTTCTGCACCATTTTCATCAGCCGCGGGTGCAGCGCAAAGCCCACCACGCGGCCCTCCAGCGCCCAGTAAAACGCGCCGCGCACCAGGCGCTGGGTGAAGGGCAGGTGCTTGAACAGCCAGCGTTCGGTCGGTGAAACCGCGCGGTCGGGCTTGGGCATGATCCACGGCGGGGTGCGCTGGAACAGGTCTAGATGGGCCACCTGCGGCGCAATCTGCGGCACGAATTGAATGGCGCTGGCCCCGGTGCCGATCACCGCCACGCGCTTGCCCTTCAACGAATAGTCGTGGTCCCACTGCTGGGAATGGAAACTTTTGCCCTTGAAGCTCGCAAGCCCCGGAATATCCGGCAGCGCCGGGCGCGACAGCCCGCCCATCCCCGACACCAGCACCCGCGCGCTGACCTGGCGGCCATCGCCAAAGCTCAACTGCCAGCGCTGTTGCTGCTCATCAAACACTGCGCGCTCAAGGCCCATGCCGAAACGCAGGTAAGGCGCCAGCTGAAAGCGCTTGGCGCAGTGCTCCAGGTACGCGCGGATTTCCGCTTGCGGCGCGAACTGCCGCGACCAGTCTGGATTGGGCGCAAAGGAAAACGAGTACACGTGCGACTGCACATCGCAGGCGCAACCCGGGTAGTGGTTGTCGCGCCAGGTGCCGCCGAGGGTCTCGGCCTGTTCGGCGATAAAGAAGTCGCTGAGCCCGGCTTCCTTGAGCTTGATGGCCATGCACAGGCCGGCAAAGCCGGAACCGATGATGGCGATGTCGATTGATTCGTTGTGGGCATTCATAGGCAGATTCCCGTGCTCCTGTTTTTTGTTGTGTCTTTTAGATAGAACACCATTGCAAAGGAAAATTGAATTAATTATTTTAAAAAAGATTTTAAATAATCTACCTGAAAATATCGCCTACGCTAGCCTTGGGTTGTTCATATGAGACTTGTCCGACGGACGAGCAGGGTATGTACGTAGTCCAGGTCCAGGGTGTGGACGGTGGCTGAGGCCTTGATCAATTTCGGTCAGGCCGCCAGCAGCAGGGAAGCAGAGGACCGAGCTATGGCTGTCGAATGGGTTATTGCTGCGGCGGTGTTTATCGGCGTCAGCGCCGTGCTGTGGGGTTTCAGCCGCTGGATGACACGGCGGATTGAAACCACCGTTCCGATCAACGGGCGCTTTGTCGAGGTCAACGGCGAGCGCTTCCATTATGTAGAAGAAGGCAAAGGCCCGCCGTTGGTGATGATTCACGGGCTGATGGGCAGCAGTCGCAACCTGACGTATGCCTTGTCCGGCCAATTGCGTGAGCACTTTCGCGTGATCACCCTTGACCGTCCGGGGTCGGGCTATTCCACTCGCCACACCGGCACCGCGGCGGACCTGCCGGCCCAGGCGCGGCAGGTCGCAGGTTTTATCAAGACCCTGGGCCTGGATAAACCGCTGGTGCTGGGGCACTCCCTCGGCGGCGCGATTTCCCTGGCGCTGGCCCTTGACCATCCCGAGTCGGTCTCGGGCCTGGTGCTGGTGGCACCGCTGACCCATCCGCAACCGTCTTTGCCCGTGGTGTTCTGGTCGCTGGCGGTACGCCCGGCCTGGCTGCGGCGCTGGGTGTCGCACACCCTGACCATGCCGATCGGGCTGCTGACACGCCACGCGGTGGTCAAGGGCGTGTTCGCCCCCGACCCGGCCCCCGACGATTTCGCCACCCGTGGCGGCGGGCTGCTGGGCATGCGTCCGGATAATTTCTACGCAGCCTCCAGCGAAATCTCCCTGGTCAACGATTACCTGCCGGACATGGTCAAGCGCTCCCCGCAACTGACCCTGCCCATCGGCTTGATTTACGGCGCGCAGGACAAGGTGCTGGACTTTCGCCGGCACGGCCAGGCCCTGGCCGACAAGGTGCCGGGGCTCAAGCTGCAGGTGGTGGAGGGGCGCGGGCATATGTTGCCGATAACCGCCACAGCCCGCGTGGTCGAGGCCGTGCAGCACGTGGCCAAGCGCGTGCGGCCGGCAGACACCGCGACGATTTTGCATCCGCCCTTTGCCCTGGCGAATCAATCAGGCTGACCCACGCTGCGCAGTCGAATCGCGCAAACGCTTGCCCTGAGGCCTGACCAACCGGCTGAAAAAGAGACTGCCTGGTCACGTTCAAAAGGCTTTGAAAAAGTAGTTGACGACCTATCGATTCCGCGCTATTTATTTAAAAAAATATTTCAATATTTATTTTGAAATGATTTTTGAAATGCCTAAGAGCGAATAAAAACGAAAAAAACGTCTTTTATCGCATGGTTGAATTCCCGGAGCATTCAGCGCTCCTTGAACCTGTTTTTTGCGTCCCTGCCAACCCGCCTCATCCGGAGGCTGCCATGAGCCAGACTGTGGCGGCACCAAACGTGTGGACCGACGGCAAGCGTCACCTGTGGTGGTTGGGCATCATGCCGCTGGCGACTCCACTGCTGTCGGGCGCCCTGGCAATCACCACCGGCATCCAGCAATTGTGGTGGGTCGGTGTGTTGGTGATCTTCGGCCTGATCCCGCTGATCGACGGCCTGCTCGGTGAAGACCTGAGCAACCCGCCGGAATCTGCCGTCAACCATCTTGAATCGCAAAGCTACTACCGCTGGATCGTCTACACCGGGGTGGTGTTTGTCATCTCCTCAGTGGTGGTCACCGGCTGGCTGGCTGCCGGCGGCATCGACTGGATCATCCGTGGTGGCCTGGTGCAGGCGGCGGCGAATCTGGACCCTGCCAGCTGGCTGTCGCACGCGGCCAGCTACATCACCGCACGCACGCAGTTGCATGGCGAGCCGAGCTGGTTCACCTACCTGGGCATGGCGATGTCGACCGGCGCCGCTACCGGCATCGCGATCAACACCGCCCATGAGCTGGGGCACAAGCCGAATGCACTGGAAGTGTTCCTGGCCAAGGTCACCCTGGCGCCGACCTTCTACGGGCACTTCTACACCGAGCACAACCGTGGTCATCACGTTCGTGTGGCCACCCCGGAAGACCCGGCCAGCTCACGCCTGGGCGAGAGTTTCTGGGCCTTCCTGCCGCGCTCGGTGTGGTTCAGCGCGCACTCGGCCTGGAACTTGGAGCGGATGCGCCTGCGCAAGCTCGGCCTGCCGGCCTGGCACTGGCAGAACGGTGTACTCAGTGCCTGGATGTACAGCGTGGTGTTATGGGGCGCGATGATTTACTGGCTCGGCGCGGCAGTGATCCCGTTCCTGATCATCCAGGGCATCTACGGGTTCTCCTTGCTGGAAGTGGTGAACTACGTCGAACACTACGGCCTTAAACGCCAGAAGTTGCCCAACGGCCGTTATGAACGTTGCTCGCCTCGGCACTCGTGGAACAGCAACCGTATTGTTACCAATATCTTTTTGTTCCAACTACAACGCCACTCCGATCACCATGCCAACCCGACGCGCAGTTACCAGTCATTGCGTCACTTTGATGAGTCGCCGCAACTTCCGTATGGCTATGCGAGCATGATTGTTTGGGCTTACGTGCCGTACTTGTGGCGCCGACGCATGGACCATCGAGTACTCAATCACTACGCCGGGGATATTACCCTGACCAATCTTCAACCTTCACAACGGTTGAAGTACCTGGAGAAGTACAGCAACAGTGCCAAGCCTTTTTAATTTGAAGTAACACACTGTTGGCGAACTCGGGGCTTGTGTGCCGCGCAGGTCCCTTTCGCCCGAGGTTTGCCCAGTTAGTTGCCAGTAAGCTGTTTGACCCGAACAAAAATAATTAAAGGGAAGGACGTACACCATGCAATCACCTGCCAAGTTCACTACCCATATCGTATTGGCCGCGCTGGGCCTGATCGTCTATCACCAGGCCCAGGCCGCGCGTATCGAACCGGCCGGCAGCGCCTTTACTGCGCAAGGCCCCATCAGCTTCTCCAAAGGCGCGCTGATCAGCGCCGACTGCACCATCAAGGTGGCCGGCAAGGTTGCCGCCGACGGTTCTTCGGTGAATGTCGACACAGTTGTATTTGACGGCGGCCTCAAGTGCAGCCGGGTCGAAGCGATCAACTTGCCCTGGGTATTAGTTGCCAAGGATACCAAGAGCGGGTCGATGTCGAAGATCAGCGTGGATGTTCACGCCTTTGGCCTGGGCGGCAAGTGCGGGCCTTCTACCGCCGACGGTACCTGGGATAACGCCACCGGCAAGTTGGAAGCGGCCAATGTACCGATTGGCGAAGACTGCAAGATCAAGACGGTGTCGATCAAGATGCCACCCAACTTCAAGGTTGTTGAATAAGCGTCAATTGTTTCAACGGTAATCGAATTGATATTTGGCTGGAAAGGGAAGTTCTGCAGATTCACCGTGACCTCTCGTTCATGGCCATTACCCCGGCGAAATGACTTCGCCTTAACATGTGAGGAAAAACAATGAAAAGCTTGAAAACCCTCGTATCGTTGTCTGCTTTGGCTGTTTGCATGGGTGCTGCTTCGATGGCGAATGCCTACAGCATCTCTCCAGTGAGTACGAGTTTCAGCGCGCCAGGCACCATCTCGGTGAAGTCGCCATCGTCCTACCAGGCCACCGTGAACTGCGGTGCCACGTTTACCGGGAATGTCGATGCGACAGGTGTTGCCAAGATCACTGGCGTAGCGATCACCGGTGGCGGCCTGTGCGCGCTGCCTAAAATCACCGGCCTGCCCTGGACGTTGACTGCCACGGCTGCCGCTGCCGGTACGGTGACCAACGTCGGCTACACCATCGCCAGTTCTATCCTCAACCCCGCCTCCAATTGCGGCCCGTCCACCATCAACGTGGGTTACAGCGGTGGTGTGCTGACCGCCGCCAACCAGACCCTGAGTGGCAGCTGCACCGTGGTGAGCCTGAGCGTGACCCCAAGCCCTGCGCTGACCATCGTGCCTTAAGAACGAAGGGTTGATCACCCGTTGAAAAAACTGGCGCCTTGATCCGGCGCCAGTTCATGAAGTGTAAGCCGCAAGACGAACCGGCAGGGCTGGCTCAGAGAGATAACAATAAGGAGTGCCGCATGAATAATAAGAAACAACATGTGCAGGTTTGGCTGGGGCTGGCGTTGATAAGCGGGGCGATGGTTACCGCGCCTGTACAGGCCGGCGGCTTTTCCACACCGACTTATGGTGCACCGGGCTGGGGGCGGGCCTTTGCCGGCGGTTCACTGTTCAAGAATGATCCCAGCGCTGCGTACAACAACCCGGCAGCGATGGCTTTTATCGACCATAACGTCGCGCAGTTCACCATTGACTACGCGCGTATCAAGATCAAATACAAGGGCAATGCCACTGACTATCAAGGCAACCCTGTTTCGGACATTCCCATTGGCGCCGATGGTTTCCCGGATATCGCGGGGGCCGCGGTGAACAACAACAATGGCGGGCAGGGCGGTTTTACTGCCTGGTTGCCGACCGGCTTCATGGTGATGCCGATCGGAGATCGCTTCGCTTTCGGCCTGAGTCAGGTAGTGCCTCAAGGCATGCGTTCAACCTGGAACGAAGATTCGAAATTCCGTGATTTCGCGGTAGACACCAAGATCGAAACGGTGGGGCTGACCGGCTCCCTTTCGTTCAAGGTCAATGATCAGTTTTCCATCGGTGGCGGGCTTATTGTCCAGCACAGCAAGGGGTTCGTGAGCCAGAACATCAACTTGTTCGCTGCGGCTTCTCAGTCCACGTCACCAGAACTGAGCGGCGTTCAATTACCTCCAGGCGTGGGGGAATCACTGATCCGGGTCAAGGTCGATAATATCTCGACCGGCTGGTTTACCGGTGTGACCTGGAAACCCACTGACCAGGACACCCTGGGGCTCAATTACCACGCCAAGATCAAGAATAAAATGACCGGCAAGTACAACATTCATGCGGATGCGTATAACTATGCACTGCTCACCTCGCCAAGCCCGATAGGGGGGAATGGCACGCTGGTTGAAGTCGCCTATCCGGGGCTGAAACTGATCCCCGATGGCGCGCATGCCAGCACCCAGCTGGACATTCCCGCCACCGCAGGGTTTGACTGGGTGCACCAGTTCAACGACCGTTTCACCCTGGGCGCGAGTGTGGTCTGGACCCAATGGTCCTCGTTCAAGGACCTGACGCTGAAGTCCGGTGATTCGGAGATCGTCTCGATCCCCTATAACTACAAAGACACCTGGATGTACTCCCTGGGCGGCGATTTCCGCGCCACCGATGAGCTGACCTTGCGTGCCGGTGTAGCCATTGACCAGACGCCCACCCGCAATTCGACCCGCGACCCACGGATTCCGGATGGCGACCGCACCTTCCTGTCGCTCGGTGCCGGTTACGATGTGAAGGCGATCAAGGGCTTGAGCCTTGACGTTGCCTACTCCCATCAGTTTGTGCAGGAAGTGAAACTGAAAACCAAAAACGTTGATCGCCTGGGGTCGGCAAGCCTTGATGGTAAAGCCGAGTCGTCCGGCGACGTGGTCAGCCTGTCGGCCACCTACGCGTTCTGACGTAACACCCGAGCGGGTGGGGAAGGCATCAAGCGCATCTTGCTGCCTTCCCCGGTCAATTCACCTGCAGTCCTGCGGTCAACAACGCCTTTGAATCAGTTGAGCAGGCTGACCCGTTCAGCCCGCTATTTTTTCGCCCAAGCGTTAAATAAAAATTTCAAAACAAAATTTGAATTTAGCTTTCCAAGTTTGTAGTGTGGTTTTACGTCGCAGGTTACTTCGACCTCAAGCACGCATGCCACGCCCTGAATCGAGTAGAGGTATCCCATGGTTATCTGGTTATTGGTGGGTTTCGCCGCGGCGATTGCCCTGGCGTATCGACAAGCTGCTGCCACAGTGTGGTTGGGCGCGGGCCTGGTCTGGCTGGCGCTGGGTTACCTGTTCAACGTAGTCGAAGGTTTCGGTGCCATCGTCGCGGCGCTGCTGGTGGTGTTGCCGGCGTTGCTGATGACCCTCAAACCGCTGCGTCGCGCCCACGTGACCAGCAAGGCCCTGGGCCTGTTTCGCACGATCATGCCGGCGATGTCCGACACCGAGCGCGCGGCCATCGAGTCCGGCACCGTGTGGTGGGACGCCGAGCTGTTCAGCGGCAAGCCCAATTGGCAGCGCTTGCTGCAAGCCGCACCGGCAAGCCTGAGCGCCGAGGAACAAGCCTTCCTCGACAATGAAGTGGAAACCCTGTGCGACATCGCCAACGACTGGGAGACCACCCAGGTCTGGCAGGACATGTCGCCCGAAGGCTGGCAGTACACCAAGGACGCCGGGTTCCTCGGCATGATCATCCCCAAGCAGTACGGCGGCAAAGGCTTCTCCCATTATGCGCACTCGCAAGTGGTGATGAAGCTGTCGACGCGCTGCTCGGCGGCGGCGATTTCGGTGATGGTGCCCAACTCCCTGGGCCCGGCCGAGTTGCTGCTGCATTACGGCACGGATGCCCAGCGTAACTACTACCTGCCGCGTTTGGCGCGGGGCGAAGACATCCCGTGTTTTGCCCTGACCAGCCCTTATGCCGGCTCGGACGCCGGGGCGATTCCCGACCTGGGCATCGTCTGCAAAGGCTTGCACGAAGGCCAGGAAGTGCTGGGGTTCAAAGTGACCTGGGACAAGCGCTATATCACCCTGGGCCCGATTGCCACGGTGCTCGGCCTGGCATTTCGCGCGGAAGACCCTGAAGGGTTGCTCGGCGCGCCCGGCTCGCTGGGCATCACCTGCGCGCTGATCCCGACGTCGCACCCAGGCGTGAACAGCGGGCGCCGTCACTGGCCGCTCAACGCGGTGTTCCAGAACGGTCCTACCACCGGCAAGGATGTGTTCATACCGCTGGAATGGGTGATCGGCGGCCGCGAACAAGTCGGCAACGGCTGGCGCATGTTGATGGAATGCCTGGCCGCCGGCCGTGCGATTTCCCTGCCGTCGGCCAACGTCGGCCTGGGCAAGGTCGCGGTGCGCGGTACCACCGCCTATGCGGCGATGCGCAAACAGTTTGGCCTGCCGATCGGCAAATTCGAAGGCGTGCAGGCGCCGCTGGCACGCATGGCCGGGCATTTGTATGCC
>NZ_UTBG01000169.1 GCF_900580675.1 Pseudomonas viridiflava
GGTAAACCGGCAGGACGCCGGTTTAGCCGCGACGGGGCAGGGACGGCCCGTCGCGGCGGCCCGCGGAGTAATGCCTGTTTTCGGGCACACCGAGCCTAGGCGAGGTGCCGAGTGGTGGGGCAAGAGCACTTTGGTTACTTTGGGGCTTTTCCAAAGTGACTCGCCGTAAGGGCGAAACCAATACCCGCCATCACCCAAAAAACGGATATACCCCCATTCCCACCTACAACGGCAGGGTAATCCCAAACGTATTCCCCCCACCCGCACTGCGCACAAACACATCCCCGCCATGCATCAAGGCAATCGCCTTGACGATCGCCAACCCCAACCCATGGTTCGCCCCGCTGTTACTGCGCGACGCATCCACCCGATAAAACCGCTCAAACAAGCGCGGCAAATGCTCGCTGGCAATCTCATCACCTGGGTTGGTAACCCCGATGGCCACATGATGCGCGTGCACCTCAATGCTCACGTCAATCACCTGCCCCGGCGCCGTATGTTGCACCGCATTACTCAGCAAGTTGATCAGCGCACGACGCAAATGAGCTTTCTCGATCTGCACCAACGCATCGCCATGCACCCGAACCTGGACCTGGGCGTCCTCCAGAATGAAATCCAGATAATCAAGGGTGGTCGCCACCTCATCCGCCAGCGAGCTTTCGATCAGCTTGGTCGCCTTGCTGCCCTGGTCGGCACTGGCAAGAAACAGCATGTCATTGATGATCGAGCGCAGCCGCTCCAGCTCTTCAAGGTTGGACTGCAGCACTTCGAAATAATGCTCGGCCGAACGCCCACGCGTCAGCGCCACCTGGGTCTGGCCAATCAAGTTGGTCAGCGGCGAGCGCAGCTCGTGGGCCACGTCGGCGTTGAACGACTCCAGGCGGGAATAGGCCTGTTCAACGCGGTCCAGGGTCGAGTTGAACGAGTTGACGAACTGGCTCAGCTCCGGCGGCAGCGGCGACAGCTGCAAGCGTCCGGAGAGTTTGGGCGGCGCAAGTTTCTGCGCCTCGTCCGACAGCTTGATCAGCGGCTTGAGCCCGATACGCGACACCCAGAACCCCAACAACGAGGCCACCACGACCCCGAAAAATGAGAGGCCGATCAGCGCCATCAGCAGTTGGTGCTGGGTAGCACGGAAGTTCTCGGTATCAATCGCGATCATGAAACGCAGTGGCGGGCGTTGGTCCTTCGCCGCAAATTGGCTCACCAGCACCTTGAACGGGTATTCACGCCCCGGCAGGCGCAGGTCGCGCTTGCCGGTGGGGCCGGCGGCAAATTCACGGATCTGCGCGTCAGGGTTGCCGTACTCATAGTTCGGGTCGCTGCTGACCACCCAAAAACGAATGCGTTTGTCTTCCTCGCCCAGCAGCTTGAGCTTGGCCTGGATCTTCACCCAGTGGTCCGGCGTGCCAAAGCGATTCACCGAGGATTCGAGCACGCTGTACCGCGCATCCAGCTCGGCCCCCGGCAACAGCCCCAGGCCGCGGTCCACCTGCTGGTACAGCGCGCCGCCTATCAGCAAAAAGATCAGCAGGGCCACCAGGGTGAACATGCCGCTCAGGCGCAGAGCGATGGAGTTAGCCGACACTGCGACTCTCCAGCACGTAGCCCATGCCGCGAATGGTGTGCAGCAGCTTTGTTTCGAACGGCCCGTCGAGCTTGGCACGCAGGCGCTTGATCGCGACTTCGACCACGTTGGCGTCGCTGTCGAAATTGATGTCCCAGACCATTTCGGCGATGGCGGTTTTGGACAGGATTTCACCCTGGCGCCGCGCCAATACGCTGAGCAGCGAGAACTCCTTGGCCGTCAGGTCCAGGCGCACGCCGTTGCGGCTGGCCTTGCGGCTGATCAGGTCGATCCACAGGTCGGCGACGGTCACTTGCACCGGCTCATGCCCGCCGCTGCGACGTGTCAGGGCTTGCAGGCGCGCCACCAGTTCCAGGAACGAAAACGGCTTGCCCAGGTAATCGTCGGCGCCTTCGCGCAGGCCGCGGATGCGGTCTTCCACGCGTTCGCGGGCGGTGAGCATGATCACCGGCGTCTGCTTGCGCGCGCGCAGGGCGCGTAACACGCCAAAACCGTCGAGGCCGGGCAGCATCACGTCGAGCACGATGACCGCATAATCGTTCTCCAGCGCCAGGTGCAAACCCTCGACGCCTTCGCGGGCCACATCGACGGTATAGCCTTGTTCGGTCAGGCCGCGGTGCAGGTAGTCCGCGGTTTTTTCTTCATCTTCAATAATCAGTACACGCATGACACCGCCTCAGTGCATGGTCGCCAGCGCAGGCGCTGGTTTGGGCCGGTGGAAAAACTTCTCGAGGTACAAGTATATGACCGGCGTGGTGAACAGCGTCAGCGCCTGGCTCACCAGCAGCCCGCCGACCACCGCGATGCCCAACGGCTGGCGCATTTCCGCACCGGGGCCGGAGCCCAGCATCAGCGGCACCGCGCCGAGCAGGGCGGCGAGGGTGGTCATGATGATCGGCCGGAACCGCGTGACACAGGCTTCATAAATCGCCTCCTCAGGCGGCAGGCCGCGCACGCGCTGGGCGTCCAGGGCAAAGTCGATCATCAGGATGCCGTTCTTCTTCACGATACCGATCAACAGCACCAGGCCGATCAGCGCCATGATCGAAAAGTCCTGGCCCATCAGCGACAGCATGATCAGCGCGCCCAAGCCTGCTGATGGCAAGGTCGAAATGATCGTCAGCGGGTGCACGAAGCTCTCATACAGCACGCCGAGGATGATGTAGACCGCCACCAGCGCCGCGAGGATCAGCCACGGCTGGCTGGCCAACGAACTCTGGAAGGCCTGCGCGGCGCCCTGGAAGTTGCCGATGATGGTGGTCGGCATGCCGATTTCATTCTTGGCCTGGTTGAGCATGATCACCGCATCGCCCAATGCCACGCCCGGCGCCAGGTTGAACGACAGGTTGGCAGCCGGGAACATGCCGTCATGGCTGATCGACAGGGGCCCCACGGTCGGCGGGTCGACCTTGGCCAGCGCCGACAGCGGCACCATTTCGTTGGTCAGCGGCGAGCGCAGGTAGAAGTAGTTCAGGCTCTCGGCCTTGCCGCGTTGTTGGGTGTCCAGCTCCAGCACCACTTGATACTGGTTGATCTCGGTCTGGAACTCGTTGATCTGACGCTGGCCGAACGCGTCGTACAGCGCCTGGTCGACATCGGTGGCGGTCAGGCCGAAACGCGCGGCAGCCTGGCGGTCGATGCTGATGTGGGTGATGCTGCCGCCCAGTTGCAGGTCGTTGGACAGGTCGCGGAAGGCCGGGTTGGCGCGCAGTTTTTCGGTGAGGCGCTGGGTCCAGGTATTCAGCGTCGGGCCGTCGTTGCTCTTGAGTACATATTGATACTGGGCGCGGCTGGGGCCGGAGCTCAGGTTGATGTCCTGGCCGGCGCGCAGGTACAGCACGATGCCCGGAACCTTGGCCAGTTTCGGGCGGATGCGATCAATGAACTGGCTCGCGGACACATCGCGATCACCACGGTCTTTCAGGGCGATCCAGAAGCGCCCGTTGGCGATGGTCTGGTTGCTGCCGGTCACGCCCACCGAATGGGAAAACGCTTCCACCGCCGGGTCGTCCTTGACGATCTCGGCCAGGGCCTTGTGCTTGGCGACCATGTCCGGGTACGACACATCCGCCGCCGCTTCGCTGGTGCCGAGCACGAAACCGGTGTCTTGCACCGGGAAGAAACCCTTGGGGATAAACACGTAACCGACCACGGCCAACGCCAGGGTCACCAGGAAGATCGCCGCCATGCTGCGTTGATGCGCCAGGGCACGCCGCAGGTTGCGCGCGTAACCGGCGAGCAGGCGTTCGCTGAAACCGGGTTTGTCGTGGGCGTGGTGCGTCGGCGCGCGCATGAACAGCGCGGCCAGAGTCGGCGCCAGGGTCAGCGACACCACCACCGAAATCAGGATGGTTGAGGTGGCGGTGAGGGCAAATTCCTTGAACAGCCGGCCGACCACGCCGCCCATGAACAGCAGCGGGATAAACGCCGCGACCAGCGAGAAACTGATGGAGACCACGGTAAAGCCAATCTCGCCGGCGCCTTTGATCGCCGCTTCGCGCTTGTCCAACCCGGCTTCGAGATGGCGGTGGATGTTTTCCACCACCACGATTGCGTCGTCCACCACAAAGCCCACGGAGATCACGATCGCCACCAGGGTCAGGTTGTTCAGGCTGAAACCCATGAGGTACATCAGCGCAAAACTCGCGACCAGCGACACGCCGAGCACACTCGACACAATCAGCGTCGCCGACAACTGGCGCAGGAACAGTGCCATCACCGCCACCACCAGCAGAATCGCGATCAGCAGGGTCACTTCCACTTCATGCAGGGAAGCGCGAATGGTCTTGGTGCGGTCGGTCAGCACGCTGACCTGCACCGAGGCCGGCAGCATGGCTTGCAGGCGCGGCAGCTCGGATTGAATGCGGTCGACGGTCTCGACGATATTCGCGCCAGGTTGGCGCGAAATCACCAGGTTGACCCCAGGCGTGTCGCCGGACCAGGCCTGCACGTAGGCGTTTTCCGAACCATTGATGACTTTGGCGATATCGCGCAGTTGAACCGGCGCGCCATCCTTGTAGGAAACGATCAGTTGCGCGTAGTCCTCCGGGTGAAACAGCTGGTCGTTGGTCGACAGGGTCGACACGCTGTTCTCGCCGTAGATCGCGCCCTTGGCCAGGTTCAGGCTTGATTGCTGGATGGCCAGGCGAAGATCGGCCAGGGTCAGGCCGATGGCCGCGAGCTTGTCCGGCGAGGCCTGCACACGGATCGCCGGGCGTTGCTGGCCGGTGATGTTGATCTGGCCGACGCCGTCGATCTGGCTGATCTGCCGGGCCAGCAGGGTTTCCACGTAGTCGCTCAGCTCGGTGCTGGGCATGCTGTTGGAACTGACGCTGAGGATCAGCACCGGGCTGTCCGCCGGGTTGACCTTCTTCCAGGTCGGCAGGCTCGGCATGTCGCTGGGCAGCTTGCCGGACGCGGTGTTGATCGCCGCCTGCACTTCCTGCGCGGCCGTGTCGATGCTCTTGTTCAGGGTGAATTGCAGGGTCAAGAGGCTGGAGCCCAAGGCGCTGCTGGAGGTCATCTGGGTCATGCCGGGGATGGCGCTGAACTGCACCTCCAGCGGCGTGGCCACCGATGAGGCCATGGTGTCCGGGCTGGCGCCGGGCAGGGTGGCGCTGACCTGGATCGTCGGAAATTCCGCTTCCGGCAGTGGGGCGATGGCCAGGCGCGGGAAGGCAATCATCCCGAGCAGCACCAGGGCAAAGGTCAGCAGCAGGGTGGCGACCGGGTGGTCGACGCACCAGGCCGACGGCGAACGACTCATGGTTGCACCTTGGCGTCGACGGTCTGGATCACTTGCGGAGGCTCTTTAAGCACTTCCACCTGAGCGCCGGCCTTGAGCCGCGACTGGCCATCACTGACCAATACGTCGCCAGCCTGCACGCCCTTGATGATGTTCAGTTCGCTGTTCTGGTAGGTCACCTGCACCGGCACTACCTCCACTTTGTCGCCGTTGACCCGGTACACGAAGTGCGAGTCCAGGCCGCGCTGTACCACGGTCGGCGGCACCACCAAGGCATTTTTGTCGAGGGCGGTCTGGATTTTGATCGTCACCAGTTGCCCCGGCCACAGGCGTTGCGAGGCGTTGTTGAACTCGGCCTTGGCGCGCAGGGTGCCGGTGGTGGAGCTGATCTGGTTGTCGATCAGGCTCAAATGGCCTTCACCGAGCAAGTCGCCGGTAGCGCCGTCGGTGTCGGCGCCCAGGTAGGCGTCGACGCTGGCCTTGGTCGGTGCGGCGATCAGGCCTTGCAGGGTTCCCAGCATGTTTTGCGGCAAGGAGAACTCGACGGCAATCGGATCAATCTGGGTGACGGAGAACAGGCCCTGGGTATCACTCATGCGCAGGAAGTTGCCTTCGTCCACCGTGCGAATACCGACGCGGCCAGTGACTGGCGAGCGAATTTGGGTGTAAGAAAGTTGCACCTGAGCCGAGTCGATGGCCGCCTGGTTGCCTTGGGTAGTGGCCTTGAGCTGGTTGACCAGTGCTTGTTGCTGGTCATAGGTCTGCTTGGACACGCCGTCGTCGACGCTCAATTCCTTGTAGCGCTTGAGGTTCACCAGCGCCACCTGCAGTTGCGCCTGGCTTTCGCCCAGTTGTGCCCTGGCCTGGTCGAGGCTGGCGCGGATCGAGCGATCATCAAGGGTTGCCAGCAAGTCGCCGGCCTTGACCAACTGACCCTCCTTGACCAGCAATTTGGTGAGAATGCCGTCAACCTGCGGCCGGATCACCACACTGTGCAACGACAACACCGACCCAATCCCGCTGACAAACCGTGGAATGTCCTGTTGCACAACGCTCACCACCCGCACCGGAATCGCGGTGGGCGCCGCCAGTTTGGTTTTGGCCGGACGGGTCAATGCCCAGGCTGCAACGGCCAACACCACGAGGACACCCACGATCAGGGCGGTTTTTCGTTGAATTTGCATGGAGGTGAGGCGCCAGGGCAAAGGATTGGGAGAGTAGGGGCCTTTATAGCCCGCCAACCCGGTCAGCAAGGTGACTGCTAACTGACAGCGCTGTCAGTTAAGGCCGACCATTCGTACAGGCGGTGGTTAAAGATCCGAAGCGCGCAGGTATACTGCGCGCCAGCGTGGCCCGCAATCCGGCCCAGCCTCTTTTTTACGCTCCGGAGCTTTCATGACTTCCCCGACACAACCCCCTGTTGAAGCGACCGACCTGGTCGATCCGGCCAGCGCCGAAGGCGTGGAGAAAGCCGAGATCCCGGCGTTCAAGTTCCCCTTCAAGCCGGGCGAACTGGCCGGGGCCAAGAATGCCGCCCAGCCTTGGTACAAGAACGGCGCCAAAAACGGCCACACCAAGTCTCCGGGCATGGCGCCGCCTGGCACGCGTCGCTCCATGGGTAAACGTTAAGTTTAAGTCCGAGCGCACGTGTCGGCTTCGGCCTACAGGTTCTGTTTATTTTTCTGATTGAAGGTCCACGACCATTTCTTGAAAGCTTGCACAGCCTCTGTCCGGCCCCGGTTGTTTTTCCCGGGGCGGGTGTGGTGAGGCTGGCTTTTTCGGAAAAGGACGTTGCTCGTGGCCCTGATACACATCTGTGCAGCGCTTGCCCTGTTGTTCTCGGTGGATGCCCTGGCGGCCGCCGACCCCCCTCGACGCGAAATCCGTTTCGCCATTGCTGCACAATTTCCACCCTTCCAGAGCCGCAACCCGCAAGGGCAGTTGGTGGGGCTGCACATCGAGCTGGGCAACGCCCTGTGCCAGCAGTTGAATGTGCGCTGTACCTGGGTCGATCAGGTGCTTGCCGAAAACTTTCCCGCCCTTGAAGCCCGGCAATTTGACGCGATCATGGGCATTGCGCCCACCTCCGAGCGACGGCGCTGGGTGAGCTTCACGGACATCCTCTATCCCTTCACCACCCGCTTGGTCGCGCGCAAGAATTCGGGGCTGGTGCCGACGTTCAGGTCGCTCAAGGGCAAGCGGGTGGGGGTGTTGCTGGGCAGCAACCGTGAAGCGTTCGCTCGCTCGAAGTGGGCACCCGAGGGCGTGATCATCAAGTCCTTTTGGCTCAATACCGAGCTGGTACGCAGCCTGATCGCCGGCGATATTGACGCGACCCTGCAGGGCTCGGTGGAAATTCGCAGGGCCCTGCTCGACACCGAGCAAGGCCAGGGTTTCGACTTTCTGGGCGCCGCCGTCTCGGCCGAGTTGCTGGGCGATGGTGTGGCGATTGCGTTGCGCAAACCCGATACGGCGCTGCGCAATGACCTCAATCGTGCCCTTGAAGAGCTTAAGCAAAACGGCGAATACCGGCGGATTCTCGTGCCCTACCGCCTGGAGGCGCCCTGAGGCAGCCAATCACCACGGCGTCGGTAAGTTGAAAAACCGTCTACTCTAACTTTGGGAATTATCCTACGAAACCTACAGGCGTGTCGTAGTTGAAGACCGGTCAGTGCTTGTTAGAACGTTTTGGTGCATTCGGGCTGTGATTAACGCAGCCCCATGCCTAACACTACTTTGGCACAGGACGGATTTATGACTACGGCAAGACGAATGCTGGCGCTGGCGACGTTTTCTCTGGTTTTGTTGGCCGGGACGGGATGTGCGGTTTCGCCCACACCCGAGAACCGATGGAGCGAGATACGCTTCGGCGTCGAGGCGGATGTGCCGCCCTTTGAGTACCGCGATGCGAAAGGCGAGCTCGCAGGTTTGGACATTGAGTTGGGCAATGCATTGTGCGCCGAACTCAGCGCGCGTTGCGTGTGGGTAGACCAGCCTTACGCAACCAATGTCGCGGCACTCCAGGCCGGGCGTTTCGACGCCATCATGCCCATGACCGCAACACCCGCTCGGCGTGAAATCGTCGACTTCACCCAAGACCTTTATGCCCTCGAGAGCCGGCTGGTCGCCCCCAGGGGGGCCAACGTGCTACCCATTCCGCAATCCCTGCGGGGCAAGCGCGTCGGCGTACTGGCGGGCACCAGCCGCGAAGCATTCGCCCAGGCGCGGTGGGCCTCCCAGGGGGTGACGGTGCGCAGTTTCGGCCTCAACAGTGAATTGATCCGCAGCCTGCTGGCCGGTGAAATCGACGCCACGTTGCAAAACACCATCGAAATCAGCCAAGCGTTACTGAACACCCCTCAGGGCGCCGGGTACGCGTTTGCCGGGCCAGCGGTTGTCGATGAAATGCTGGGCGGCGGCGTCGCCATCGCCACGCGCAAGGCCGACCCTGACCTGACCGCGGCGCTTAACAAGGCGCTGCAACGCTTGAAAGACAACGGCAAGTACGCGGCAATCACCGAGCCTTACCTGGGCGCTGCGCCGCTTAAACCGGTCAAGATGATTTACACGCCGGCAGAGGGTTTGCCGTTCTCCGAGATGGTGCAGGTCGGGCAAACCGTCTACGTCTCCGGGCAACTGGGGCTGGATGCAAATGGCAACTTGGTGCCGGGAGGCATTCGCAGGGAAACCGCCCAGGCGCTGGAGAACGTTCGTGCCAATCTCC
Organism: Pseudomonas viridiflava; assembly: GCF_900580675.1. Lineage (GTDB taxonomy): Bacteria > Pseudomonadota > Gammaproteobacteria > Pseudomonadales > Pseudomonadaceae > Aquipseudomonas. Next base: position 9,058 of record NZ_UTBG01000169.1, read on the forward strand.
AGGCAAAGGGCATCGGGATGGACAGGGTTGCCAAGTGCATGGTGATTCTTGCCGACCTTAACGACTTCGCGGCGATGAACCAGGTTTACGCCAGCTATTTCCCGGCGAACCGCTTGCCTGCCCGAGCGACCTTCGGCGCCAAGCTGCTGGCGAATGCACGGGTCGAAATCGAGTGCATGGCCAGCCTCTGACCCACCGCAACCTGCGCGCCTATGCGGCGCGCAGTGAAATGAACGCGTAGTTGGCCGGCACTTCGGTGGCCAGCTGCGCGCCCGCCTCCAGCACTTGCTCGGCGATGTCCATGCCGGAGACGTGGAACACCCATTCATTGGCCAAGGACGGCCGCTCCACTGCCCGCTCGATGGCCTGGGCGAACGCGCCCATGTCCGGCAGGTAAGCGGTAAAACCATCGCCCTTGAGCGCCGCGGTGTGAATCCCGAGCAGGGCGCACACCGCCTCTTTGGTCTGCACATCGTCACGGTCGGCCTGGCGCGAGCGGCGGATCAACTCGGCCAGCGCCGTGTCCATCAACTCGCCGCCGGCGATCAGCACCGGGCCCTGTTCCCAGGATTCGGGTGGGCAATCCTTGGCGGCCGGGTTCAGCGGGATATGCGGGTTGATCTCCATCGGGTAGATCCGGCACACCAGCGGGCGACGTTCATAGATGCGGCAGAGGTTGTCTTCGTCAAGATTCCGGCAGCGTCCGGCGTTGTAGGCGGCAAAGGTGATTGCCACAAACGCCTCGGTGTTGCCGCTGGGCACCACCACCGAACGGCGTTCGGCATGCTCGCGTTGCAGCTGCGGCAGGCCCAGGCCATTGCTCAGGAAACCTTCTACCAGAACGATGACATTACCGCCGTCTGCCGCCCACATACGGGCCTCGGCGAGGGTCAGCGGCACGTGATGGTCGGTGCAGCATTTGCCGCAACCAACGCAGGAAAATTGGGTATTCATGGGCGGATCTGTCACCAGGCAAGGTCAGAGGGCACGCTCGAACAGTGACGGGTTTTTACCTCTTTCCACCGTTCAGGTTGTCTGGAAGCAAGTTATGCGCCAGTGCCTGTCAGCCCTCTGTGACCCTGTCGCGCAGCACAAAGACCATGCCCGCGCTTTCATACAATTGCCGGGCGCGCAGGTTGCTCTCCAGCACCTTGAGGTCCACACAGGGTTCGCCGCGTTGCTTGAACACCTGGAACGCATGCAAAAGCAGCGCGCGGCCCAACCCTTGACCCTGGGCGCAGGGGTGTACCGAAAGGTTCTTGATAAACGCGCTGGTCCAGCACTGGGCCACGCCGAGAATGCCGTCGTCGTTGCTGGCGACCAAGCACAGCGAGGGGTCGAACTCGGCATCGGTGATGAACTGCTGCTGCCAGGTTTCCAGAGTGGGCACCCGGCCGCCGCCTTGCTCCTGGGTCATGAGCAATAGCGCATGAATCGCCGGGGCCAGCGCGTCGCGGTAGTGATCCAGCAGTGTCCCCGCCGGCCATTGCGGCGCGGGCAAACTGCCGGTGAGGTCGCGACGCAACAACTGGTAATACTCGCTCAACGGTTACAGGCCTTTTTGCGCCACGGTCTGGGCGGCGACTACCAGGCACTTGGTCAGCTCGGGCGAGGAGAATTTGGTGAGGACTGCGTCGGCACCCGCCAGGCGCGCTTTTTCGCTGTTCATCGCGCTGTCCAGCGAGGTGTGCAGCAACACGTAGAGGTGCTGGAAGTCCGGGGTCTCGCGCAGCGTGCGGGTGAGGGCGTAGCCGTCCATTTCCGACATCTCGATGTCCGAGACCACCACATTGATCTGCTCGACGGTGCCTTGCAGCTCCAGCAGCACATCAATGGCTTCCTTGGCACTGCGTGCGGTGTGGCAGGTCAGGCCGAGGTTGCGCAAGGTGTGCACGGATTGCTGCAGGGCCACCTGGCTGTCATCGACCACCAGGATGCGTGCATTGCCCAGTACCTCGGCTTCTTCCATGGTCAAGTCGGTAGGCGCCGCTTCAACCGGGGCCGGCGCGATGCCGTGGATAACTTTTTCGATGTCCAGCACCTGCACCAACCCGCCTTCCACCTGGGTGACCCCGGTGATAAACGCGCGATTGCCGCCGGAGCCGTAGGGCGGCGGGCGAATGTCAGTGGTCAGGCAGTGCACGATCTTGCTCACCGCCTGCACATGCAGGCCCTGCTTGGACCGGCTCACATCGGTGACGATCAGGCAGCCGCCGTCCGGGTCGGCCAAGGGCATTTCGCCCAGGGCACGGCTCAGGTCGATCACCGCCAGCGAGTTGCCGCGCAGGGTGGCGATGCCTTTGACGTGCGGGTGCGACTCCGGCAGCTTGGTCAGCGGCGGGCAGGGGATGATTTCGCTGACTTTCAGCAGGTTGATCGCCATCAGCTTGCCGCTGCGCAAGGTAAAGAGCAGAAGCGAAAGTGAGTCTGCGCGGGCTTTGGTGGTGGACATAAAAACCTTCTGTGAATCAGGGAAGACGATCTATAGAGGGTTATCGACTTGAGCGGCCCATGCTTTAGCGGCATGGGCCTTTAATATCAGCCCTTCCACACCTGCGGGTTTACCAGGTCCTGCGGGCGCTCGCCCAGCAGGGCGCTGCGCAGGTTGTCCAGCGCGCGGTTGGCCATGGCTTCGCGGGTTTCGTGGGTGGCCGAACCGATGTGTGGCAGGGTCACCGCGTTGCTCAGTTGGAACAGCGGCGACTCCGCCAATGGCTCCTGCTCGTACACGTCCAGCCCGGCGCCACGGATCTTCCGGGTTTGCAGGGCTTCGATCAGGGCCGGCTCATCGACCACCGGGCCGCGGGAAATGTTGATCAGGATTGCGCTGGACTTCATCAGCCCCAACTCGCGAGTGCTGATCAGGTGGCGGGTTTTGTCGCTTAATGGCACCACCAGGCACACGAAATCCGCTTCGGCCAGCAGTTGGTCCAGGCTGCGGAACTGCGCGCCCAGCGCCTGTTCCAGCTCGGTCTTGCGGCTGTTGCCGCTGTACAGGATCGGCATGTTGAAGCCCAGGCGCCCGCGACGAGCGACGGCCGCGCCGATATTGCCCATGCCGACGATGCCCAGGGTCTTGCCATGCACATCGCAGCCGAACAACGGCGCGCCGACGCTGGCTTTCCACTGGCCGGCCTTGGTCCAGGCATCCAGCTCCGCGACGCGGCGTGCGCTGCTCATCAGCAGGGCGAAGGCCAGGTCGGCGGTGCTTTCGGTCAGCACGTCGGGGGTGTTGGTGAGCATGATGCCGCGCTCGTTGAAGTACGGCACGTCGTAGTTGTCGTAGCCTACCGAGACGCTGGAGACCACTTCCAGTTTGCTCGCGCCTTGCAGCTGCTCGCGGCCCAGCTTGCGACCTACGCCGATCAGGCCGTGGGCGTGGGGCAGGGCTTCATTGAACTGAGCGTTGATATCGCCGAGCTTGGGATTGGGCGCGATCACGTCGAAATCCTGTTGCAGGCGTTCGATCATTTGCGGGGTGACACGGCTGAAGGCGAGGACGGTCTTTTTCATTGCAGGCGGGCTCATCGACTACGGGAGAATGGTAAGCACGCTAACATTCTTGGTGGGGGTTGTCAGGGTGGTGTGGGGGGCAGTTGGTTGGCTGGGGGCATATCCGTTGTTTGGGTGATGGCGGGTAGTGGTTTCGCCCTTACGGCGAGTCACTTTTGGAAAAGAGCCCCAAAAGTAACCAAAAGGGCTCTTGCCCCACCACTCGGCACCTCGCTCACGCTCGGTGTGCCCGAAAAC
>NZ_UTBG01000136.1 GCF_900580675.1 Pseudomonas viridiflava
GCCGAGATGGTCGAGTTGGTAGTGGTAAGGCTTGGTGGTTTTCGGGCCGAAGCCTTCAAGTAGGGCCAGCGGGCGGAAGCTGTCCGGTTCGTAGAGATAGCTGCGATGACGACTCGCATGGTGCTCGGCGATGAGTTTGTCGCCTTGCCAGAAGAACTCGGTGGTTATCCCATCGACGGTTTTGCTGATGCGTCGACCAAACGGGTCATACCGATAGCTGGCGGTTTGGCCGTTGGGTTGGGTGAGACCTATCAGGCGGTGCTGGCAGTCATAGCGGTATTCGGTGACGAGTTGATGGCCTTTGCCGCGTCGTTCGCGGATGAGGTTACCGAAG
>NZ_UTBG01000172.1 GCF_900580675.1 Pseudomonas viridiflava
GGTAAACCGGCAGGACGCCGGTTTAGCCGCGACGGGGCAGGGACGGCCCGTCGCGGCGGCCCGCGGAGTAATGCCTGTTTTCGGGCACACCGAGCCTAGGCGAGGTGCCGAGTGGTGGGGCAAGAGCCTTTTGGTTACTTTTGGGCTCTTTTCAAAAGTGACTCGCCGTAAGGGCGAAACCAACATCAGCCATCACCCAAATAACGGATATGTACACAATCAACCCTCAACCCAACCCCATCATTGACCATCCCCCAAGCACTGCGTAGCCTTGCACCTTCGAGGTTCTTCGGCCCACGCCGAAGCTAAGAAGGGAACGCGGTCCAAGCCGCGGCTGCCCCCGCAACTGTAAAGGGTTCAACTGACTGCCACGCCACTGCCATTAACCAATGGCGGGAAGGCGCAGCCAGCGCCGGTCGCAAGACCCGCAAGCCCCAAGCCAGGAGACCTGCCTCGCAACCGATTTTCTACTTCAACCGGGCGGGGTGATCCGGTGACGAAATCCGCTTCTGCGCGCCGCCGCAGGGCCTATCGTCCCGTATGCCCGCCCCAAAGGGCATCCGATGAAAACACTGGCCAAACTCCCCGTCACCATCGTTACCGGCTTCCTCGGCTCGGGCAAAACCACCTTGCTGCGTCATATGCTCGACAACGCCCAGGGCCGTCGCATTGCGGTGATCGTCAATGAGTTCGGCGAGTTGGGCATCGACGGTGAAATCCTCAAACAATGCTCCATCGGTTGCACCGAAGAAGAAGCCAACGGCCGCGTCTACGAATTGGCCAACGGGTGCCTGTGCTGCACCGTGCAGGAAGAGTTCTTCCCGGTCATGCGTGAATTGGTCGCGCGCCGTGGTGACCTCGACCATATCCTCATCGAAACCTCGGGCCTGGCCCTGCCAAAACCCTTGGTGCAAGCCTTCCAGTGGCCGGAAATCCGCAGCGCCTGCACGGTGGACGCAGTGATCACCGTGGTCGACAGCCCGGCCGTGGCCGCCGGCACCTTCGCCGCGTTCCCGGACCAGGTCGACGCCCAGCGCAAGCTCGACCCGAACCTGGACCACGAATCGCCGCTGCACGAGCTGTTCGCCGACCAATTGGCCAGCGCCGACCTGGTGATCCTGAACAAAGCCGACCTGATCAGCCCCGAAGACCTGGCCCGCGTGCGCCTGGAAGTCGCCGAAGAGCTGCCGCCTGCAGTGAAGATCATCGAAGCCAGCAGTGGTCGCGTGCCGCTGGACGTGCTGATCGGTCTGGGCGCCGGCTCCGAAGAGCACATCGACGGCCGCCACAGCCATCACGATCATCACCACGAAGGTGAAGACGACCACGACCACGACGCGTTTGACTCCATCTCCATCGACTTGCCGCAGGCCGACGAAGCTCTCTTGCTCGACGCCCTGACCCAGTTGGTGGTGCAACACGGCATCCTGCGCGTCAAAGGCTTCGCGGCGATCCCGAGCAAGCCGATGCGCCTGCTGATCCAGGGCGTGGGCACACGTTTTGACAAGCACTTCGACCGTGCCTGGGGCGCCGATGAAGCGCGCATCACCCGCCTGGTGCTGATCGGCCAGGAGCTGGACGCGGCGGGCCTTGAAGCGCAACTGCGCGCTGCGCTCAGCGTTTAACCCATGCATCTGCTCAGGACCCAGCCCGGTGGTTTCGTTTCGGACGACAACATCGCCGACCTAGGCCAGACCCCCGCTGAACTGGTGATCCTGTGCAGCGGCGATTCCAGCCTGGCGCTGCTGGCCGAAGCAGCCCAGCAGTTGCCCGAGGATTACCCGAGTTTTCGCCTGGCCAACCCGATGCAGGTGCAGAACCATGCCTCGGTGGACCTGTACGTCGACGAAGTGCTGCGCATGGCGGCATTGGTTATTGGCGTTACGGCATTGAGCGGCTGGTGGAATTGGCCGAGCGCGGCGTGCAGCTGATCCTGGTGCCGGGGGATGACCGCCCCGACCCGGAGCTCAGCGGCCTGAGCACGGTAAATGCCGAAACCCGCGACCGTCTCTGGCACTTCCTGCGCCAGGGCGGCCTGGGCAACGCGTTGGATTTCTATCGCTGCCTGGCCACTGGTTACCTGGGCCGCGACTACGCCTGGAGCGAGCCGCAAACCCTGCCGCGCACCGCGATTTATCACCCGCATAAAGCCAACGCGCGGCTGAATGACTGGCAGGCGGACTGGAATCCCGACTGGCCGGTGGCGGCGGTGCTGTTCTACCGCTCGCATTTGCAGGCGGCCAATACCGGTTTTATCGACGTGTTCTGCCAGCGCTTGCAGGCGGCGGGCCTTAACCCGCTGCCGATGGCGGTCGCCAGTCTGAAAGAGCCCGGCTGCCTCACGGTGGTCGAGGACTTGCTGGATGATGTGCAGGCGGCGGTGATCCTGAACACTACCGGCTTTGCCCAGTCCAGCCCGGAAGCCCCGCATTTACGCCCGTTTCGCCGCAATATCCCGGTGATCCAGGCGATTTGCGCCCAAGACAACCAGCCCGGCTGGGAGGCCAGCGAACAGGGCCTCGGCCCGCGCGATCTGGCGATGCACATTGCGTTGCCGGAACTGGATGGGCGCATCATCAGCCGGCCGATCAGCTTCAAGGACCTGGCCTGGCGCAGCGAGCGCAGCCAGTCGGACGTGGTGTGCTACCGCGCTGCGCCCGAGCGGATGGATTTTGTTGCCGAACTGGCGCGGCGCTGGGTCGAACTCGCGCGGGTGTCGAACGCGGATAAACGCATTGCGCTGATCCTCGCCAACTACCCGACCCGCGATGGCCGTATCGGCAACGGGGTAGGGCTGGACACGCCGGCAGCGGCGCTGAATATCCTGCGCGCCCTGCAAGCCGAAGGTTATCCGGTGCCGAGTGAGCTGCCCGACAGCGGCACTGCCCTGATCCATGAGTTGCTCGGCGGCGTCACCAACGACCTTGACAGCCTCGACCTGCGCCCATGCCACCAAAGCATGGGCCTGGAGGATTATGAGGCGATGTTCCAGCGCCTGCCCGCAGCCAACCAACAGGCGGTGCTGGAACGCTGGGGCGCGCCGCAAAACGACCCGATGTTTCGCGATGGCCGCATGATGATCGCCGGCCTGCGCCTGGGCCTGACCTTTGTCGGCATCCAGCCGGCGCGTGGTTACCAAGTGGACCACAGCGCGGTCTATCACGACCCGGACCTGGTGCCGCCGCACGGCTACCTGGCGTTCTACTTCTGGCTGCGTCACACCTACGGCGCCCATGGCGTGATCCACGTGGGCAAGCACGGCAACCTCGAATGGCTGCCCGGCAAGGGCGTGGGCCTGTCGGAACACTGCTGGCCCGATGCTCTGCTGGGGCCGCTGCCGAACATCTACCCGTTTATCGTCAACGACCCAGGTGAGGGCGCCCAGGCCAAGCGCCGCACCCAGGCGGTGATCATCGACCACCTGATGCCGCCGCTGACCCGTGCCGAAACCTACGGCCCGCTGCGCGATCTGGAACTGTTGGCGGACGAATATTACGAGGCACAACTGCTCGATCCACGTCGCGCCCTTGAGTTGCAAAAAGACATCCTCAAGCTGGTGCGCGAAACCCACATTGATCAAGAGCTTGAGTTGGCCAGTGATGTGGATGCGGCTGTCTGGTTGCCGCGCCTGGACACCTACCTGTGTGACTTGAAGGAATCGCAGATCCGCGACGGCCTGCATATCTTTGGCGAGTCGCCCGAGGGCCGCTTGCGCATTGATACCTTGCTGGCCCTGCTGCGCATCCCGCGTGGCGATGGGCGTGGCCCGCAGTCGAGTCTGCTGCGGGTGTTGGCCAAGGCTTTCGAGCTGGGTTTCGACCCGCTGGATTGTGCCCTGGCCGAGCCCTGGACCGGGCGCCGTCCCGAGGTGTTGCAGCGGATCGACGCGCAGCTATGGCGCACCGCCGGCGATACTCGCGAGCGCCTGGAGCTGTACGCGGCGCGCTTGATCGAGCAGGCGCTGGAAGGGCCGCTGGAGCAGTTGGAAGAACCCGGTTGGGAAGACGTGAAAGCCGTGATCGAAAGCCTGCGCATCGTGGTCGCCCCGCGCCTGGATGCTTGCGGCCCGGCCGAAATGCGCGGCCTGCTGGACGCCTTGAGCGGGCGTTTTGTGCCGGCAGGCCCGAGCGGCGCGCCGAGCCGTGGGCGCCTGGACGTACTGCCCACCGGGCGTAATTTCTTCTCGGTGGATGTGCGTAACCTGCCGACCACCACCGCTTGGCGTATCGGCTTCCAGTCCGCCAACCTGATACTTGAGCGACATTTGCAGGACCACGGCGACCACCTGCGCCAGCTCGGCCTGTCGGTCTGGGGCACCGCCACCATGCGCACCGGCGGCGATGATATCGCCCAGGCCATGGCGCTGATGGGCGTCCGTCCGGTATGGGCCACGGGCAGCCAGCGCGTGGACGACTTTGAAATCCTGCCGATCAGTCTGCTCGACCGCCCGCGCGTTGACGTGACCTTGCGCGTGTCCGGGTTCTTCCGCGATGCCTTCGCCAACCTGATCCGCCTGTTCGACGCGGCGGTGCAAGCGGTGGCGGCCCTGGATGAGCCGGACGACATGAACCCGCTGGCCGCCAAGGTGCGCAGCGAGCGTGCGGCGCTGCTGCAATCCGGCCTGGATGAAGAGGCGGCGGCGAAACAGGCCGGTTGGCGCATTTTCGGCGCCAAGCCCGGTGCCTATGGCGCGGGCGTGCAGGGCGCGATTGACGGCCGCCTGTGGCAGAGCCGCGAGGATTTGGCCGAGGTCTACCTGAACTGGGGCGGCTACGCCTATGGCGGTTCCGACGAAGGCACCGCCGCACGCGAACAATTCGCCCAGCGCCTGAGCCAGGTGCAGGCGGTGTTGCAGAACCAGGACAACCGCGAGCATGACCTGCTGGATTCGAATGACTACTACCAATTCCAGGGCGGCATGCTCGCGGCCGTGGAAACCCTGAGCGGCGACAAGGCCGCCAGCTACCATGGCGACCATAGCCAGCCCGACTTGCCGAAAATCCGCACCTTGAAGGAAGAGCTGAACCGGGTGATCCGTTCCCGCGCCGCCAACCCCAAGTGGATCGACGGCGTGAAGCGTCACGGCTATAAAGGCGCGTTCGAGATGGCCGCGACCGTGGATAACCTGTTCGCGTTCGACGCCACCACCGCGCTGATCGACGATCACCAATACGCCTTGCTCGCCGACGCCTACCTGCTCGACCCCGACACCCGGGCCTTTGTGCAACAGCACAACCCCGCTGCGCTGCGCGACATGACCGAACGCATGCTCGAGGCCCAGCAGCGTGGCCTGTGGCAGGCGCCGGGGGCCTACCGCGAGGCGTTGGAAAACCTGTTGCTGGATATAGAAGAAGACAGTTGATGACTGAAATTCCGCATTTTCCGCTGTCCGCCGTGGTCGGCGCCGACGACTTGAAACTGGCGCTGTGCCTGACCGCCATCGATCCGAAGATCGGCGGTGTACTGATCGAAGGCCCGCGCGGCATGGCCAAGTCCACCCTGGCACGCGGCCTGGCTGACCTGCTGGCCAGTGGGCAGTTTGTCACCTTGCCGCTGGGCGCTACCGAAGAGCGCCTGGTCGGCACGCTGGACCTGGAAGCGGCGCTGGGCGAAGGTCGCGCGCAGTTCTCTGCGGGCGTGCTGGCCAAGGCGGATGGTGGCGTGCTGTATGTCGATGAAGTCAACTTGCTGGCGGATCACTTGGTGGACCTGTTGCTCGACGTCGCGGCCAGCGGCACCAACCTGATCGAACGCGACGGCATCTCCCATCGGCATTCGGCGCGTTTTGTGCTGATCGGCACGATGAACCCGGAGGAGGGCGAACTGCGCCCGCAGCTGCTCGATCGCTTCGGCTTCAACGTGGCGCTGAGCGGGCAGACGCTGCCGACCGAGCGTGGGCAGATCATCCGTCGTCGCCTGGATTTCGACAGCGACCCTGCCGCGTTCTGCGTGCAATGGGCCGAGCAGCAGGCGGCCTTGCGCGAGCGCTGCACTCAGGCCCGCGCGCGCCTCGACAGCATCGCGCTGGATGACCAGGCCTTGGCGCAGATCACCGAGCGTTGTTTTGCCGCTGGCGTCGATGGCTTGCGTGCTGACCTGGTCTGGCTACGTGGCGCCCGGGCCCATGCGGCCTGGCGTGGCGCTGCGGCGATCGCCGAAGAGGATATAGACGCCGTCGCCGAATTCGCCTTGCGCCATCGTCGTCAGGAGCAAAGTCCGTCGGCCAGCCCACCCAATCCCGAGCAAGGCCAGGCCCCGAAACCTTCGGACACTTCGCCCGGCCAGGGCCAATGGGGCGACATGCCCGCCCCGGCGTTGCCCACAGGCGCGCGGCGCGACGTGCCCACCTGGCCAAAAAAGCCCTAGGCATTCGCCCCCGACCTGACGCGGGGGCGGATGCCCGCCCCAAGGCTGGGCGAATCGACAAAGGCAGGCAGGGCAAGGCGCGCAGCGCCAAACAGGGGGCGATCAATTGGCCGGGCACTTTATTGAGTGGCCGGCCGCAAACCCGCGAGGATCTGCGCTTTCACCTGCGCAGCCGCTCGGCCAATGAGCTGTGGTTGGTGATTGTCGACGCATCGGCGTCCACCCGCCGGCACCGCGCGCTGACCGATGCCAAGGGACTGTTGGCCCAGCTGTTTGATGACGCCTATCGGCAACGCGCGCGCATGGCGCTGTTGACGGCCAGCGGACAGGCGCCCTCGTGGCAGGTGCAAGGGCTGAAAGCGGCGAAAAGCCTGGCGGGCTGGCTGGAGCAGTTGGGGGCGGGCGGCGGTACGCCGTTGCTGGCGGCATTGACCGAGGCGGGGCAGTGGCTGACGGCGCGGCGCACGCGCTATCCCGCCGAGCAGCAACGCTTGCTGGTGATTACGGACGGGCGACTCAAGGACATTGCCGGCTTGCCACTGCTGGACTGCCCGGGGTTGCTGGTGGATATCGAGCGTGGGCCGATCAGGTTGGGGCGGGCTGAGGCACTGGCGGCTGGGTTGCAGCTGGATTATCAGCATATCGATAATGTGTAGTGCCTGGTCTATCGCTATCGCAGGCAAGCCAGCTCCCACAGGGGGAATGCATTCCAAATGTGGGAGCTGGCTTGCCTGCGATGAGGCCCTCAAGTGCAGCACAGAACTGTCAGCTTGCCCCCGGCACATTCGGCCAAAGATCCGCCACCAGAAACAGCCGCTCAGCCTCTTCCCAATCCTCGCCCAGCTGAACCAGCCGCACTAACAGCTGCGCGGGTGCCATCGGGTCCAGGTCCGCCAGCCAACCCTGCATCTGCCCCTCACTCCACACTTCACTCGCCGGGTAATTCGCCGGCGCCAGCCAGGCATGCCGGGGCAGGGGTTGCCAACGGCCCGGCGCGCTGCTGCTGACAAAATCCCGCCAGTCACGCTGATGCAACCAGCGCCCGCGCAAGTGCTGGGGATGGGCGCCGTGGGGCGGCTCGGCCTGACCGGGCCAGGGATACAGCAAATACCCGCCGAGCCATAAATGCGCGTCAAACTGCTGGATATCCAGCGCCGCCAGCACCTCGCGGCTTTCCGGGCGTGAGGAAATCGGTAACTGATGCTGGGCCAGGTGAGCGAGCTTGCGGTCCAGCCGGTCATGGCAGCCGGGGCCGAGCCATTGCGCTGGGTCCTGGCCGGTTCCGTCCTGTGGGCCAAGATACAGTTTGATCGCCAGTTCCAGGTGGTGCACGCCCTCGCGGTCCCGCAGCAGCATGTCCAGTTCACCCAGGGTATGCCCGGCGCGGCGGATCGGCAGGTTGGCGGCCAGCATTTCCACGCCCGGCGCGTGCTGCACGGCAAACTGCCACAGGCGTTCGTAGTAGAGGCCCAGCCGCCGGGTGCGGGCCAGGCTCAGCCAGTGCTGCAAGGCGCTGCTGTCCTGGTCGAGTGCGCGTAGCCAATGCTCGAGCCGCTCGGGCGCCTGCACCCAATCACTGCCTGCCAACGGGTGGCGCTGAGGCCAGGGCGTTTGCGCGAGCATCGGCGGGGCGAGCATCACCCACGCCAGGTCGCGCACCTGCGGGTGGCGCAGTTGGCGAGGCAAGTTGTGCAGGTCCGGGAACACAGTCATGTGTCCGAGCATAGCCGTTTAAAGCCTCCGGGGGTGGCTGAGAACCATTGTCATCAAGGGTTCACGGCGACAAAGGATTTTGCCTGAGGCGGCCTTTCGCCCATAATCGTTTCTTTTTTGCCGTACCCCAAATCCCGCAGGAGCCCCATGGAGCAATTTCGCAATATCGGCATCATCGGTCGCCTGGGCAGTACCCAGGTGTTGGACACCGTTCGCCGGCTGAAGAAGTTCCTGCTGGAACGCCACCTGCATGTGATCCTTGAAGACACCATCGCCGAGATCCTCCCCGGCCACGGCCTGCAAACCTCGTCGCGCAAGATGCTCGGCGAAGTCTGCGACATGGTGATTGTGGTCGGCGGCGACGGCAGCCTGCTCGGCGCCGCGCGTGCACTGGCCCGGCACAACGTGCCGGTATTGGGGATCAACCGTGGCAGCCTGGGGTTCCTCACCGATATCCGCCCGGATGAGCTGGAAGTCGAAGTGGCCAAGGTGCTCGACGGCCATTACCTCGTCGAGAACCGTTTCCTGCTGCAAGCCGAAGTGCGCCGCCATGGCGAAGCCATCGGCCAGGGCGACGCCCTGAATGACGTGGTGCTGCACCCCGGCAAATCCACGCGGATGATCGAGTTCGAGCTGTATATCGACGGCCAGTTCGTGTGCAGCCAGAAGGCCGACGGCCTGATCGTCGCCACGCCCACAGGGTCCACGGCCTACGCGCTGTCGGCGGGTGGCCCGATCATGCATCCCAAGCTGGATGCCATTGTGATCGTGCCGATGTACCCCCATATGTTGTCCAGCCGACCGATTGTGGTCGATGGCAACAGTGAGCTGAAAATCGTGGTGTCCAAAGACATGCAGATCTACCCGCAAGTCTCCTGTGACGGGCAGAACCATTTCACCTGCGCCCCCGGTGACACCATCACCGTGAGCAAAAAGGCGCAGAAGCTGCGCTTGATCCACCCGCTGGATCACAACTATTACGAAGTGTGCCGGACCAAGCTGGGCTGGGGCAGCCGCTTGGGGGGTGGAGGCGACTGATGCTCGATCCCGCGCGTAGCTACGACCTGATTGGTGACGTGCACGGTTGCGCTCATACCCTTGAGCACTTGCTCGACCGGCTGGGTTACCACAAGCAGGGCGGCACCTGGCGCCATCCGTCGCGTATGGCGGTGTTCCTCGGCGATATCATCGACCGTGGCCCGCGCATTCGCGAGGCGCTGCATATCGTCCATGACATGACCGAGGCCGGTCAGGCGCTGTGCATCATGGGTAACCACGAGTTCAATGCGCTGGGCTGGAGCACGCCGGCCCCACCGGGCAGCGGCAAGCAGTTCGTGCGCGAGCACAACCCACGCCATGCGCGCTTGATCCAGGAGACCCTGACCCAGTTCGAGCACCACCCGGCCGACTGGCACGACTTCCTCGGCTGGTTCTACGACATGCCGCTGTTTGTCGACGCCGGGCGTTTCCGCGTGGTGCATGCGTGCTGGGACGAAGGCTTTATCCAGCCGTTGCGCGCGACCTTCCCGGACGGCTGCATCGACCAGCATTTCCTGCAGGCCGCCGCAGTGCCGGGCAGCTTTGCCTGCAACGCGTTCGACCGCCTGCTGCGCGGCACCGACATGCGCCTGCCGGACGGCCTGACGCTGACCGGCGGCGATGGCCTGACGCGCTCGTTCTTCCGCACCAAGTTCTGGGAAGACGACCCGAAAACCTACGGCGACATTGTGTTCCAGCCCGATGCGCTGCCGGAGCCGGTGGCGGCCACGCCGTTGTCGTCTACTCAGAAAAATTCCCTGCTGCGCTATGGCGTCGACGAGCCGTTGCTGTTCGTCGGCCATTACTGGCGCAGCGGCCAACCGGCGCCGATCCGCCCGAACCTGGCGTGCCTGGACTACAGCGCAGTGCTGTACGGCAAGCTGGTGGCGTACCGCCTGGATCAGGAAACCCGACTGGATCCGCGTAAATTTGTATGGGTCGACGTAGAGCGGCCTGAGGTTATTGCATGAGTACCGTAGCTGTATTGCGCCTGCCCCTGAGCGTTGACCTGGGTGGTTTCGTCAAACTGCTGCAACGCATGCAAGTGCCGCATCGCGTCAGCGAGGAGGCGGGCGAGCAGGTGCTGTGGGTGCCCGAGACCATCAGCGACGACGTGCGCGTGCTGTATCAACGCTTTCCCGCCGGCGACCCGGACCAGCAACTGGATATCCCCGAGCAGGCGCCGGTGACGCGCCCGAGCTTTGTCCAGCAAGTGCGCCACAGCCCGGTCACGGCACTGGTGCTGCTGGCGAGCATGATTGTCGGCGCGGTGACCTTGCTCGGTGAAAACCTGCAGGCCATAAGCTGGCTGACCTTCCTGCCGTTCCGGGTGATGGGCGAGTACATCCAGTTCACGCCGTTCGCCGACATGCTGGCCTCCGGGCAGTGGTGGCGGTTGGTCACGCCGATGCTGATCCACTTCGGCATCCTGCACCTGGCCATGAATGGCATGTGGTACTGGGAGCTGGGCCGTCGCATCGAAGTGCGCCAGGGCAGCATCAACCTGCTCGGCCTGACCCTGTTGTTCAGCCTGGTCTCCAATTACGCGCAATACGCCTATGGCGGCCCAGGCCTGTTTGGTGGGCTGTCCGGCGTGCTGTATGGCCTGCTCGGGCATTGCTGGATCTTTCAATTATTGTCGCCGAACCCGGCGTATCGCCTGCCTCGCGGGGTGTTGGCGATGATGCTGATATGGCTGGTGCTCTGCATGTCGGGGCTGGTCTCGATGATCGGCTTCGGCGAAATCGCCAACGCGGCCCATGTGGGCGGCTTGGTCATCGGTTGCCTGACCGGTTTGCTCGGTGGTTTGTATAACCGCCGCAAATCGTCTATTTGATAAGGAAGAGCCTCATGTCCTCTTTTGCTGAAATGATCGAAAACATTACACCGGACATCTACGAGAGCCTCAAGCTCGCGGTGGAAATCGGCAAGTGGTCCGATGGCCGCAAGCTCACCGCCGAGCAGCGTGAACTGTCCCTGCAGGCGGTGATCGCCTGGGAGATCCAGAACCTGCCGGAAGACCAGCGCACCGGCTACATGGGCCCGCAAGAGTGCGCGTCGAAGTCCGAGCCGGTCGCGAACATCCTGTTCAAGTCGGATGCGATCCATTGATTGAAATTGGTCGCGGTGCAGTCAGCAAAATGTCGGCGCAACTCGGTGAGCCGACCGTTCAATACGCGTTTCGCCTGGGCGACGTCGAGGTGCCGGTAAACCCGTTGATCGGCACTCACGTGCGCCTGGAGTACCTCGGTGCCATCCATTGCAGCCATTGCGGCCGCAAGACCAAAACCAGTTTCAGCCAGGGCTATTGCTACCCGTGCATGACCAAGCTGGCCCAGTGCGACCTGTGCATCATGAGCCCCGAGCGTTGCCATTACGACGCCGGCACCTGCCGTGATCCGGGCTGGGGCGAGCAATTCTGCATGACCGACCACGTGGTCTACCTGGCTAATTCGTCAGGGATCAAGGTCGGCATCACCCGTGCCACCCAGCTGCCGACCCGTTGGCTGGACCAGGGTGCCAGCCAGGCTTTACCGATCATGCGCGTGGCGACGCGTCAGCAGTCCGGTTTCGTCGAAGACCTGTTCCGCAGCCAGGTGGCCGACAAGACCAACTGGCGAGCGTTGCTCAAGGGCGATGCCGTAGCGGTGGACCTGGCCGAGGTGCGCGATGCACTGTTTGCTTCCTGCGCTGAAGGCCTGCTGAGTTTGCAGGAACGCTTTGGCCTGCAGGCCATCCAAACGATTGCCGACATTGAACCGATCGAAATTCGCTACCCGATCGAGCAGTATCCGACCAAGATCGTCAGCTTCAACCTGGACAAGAACCCGATTGCCGAAGGCACGCTGCTGGGGATCAAGGGCCAATACCTGATCTTCGACACCGGCGTCATCAATATTCGTAAGTACACGGCCTACCAGCTCGCCGTGCATCAGTAGAAGGATGCCACCCATGCGCACCGAACAACCGAAGATGATTTACCTGAAGGACTATCAGGCGCCGGACTACCTGATCGAAGAGACGCACCTGACCTTCGAGTTGTTCGAGGACCACAGCCTGGTCCACGCGCAGCTGGTGATGCGCCGCAACCCGACGCGCGGCACCGGTTTGCCGCCGCTGGTGCTGGATGGTCAGCAGCTGGAGCTGTTGACCGTCAACCTGGGCGACAGGGAATTGACCGAGGCTGACTACCAGGTGACCGACAGCCACCTGACCCTGCACCCGACCAGCGAGGCCTTCACGGTCGACACCAGCGTGCGCATCCACCCGGAAACCAATACCGCGCTGGAAGGTTTGTACAAATCCAGCGGCATGTTTTGCACCCAGTGCGAGGCCGAGGGCTTTCGCAAGATCACCTACTACCTCGACCGCCCGGACGTGATGAGCACTTTCACCACCACGGTGATCGCCGAGCAACACAGCTACCCGGTGCTGCTGTCCAACGGCAACCCGATCGCCAGCGGTCCGGGTGAAGACGGGCGTCACTGGGCAACCTGGGAAGACCCGTTCAAGAAACCGGCCTACCTGTTCGCACTGGTTGCCGGTGATTTGTGGTGCGTTGAAGACAGCTTCACCACCATGACGAATCGCGAAGTCGCGCTGCGCATCTACGTCGAGCCGGAAAACATCGACAAGTGCCAGCACGCCATGACCAGCCTGAAAAAATCCATGCGCTGGGACGAAGAAACCTACGGCCGCGAGTACGACCTCGACATCTTCATGATCGTCGCGGTGAACGACTTCAACATGGGCGCCATGGAAAACAAGGGCCTCAATATCTTCAACTCCAGCGCGGTACTGGCCCGCGCCGAAACCGCCACCGACGCCGCGCACCAGCGGGTCGAGGCGATCGTCGCCCACGAATACTTCCACAACTGGTCGGGCAACCGCGTGACCTGCCGCGACTGGTTCCAGCTGTCGCTGAAGGAAGGCTTCACCGTGTTCCGGGATGGTGGCTTCTCGGCCGACATGAACTCGGCCACGGTCAAGCGCATCCAGGACGTGGCCTACCTGCGCACGCACCAGTTCGCCGAAGACGCCGGCCCCATGGCTCACGCGGTGCGCCCGGACAGCTTTATCGAAATCTCCAACTTCTACACCCTGACCGTGTACGAAAAGGGCTCGGAAGTGGTCGGAATGATCCACACCTTGCTCGGCGCCGAAGGCTTCCGCAAAGGCAGCGACCTGTACTTCGAACGCCACGACGGCCAGGCCGTGACCTGCGACGATTTCATCAAGGCCATGGAAGACGCGAATGGCGCTGACCTGAGCCAGTTCAAACGCTGGTACAGCCAGGCCGGTACGCCACGCCTGGCGGTGAGCGAGTCCTACGACGCTGGTGCCAAAACCTACAGCCTGACCTTCCGCCAGAGCTGCCCGGAAACGCCGGACAAAGTTGAAAAACTGCCGTTCGTGATCCCGGTGGAACTGGGCTTGCTGGACGGGAAGGGCGCCGGTATCGCCTTGCGCCTGGCCGGTGAAGCAGCTGCGGGCGCCAGCTCCCGCGTGCTTTCGGTGACCGAAGCCGAACAGACTTTCACCTTCGTCGATATCGCCGAACAGCCGTTGCCGTCCTTGCTGCGCGGTTTCTCGGCACCGGTGAAACTGAGCTTCCCGTACAACCGCGATCAACTGATGTTTCTGATGCAGCACGACAGCGACGGCTTCAACCGCTGGGATGCCGGCCAGCAGCTGTCGGTGCAGGTGCTGCAGGAACTGATCGGCCAGCACCAGGCGGGCCAGCCGCTGAAGCTGGATCAGCGCTTGATCAGTGCACTGCGCAGTGTGTTGAGCGATGAACGCCTGGACCAGGCGATGGTGGCCGAGATGCTTTCGCTGCCGGGCGAAGCTTATCTGACCGAAATCAGCGACGTGGCGGATGTCGATGCCATCCACGCTGCCCGTGAGTTTGCGCGCAAGCAACTGGCCGACAACCTGCACGAAGAGCTGTGGCTGCGTTACCAGGCCAATCGCGAACTGTCCGAGCAGACGCCTTATGTCGCGGCAGCCGAGCACTTTGCCCGCCGCGCGTTGCAGAACATTGCGCTGTCGTACCTGATGCTCAGCGGCAAGCCTGAAGTGCTGGCGGCGACGCTTGAGCAGTTCGACACCAGCGACAACATGACCGAGCGCCTGACCGCGCTGGCGGTGCTGGTGAACTCGCCGTTCGACGCGGAGAAGGCCCAGGCGCTGGCGGTGTTTGCCGAGAACTTCAAGGACAACCCGCTGGTCATGGACCAGTGGTTCAGCGTGCAGGCCGGCAGCACCTTGCCGGGCGGGCTGGCACGGGTCCAGGCATTGATGGAGCACCCGGCGTTCACGCTGAAAAACCCGAACAAGGTGCGCGCACTGATCGGCGCGTTTGCCGGGCAAAACCTGATCAACTTCCATGCCGCCGATGGCTCGGGCTATCGCTTCCTGGCGGACCTGGTGATCCAGTTGAACGCGTTCAACCCGCAAATCGCTTCGCGCCAGTTGGCGCCACTGACGCGCTGGCGTAAATACGACAGCGCACGCCAGGCGCTGATGAAAGCCGAGCTGGAGCGCATTCGTGCCTCCGGCGAGCTGTCGAGCGATGTGTTCGAGGTGGTCAGCAAGAGCCTTGCGTAGCTGCCAGGCCCGGGATCGGTCGTGGCGGGCATGACATTCGACTCGCCCCTTGCCGCCTACCAGCACGCCATCGCCCAGCAGGGGTTTGTCGCCGACGACGCCCAGCGCCGTGCGGTGGATGCTCTGCAGGCCTGCCATGCGGCGCTGCATCAAGGTCATTCGCCGCGCTGCGGCGTTTACCTGTGGGGCCCGGTGGGTCGCGGCAAGACCTGGCTGATGGACCAGTTCCACCAGAGCCTGCGGGTGCCCGCGCGGCGTCAGCATTTCCATCACTTCATGGGCTGGGTGCATCAGCGCCTGTTCCAGCTCACCGGTACCCACGACCCGTTGCAAGCCCTGGCCCGCGAACTTGGTAGGGACGTGCGGGTGTTGTGTTTCGACGAGTTGTTCGTGAATGACATTGGCGATGCGATCATTCTGGGCCGGTTGTTTCAGGTGATGTTCGAGGAGGGCGTGGTGATGGTCTGCACCTCCAACCAACCGCCTGATCAGCTGTATGCCGATGGCTTCAACCGTGAACGGTTTTTGCCGGGCATTGCGGCGATCAAGCAGCATATGCAAGTGGTTGCGGTGGATGGCGGTGAGGACCATCGCTTGCACCCAGGTGATGGCGTGCAGCGCTATTGGGTCAATCAGCCGGATGCGCTGGCGAGCGTCTTCCAGCGACTGGCTGAAGGGCAGGCCGTGCGCGGCGGGCCTGTCGCTGTTGGCCACCGAAGCATTGTGGCTGTGCAGTCCAGTGACAGCGTGCTGTGGTGCCGCTATGCCGACCTTTGCGAGCAGCCCCTGGCCGCGATGGATTTCATGCTGTTGTGTGATCGCTTTAAGGCGATCCTTTTGGGCGAGGTGCCGAACCTCAGCGCGCAGACCCGCCCAGGCCGGATTGCCCGTGGCACGGAAGACGGTGCCGTGCGCGTAGTGGCGGGTGATCGTGAGCTACCACAGTTGTCAGTGCACGACGATAGCGTGCGCCGGTTCATTGCCTTGGTGGACGAATGTTACGACCGCAGGGTGCCGCTGTATATCGAAGCCCAGGAGTCGCTGGAGCGCCTGTACACCGAGGGCTATCTGGCGTTTCCGTTTCGACGCACGCTGAGCCGGCTGCAGGAAATGCAGCTGCGGCGCTTTGGCTGAGGCATTGAGTGCTGGAAGGCAATGCCGTGGCTCGCTCGGCGAAAGTTTGGTTTTGATGATTAAAGGTTTGGGCGGGAATTTGGGAGGATGTGGTTATTGAACAAGTCGATTCAATAACTAACAGGCAAAAAAAAGGCGCCATTAAATGGCGCCAAGTCAGCCTAGGCTATAGGAGCGGAATAGCACAGGGTATAAGGGTTTAATCAAGTTTTCGGTTGTTGCTCGTCAGTGGTTTGTTCAACTTTTGCCTTTTTCACGTTTTTACCGTCAGCGGCGGCGATGCGATCGTTAGTGCCGTGGATCTGGGTCTGCGTGACGTTGAAATGCTTGTAGAACGCCTTTGAACGCTCCGAGCCGCCCTCTGCAAAAGCGGCGGCGGAGGTCAGGGTCATCAAGCTGGCAAGCAGTACGGTAGAGAGTTTCATAGCGGTATTCCCATTAAGAGTGATCGGTATCCAGTCGTTCCTTGAACAGATGATGGAGGCAACTATGGAGCGATCTTATTAAGTGGGAATTAACGCAATGCTGATAAAACGTTAATGAACTTGTTAACTTTTGTATCGGCGCTTAATCGTGATCAAGCTGTTACGGAATCGGACTTTCCTGAAGTACCACATCCGTCGGGTTGACCTTCTTCGGCTTGATCAAGCTGAAGTCGATCAAGGCCTTCTGCTCGCGTGCGTAGGGGTTGCCGATCAGCAGCGGGCGGGGCTTGAAACTATCGCTTACCAGGCTTCTGCTGCGGTCCAGCTCGTTGAAGCTCAGCCCGGCCAGGTCAGCCCAGGTGTGGATCAATTGCGAGCTGCTATAAGGGCGTTGCAGGTCGCCGGCGAAACTCCAGTCATGCGTTTCACGCCATTTCGGTGAGGCATAGGCCATGAACGGAATGGTGTACATCGGCGCGGTTGGCTTACCTTCGTTACGCCCGAGAGTGGTGTGGCCGGCCGAGTCGAATACGTCCTCGCCGTGGTCCGACAGGTACAACAGGAAGCCGTTGGGGTCGGTCCTGGCGTAGTCCTTGATCAGGCTCGATACCACGAAGTCGTTGTACAGCACCGCATTGTCGTAGCTGTTGTAGGTCGGCAGCTGGTCGTCGCTGACGCCTGCCGGCACGCCCTGGCGGTCGGTGAATTTGTCGAACGTCGGCGGGTAGCGGTACTGGTAGCTCATGTGGGTGCCGAGCAGGTGCACCACAATGAATTTGCGTTCGGCCGGATCGGCCAGGGCCTTGGAGAACGGTTCAAGCACGTCGCCGTCGTATTGGCGCGCGTTCTGGTTGCGGTTGTTGTTCAGGTACACCTGTTCGTCAGCCTGTTCGGAAAAGGTCGTGAGCATGGTGTTGCGCTTGGTCATCGTCTGTTGGTTGGTGATCCAGTAGGTCTTGTAGCCGGCCTGCTTCATCACGCTGACAATCGACGGGGTTTTCAGGTACAGGTCCGGGTTTTCCTCGTCGGCGAACGTCAGCACCTGTTGCAGCGCCTCGATGGTGTAGGGGCGTGGGGTGATGACGTTGTCGAACACCGCCAGCTGGTCACGCAGCTTGTCCAGTTCCGGCGTGGTGTTGCGCGGGTAGCCGTAGAGGCTCATGCGCTGGCGATTAGTGGATTCGCCAATGACCAGCACCAGGGTTGAGGGCTGACCGGCCATGGTGTCTTTGAGGTTGGTCAAGGGTGGAATTTTGCTGGCGCTGTCGAGCATGCCCTGCATGCTGTCCAGTTGCTCGGTGTAGCGGCGGTAAGCAACGATCATCTGCCATGGCACGGCGGGTTCGATGCGCGATTCGAAGCGGTCGATAGCAGAGTCCAGGGTGTCGCTGCGGGCAATCTGCTTGACCAGCGGGTAGCCGATAATCGCCACCAGTATCGCGGTTGCCGCCAGCATGGCCTGCCCGCGCGGTAAGTAGACTGGGCGTACGCGGGTCCACAGGAAAATCGCCACAGCAGTGTGGACGATGAAAGCCAGCACGATCCACCAGGCGAAATACTGGGTGGCGTACTCGCCGGCTTCAGAGATGTTCGACTCGAACATGATGAAGATGACGCTTTGCGAAAATTCCTGCTGGTAGATGAAGAAATAACCCAGGCTGGCCATGGAGCAGGCCCACAGCACTACGCCGATCAGGGCGGCGAGCAAACGTGTACGGTGCGGGAATATCAGCAGAGGGGCGAGCCAGATCGCGCTCATGAAGAAAGCTTGGCGGAAGCCGCTGAAGCCGGAAGTGCCACTGAGTTGAATCAGCAGTTGGGTAATACCCGAAAAGTACCAGAAAAACAGGAACAGCCAACCCAGGCCGGCCCAATCAAAGCCTTTCGCAGACTTAGTGCTGCGTTTGAACATTGCCATCCAGCGCTCCAACCCAATCATTCTTCAGTCGACGCGCAGGGCTGCACGCAACGGAGGCCACCCTTGCAGGGGGGCGGCCTTTCGGGCGGGAGTATCGGGAGAGGCGTGTGAAAACTTTGTGAGATATTTGTATAGGTTATCTTACAAAGTCATAAACAGATTCAGCAGAGCGCGGGCTGCGCACCGGCAGGCTGATCGAGCTGGGCCTGGATGATATGGGCACGCAGGCGCATGACTTCCTGCTGCAGGTGGTCGCGTTCGTCTTTCAACTGGCGCAACTCATCGCGACGCATAGTGACGTAGAGGGTCTGTGGAGGACGGGTCATGTGTGCAGTGCTCATTGCTTACCTCGCAAATAGCCGGTGTGTCGCGGTGTGCCAGAACGCTTGAGTCGAGGTTCTCGGCATCAGTCAGGACAATTCTGAATTCTTTTTGCGAGCAATGGAACTTTTTTATTTTTGACGGTCGTGTGACTTTTTGTGTCGTGATGCTGAAATGATGGCATTTTTTTGTCATGAAACTACAC
This sequence comes from Pseudomonas viridiflava, assembly GCF_900580675.1. Lineage (GTDB taxonomy): Bacteria > Pseudomonadota > Gammaproteobacteria > Pseudomonadales > Pseudomonadaceae > Aquipseudomonas. The sequence goes on from NZ_UTBG01000172.1 coordinate 18,731, forward strand.
GGATATGCTCTGGACTAACCCTCATTAGCCTCATTGCGCTATAAACTATGTCACACATTTTTTTAGCATTTTTAGTAGTAGGAGCATCAGCACATGCAACTGGGGATTATCGGACTAGGCCGCATGGGCGGGAATATTGCACGGCGCCTGATGCTCAATGGGCATACCACCGTTGTTTACGACCGTAACGAAGCATTTGTCAAAGGCTTGAGCGAGGAGGGCGCCACTGGCGTCGCCGACTTGAAAGCCCTGGTTGCCGGGCTGCAAAAGCCTCGCGCCGTCTGGGTCATGTTGCCGGCGGGCGACCCGACCGAAAACACCATCAATGAACTGAGCGAGCTGCTGGAAAGCGGTGACGTAATTATTGACGGCGGCAACACCAACTATAAGGACGACGTCCGTCGCGGCAAGGCCCTGGCGGAAAAGGGCCTGCACTATGTCGACGTCGGCACCTCCGGCGGTGTATGGGGCCTTGAACGTGGCTATTGCATGATGATCGGTGGCGACGCCGAAACCGTGCAGCGCCTCGATCCGATCTTCGCCAGCCTGGCGCCGGGCCTGGGCAACATTCCGCGCACCAAGGACCGTTCCGCCAGCGCAGATACCCGCGCCGAACACGGCTACATCCACGCCGGCCCTGCGGGCTCCGGGCATTTCGTCAAGATGATCCACAACGGCATCGAGTACGGGATGATGCAGGCGTTTGCCGAAGGTTTTGACATTCTCAAGACCAAGAACTCGGAAAACCTGCCGGAAGACCAGCGCTTTGACCTGAACGTGGCCGATATCGCCGAAGTCTGGCGCCGTGGCAGCGTGGTTTCGTCCTGGCTGCTGGACCTGACCGCCGACGCCCTGGCGACTGACCCTAAGCTCGACGGTTACTCCGGCTCCGTGGCCGACAGCGGCGAAGGCCGTTGGACCATCGAAGCCGCCATGGAGCAAGCCGTACCGGTGCCGGTACTGTCCACCTCGCTGTTTGCGCGTTTCCGCTCGCGCCAGCAGAGCACTTACGGTGACAAGATGCTGTCTGCCATGCGCTTCGGCTTCGGCGGCCACGTGGAGACTTCCAAAAAATGACCGCCAACGGCAAGAAACCCAAGGCCGAACCCGCTCCACCCACCACGTTGTTTCTGTTCGGCGCCCATGGCGACCTGGTAAAGCGCCTGCTGATGCCGGCGCTGTATAACCTCAGTCGTGACGGGTTGCTGGGCGACGGCTTGCGCATCGTCGGCGTGGATCACAACGCGATCAGCGACGCCGATTTCGCCAAAAAGCTCGAAGATTTCATTCGCACCGAAGCGGCGAGCAAGGTCAAGGGCAATGGGGACAACGCCCTGGACCCGGCCTTGTGGGCGCAATTGGCCAAGGGCATCAGCTACGTCGAGGGTGATTTCCTCGACGACAGCACCTACGCCGACATCGCCAGGAAAATCGCCGACAGCGGCACCGACAACGCGGTGTTCTACCTTGCCACCGCGCCGCGTTTTTTCAGCGACGTGGTGCAGCGCCTGGGCAGTGCCGGCCTGTTGGCGGAAACCGATGACGGTTTCCGTCGCGTGGTGATCGAAAAGCCGTTCGGTTCCGACCTGGCCACCGCCGAAGCGCTGAACGCCAGCCTGCTCAAGGTAATGAGCGAGAAGCAGATCTATCGCATCGACCATTACCTGGGCAAGGAGACGGTGCAGAACATTCTGATCAGCCGTTTCTCCAACGTGCTGTTTGAAGCGTTCTGGAACAACCATTACATCGACCACGTGCAAATCACCGCCGCCGAAACCGTCGGCGTTGAGACGCGGGGTAATTTCTTCGAAAAAACCGGCACCCTGCGCGACATGGTGCCCAACCACCTGTTCCAGCTGCTGGCGATGGTCGCCATGGAACCGCCGGCGGCGTTTGGCGCCGATGCGGTGCGCGGTGAAAAGGCCAAGGTGGTCGGCGCCATCCGCCCCTGGTCGCTGGAAGATGCGCGGGCCAACTCGGTCCGTGGCCAATACACCTCCGGTGAAATTGGCGGCAAGCAGCTTCCCGGTTACCGCGAGGAAGCGAATGTCGCGCCTGACAGCAGTACCGAAACCTTCGTCGCGCTCAAGGTGATGATCGATAACTGGCGCTGGGTCGGCGTGCCGTTTTACCTGCGTACCGGCAAGCGCATGAGCATTCGCGATACCGAAATCGTGATCTGCTTCAAGCACGCGCCCTATGCGCAATTCCGCGACACTGAAGTGGATGAGCTCAAGCCCACCTACCTGAAAATCCAGATCCAGCCCAATGAGGGCATGTGGTTCGACCTGCTGGCGAAAAAGCCTGGGCCGACCCTGGAAATGGCCAATATCGAGCTGGGGTTTGATTACAAGGACTTCTTCGAAATGCAGCCGTCGACCGGGTATGAAACCCTGATCTACGACTGCATGACCGGTGACCAGACTCTGTTCCAGCGCGCCGACAACATCGAAAACGGCTGGCGTGCGGTGCAGCCGTTCCTGGATGCGTGGAAGGAAGACGACGGGATCCAGGCCTACAAGGCTGGTGAAGATGGCCCGGCAGCCGCCGATGCCTTGCTGGCTCGCGATGGCCGTACGTGGCACAGCCTCGGATGAGTGATGCAGCGATTCATCCCATCCGTTTTATCCTCAGCGACGTGGACGGCACGTTGCTGCATCCCGATCACAGCCTGAGCCAGCGCACCGCCGATGCGGTGCGTGCGTTGCGCGATGCCGGGGTGTTTTTCAGCCTGGCCAGCGGGCGCCCGCCCAAGGCCATGCGGCACCTGATCGAGACGTTTGGCATCGACGTTCCCGTGGCCGGTTTTAATGGCGGCACGCTGGTCAACCCGGATGGCAGCATCCTGGTTGCCCATCACTTGCCGGCAGAAGCGGCGCTGGTGACCCTGGCAATGTTCTCGGCCGAGCCGGACGTGGAAGTCTGGGTGTTTGCCGATGGCGACTGGCTGCGTCGTGACCCGCCTGGGCCGATGCAACAGCGTGAGGCCGATGGCCTGGGGTATGGGCCGGTGGTGGTGGAGAGTTTTGAGCCGTACCTGGACCGGGTCGACAAGATCGTCGCTGCCAGCAATAACACGCAGTTGCTGGTGGAGCTGGAAGCGCGATTGCAGCCCAAGGTGCAAGGGCTGGCACAGGTCTCACGTTCGCAACCGGTGTACCTGGATGTGACGGCCATGCTGGCCAACAAGGGCGAGGCCTTGAAGACCTTGGCCGCGCATCTTGGGGTTCCCATCGAGCAGACGGCCGCGATCGGCGATGGTGGCAATGACCCGGCGATGTTTCAGGTGGCCGGGTTGTCGATTGCCATGGGGCAGGCGGAAGAAACCGTCAAGCGGCAGGCCAATGTGGTGACTGGCAGCAATGTCGACGATGGAGCCGCCGAAGCCATTGAACGGTTTATTCTGACGGCGCGATAAGCGCTGGTGCTCTAACACTGAACTAGCGCCCATTAATTCAATGGGCGTTAGTTGCAGTATCGAATTACTTCGGCATCGCCCAAGACAGCAACTGGTGGCCATCTTTATCGAGTTCGGCGCGAGCCTGCAACAGCAGGTTTTCCAACTGGGCCGGGTCGGTGTAGGCGCTCGAGGACAGTTGTTTACTGCCGATGCGGGTATTGGTGCGGTCGATGACGCTCAGGCTGAGGGCGCCATTGCCATCGTGCCAGGCCACGCACTGAAAGGGCTGGAAAGCACGGTCTGCAATCAAAAGAGCTTCGTTGATGCGCAGCGGAGCGTTCATGTGGGTCTTCTCTCTCATTGCCCATTCAAGTGAGTACCGTTGGTTGGGCAGGCCAAACGGTGAGTTACTTGTACTGATGCACGATGACCGGGTACGGGTCACATGTTAGAGCGAGAAATTTTAACTTTCCCTGATTGACGTCATGTAAGCGGCTGTTTTGAAAGCTGAATAAATGCCGCGGCGTTGCACATCTTTTTTGCTGGAAATCCGCGGAAATGGCTTTTTGCCCGCACTTATCGCGAAACGTTACAAGCCCAGCGTCAAGACCTTGCTAGTGTAAGCGCCAGGCGTCACAAACCGTTGTTTCATAATAACTTTTGACGCCAAGGAATAGTCATGATTGTGACACCTGTGCAGCGCCGCTTGCTTGTGGTCGATCCCTGCGACGACTGCCACGGGTTATTGCCCGGCTTGCGCACTGCTGGGTGGGAAGTGGACAGCTGTGCCCTGGAAACCGTCGGTGAACGCACCTGCGACGTGGGGTTGCTGCGGTTACAGCCTTATCACCTAGAGCGCCCCGAAGCGGTCAAGGAGCTGATCAGCCGCAGCGGCACCGAGTGGATCGCAGTGCTCAGCCAGGACGTATTGCGCCTGCAGAATGTCGGTGACTTTGTCTGCGAGTGGTTTTTCGATTTCCACACTCTACCTTTCGACGTCGCCCGCGTGCAGGTCACCCTTGGCCGGGCCTTCGGCATGGCGCGCCTGCGTGGCAAGGGCCATACGCAGGTGGATGAGCCCGAGCACGAACTGCTGGGTGACAGCCGCCCGATTCGTGAGCTGCGCAAGTTGTTATCCAAGTTGGCGCCGACCGAATCCCCGGTATTGATTCGCGGCGACAGCGGCACCGGCAAAGAGCTGGTGGCCAAGACCCTGCATCGCCAGTCCCAGCGCCACGCCAAGCCGTTTGTGGCGATCAACTGCGGGGCGATTCCCGAACATTTGATCCAGTCCGAACTGTTTGGCCATGAGAAGGGCGCGTTTACCGGTGCCCATCAACGCAAGGTCGGGCGGATCGAGGCGGCTAACGGCGGCACGCTGTTTCTGGATGAGATCGGCGATCTGCCCATGGAGCTGCAAGCCAACCTCCTGCGGTTTCTTCAGGAAAAACAAATCGAGCGGGTCGGCGGCAGCCAGCCGATTCCCGTGGATGTGCGCGTACTGGCCGCGACCCACGTCGACCTCGAGGCGGCGGTGGAGAAGGGCACCTTCCGCGAAGACTTGTATTACCGCCTGAATGTCCTGCAAGTGGTGACCGCACCCTTGCGCGAACGCCATGGTGACGTGGCAATGCTGGCTAATCATTTTTCCCGTTTCTACAGCCAGGAAACCGGCCGTCGCCCGCGCAGTTTCAGCGAAGACGCCCTGGTGGCGATGGGGCAGCACCCTTGGCCGGGCAATGTGCGCGAGCTGGCCAACCGCGTGCGCCGTGGCCTGGTGCTTGCCGAGGGGCGGCAGATCGAGGCCGTTGATCTGGGACTGGAAGGCGAACAGGCAATTTCGTTGCCGATGGCTACACTGGAAGACTACAAGCACCGCGCCGAACGTCAGGCGCTGTGCGATGTGCTCAACCGGCACAGCGACAACCTGAGTGTCGCGGCCCGTGTGCTCGGGGTTTCCCGGCCCACGTTCTATCGGTTGTTGCACAAACACCAGATCCGCTAGGGCGGGTAAACCGAAAAGCCCCGCAACGACCTTTATCGTTGCGGGGCTTTTCCTTGTGCGCTCTAGAAGTAGTAAGGGAATTTCAGGCTGAACGTAAAGTCCGGCGCGTCATCCGTCATACCAATCGCCAGGTCGGGGACGATCGTCAAGTTGTCCGACGCCGCAATCGTCATCCCCACGTTGAAGTAGCCGGCGTTGGCGTCGCTGGACACCACCGATTGCCAGTCGCCGCCATTAGGTTTGAGCTTGCTCTTGCGTTGTATGAGGTCTGAGACCGAGAACGACATACTCATTTTTTCGTTCAGTGCGAAGGCAACGCCAAGGCCTAACTGGAAGCTGTCGCCCAGGCTGACCTTGCCGCCGACCTTTTGGTTGATGTCACTGCTGATATCGTCGAACGACTCTTCGAAGTTATGGGTGTAGGACAGCGAACCAAACAGCACGGCCGGGTCGAACGTCTTGACCAGGGAAATGCCCGGCGTGATCGACCATACGCCATTACCGGTTGGCAGGTTTTCCGGTACGTAAAGGCTATCGTTGTTGGCCGACCTGACCAGCTTGATACCAAAGGGTTCTTTACCCGTTGGGGCCTTGACGCGTAACGACACCACCGCGTCCGGCAGGGTGGGGGTTTCGTCGAGGAACTTGTAGGCCACGCCGAAGTTGACATCGCCGATGGTAGGGTCGCGGGTGACCGACTCTTCCGATGTCGCGCCAGCGTTGTTACCGGCGCCGCCGGACTGGTAGGTCGATTCGCGGTACACCACCGGCACGTTCACATCGAACTGCCAGCGATTATCGAGGTTGTAGCGGCCGGTCAGGTCCAGGGTCCAGTTATCCGACTTGATGCGGTCCAGGTTGATGTTGCCGAGGAAGATCGAGTCCAGTGCCAGAAAGCCGTTGAGGGTGAGCTGGCGCGCATCGTAGCGCGCGTAGGTGACCCCGGTTTCAAAGCTGAACTTGCCATTGCCGAAGAAGCCACTGGCTTCGTTATAGAGGTTACTGACACTTTGCGCGGGCGCCGAATCGTCCTTGAGCGACTGACCATAGGAACTGCCGCCGCCACCGGCGCCACCGGATGCGGCCGCAGCGCCAGTGCCTGCCACGGCTGTGCCGTTGGCCTTCTGGAAATCCGCTGGAGATTTGGCCAGGCGCTTGGGCGCTGGTGCCGCCGGTTGATCCTCCACCTGGCGCACGCGTTGCTCCAACACCGCGAGGGCTTTTTGCTGCACTTCGTACCGCTGCTTGAGTTCCAGAAGCTCCTGTTTGAGGGTCGCTATATCAGCGTCCGGCGCGGCATACAGCATGGATGCGGGCAAGAGGGTGCTCAAACAGACCACCGTACGTAGCGATAACGATCGATGCATGAAATAAGCCGTCCTTTCTAATGCGTAAGTGTCGAGGGTCAGCGTAGTTCAATAACCGAGTGTACGTAGGCCTTTGAGTTGATCCAGATTGCAGTTCAGCGCCGGGTTGTTCAGTCCGTTATTGCCCATCACCACATTGAGTTGGGTCATGTTGTTGACGAAGTTGGTATTGCCGGTCAATACCGTGCCTTGCAGTACTTGGCCGCCGCCAATCTGCTGGAGACTGTTGCCTTGGCTATGGTTGGCCTGGATCGCCATCTGCACGCCGCCATTGTTGGCCGAAACGCTGACGCGGCCCGCCGCGCTGTCGCCAGTCACCGTGCCGCCGGCCACCAGCACTTGCCCGGATTGCACGATGTTGGAAGGCGCGAAGCCGTTTTCGGTGACGTTGATACCCACATTGTTATAGGCGCTGTTGCCATCGCCGGCGGTGCGTACGCTTTGGGTCACACCCGTACCGGTGCCCAGGCCCGCGCCCCCGATCACATTGCCGGTGCCCGTGTTCTGGTGGGTGCCCGTACCTGCCGAGCCGGTGGTCTGCACGTAAAATTGCGGGGTGATAGTCGATGAGTCGACTTGCATACTGGCCTTGCCGGTGATGGTGTCACCGATGGCGTTGGTCCAGGTGCTGCTCATGACAATGCCGAAGCTGATGATTCGCCCCGGCATTACATAACGGCCGCGCAGTTCGGCCATTTCCGAATCCTTGAGTTCGATCGGTTTGAACCCCGATGAAGCATAAGCGGGCATTGAGGCTGCCAGACACAAGACCGTCAGCCAACGGGAAGTGTTCATCTGCTGCTCCTGGAGCGTCCTGCCCCTTGTTGCGCTTCTTAGAAGAAGTCGCTCTGGATGAAACCGAAATCCATCAGCTCGGCATCGCCTACCGGCCTGAACTCATTCAACTGGTTCTTGGCGGTCAGCGGTGTGGGCGGGTCGAGCAAGGCGTTGGCCTTGTCGTAACCTTCACCCAGCACGGCGAAGACGATGCCATTCCAGCCCTTGACGAAGTCGTCGTGTGAATAGCGTTTATGGCCCAGTACCGGGTCGCCGATATAGACCCAGTCTTTGTCCGTGCGCTGTAACACCACGAAGTGCTTGTAGCCACGAATCTCCAGCAGTACCACTACGGGGATCTTCACGGTTGCCAGGGTCTCTGGCCCGATCTTGTAGCCCCGGGCACGCATGCCGATGCTTTCGAGGTAGCGCTTCATGTCCAGCATGGAGAAGCCCTGGGTACGTACCAGGGCCTGGTCTGCATTGACCAGCATGCCTTTGATGACGTGGTCTTCGTCTACGTCCAGCCAATAGCCCTGGCGCAGAATGGTGGCGAGTGCCGCAGCACCGCAGCTGAAATCGGTTTTCTGTTCCACCAGGTTGGCGAACCGGCGCTCACGGATACTCTCGACCTTCTTGTAGATGACTGCACCGCCAGGCATGGCGGAGATCGCCATGGTGCCTGCCCAGGAAGGGCCGGTGAGCAACATCAGGAGGGTAAGGGTCGCGAGGCGCATGAACGTATGACCTGTTGGACGCTGGAATAAAAAAGGGCCTTGTTGCCAAGGCCCCATTGCATCAGAAGCGCACGCCGCTGGAGCAGACACTGCAACCCTGGCCTACAGAGAGGCTGTTGCTGCCTTGGTTGCCCGAGCCGGACAGTACGTTCACCCCAACGTTGCCGCTGTTGGAGTTGACCGAGTTGTCCAGGCTGGCATTGTTGGACACGTATTGAGGTTTGCTGCCATGGCCGTAACCGTGGCTGGTCGCGGCGGTGTTGAGGTAGCTGTTGTTGAGCGAGTTTTGCTCGGTGTTGGCGGCTGCGGCGATGTTTTTGCCGTCAGCGGTAGTGATCGCCAGGTTGTTTTTACCTTGGTTGCCTTGACCCGACAGGCCGTTGTAGCCCACGTTGCCGGAGTTTCTGTTGACCGAGTTATCCAGCGACGCGTTGTTCTGGGTGCCTTTGTTGACGAAGTTGTTGTGCTGGCTGCTTTGATCAACATCGATCACGGCAAACACGGTCGCAAAGTCACCTTTGGCACTGGAGATAGCGCCGGCGTTGTCAGCCTGGTTGCCGGAACCCGACAGCACGTTGACCCCAGTGTTACCGCTGTTGCCGGTTACCGAACCGTCAGCAGAAGCGTTGTTTTCGGTATTGGTGTCGTCGAATTTGTTGTGTTCACTTTTTTGCACGTCAGTGACCACAGCAGCGACGGTACCGGTTGGTTGCGGCGCTGGGTGCCAGCCACCACCACCTGCTTGAGCAGCAGCAGCCATGAGCGCGGCGAGAGCGAAAACCATTGGTTTCAGAGCCATTTGAGGTTTCATGGTGTTTCTCCTTGCTTCTAATTAGTTGGTTAAGTGTTGGTACGGTCTAACTAGTGCTACCAAGCTGTTACTTGATAGTGATGCCAAGGGTGTTAGCCACTCGGTTCCCCACCCCGGCACTCTGGTTCACCTGAATCACTCCTCGGCTGCCGGTGAAGGCCTGGTCGCTTGTCACGACCTGGCGGCTGCCAGTGGTGGAGGTGAGCCCTGAGTCGGTTGCCAGCGTCGTCGTGTTCTGTTGCAACAAGACGCTGTCGTCGATGCTTTGCGGGCCAGGATTGACGCTGATCCGCACGGCATTGATTGATTGGTTATTGGCCCCGGCCGACTGGTTGATGCCCAACATGCCGTTGCCATTGGTAAAAGAATTGCCCTCGATTGCCGCCTTGGCGTTCAGGGAGGGGTCGACCTTGCCGTTCATGTTCTGGAGATTGACGGTGGTCGCCTGGCCACCGAGCGCGACGGCACGGTTGTTGGCCATTTGTTGCTGGTTGCCCGCCGCTTGGTTGATCGACGAGTTGCCGCTGTAGCCCTTGCCGCTGTTGTTGATCACTGCGGTGTTGTCGGCCATGGCCGCAGCGCTGCCCAGCAGGGCAAGGATGAGCACGGGCAGTTTCATGGTTTGCCCCCCAGCATGCTGCCGATGTTGTTCAAGGGCGCCATGCCACGCGAAATCGAGTCGCTGATCTGCCCACCCATGCTGGCGCTGCCGCCACCGTGGCCCGCAGCAGCACCGGTGCCCAACGTGGACATGCCGTTTTGCGTAGCACTCAAGCCGGAGAGGTTGCCGTTGGGCTGGATGGCGCGGGTGATGCTCAAGCCGCTGCTGACGTTTCCGAAGTCACGGTCACTCAGCTCGCCTGAAAGGGCGCCGAGGATTTCTCTGCTGGGATTGGCATTGGCGGTCTGGGGGTAAGGGTCAGGACCAAAGGAGGATCGGCCATACATGTGGCCCTGTACGTCGCGCCCGGTCACGATCACGCCGTCGCCTGCAAGAGTCGGAAGACTGATGCCGGCGCTGAGTACACAGCTGACCAGCAGTACGTTCATCGAGCCTTGAGTGAGTGTCATCACGGCGGTATTCCTTATTCTTCACGCTGACCCTAAACAGCGCTGTAAGGGATAGAGCAGAAGCTGTGCCGCTTTTTATTTTTTGAATGCATTCAAACGGTTGCGCTAAATGACGGGCGAAGTGATGGCAACCCTGTTTCATCCGTGAGACAGCAGCTTGCGCGACGCATCATGCCTGGACACTGCAAAAACGCTTCACCCGGTTGTATCAGCGATGTAACAGCACGCATGACAAAACGATGAATCCGCACGAGATGGGCGGTTCAGGGGAGAGGGTTGTAAAAAAAATGGACACAACACGCTAGAAAAAGCCCGAGCCTGCAGGGCTGTCTCAGCCTTTGGGTGTTTTACGCGGAATGGAATTGAGTACGGGGTTGCCGTCCTGGTTCTGGGTCAGGTAGACCGGCAAAACCTTTGGCAGGGAAGGGATGAGGTTATTGACCTCATTGATGTTGTAGATGCCGCCGATGCGAATTGAACCGGTACTGGCGTCTGCCAGCATCACCGGCTTGTTCAGGTAGCGGTTGATCAGTGGCAACGCGTCGACCAGCGCCAGGTTATCGAGCACCAGCTTGCCCTGGCGCCAGGCCAGGGCAGAGTCGTTGGGGTTGATCGCCCGCACGCGAGGTGTGGCATCGCCCTGTTGATAGCTGGCCTGCATGCCAGGCGTCAGGGGCACGCTGCCATGTACCTGGTCGCTGGCGATCTGCACCGAGCCTTCGAGCAGCGTGACTCGCACCTGGTCTTCATACTTCCATACGTTGAACTGGGTGCCCGTGACCTGCACCTGGCCATTGCCGGCGTGCACGATAAACGGGTGTGCAGCGTCGTGGCTGACTTTGAAGAACGCCTCGCCCTTTTTCAGGGTGACCCGTCGCTGGTCCTTGTAGTTGCTGTAGACCAGTTCGGTGCCCAGGTTGAGTTCCACCTGGCTACCATCCCCCAAAGTGACCTGGCGCAGACCACTGTCGGCCTCGAAGCGTTCATAGGCGCTTGGCAGCCAGCCGGCTTCCCACCCGGTAAAGGCGGCAAGCGGCAATGCGGCCAGGCAGATCGCCGCCGCCACTGCGTAGTTGCGTAAACGGCTGCGCGGCTTGAATGGCAGCGCCACTGGCGAGGTTTCGTGGCGAGGCAGGTGTTCAGAGACGTCCCAGATTTCCAGCATCGCTGCGTATTCGAAGGCGTGCAGGGGGTGGGCGTCATGCCATTGCTCAAAAGCCTGACGTTCACCCGCGGTGCAATCGCTCGCGTGCAGGCGCATACACCAATGCGCGGCGGCGTCGGTGATGGCGTCATATTCGGCTTCTGAAACGGTTTTTTCGCTCATTAACTCATCCTGATTTCACGCATTCTAACCTCCCCGGGTGGACCGCGAGAACAGCCATCATGGCGATTGCACATCAATTGGAACTTATTCTTGTTTGGCAGGACCTAAAAATTCAGGACATTCCCACAATGGAGAACGAAAATGCTGAAGAAAACCTTAGTCTCCCTGTGTGCAACCTCCGCCTTGCTCAGCGCGGGTGCGGCCCTGGCCGATAAGCCGGGTGCGGGCTGGATCACCATCGAGAAGGCCATCGAGGTGGCCAAGACCAAGGCCGGGTATATCGAGGTCTACGCGGCGGAAGCTGATGACAACGGCTATTGGGAAGTCAAAGGGCGTAAATCCGACGGCACCGTTTATGAAGCGCGCATCGATGGCGCTTCGGGCAATATCCTGCGTGACCAGAAAGACTGACGTACCCCGCCGGGAGCCTGTTCAGGCTCCCGCATCCAATTCCCTGCCGAGTTGACTGATCAGGTAAGTGACCGAGTCGGCGTTGGCCAGAATCGTATCGATGCGTTTGTCGGCGTCGCTCATGAAGATGCTTCGGGCAGCATCGATGGTAAGACCGCCCGTGGTCTTCAGCACTTTATCCCTGAGCGGCAACGTGGAACTGTCGCTGCCAAAATCCTCCCATTTTTGCTTGAACTCGTCCCAGGTCTTGAACAGCATCGTGGCGGGTGTCAGGGTGGACAACGCGGTCTGTCGTATGACTTCAAGGTCGGTCCGCATCACGCCTGCTCCTTGCATGCCAAGATTGATCAGGTCGTGGAACGGCCGCATGGACTCCAGATACGCCAGGTCTTCGGTCAGGGATTTGATGTGGGTTATCTCGTGAATCAACACCGTCGCCCGCGCGTGGGCCGAGATGTCGAACGGGGTTTTCAGGCGGTTTTCATACATATCCAGACAGGGGTCAAAAAAACGGTTCAACAAGTAGATCTTGTGGTCCGGATCCCCGGGTATCACGAAAGCAAACGTATCGCGCGGGCCGGCAGTCTGCGTGCCGCTGACAAAACGCTGTGACTCGGGACCGACCAGTGTGTGATTCGTCAACTCATCAAGTACCTCGTCGATGCGTGGCTCGATTCTTTTCACCTGATCCGCGGTGAGCGTGACGACGCCGAAAAACTCACTGAAAAACCGTCCGAGCCGGCTGTCGGGGTCTCGTGCGGCCGCAAAGTACGTCAGGTTTTTTTTGCACGTGGCCGCATAGTAGGTCGCGACATTCAGCCCCTCATTAATGCATTGGGCCCTCCAGCTCGATAAGGCAGCGATTTGCCGGATGCCTCGCGCTTCGACATTGATGACCTCTCGCTCACGCCCTCGCGTTTTATACCGGCCTGCCATTCCCTGCAGGGATTGGCCATAGCGCGGGTGATGCACACCCACATCCAGCGCCCAGGCGTCCTGGGCATCGCGTTGTACATAGGGGCCGTGCAGCTCGCCAGTGCTCAGGCGCCAGTGTTCACCGGCCTTCCTGACCGGGTAGACCTTACCGGCCAACGGCACAAAATGTCGGGTGCCGGCGCCGTCTACATATACGCCGGTCTGCGCGATCTGTGCCAGGTCCACCATCCCGATATCGTGACGTTCAAACGCCTGCAGCTGTGTGCGTTCAGGCGCCGTCAGATCGAGGTCAGCCAATGCCTGGGCGGTAGGCGTTGGTGCTTGCAGCTGGTGTTCCAGCACGCTGTCTTGCTGTGGCGCAGGGTTGGAGGGCAGTACCCTGTCCAGCTCGTTGCGCAAGGAGGCCAGCTCGGCCACGCCACAGGCAAATGTCCTGAGCGCGTGCTGCCAGCGGTGTTGCTGCAAATCTTCGGCTGAGGTTTTGAAGAGTTTATAGCTGCGCCACACAACGAGCGGGTAAGCCAGTTTGCCGGCGAGGAACTGCACGCTTTTGGGGATCCCCTCGCTGAGCAGGCGGGTGACAGCGTCCCATTGTGCCTGGCCCGATGTGGAGAACTGGCAGGCCAGCATCTGCAGCAGCATCTCGCCGTTGTCCTGAAACAGCTGCTTCAGCAGATTGCCGGCAATTGGGGTGGAGCCGAGACTGAATTCCGAGCCACCTCGGTCGCCGCTCTGGCCGAGCAGATTGCGGTAGGTGGCTTGATGCGTTGCTTGCATCTGGCCGGTTACCCAATCCTGCAGTGCACCGGGAGTGGTGAACTCGCTGAGTAAAGCCGCTTCAGTCGCGTATTCCTTCAAGAGATGGCCGGGGCTGTAGGGCGCATAGAGAATGAGTGGGCCGGTTCCAGAACCAATCAGGTAGCAGCCCAGGGCTTTGACCAGTGCCGCGCCTGGGGTGGCGATCAGTTCAAGCGGGCGAATGATCGCGGTTGCGCCGCTGACGGCCGCACGCGCGAAGGCGTCCGGCATATCGAAAGCTTGCTGGACCAGGCTCCAGCCTGCAGCAGACAGCCGATTATCGAGCATTTGTTCATGGGCGTACCGCAGCAATTGCCAGGGCAGTTGTCGGCAGAATAACTGGCGACGTTCGCGTACCGTCTCGGCCGTGCCTTTGAGGAGAGGCGTCAGCTGTTTCCGGTAGAGGCTTTTCAAGTCCAGTTGCCGCACCAATTGCACCACGGCGTTGCCGTCCAGCGCCTCCGGCAATGGGGTGGCAGTGCGCGATTGTGGGCGGATGTCCTCGGCGCGCAGCTCGGGTAAATGGCGCAGGGCAAAGTCGGTCAGGCTTTGAGTGTTGCCCGGCAAGTTGATGCGGGCGGGGATCATCACGTTGTCCGGGTTGACCACTTGCCCCGGAAAACGCGCATTGAGCAGGGTTGAAAGGCTGCTCACGACCTGAGCGCGCATAGGTGTGATGCTGTGCAGGTAATCGCGCTCATCCGTGGCGCTGATACGGCACTGTTCAAGCAGTTCAGCGTGCAGGATCTGCTGCCGGGGCTTTGCCATGCCCAGCCAGACCGGGAGTGCCTGCTGGTGGACAAGGGCGCGCGCAATGGCGATGGCTCTGGGCAGGTTGGTCGGCGGTGCTCGCTGAATCAAACTGAGCATGCACTGTTCAAAGCGTTTGGCGCGCAAGCGCATCGACAGCAAATAGCCAATTTCATCGCGCAGGACGTCGCCGTAGCTCTGCTGGCGGTTCTCCAACAGGTGCCCGTCGATGCGTTGCAGTGGGCCAAGCCGATAGGGTTGATGGGGCACGCGCTGGGTAACTGGCAGGTTTTCGAGCAGGGCCAGGCGCGCCAATGGGTCCTTCAAGCGTTGCGCCAATGTTTCACCCAGCACCTTGACCGAGGCAAACGCCTCATAGCCGTAACGGGGCGTCCACAGCACTGCGGCGCCTGAGTGAACGGGGTCGGTGCCGCCACGCTCGGTCAATACGAAGCAATTGGCCACGGTCTGGAGCGCGCTATCCACGCCGACTTTCAGGGCCAGGCTATAGGCATCCGGTATAAACCCGTTGAGGCCATGGCGGGTCAGGCGGCTCATGCCGTCTGAATGCAGCGCACTGCCTAGCAGCGCGAAGGCATTGGCGGGCAGATTCTTTTGCAGTTGCCTCAGTTGTACCTCACCGGTCAAGCCCTGCAGCATTCCCCAGCCGAGATGGGCCCGGTTAGCGTCCAGGAGCAGATTGGGCAGTGCGGGCAGGCTTTTCTGGGCGTAGACAGGGTACTTGCTACGATCCTGCGCCATGGCCGTCTCAACCGTTTGCAGTCGTTGCAGGTGCAGCCTGGCCTTTTCCGCCAAGACCGTGGCGGGCCGGCCATTGTCGTGGGTAATCGGGTGAATGCTCCAGCGCCCGTCGGTTTCGCGCTCCAGCAGGCGGCTGTCGAGCAGGTTGCGCACATCCAGGGCACTGTCGAGCAAGGCGCCGAGGTCGACGCCGCCCGCGCTGCGTCGATACTGCCCGAGCACATATTCCAGGTTGTCGAGTTGCTTGGCGAGAATGTCTTCGAGCATTTCCTGGAACACATCGCCCACGACTGGCTTGCCGGCTATCTGTATTTGATCCATGCCGACAAACACATTGCGTTCATCCAACGACAGGAAGTTGAGCAACTCGTCTTCGTAAGCCGCCGTCTTGAGCATAGTCAGCAGGGTTGCGTTGAGGTCATTCAGGTTCGCGAGCACCTGCAACCCGCGCGATTGGGTGTAGAGGTACGCCTGGGTGTGGCTGATCATCAGCGTGCCGGCCAGGTCAACGTAGTGTTGAAAGGGGGCGTGGATGCGGGCTTTTTCTACGTTCAAATGCTTGTCTGCGACCGAGCGCGCGGTCTGGTCCGGAAGGAATAGGCTGCGCAGTGCCTGACTTTCGTCGCTCGACACGATCGTTTGCTGGTGTTTGAACAGCAGGTCAGCGCGGCATTTGTCGCGCATGGCCTGGGCGAAAAACTGCCGGCGTGACTGGCCAACCGTGACGTCTGCATTCCAGTAGGACCGCAGCAGGCTTTTCAATAGGCTGGAGAGGCTCGCGCTGGTGTTTTCGACCACGCTGTTCCAGCGCTGCTGGTCCTGGGCCAGTTGGTCCCGGTTAAATGTGCGGGTGTCATGGGCAGGGTTGAAAAAACTGTGCGTTTGATCCACGGGCCAGCTTTGCTGAACATAGAAACGCAGCAGTACCTCGCGCAGCGGCTCTGAAGCGACCCACTGGCGCTCTCCGCCAGCCGGGCCACGACGGAAGGTATTGACGCGCGTGTCGGCCTGGTTCAGTCCAGGGAAGTCGGCGCGAGCCATGGTGCCGAGCAAGGTGTCGAGCATTTCGCGCAGGCTGGGGAGTGCGCGCAGCTCGTTGAGCATCGCCGCCAGGTTGCTCTGCTGGCCAGCCAGGATGGATTGCTCCTGGTCTTCCATCACCGCGCCCAGGATGACGGCGGTACTCAGCGTCAATGGCGCAGTGGACGGCAGCGCGCCACGCTCGGCAATCGATACAAACTGCAACAGTTCGGCGCGCTGGACGGGCCGCGCCAGGCGCTTTTTCACGTCCTTGAGCAGCGTGGCATGGCTGTCGAACAGCTCCAGGCCGCCATACGGGGTATAGAGCACGGCTTTTGCGTCATCGGGCGTGGCGCTGATCATAAAGGCGCCGGCCAATGGGATTGCGGGTTGGTCGGGGAGGTTGACCAGCAACCTTTCCACGCGCATCGGATGCCCTTGCACGGTCGAGTTGGCGCGTGCCGCGTCGGTGGCGTAGTACAGCGTAGGCAGCCAGTCCAGGTCCTTCAGCGTCAACCCCAGCTTGCGCTCGCGCGGGGTAGGTTCCCTGCGCCTGGCCGGTCGCAGGAATTCATCGAAATAGTAAGGTGGGGTAACGGTCGCCATACTGCGCTCTCCGGTATTGGGATGGTAGGGAGGCCCAAGGTAGGGGCTGGCGAAGGAGCGATGGCGGTAGATAACTGGGTTGACAGCAAGCCCGCGAGGCGTTGTTAATCGACGGTCTGGATTCTTGTTGTCTCTCCCAATTATAAAATCGGAGCTACAGATGTCTGCCCAGTCCCCGGTAGTTGAAAGTGCTACAGCGCTCATCGGTTTCAGCGACCTGGTGGCGTTGCTGCAAGCGGTGTTTGTACAACACGGCACGGCACCTGAAGTGGCCGCGATCCTGGCGCACAATTGCGCCAGTGCCGAGCGCGACGGCGCGCACAGTCACGGGATTTTCCGCCTCCCCGGGTACCTCAGTACCCTGGCCAGCGGGTGGGTCAACGGCAAGGCCGTGCCGGTGGTCACCGACGTGGCGTCCGGGTTTGTGCGGGTGGACGCTGGCAACGGGTTCGCCCAGCCGGCCCTGGAAGCCGCCCGCGCGCTGCTGGTGGACAAGGCTCGCAGCGCCGGCATTGCGCTGCTGGCGATTCACAACTCGCATCACTTTGCCGCCCTGTGGCCGGATGTCGAACCGTTCGCCGAAGAAGGGCTGGTGGCGCTGAGCGTGGTCAACAGCATGACCTGCGTGGTACCGCATGGCGCCGACCGGCCGTTGTTCGGCACCAACCCGATCGCCTTCGCCGCGCCGCGCGCCGACGGCTTGCCCATCGTTTTCGACCTGGCCACCAGCGCCATCGCCCACGGCGATGTGCAGATTGCCGCGCGCAAGGGCGAGCGCCTGCCGCCGGGCATGGGCGTGGACAGCCTCGGCCAACCGACCCAGGACCCCAAAGCCGTATTGGAAGGCGGTGCGCTGCTGCCGTTTGGCGGGCACAAGGGCTCGGCGCTGTCGATGATGGTCGAACTGCTGGCGGCGGCCTTGACTGGCGGTAACTTTTCCTTCGAGTTCAACTGGGCTGACCATCCCGGTGCCCGTACACCCTGGACCGGGCAGTTGCTGATCGTCATCGACCCGAGCAAAACCACCGGCCAAAGCTTCGCCGAGCGCAGCCAGGAACTGGTGCGGCAGATGCATGCGGCGGGGTTGCGGCGGTTACCGGGGGATCGGCGGCATCGCACGCGGGCGAGATCGCTGGAGGAGGGGATAACCGTGGATCTGGAGGCATTGAATCAATTGCGCGACTGGGCTGACTGAAGCTTCCCTGTTTGGTCGTAACGGCGATCGAGCCCCGGTGGGGCTCGACAGCTACAACGTCTGGTTCAGTGACGGCGACCGAGCAGCAGGCCCACTACAAGGCCAAAGCCTGCAGAGATAGCCACGGTCTGCCATGGGTGGCCACCGATGTAGGTTTCGGTGGCATCCACCACGGGTTTGCTGCGCTCGCGTACGTTGGACACCGAATCCAGCGCTTGCTTGAGTTTGATGGCAACCTGCTCGCGCAAGGTTTCGCCTTCTTCGCCCACCAGCGAAGCGCTGCTTTTGAGCAGTTTGTCCGACTCTTCGATCAGTGCCGTCAGCTCACTGAAAGCTTGATCCTTGATTTGATCTTCAACGGCTTGGGCGGCAGTTTTGCGGGCCATGAGTGTGACTCCTTGCAGGTGAATGTGACAGTGAACAATGGAGTGCCGGGCGGTGGCAAAAGTTGCAGTTTTTTTGCCTGGACGCGCTCGCGCGCAAAATCCGAATCAGGAAATTTCGACCTACAGTGTAAGATGTCGCCTATTTGTGCAGCAGGTAATTCAACATGAGCTTCAATCTCGCCAACAAGACCCTCGCCGAACGCGCCGAGCTGGAAGATGAAAAGTCACGCCTCTATGACCTGTGGCAAACCAACCTGGGCAAGGCCAAAGGCGAAGCCGCGCGGTTGTTCGGCGAGCGCGCCAAACGCAAGGGCAAGTGGGCCGAATGGGTCCGCGCCGAACTCGACGGCATGTCGCCCCCTGAGTTCTCCAACATGGTGCGCAGTGAAGTCAACAAATTGATGGCGGCCGCAAAGTAAAGCTTTCGACAATCGCCTCGCGTACTTTCAGCAACATCGGATCAAGCTGGGCCTGGGTGCGCCAACCCAGCTCCACCGGGTAGCGCGGCAGTGCCAATGGGCAAGCCAGTACGCGCAACCCGGTCATCTGCGCGATGGCCTGCGCGGCATGCCCGGGAATGGTCGCCACCGCGTCGCTGCCCTTGAGCAAAAATGGCAGTGCGGCAAAGTGGCTGGTCGACGCGCACACCTGTCGGCTCAAGCCCTGCGCTGCCAACCCCTCGTCGGTAATCCCGATAAACCCGCCTGACGACACCAGTACATGCTCACGGCTGACGAACTCGTCCAGGTTGATGTCCGTTTGGCCTGGGGACAGGCTGATGGGATCGACCAGGCAGCGGTAATCACCTTCTCCAAGAACTTGTCGACTCAACCGGCCCTGGGCAAAGCCACCAGCGGTTATCGCGAGGTCCAACGTGCGGTCGAGCAGGTCGCCGGCGACGATCTGGCTGTGCGTCTGACGGAAGATCACCCGCAGTTTCGGCAAACGCTGTACGAGGGCGTCCATCAACGGGCGGCCATAGGCAATTTCGAAATCATCGGACAGGCCCACCACCACCGACCGCCCCCTGTAGTTGGGGTTGGCCGGGTTGACCATCGCCAGGCTTTGCCGGCAGCGCTCCAGCGCCTCGCTGATCACCGGTTTCAACTGATTGGCGCGCAGTGTCGGTGCCAGGCCGCGTCCGGTGCGTACGAACAGTTGGTCGTCGTACACCTCGCGCAATCGACGCAACCCCGCGCTGATAGCCGATTGCGTGACCCCCAGGCGCAACGCCGCACGGCTGGCGCTGGACTCGTCGTGCAGCGCTTCAAAGGTTTTCAGCAGGTTCAAATCGACCTGGGCGATATTGATTTGGCTCATATCATTCAGTACTGAGGTGGGCTTTATTCATGATCAAGGCTGGCGCGAGAATGGGCAACCCCCCACTGATTCGGAGTGATCGCGATGCCTATTTCAACCGTAGCTGCCCTGCAAATCGGTTCTTTACCCGGCGGCAAAGCCGATACCCTTGCGCAGATCCTTGCCTTCGAGGACGAAATTCTGCGCAGTGGCGCGCAACTCGTGGTGATGCCCGAAGCGTTGCTGGGTGGCTATCCCAAAGGCGAGCGCTTCGGCACGCAGTTGGGGTATCGCTTGCCCGAGGGCCGCGAAGCTTTTGCCCGGTATTTTGCCAATGCGATAGATGTGCCGGGCGCAGAAACCGACGCGCTGGCCGGCATGTCGGCGCGCACCGGGGCCAGCCTGGTGCTGGGCGTAATCGAGCGCAGTGGCAGCACATTGTATTGCACCGTGTTGTACGTCGAGCCCGCGGGCGGCCTGGTAGCCAAGCACCGCAAGCTGATGCCCACCGGCACTGAACGGCTGATCTGGGGCAGGGGCGACGGTTCGACTCTGCCGGTGATCGATTCAGCCGTGGGCCGTATCGGCGGTGCGGTGTGCTGGGAAAACATGATGCCACTGCTGCGCACCGCGATGTACGCCAAGGGCGTGGAAGTGTGGTGTGCACCCACGGTGGATGAGCGCGAAATGTGGCAGGTGAGCATGCGCCACGTGGCCCATGAAGGGCGCTGCTTTGTGGTCAGCGCCTGCCAGGTGCAGGCTTCGCCCGAGGCACTCGGCGTTGAGGTTGCCAATTGGCCTTCAGAGCGCCCATTGATCGCGGGTGGCAGCGTGATCGTCGGGCCGATGGGCGACATTCTCGCGGGGCCGTTACTGGGTGAAGCGGGGCTGCTGACTGCGCAGATCAATACTGACGATCTGGTGCGCGCACGGTATGACTATGACGTGGTGGGGCATTACGCCCGGCCGGATATTTTCGAACTGGTAGTGGACGAGCGCGCCAAGCCGGGTGTGCGCTACCTGACTGACTGAAACCTGCGATAGAAATCTGGGATAGCAGCGTGTCAGCTACACATGAGCGGCCTGACGCGCCGCCGCCGGGGGCAAGTCGAACCGTCGCCCCTGCCACATCGGATCTTCAGTGGCCAGAGGATTGGCTTTCCAGCCAATCCTCGCAGGTCATCTCCCAGATGTCCCGTGGAAAGGTACCTTCCACAAACGCACCTTCATCCGACCTGATCAAGCGCATTCCCGTGCGTTCGGAGATGCGCCGTGAGTTCAGGTTGGGCGCGGCCTTGGGTACGCGCATTACGGGGCGCTTGAGCACGCCGAACCAGTAGTCGGTCACCGCCGCGCTCGCTTCGGTCATCAAGCCTTGCCCGTGCCACTGCGGGCCCAGCCAGAACCCTCGGTTGTTATCCTGCTCATCCTTCAAGCTGATATTGCCGATCAGGTGTTCCGGCGCATGTTTCAGGCGGATCGACCAGTGCCATTCTTCGCCGCGAGCCATGGCGGGCAGGGCGATCTGTTCCAGATAGGTGCGCGCGCCGTCGGCCGGGTAGGGCCAGGGCACCAGGGCATTCAAGTAGCGCACCACTTCCCAATGGGGAAATTGCTGCTGGATGCCTTCGGCATCGTCCAGGGTCAGGGGGCGCAGGATCAGGCGATCAGTGAACAGCGTCGGTTGCATGGTGGTTACCAGGTCACGGTATTCGGCAGGTCCAGCGTGCCACGGTCCACGAAGCGCATGGTGCCGAACAGCCCGCCCGCGAGTTTGCCGCGCAGCACGTAGGGCAAGTTGTTCAGGCTCTGGGTCTGGCTCAGGCCGAGGGTTTGACGCAACACACTAAACGCCGAAACGCTGACCGGCACTGTCAGCACAGTCTCGGAAAAGCGTGGGATGCTTCCCGTTATATCGCTGACGCCTGACGCCAACGGCCGGCCGTTGACTTCCAGGTCCAGGGCCACGCCGTTGTAGTCGATCGCCGTTTCATTCGGGTTCTGTACGCGCAGCTTCACGGCGAAGCGCACTTCCAGGTCCTGGCTTTGCAACGGCTCGATGCCGACCACGTTGATGTTCACCGGGTCGCGGTTGGGGAACAGGGCGCAGGCGCTCAAGCTCAGCAGCAGAAACGATAGAACCATGAGCTTGCGCATACGAAGGTGCTCCTATTTCGTGACGTCCGGGTCCTGCATGACTTTGAGGGTAGAGGACTCCGGATCAAATTCATCTTCTTCCAGCTCTATGAACTCTTCAGGCAGGAAAATGTTCAGCAGGATTGCACAGAATGCGCCCACGGTGATCGGCGACTCGAAGATGTTGTGCAGCGTTTTCGGCAGGTCACGCAGCACTTCCGGCACTGCAGCGACGCCCAGGCCCATGCCCAGGGATATCGCTACGATCAGCACATTGCGCCGATGCAGCCCGGCTTCGGCGAGGATCTTGATGCCGGCCACGGCCACGGTGCCGAACATGATCAGGGTGGCGCCGCCCAGCACCGGCTTGGGCATCAGCTGCAGCACCGCGCCAATCATCGGGAACAGCCCCAGCAACACCAGCAGGCCGGCGATAAAGTACGCCACGTAGCGGCTGGCCACGCCCGTCAGTTGGATCACGCCGTTGTTCTGCGCGAAGGTCACCATCGGCAAACTGTTGAAGGTGGCGGCCATGGCCGAGTTGAGGCCGTCGGCCAACAGCCCGGACTTGATGCGCTTGATGTACAGCGGGCCCTTGACCGGCTGCTGGGAAATCATCGAGTTGGCGGTCAGGTCGCCGGCGGCTTCCAGCGGCGAAATCAGGAAGATCACCGCCACCGGGATAAACGCCACCCAGTCGAAGGAAAAGCCGTACTTGAACGGCACCGGCACGCTGATCAACGGCACCTGGGGCAGGGCAGCCATGTCGACGCGGCCCATCCACCAGGCCACCACGAAGCCCAGGGTCAGGCCGATCACGATCGAGCCCAGGCGCAGGAACGGGTTGCTGAAGCGGTTGAGGACCACGATGGTCAGCAGCACCAGGGCCGCCAGCCCCATATTGCTCGCCGCGCCGAGGTCGCTGGCGCCGTAGCCGCCGGCCATGTCGGTCACCGCTACTTTGATCAGCGACAGGCCCATCAAGGTAATGATGGTCACCGGCACCATCATTACCT
>NZ_UTBG01000190.1 GCF_900580675.1 Pseudomonas viridiflava
ATCCAACGTCGAGCAGAAAACCGATCAGGCTGCAGCGGAAGGCAAGCAATCGGCAACTGACGCAGCAGCCAACCCAGCCCAGGCTGGCGACGCGCTGAAACAGTGGTTCGAACGCGTGAAAGCCTCCGGTGAGCCAGCGCTGAATGCAGCGGACAAAGACGCGTTGGTCAACATCGTGGCCGCCCGCACCGGCAAGAGCAAAGAAGAAGCCACGCAGATCGTCGACAACTACGCCCAGGCTTATCAGCAAGCCATGCAGAAGGTTGACGAGCTGAAACAGCAGGCTGAGCAGAAAGCCCGCGAAGCTGGCGAAGTAGCCGCCAAACAACTGTCCCGCGCAGCCTGGAGCACCTTGGCCATGCTGCTGTTGGGCGCGGCGTTGAGCTTCTTCGTGGGCCGTATGGCGCTGACTACGCGTCGCGTGCCGTTGGCTTAAACGTTCGTTGAGTTCAAGTGTGGTCAGGGGGCAAGCCCCTGACCACATCCTTCAAGCGGCCAGCCAACCTACGACTGGCACAATCATCAGCGTACTCAAAGCCATTGAGCTTACGTTACCGATGTAGGGATGAAAGTGAGCGGGCAATCTCGCCGCAATGGCACAGGCCAAAGGCGGTGCGATCAGCGCACCCAACAAGGCACTTGAACCGATCACCATCCAGCTCCCTCCATGGGTCAGCACGGCCGCTGGAACCGCCGATACCAGCGGAACATATGTGGGATACCAACCGCGCTTTATCCACTGATGCCGCCAGATCATGACGCCCAATGCTGAGGTCAGCGCTTGCGCGCCTATCAGGTGCAGGATCAGCCCTGACCCGTAAGCCGGGCTCATGGGGTTCAGGAAATAAGCCAGCAACACGCCCGCCAACAGCCCGAGACTGGCCAGTTCATTGCCGAAAAAAGGCGCCTCAGAAAAATCCGCCAATACTCTGCGCAAGCTCCATATCACTCCGTAGTTGGACGCCGTGGCGGGTACCGGCCTGGTTGGGCTGATGTAGTCCGAACTTACCAGCGAAGGTATGCGGCGGCACAGCACGAATGCGATAACACTGCCTGCCGCCATACCCAGCACATTGCCGATCACGGCGTGCAACCCCAGCGGCACGCAGACGAAATTGACGATCAGCAAGCACAGTGGCGTCACCAGCAGCGCCCCCAGCACTGCACCATTGAGCGTGACTTTCCAGCCGCCGCCAAACATCAGCACCATGGCTGCCGGCAACGAAACAAAGGCCGCGAACGTAGGCTGCCAGGTGTCGGCGGTGACGCTCCAGCCCCACAGCAGGTTGCTCAGCAATAGCCCGAGCAATGAACTGGTCACCAGCCAAGGCCACAATCCACTGCCATAGCAAATGGAAAAACCTTGCCATGCCTTGCCGCGCTTGCTCGCCCACCAGGCCAGGTAGGCGCCGCTCAGTAGACCCAATGACGCGAGTTCATGCTTGTAGAAGGCCACCTCGCTGATATCCCCCACTACCCAGCGCAACCCTGCGACCGGATCAGGCAAGGCCGTGACCATCTCGCTGTATCCCGGCCAGGAGCCTTGATGGCTGAATACAACCCACAGCACCAGCGCGGTCGTGATCAGCCCCAGGGCTAGCACCGTGATATCCGCTCTTGAGCCGGTTGGCGTTTTCTTGGTGAGTAACGTTTCCATGGTGTGCCCTCCACTCAGCGAGGCAGGGCAGGGTGTTGAACGTACCCGAGCATCTGATCATAAAGATCATTGCGCCGGTCGCGTTGCAGGTCATTGAGGCTGTTCCAGATCGGCGCACTGCGGGCGCTCGTGATATCGATGTCGGCGAAGAGAATTTCCTGGCGATTGGCAGAAGCCACTGCGCCGATTGGCCATCCATTGGTTCCCGCAATCAACGAGCATCCAAGGTAGCGGGCATCCCGTTCTTCACCGATGCGGCTGGCAGCAGCGATAAACACATTGTTAACGTGTGCTGCTGTCATCGTCAGGTAGGACGCCATGCACTTCCCGGCCTCATCGAACAGCGGGGGTGGCGTCCACACCCAGTTGTTCAGGCTGCAAATGATATCGGCACCTTGTTGGCTGAGAATGCGCGGCACTTCCGGGAACCAGATATCCCAGCAAATCAGCAAGCCGATGCGACCGATCGGCGTTTCAAACACAGGAAAGCCGGTGTCGCCTGGCGTGAACCAAAGTTTTTCCAGGTTCCACAGATGGGCTTTGCGGTACTTGCCGATGAACCCTTCAGGGCCCACCAAGACGGCAGTGTTGAATAACTGCATGCCATCAATTTCGCTAAGGCCTGCTACCAGATACACCTGGTGCCTGCAGGCAAAATCGATCCATTCCCGGGTACTCGGCCCCTGCGGAACCGCCTCCGCATGATCAAAGGCGTCCTGGCGGTTACTGAAGAAATAGCCGCAGTTGGATAGCTCCGGCAGCACGATCAGGTTGGCGCCACCGTTTGCCGCTTCGGTTGCCAGTACCAGGGTTTGGCGCAGGTTGTCGCCCCGATTCGCCATGCCAACCTGCGGGTCGAATTGAATAACGGCAACGCGGGCAGGGCTGGTTCGTTCACTCATGGGGTTGACCTCTTATTGTTATGCAACCGGGGTTGGTTGGGTGTTTATAAGAGGCGATGGGGTGTTCGAAGAAAAGTCGGATGGTTCCTGCGGGGTTGTAGCCTGGCTCCCTTAGTAGGTTAGTGATTTGCTAAACAACGAGCGGAACGAAAACGCTCGTGAAACCAGTGAGGTGCAGCCAAGCAACATCCCGACGCAGTCTGGAGTACTTTGACTTTGAGCGTGATAACACCATGAGCGTCGCTGGCGTATCAGCTTCCTGTGGCGAGGGAGCTTGCTCCCGTTGGAGCGCGCAGCGGTCCCAGCCCAGACATCGCGTTTCCTCAACAGAATCGCGGTGACCGACTGGGGCTGCTGCGCAGCCCAACGCGGGGCAAGCCCGCTCGCCACAGGGGGGTGTTCTATGCGCGGGGTTGCATGCACTCCAAGGACCGATCGACCATCACACTGGCCATGTCCACAAGGTGCAATACCGAGATCACCAGGGTGCGGGCGTTGCCTTCCACTTGGTCACTTGCCGTCTGCGCCGCGACGGCGGCACAGCGCAGCACGCTGCTGGCGTGGGCCAGGGCGTCTTCGAAGCTGAGGTCTTGGGTGGTCGTGAAGAAGTGTGGTTCTGATGCGGGTGGTGCGGGGACGAGTTTGTCCATGGATTCAACTCCTAACCAAAGTTGGAATGTCACCACCATCGCTACCAAACGATTTTTAGGGTGGCGACCGTGCGCAGATTGGTAGACCGGTGATTAGGACCCGGTGCACCCGAAGGTGCCCTACGCACGGCCACCATAACGCAGGGCCGAAAAAAAGCGCCTTGCAGAAGGGGGCGCTTTGCGCCTAATCATTCGTGGTCTACCAAACCCCGAATCACTGAATTGACAGTGACCGACGCAGACTAGCCATGCGATTTGAGCGGCGCAAGCGGTTGGGGATTCTCTCGGAAACGTCCTGCAAGTTAAAGAGAAATGTCATTGATCAGACGCCTCCTACACTTGCCAAACCCACCCAATTCTGGGAAAACCCCACCCTTTTACGCATCCAGCGAGCCCCCATGAGCAACGATGAACTGCAGGTCACCGACACCCGCCCAGGCACCGGCAAAGCCGTGGTCAAGGGCGCGCTGATCACCACTCAATACACCGGTACCCTGGAAGACGGCACGGTGTTCGATTCATCCTGGGAGCGCGGCAAGCCGTTCCAGTGCGTGATCGGCACCGGGCGGGTGATCAAGGGTTGGGACCAGGGGTTGATGGGCATGCAGGTCGGCGGCGTACGCACGCTGTTTGTACCGGCGCACCTGGCGTATGGCGAGCGGTCGATGGGCGCGCATATCAAGCCCAACAGCAATCTGCGTTTTGAGATTGAGTTGTTGGAAGTGCTGACGCGCGACGATTGAGGGTAGATGAACATGGACGTTGATAATGAGGCGTTGCCTGGCTGCTCCCTTGAGGGCATTCGGGTGGTTGAGCTGTTGAGTGACGATGCGCCCGAGTTGCAGTGTTTTTTTGAACGGGCTCCGGCGTACTTCATCGCGGTCAACGGCGAGCCGGCCACGCCGACTGAAGCGTGCGAAGAATTGCAGGGCCAGTTACCGCCAGGCTGGCATTGCAGTCGGATGTACTGGCTGGGTTATCGCGATGCTGAACAGCGGCTGGTTGCCGTCGTAAATATCGCGGCGGATTTGCTCGCAGTCGGGGTGTGGCACATCGGCCTGCTGCTGCTGGATACGCGACTGCATGGCACCGGAATGGCGCAACGACTGCATGCAGACCTCGAAGCCTGGGCTGTGAAGAAAGGCGCACGTTGGCTGCGGCTGACGGTGGTGATCGGCAACACCAAGGCCGAGCGTTTCTGGCCAAAACTCGGCTACGTGCAGGTGCGCACCCGTGGGGGAATCAGCATGGGCCGGCAGGTCAACAGGGTGTCGATCCAGGTCAAGGCGCTGCTCGGCGAACAGGTTACCGAGTACCTGGAATGGGTTGAGCGAGACCGGCCGGATTCGCCTTCCTGAACCCTCCCTGAAGAATTTTCTGATTCACCATACGGAAACTTTCCTACGGTTTACTCTCCTGAAATCGGGGCGTAAGCTTCGCGCGTTTTCATCAATAGCGGAGACCCTCAGTGGGTACTTGTTCGAGTGACAGTTGTCGGCCGGTCTCGGTAACCGGCACATACTTGGCAAGATAACGCGCATTTTTCCGATGCCGTTGTCTCGCCACCTAGCGAGAAGCGGCATCCCGGCAGCGGCCAGTCCTGGCCCTGTGCGATCCCTCTCATCGACGCTGACCAGCACCTGACTGACCTCGGGATGCTACGGACGCGCTTGCCTTTCAAGGCGGGCGGGCCACGCTGGCTGTGCCTGTAAAACGGGCGCGGTGCAGAGGGCAGTACCTGCACGACGGTTTTTTCCTCGCGCAGGAGTAACACCATGAACTTCACTCTATTGAAAGAGTTCTTCGCCGGCTTCCTGCGGACCCGGCATATCGCCCGGCATTTCCGCCGTCTGGCGATGCTCGACACTGTCACCGACGCCAGCGTCAGCCGTGAAGTGCCGCCAACCCTGGCGCAAACCCTGGTGGGCGCGGCCAACAGCAGTGCCGTGCAGTTGCTGGGCACACTGGGCAGCCATGCCGAGGGTTTGAACACCCTGGAAGCCGACGCGCTGCGCGTGCAGTACGGCCTCAATGAAGTGGAGCACGAGCAGCCGCTGCCATGGTGGGTGCACCTGTGGCACTGCTACAAAAACCCGTTCAACCTGCTGCTGACCTTGCTCGCAGTGATCTCCTGGCTGACCGAAGACATGAAGGCGGCCACGGTGATTTTCTCCATGGTGGTGCTCTCGACGCTGCTGCGCTTCTGGCAGGAAGCCAAGTCGAACAAGGCCGCCGACGCCTTGAAGGCGATGGTCAGCAACACCGCCACCGTGCTGCGCCGCGATGCGACCAAGCGCATCGAGCTGCCGATCAAGCAATTGGTGCCGGGTGACCTGATCGTGCTGTCGGCCGGGGACATGATCCCCGCCGATTGCCGCGTGCTCAGCGCCAAGGACCTGTTCGTCAGCCAGGCAGCGATGACCGGTGAATCGATGCCGGTGGAGAAATTCGCCCAGCAGCAGGACGCCCATACGCGCAACCCTCTTGACCTGGAAAACATCCTGTTCATGGGCACCAACGTAGTGTCCGGCGCCGCCACGGCGGTGGTGCTGACCACCGGCAACAGCACCTATTTCGGCGCGCTGGCCCAGCGCGTGACGGCCACCGACCGCGCGACCACTTCGTTCCAGCACGGCGTGAACAAAGTCAGCTGGTTGCTGATCCGCTTTATGTTCGTGATGGCGCCCTTGGTGCTGTTCATCAACGGGTTCACCAAGGGCGACTGGACCGAAGCGCTGTTGTTCGCGCTGTCGATTGCCGTGGGCCTGACCCCGGAAATGCTGCCGATGATCGTCACGTCGACCCTGGCCAAGGGCGCGGTGTTTCTGTCGCGCAAAAAAGTCATCGTCAAGCGCCTGGACGCGATCCAGAACTTCGGCGCCATGGACGTGCTGTGTACCGACAAGACCGGCACCCTGACCCAGGACCGGATTTTTCTGGCGCGCCATGTGGACGTGTGGGGCGAAGAGTCCGACGACGTGCTGGAAATGGCCTACCTCAACAGCTACTACCAGACCGGCCTGAAAAACCTGCTGGACGTGGCGGTGCTCGAGCATGTGGAAGTGCACCGCGAGCTGAAAGTCGGCACCGCGTTCGAGAAGGTCGATGAGATTCCGTTCGACTTCAACCGCCGTCGCATGTCGGTGGTGGTGGCCCAGGAAGGCTTGCCGCACCTGTTGATCTGCAAGGGCGCCGTCGAGGAGATCCTCTCGGTGTGCAACAGCGTGCGCCATGGCGACACCAATGAAGCGCTGAGCGATGAGCTGCTGGCGCGCATCCGCCAAGTGACGGCGGCGTTCAACGAAGAAGGCCTGCGCGTGGTGGCCGTGGCCGCCCAACCGATGACGCCGGGGCGCGAGACCTACAGCCTGGCGGATGAAAAAGACCTGACGCTGATCGGCTACGTGGCGTTTCTCGACCCACCGAAGGAAAGCACCGCGCCCGCCCTCAAGGCCCTGAAGGCCCATGGCGTGGCGGTCAAGGTGCTGACCGGCGACAACGAACTGGTCACCGCAAAAATCTGCCGCGAAGTGGGCCTGGAGCAACAGGGCTTGCTGATGGGCAACGACATCGAGGACATGACCGACGCCGAGCTGGCCAAGGCCGTGGAAACCACCAATGTGTTCGCGCGGCTGACGCCCTCCCACAAGGAGCGCATCGTGCGCCTGCTCAAGGCCAACGGGCATGTGGTGGGCTTTATGGGTGACGGCATCAATGACGCGCCCGCGCTGCGCACCGCCGATATCGGCATCTCGGTGGACAGCGCGGTGGATATCGCCAAGGAAGCCGCCGACATCATCCTGCTGGAAAAGAGCCTGATGATCCTGGAGGAGGGCGTGCTGGAAGGCCGGCGCACCTTCGCCAACATGCTCAAGTACATCAAGATGACCGCCAGCTCGAACTTCGGCAACGTGTTCTCGGTGCTGGTGGCCAGTGCGTTCATTCCGTTTTTGCCGATGCTGCCGATGCACCTGCTGGTGCAAAACCTGCTGTATGACATCTCGCAGATCGCGATTCCGTTCGATAACGTCGATGCTGAAATGCTCGCCAAACCGCAACGCTGGCAGCCGGGGGATGTGGGGCGGTTCATGCTGTTTTTCGGGCCGATCAGTTCGATCTTCGACATCACCACGTTCGCACTCATGTGGTACGTCTTCGACGCCAACACCCCCGACCACCAGACGCTGTTCCAGTCCGGCTGGTTCGTGGTGGGGCTGCTGACCCAGACGCTGATCGTGCACATGATCCGCACGCCGAAAATCCCGTTCCTGCAAAGCCGTGCGGCGATGCCGTTGATGGTGATGACCGGAGTGATCATGGCCGTGGGGATTTTCCTGCCGATGGGGCCGCTGGCGCACTACTTCAAATTGCAGGCGCTGCCATCGCTGTATTTCGTGTTTTTGCCGGTGATTCTGCTGGCGTACATGGCGCTGACCCAGGCGGTGAAGGGCTACTATATCCGTAAGTTTGGCTGGCAATGAACAGGGA
>NZ_UTBG01000175.1 GCF_900580675.1 Pseudomonas viridiflava
CGAACAGGCCCTGGAACTCTGCTTGAAACTCGATGAAAGCGGGCAGCGCCTGTTCAGCACCGCCGGCATTCACCCCCACTCCGCCAGCGACTGGAATGGCGACAGCGCTCAGCGGCTGCGGGGTTTGCTTAGCGAAAAGCGCGTGCGCGCGGTAGGCGAATGCGGTCTGGATTTCAACCGCGACTTCTCCCCGCGCCCGCAACAGGAAAAGGTCCTGGAAGAACACCTGGCCCTCGCCGTCGAGCTGAAGCTCCCGGTGTTTCTGCATGAGCGCGATGCCAACCAGCGCCTTCTGGAGATCCTCAAGAACTACCGCGATCACCTGACCGCCGCGGTGGTGCATTGCTTTACCGGCGAACAGCAAGCGCTGTTCAGCTACCTGGACCTCGACCTGCATATCGGCATTACCGGCTGGATTTGCGATGAACGCCGTGGGACGCACCTGCACCCGCTGGTCAGGGAAATTCCCCGCGGCCGCCTGATGCTGGAAAGCGACGCGCCGTACCTGCTGCCACGCACCCTGCGGCCCAAGCCGAAAAATGGCCGCAATGAACCGGCCTATTTGCCGGAAGTGCTGCGCGAAGTGGCGCTGCACCGCAACGAAACGGCAGAAGACCTGGCCGCGCACAGCACCGCTGCCGCCCGCGCCTTTTTTGGACTGCCGGCCGTGGAGTGATGCGGCGCATTGACCCATGTCAAAACTGGCTTCCTGAGTAGCGGCACAATAATGGCACCTTGCCAATGCTGTTTCCGCTATCAGAGAAAACCTTCCATGGGTGCCTGGCTTAGCAACATCTCGCTTAAATACAAATTCTGGGCCGTGAATGCGGTCGCCTTCATCACCACGCTGCTGTTGGTGCTGTACGCCGTGCAGCTCGAACAACAGGCGCGCAGTGAGGCAGCCCAAGCGTCAGCACAGGCGCAGGGGCGATTGCTCAGCGCTTGGCCGGCCGACAAGACCTTCCCCAAGGGAGAGCACTGGCTGACATTCGCTCGTGGCCAAGTCCCACAACTCACCGAACAGGATCTGTCAGCATTGAGCCGCTCCACCGGCTGGGTCGAACTCAACCCCATGCCGCTGTTCGGCGAAAACCCGCTGCTGGGCGCCGAGGTGATCGCCCGCGCTGATGGGCAATACGTCGCCGTACTCGCCTACGCGCCGAGCCTGAGCCAAGTGTTCGGCGAACGTTTCGCCAACTACGCGGTGGCGGTCGCGATCCTGATGCTGGCGATGCTCGGCGCTTCGCAACTGTTGATCCGCTTCCTGCTCAGCCAGCTCAACACCCTCAAGGACGTGATGCTGCACGTGGAAAAAACCGGCGACCTGGCGGCCCGCGTGCCATTGGCCTGCAAGGACGAAGTCGGCCAGATGGCCAGTGCGTTCAATGCCATGCAAGCCGGCTATCAGCGCGTGGTCAACACCGTGGCCCGCACCGCCCGGCAACTGGACGAGGGCGCTGCGCGGCTGGCCAGCAGCATGAACGAGGTGCAGCACGGCATGCTCGGCCAGCAAAGCGAAACCGACCAGGCCGCCACCGCCATCAATGAAATGACCGCCACCGTCTACCATATCGCCCAACATGCTGGCGCCACGCGCGACCTGTCGCAGACCGCCGACACCCTCGCCGGCAGCGGTCAGGAAGTGGTGACCCGCGTACAACGCTCGATTGCCGGGCTGTCCAGCGGTGTGCAGCAGACCGCCGAGATGATCCAGAAACTCGCCGAGGACAGCCAGAAAATCAACAGCGTGGTCGGCGTGATCCACAGCATCGCCGAACAGACCAACCTGCTCGCCCTCAACGCCGCCATCGAAGCCGCGCGCGCCGGGGAAATGGGCCGCGGGTTTGCCGTGGTCGCCGACGAAGTGCGCAACCTCGCCAAACGCGTGCAAAGCTCCACCGACGAAATCACCCGCATGGTCTCGGCACTGCAAGCCGGCACTCGCGACGCCGTGGACTTCATGCAGGAAAGCTCGTTCAAAGCCGACGACTGCGTGCAACAAGCCCAGGAAGCCGGTGCCGCCCTCGCCGAAATCACCGGCGCCGTGGCGCAGATGCGAGAGAGCAACACCCAGATCGCCGTCGCCGCCGAACAGCAAAGCCACGTGGCCGAAGAGATGAACCGCGCGGTGGTGAGCATTCGCGATGTGACCGAGAACACCGTGCAGCAGACGGTGGATTCTGCGACCACCAGCAATGAACTGGCGACCCTCGCCGGGGAGCTGAGCAAGGCGATTGGGCAGTTGAAGCTGTAGGAGCTTTCATCCTGTAATCCTCTTCCCACAGTCGAGCCTCGGTTAACCCGAGGTTTTGGCGAATTTTCCCACCACCAGTCGCGAATAACGCCGACTTCTTTTTCCGAGCAACCTATCCAAAGTCTCTCGCCTGACCAACCAGTGCGAGGGACCGCCGATGTACTTCTCGTTTAACCGCCTGCGCCATGGGGCTGCCTCTTGATTCCGGTCATAGGCAAGTTTGTCCTGTCCCCCATGAACGCCAAAAAACCGGACGTTGAAGGCGTACTTCATGACTTCCGGGGCTGCCTCAATACCTTTGACGAATGGGCCGAAAGCTTTTGGAGTGCTTCGGCGCTGGAAGTCGAGCAAGTGTTCAAGGTGGGGAACGAGGTGGCGCTGGTCGCACCTGCTTCCTCCAAAACACCCAGTAGCACAGTAGCTGTATGTGAGGCCCAGGGCTCGATCACCTTGGCGCATATCTTTCAAAGCACGCAGTCCGTGCCGATCGGCAATACGCCGGTGATGCTGCAAGCCATTGCAGCGGATGGCAGCCCTTTGGGCTCGCCCATTCATAAAACCATCGGCCCCAGCGGCATTCTTGAAGTCAAGGAATGCACCCGCGACCAGAAATACCAAATCACCTTCTACCCGGACGTCTCCAGGGATCACGTCAAGGCGCTGTATGCGTCTTATCAGTCAGTGATTGCAGGGTTGGAAACTCATTTGCGTGATGAATGGGCCAACACTTTCAAAGCGCAGTGGCGCGACTTTGCCAAGGCCATGCCTTTGGAGCGCAGCGCGCTGCAAGGGGTTGCGTTCGCGAGCGGCATAGCCAAGGCCCTCTACAACCTTTGGGACAACGTTGCGCAGTTGTATGACCTGCTGGCGGACATCCAGGCCAACAGTAAAAAGCTGCTGCAGTTCATCTCCGAAGCGGAGCTTGGTCAGCTTCTGAAGTTGGGTCGTGAAGCTATTGCGCAAGGGCTCCTTGTGCTCAGTGATGAGCCACTGCTGTTTATCTATCTGTCAGCGGTGGTCGCCTGGACTCGGATGCTGCCGCCGCCTGACATGTATGAATTGCTGGGCGAGATTACCGGCGAAGTGTTGATCAATCTGTTTCTGATCTGGGCGACACGGGGCATGGGTGTGCAGCTTCGGCTGGGCGCTCCGGTGCTGAGTCATATCAAATCCGGCAATGCACGGCGCTGGCTGGAGTTGCTGGCTGATCACTTGGTCGGGCCTAAGTTAGAAACGCATGTCGAGGCGGTTAAACCGCTGTTGCTGGGCAGCCCGGCTACAGCGATCAAGACGGTGCCGGCGGTGCCGTTGAAGGTGGGGGATCAGTTGGTTTCGAACCCGGTGACGGCGGTTCGGGGTAAATCCCAAAAGACGGCGTTGGTTCGGCAGGAGCATGTGGACGATGTGC
>NZ_UTBG01000195.1 GCF_900580675.1 Pseudomonas viridiflava
TATCGATCAGCGCCAACAGTTGGGCACCCAACGCGGTCAAAATGAAGTTCTCGCCATTGCGGCCTTCTTCTTCCGGCCGTGACTCGATAAATCCACGCTTGAACAACAGCGCTTCGTAATCTGCAGCGGTCTTTTTCAGCGCGTCCAGGTTGCCGGTGGACTCGCCCGCCGTGGCCTTCTCGGCGGCTTCCTGCTCGGCGTATTTGCGTGGGGCAAAGCTGCCTTCACCGTTCTGCACTTCATGCAGCAAACGTTCGATCAAATCCCAGTTGTAAGTCGTCATCCTGATTCCTCCTGCAGGCCTAAGGAAAAGTAGCCCGTCTAAAGGTGTGACACGCCGCGTCACTGGCCGTTCAGCCTGACGGACAGGCGTGATTTCTCTGAACTTTCCAGACGTTCGCATCCTCAACTGAGCATAACCGCCAAGGAGGTCCCACCATGAAAACCCTGATGAACCTGGCTATCGCCGCCACGCTGCTGACCGCCCTGCCCGCCTGGGCCTGCACGCCGGAAGAGGCGACGCAGATGCGTGAGCAACTGGCCAAGGAAGTCGCTGAGCTGACACAGCAGAACCCGGCCAAGGCCAAGGAAATGAACGAAAAGCTACAGAAAATGGACCTGGATACCGAAAGCGCCGAGTTTCCGGACAAGTGCCAGCTGATTCAGGCACGCGAGAAGGAACTGAAAGAAGCTGCGGGCCAAACCAAAAAATGAACACATAAAAAAACCGGACGTTGTCCGGTTTTTTTGTATCAGCCAGACCTTACTCGGCGGCTGGCGCTTCAGGCTTGCGACGTTTGAGCGGCGCCATGCCATCTTTGCTGACCAACGACAGGTTGTCAGTCTTTGGCCGATTGGCGATCTTGCGCTTGGTCGGCGCCTTGGCACCGGCCTTTTTCTTGTCGCCTTTGACATCGGTCTTTTTCTTCTTCACGCCGACCGCCTTGCCCGACGCCTTGACCTTCTTCGGTCCGGTGTAGGTGCCTTTGACTTCCTTGATGGTGCGGCGCTCGAACGACTGCTTGAGGTAGCGCTCGATGCTCGACATCAGGTTCCAGTCGCCGTGGCAGATCAGCGAGATCGCCAGGCCATCGTTGCCGGCACGCCCGGTACGGCCGATACGGTGCACGTATTCGTCGCCGCTGCGTGGCATGTCGAAGTTGATGACCATGTCCAGGCCATCCACGTCCAGGCCGCGTGCGGCAACGTCGGTGGCGACCAGGATTTTCACGCCGCCGGCTTTCAGGCGGTCAATGGCCAGCTTGCGGTCTTTCTGGTCTTTCTCGCCGTGCAGCACGAACGCTTTGTAGTCCTGTGCCACCAGGCGACCGTAGATGCGGTCAGCCGCAGCGCGGGTGTTGGTGAACACGATGGCCTTCTGATAGGTCTCGTTGGCCAACAGCCAGTTGAGGATCTGTTCTTTGTGCACGTTGTGGTCGGCGGTGACGATCTGCTGACGCGTGGTCGCGTTCAGGTCGCTGACGTTATTGACCTGAAGGTGCTCAGGGTTGTTCAGGACCTTGGCGACCATGTCGCGCAGGGTCGAACCGCCGGTGGTGGCGGAGAACAGCATGGTCTGCTGGCGATTCACGCATTCGGCCACCAGGCGCTGCACGTCATCGGCAAAGCCCATGTCGAGCATGCGGTCGGCTTCGTCGAGCACCAGTACTTCGACTTCCTTGAGATCAAGGTTGCCGGCGTTGAGTTGCTCGATCATGCGGCCTGGGGTGCCGATCAGGATATCCGGCACCTTGCGCAGCATGGCGGCCTGGACCTTGAAGTCTTCGCCGCCGGTGATCAGGCCGGACTTGATAAACGTGAATTGCGAGAAGCGCTCCACTTCCTTCAAGGTCTGCTGGGCCAGCTCGCGGGTCGGCAGCAGGATCAGGGTCTTGATGCTGACGCGGACTTTGGCCGGGCCGATCAGACGGTGAAGAATCGGCAGGACGAAAGCGGCGGTCTTGCCACTCCCGGTTTGAGCCGTCACCCGCAGGTCACGCCCTTCGAGCGCGAGCGGGATGGCCGCTGCTTGCACAGGCGTAGGCTCGACAAATTTAAGCTCGGCCACGGCTTTGAGCAGGCGTTCGTGCAGGGCGAATTGGGAAAACACGGGTGCTACCTCGAAGAAATACAAAAAATCAGCTGCATAGGGTACCGGTTTCGGGCGTCCAAACCGAGTGTCTTTACGCGAACGGCGCTAATCAGCTGCTTTTTTGTCAGCGGGTTTGTCCAAAACGTCAACTTTATTGCACTTAAATGCTCTAATCGCCCCCGTCTTGTCTTTAGAGAAATCGGTTACACCCATGGATATCAAACAGCTCTGGCTCAACGCCCAGGACCTCTGGGGCGCCCTCGATCAACACCCGCTGCTGCATGCAAGCCTAGGTTTGCTGGTGTTGCTGGTGGTGGCCCTGCTGCTCGGACGGGTGGCGCGATACCTCATCCTGCATGCCGTCAAATTGCTCGGCAGGCAGCCGGCGCTGCACTGGCTCAACGACCTGCGCCACAACAAAGTATTTCACCGCCTGGCGCAGATGACGCCGTCCCTGGTGATCCAGTTCGGTCTGTACCTGGTGCCGGACCTGAGCAAGACCGCAATTTTGTTTATCGGCAACGTGGCCCTGGCGCTCACCGTCCTGTTCTTGACGCTGGCCATGGGTGCCCTGCTCAACGCCCTGCTGGATATCTACGCGCGCACCGAACACGCCCGCACCCGCTCGATCAAGGGCTACGTGCAACTGGCAAAGATGGTGCTGTATGTGTTTGCCGCAATCATCATCGTCGCCACCCTGATCGATCGCTCGCCGCTGTTGCTGCTGTCGGGGCTGGGTGCAATGTCGGCGGTGATTCTGTTGGTGTACAAGGACACGCTGTTGTCGTTCGTCGCCAGTGTGCAACTGACCAGCAATGACATGCTGCGCGTCGGCGACTGGATCGAAATGCCTCAAGTCGGCGCCGATGGTGATGTGGTGGACATCACCCTGCACACGGTCAAGGTTCAGAATTTCGACAAGACCATCGTCTCGATCCCTACCTGGCGCCTGATGTCGGAGTCGTTCAAGAACTGGCGCGGCATGCAGGCCTCCGGCGGGCGTCGGATCAAACGCAGCCTGTATATCGACGCCAGCGGCGTGCGCTTTTTGCGCGACGACGAAGAACTGCGCATGACCGAGGTCCACCTGCTCACCGACTACATCGGGCGCAAGCAGGCTGAACTCAAGGCCTGGAACGAAGCCCAGGGCCACAGCGCACAGCTGTCGGCCAACCGTCGCCGCATGACCAACCTCGGCACCTTCCGCGCCTACGCCCTGGCCTATCTGAAAAGCCACCCGGACATCCAGCCGAACATGACCTGCATGGTCCGCCAGATGCAGACCACCGCCCAGGGCGTGCCGCTGGAGATCTACTGCTTCACCCGCACCACGGCGTGGGCGGATTACGAGCGAATCCAGGGCGATATCTTCGATTACCTGCTGGCGGTGTTGCCGGAATTCGGTTTGAGTTTGTATCAGCAGCCGAGTGGCAATGACCTGCGGGCGGGGATGTTGCCCGCGGTGTTAGGGGCCAGTCATTTGCCGGCCCCGGAAAGTAGCGCACTCTAAACCCGTGAGCGGTTGGGCGATTTGATGCCCAACCGGCTGATCCACACCGCCCCCACAATCACCAACCCGCCCAAGGCCAAACGCCCCAGGGGTTCATGCTGGTTCCAGATCAACAGGTTGAGCAGCAGCCCCACCGGCACATGCAGGTTGTTCATCACCGCCAGGGTGCCACCGTGGACCAGGCAGGCGCCCTTGTTCCACCAGTACATGCCCAGCGCCGTGCTGACCAGCCCGAGAAACACCAGCACACCCCATTGCAGCGGCGCGTCGGGTAGGAAGTCGGCCTTACCGAACAGCAGGAACGCCGGCAACACCACCAGCAGCGCGCCGAGGTAGAAATAGCCGAAGCGGCGGTAGTGCGGCAGGTCGCTCGGGTAACGCGCCACCAGGTGCTTGTACATCACCTGCCCGGCCGCGTAGGTGAAGTTGGCCAGCTGCAGCAGCAGGAAGCCACCGAGGAAATGCGGGGTGATCTGGTCGAAACGAATCACTGCCGCACCGCACACCGCCACCAGCGCGGCGATCAGCGCCCAGGGGTTGAAGCGGCGGTTGAGGGCGTCTTCGATCAAGGTCACATGCAGCGGCGTGAGAATGGTGAACAGCAACACCTCGGGCACTGTGAGCACGCGAAAGCTCAGATAGAGGCACACGTACGTCACGCCGAACTGCAAGGCGCCGATCAGCAGCATGCCGCGCATAAAGCCCGGCTCCACCGAGCGCCAGCGGGTCAGCGGGATAAATACCAGCCCGGCCAGCACCACGCGCACCAGCACCGCGAAGTAGCTGTCGACGTGACCGGCGAGGTATTCGCCGATCAAGCTGAAGGAAAATGCCTGAATCAGGGTGACAACCAGTAGATAGCCCATGCGCGCCTCATTTCGAATGGGCGCGACTTTAAGGGTTTTCGGTGTTTGACGAAACTCGGGGCAAAAAAAACCCGACCTCGCTATAGCGGCAGTCGGGCAGGAGCACTCAGGAGCAACAAGTGCAAAGGGAGGTTCGTTACGCGTACTTGAAGGGTTTGCGTGGAGCGATATAAACACTGCACGATTATGTGACGATTAAACGATCAAGCAACCTGCGCCAGCAGCGCTTTAGCGTGGTTGATGCCTTTTTCCTGGAAGTCTCCACTCAGGTTCACCCCTTCGGCGTGGATGAACGTGACGTCATGAATCCCGATAAACCCCATCACCTGACGCAGATACGGTTCCTGGTGATCCGAGCTGGCCCCGGTGTGGATACCGCCGCGAGCGGTGAGCACGATGGCGCGCTTGCCGGTGAGCAGACCTTGAGGCCCGGTCGGTGTGTATTTGAAGGTCACACCGGCGCGCAATACGTGGTCCAGCCAGGCTTTGAGGGTGCTGGGGATGGCGAAGTTGTACATCGGCGCAGCCATCACCAGGACGTCGGCGGCCAGCAGCTCGTCGGTCAATTCGTTGGAGCGGTCCAGGGAGATCTGTTCGTCATCATTGCGCTGCTCAGCAGGCTTCATCCAGCCGCCGAGCAGGTTGGCATCCAGGTGCGGAACCGGGTTGAGGGCGACGTCACGCACGGTGATCTGATCCGCCGGGTGCGCGGCCTGCCATTGGCCGATGAACTGTCGGGTCAGCTGGCGGGAGATCGAATCCTGCTGGCGGGCACTGCTTTCGATGATCAGAACACTGGACATGGCTTCGTAGGCTCCATCTGTAAATGCTGTAAGGCGATGGAGAAAAGATTAACGATGAACCATTCGATAAAAAAGCACAAAAAACTGCTATAACCCATCTATAAATTTGTTTATAAGCGGAGTATTCCTATTGGCACGCTCCGCGATTGCTTTATTTTGGAGCGCAGGCCAGGGCGATTCGCATCTTGATAATGGCGCGGTTGAACTTGGCGGTGGTGTTGGTGCTTTTACCCGCCGGTACCGTGACCGTGCGCCGACGCGGTGCTTCCGGGCCGTTGGTGAAGGTTACCGAACACACGGCGTCTTTCGTGCCGTAGTTATTCAGCTGGATAGAGCTGATGTCGCCGTCCACATCGGAAGCCGTGTAATCGATGCTTACGCCGTCGATCTTTTTAGTCACGTCGATGGGATAAGCAAACGCGCTCATCGGCAGCAGCACCAGCAACGCACAACAGAATTTTCTCATTCGGCAGTCTCCAATAGGGACCGCCAGCTTAGGACAAGAGGAACCCATCTTGAAAGCGCCCCGCGTTACCCTCGATCAATGGCGCACGCTGCAAGCCGTGGTCGACCATGGAGGCTTCGCCCAGGCGGCTGAAGCGCTGCACCGCTCGCAATCCTCGGTGAGCTACACCGTGGCCCGCATGCAGGACCAGCTCGGCGTGCCGCTGTTGCGCATCGACGGGCGCAAGGCCGTGCTCACCGACGCCGGTGAAGTGCTGTTGCGCCGCTCCCGGCAACTGGTGAAAAACGCCAGCCAACTGGAAGACCTCGCCCACCATATGGAACAGGGCTGGGAAGCCGAAGTGCGGCTGGTGGTCGACGCCGCCTACCCGAACGCGCGCCTGGTGCGCGCGCTCACCGCGTTTATGCCGCAAAGCCGTGGCTGCCGAGTGCGCCTGCGGGAAGAGGTGCTGTCCGGCGTCGAGGAGTTGTTGATGGAAGGCGTGGCCGACCTGGCCATCAGCGGTTTCAGCATCCCCGGCTACCTGGGCACAGAGATGAGCGACGTGGAATTCGTCGCCGTGGCCCACCCCGAGCACGCCCTGCACCGCATGAACCGCGAGCTGAGCTTCCAGGACCTGGAAAGCCAGATGCAGGTGGTGATCCGCGACTCCGGCCGCCAGCAGCCGCGCGATGTGGGCTGGCTCGGCGCCGAACAGCGCTGGACCGTCGGCAGCCTGGCCACCGCCGCGGCGTTTGTCGGCAGCGGCCTGGGCTTTGCCTGGCTGCCCCGGCACATGATCGAGCGCGAACTCGCCGAAGGCCTGCTCAAGCAGCTACCCTTGGAACAGGGCGGCAGCCGCCACCCCACGTTCTACCTGTACTCGAACAAGGACAAACCCCTGGGGCCGGCCACACAGATTCTTGTGGAATTGCTGCGCACCTTTGACACCGCCCCCCTGGACGCGCCTTTCGCCGCTCCCCAACAAGCCTGAAACGGAGTTCATGCATGGCCTGGTTCGATCATGAAGGCTGCAGCCTGCATTACGAGGAATACGGCCACGGCACCCCGCTGATCCTGATCCACGGCCTGGGCTCCAGCAGCCAGGATTGGGAACTGCAAATACCGGTGCTGGCCAGGCACTACCGCCTGATCGTGGTGGACGTACGCGGCCACGGCCGCTCCGACAAACCGCGCGAGCGCTACAGCATCAAGGGTTTTACCGACGACCTGAGCGCCCTGATCGAACACCTGGCCCTGCCCCCCGCCCACGTGGTGGGCTTGTCCATGGGCGGCATGATCGCTTTCCAGCTGGCGGTGGACGAACCCGCGCGGGTCAAGAGCCTGTGCATCGTCAACAGCGCGCCCGAGGTCAACGTGCGCAGCCCGGGCGACTATTGGCAGTGGGCCAAGCGCTGGACCCTGGCGCGGGTGCTCAGCCTGGCCACCATCGGGAAGGCCCTGGGCGACCGGCTATTCCCCAAACCGCAGCAGGCCGACCTGCGCCGCAAGATGGCCGAACGCTGGGCAAAAAACGACAAACGTGCTTATCTCGCCAGCTTCGATGCGATTGTGGGCTGGGGCGTGCAGGAACAACTTTTCAAGATAACCTGTCCAACCCTGGTCATCAGCGCCGACCACGACTACACCCCCGTGGCGCAGAAAGAAAACTATGTAAAACTGCTGCCCGATGCGCGGCTGGTGGTGATCGAGGATTCCCGCCATGCCACGCCCTTGGATCAACCCGAAGTCTTTAATACCACGCTGCTCGATTTTCTAGAGACAGTCGAAACCACTCCCCAGGATCACTGACCCATGCTGAAAAAAATCGCCTTCTTTGCCGGCTCCTTTCTGTTCGCTGCCAACCTGATGGCCGCCACGGCAGCCGCACCGGCCAAACCTGCTGCACCGGCCAAGTCCAGCGCGCCACACGTCCTGATCAGCACCACCAACGGCGACATCGAAATCGAGCTGGACCCGGTCAAGGCGCCAATCAGCACCAAGAACTTCCTGGCCTATGTCGACAAGGGTTTCTACACCAACACGATTTTCCACCGTGTCATCCCGGGCTTCATGGTCCAGGGCGGTGGTTTCACCCAGTCGATGTCGCAAAAGCCCACCGACGCCCCGATCAAGAACGAAGCCAACAACGGCCTGCATAACGTCCGTGGCACCTTGTCCATGGCACGCACCAGTGATCCGGATTCGGCCACCAGCCAGTTCTTCATCAATGTCGCCGACAACGCCTTCCTCGACCCGGGCCGCGATCGCGGTTACGCCGTATTCGCCAAAGTGGTCAAGGGCATGGACGTGGTTGATGTGATCGTCAACTCGCAGACCACCACCAAGCAGGGCATGCAGAACGTGCCTATCGATCCTGTGTACATCAAGTCGGCCAAGCGCATCGACTGAGGTCTGCAGTAGCTCCGCGCGGCGCCCACACGGCACCGCGCGCATTTGAACAGGAGAGCCCGCCAGGCGGGCGTCAACCTAATGCTCTATCGTCGTTTTGAACAACTGATCGATATTTTCCGCGACGCGCCCAGCGCCGCACCGCCCGATAAAGTCCTGCCCTTCTACCTCTACTACCTGCGCCAGGTGTGGCCGTGTTTTGCCGCGCTGCTGGTGGTGGGCCTGGTCGGCGCGCTGATCGAGGTCGCGCTGTTCAGCTACCTGAGCCGCATCATCGACCTTGCCCAAGGTACGCCGCCCGCCAACTTCTTCCAGATTCACAGCACCGAGCTAATCTGGATGGCTGTGGTCGCCCTGCTGCTGCGCCCGATCTTCAATGGCCTGCATGACCTGCTGGTGCACCAGACCATCAACCCCGGCATGACCAGCCTGATCCGCTGGCAGAACCACAGCTACGTGCTCAAGCAGAGCCTGAACTTTTTCCAGAATGATTTCGCCGGGCGTATCGCCCAGCGCATCATGCAAACCGGCAACTCGCTGCGCGACTCCGCGGTGGCGACCGCGGAAGCGATCTGGCATGTGTCGATCTATGCCATCACCTCCCTGGTGCTGTTTGCCGAGGCTGACTGGCGGCTGATGATTCCGTTGATCACCTGGATCATTGGCTACAGCCTGGCGTTGCGCTACTTCGTGCCACGGGTCAAGGAGCGCTCGGTGATCTCCTCCGAGGCTCGCTCCAAGCTCATGGGTCGCATCGTCGATGGCTACACCAACATCACCACCTTGAAGCTGTTCGCCCATACGCAGCATGAGCAGGAATACGCCAAGGAAGCGCTGATCGAGCAAACCCACAAAACCCAGCTGGCCGCCCGCGTGCTGACCAGCATGGACGCCGTGATCACTGTCCTCAACGGCCTGCTGATCGTCACCACCACCGGCCTGGCCCTGTGGTTGTGGACCCAGTCGCTGATTTCCGTGGGCGCCATCGCCCTGGCGACCGGCCTGGTGATTCGGATCGTCAACATGTCCGGCTGGATCATGTGGGTGGTCAACGGCATTTTCGAAAACATCGGCATGGTGCAGGACGGCCTGAAGACGATCGCCCATCCCTTGGCCGTGGTCGACCGCGATAACGCCCCGCGCTTGAGCGTGCCTCATGGCGATGTGCGTTTTGAACAGGTGGATTTCCACTATGGCAAGCAGAGCGGGATCATTGGCGGCCTGAACCTGCACATCAAGGCCGGTGAAAAGATCGGTTTGATCGGCCCGTCCGGCGCGGGCAAGTCGACCCTGGTCAACCTGCTGCTGCGCCTGTACGACCTGCAAGGCGGGCGCATCCTGATCGACGGCCAGAATATCGCCGAGGTCGCCCAGGAAACCCTGCGCGAGCAGATCGGCATGATCACTCAGGACACCTCGCTGCTGCACCGCTCGATCCGCGAAAACCTGCTGTATGGCAAGCCGGATGCCACCGATGAGGAACTCACCGCAGCCATCCGCAAGGCCCGCGCCGACGAGTTCATCCCGCTGCTGACGGACGCCGAAGGCCGCACCGGCCTGGACGCGCATGTGGGCGAACGCGGGGTGAAACTCTCGGGTGGGCAACGTCAACGGATCGCCATCGCCCGCGTACTGCTCAAGGACGCGCCGATCCTGATCATGGACGAAGCCACCTCGGCGCTGGACTCGGAAGTGGAAGCGGCGATCCAGGAAAGCCTGGAGACCTTGATGCAGGGCAAGACGGTGATCGCGATTGCGCACCGACTGTCGACCATTGCGCGGATGGACCGCCTGGTGGTGCTGGAGAAAGGCCAGATCGCCGAGAGCGGCAGCCATGCCGAGTTGCTGGCACACGGCGGCTTGTACGCGCGGTTGTGGCAGCACCAGACTGGCGGGTTTGTCGGAATCGACTGAT
Organism: Pseudomonas viridiflava; assembly: GCF_900580675.1. Lineage (GTDB taxonomy): Bacteria > Pseudomonadota > Gammaproteobacteria > Pseudomonadales > Pseudomonadaceae > Aquipseudomonas. The sequence continues at coordinate 10,044 of NZ_UTBG01000195.1, forward strand.
ATTTCCAGAGCAAACACCCTCCAAACTGTGGGAGCGGGCTTGCTCGCGAAAGCGGTGTTTCAGTCGGCCTATACGGTGACTGACACTGCGCCTTCGCGAGCAAGCCCGCTCCCACATTTGATCGCACTCATTCTGCAGAATCGGCATATCGCGCCAGCACCCAAAGGGCCCTGGCGCTTTTTCATGGCCTGGATTTGTGTAAAAACCGTGCTGTACTCAGTGCAGTGCCCAGACGGGCGCTGAAGTAAATCTGCAGGGAGCATCATGATTTACTGATCGGTAGAGCGATCTATCAAGGACGTGTTGCATGTCTTTGTTCAAACGTTCGATTACAGAGGGTTTAGGTACGTTTTGGCTGGTGTTGGGCGGTTGCGGGAGTGCGGTGTTGGCCGCAGCGTTCCCGGCAGTCGGGATCGGGTTGTTGGGCGTGTCCCTGGCGTTTGGGCTGACGGTGCTGACCATGGCGGTTGCCATCGGCCACATCAGCGGTTGCCACCTCAACCCGGCGGTATCGGTAGGGCTGGTAGTGGGCGGGAGGTTTCCGGCCAGGGAGTTACCGGCGTATATCGTGGCCCAAGTCATTGGTGGCACGGTCGCCGCTGCGCTGTTGTATTTCATTGCCAGCGGTAAACCGGGGTTTGAACTGGCGTCGGGCCTGGCCTCCAACGGCTATGGCGAGCATTCGCCGGGGGGGTATTCCCTGGTGGCGGGGTTTGTCAGTGAGCTGGTGATGACAGCGATGTTCCTGCTGATCATCCTCGGCGCCACCGACCACCGTGCGCCCAAGGGCCTGGCGCCGATCGCCATCGGCCTGGCCCTCACTTTGATCCACTTGATCTCCATCCCCGTGACCAACACCTCGGTCAACCCGGCTCGCAGTACCGGGCCGGCATTGATCGTGGGCGGGTGGGCGATCCAGCAGTTGTGGCTGTTCTGGCTCGCGCCGATCCTGGGTGCGGCAATAGCTGGCGTGACCTATCGATGGCTGGGCAGGGAACAGCCGGCTTGAGGCAAACAGGTCAGCCCTGCCGATAAGGCAGGGCTGCCTTCGCCTCTTCGGCATACGCCAGAATGCCCACGCGCTCACGCTCAAGAAAATCCTCCACGGCATTCTTCAAACCCGGGTGGCGCAGGTAGTGCCATGACCGGGTGATCACCGGTTCGAACCCGCGAATCAGCTTGTGCTCGCCCTGCGCGCCGGCGTCGAAGCGTTGCAGGCCGTGGGCGATTGCGTAGTCCATGCCCTGATAGAAACAGGTTTCGAAATGCAGGCGGTCAAACTCGGCCAGGCAGCCCCAATAGCGGCCGTAGAAGCTGTCACCACCGATCAGGCTGAAGGCCATGGCCACCGGGCGGGAACCCTGTTTGGCCAGCACCACGCGAATGGCTTCGGGCATGCGCTCGGCCAGCAGGCTGAAAAACGCGCGGGTCAGGTAGGGCGTTTGCCGGCGGACCGCGTAGGTATTGGCGTAGCAGGCGTAGACAAAATCCCACTGCGCCTCGCTCAGTTCATGGCCTTGCAACCACTCGAAGTCGATGCCCTGCCCCGCCACTTGTTCGCGTTCCTTGCGCATCTGTTTGCGCTTGCGCGAGCTCAAGGCGTCGAGGAAGTCCTGGAAGTCACGGTAGCCGCGGTTCTGCCAGTGAAACTGGCAACCCAGGCGCTGCAACCAGCCCGGCTGCCGGGCCAATGCGTCATCGGCCATCACATCGGTGAAGTTGATGTGGGCGCTGGAGAGGCCTTCGATTTCCAGGTAGCCCGGCAGGCTGCTGAGCAGTTCAAAACCGTCTTCGGCTCTTGTTTTTAATAAGACTGCGCCAATCGAGATCTACACACGCGTGGCCGTCGGCAGCTTGGGATAGTACTCAATGCC
>NZ_UTBG01000176.1 GCF_900580675.1 Pseudomonas viridiflava
GCGTTCTTGTTTCTGTCTTTCCCGGGATTCCGTGAAGAACCATAAAAAAGGCGACCCGAAGGTCGCCTCATCCAACACGGCACTGATCAGAACTCGTGATCAGCATTATCCGGGTTCAAATCACTGATACCCAGTTTGCCAGCAGCCGCTTCAATCGACCCAGTCTGCTTGACCAGCGCAGCAATCGCATCACGCACGATCTGATTGCCCGCATCATTACCCGCAGCGATCAACTGGTCGTAGTGCTCACCCTTGGCCGCCTGATCAACCATAACCTGGATCTTCGCTTCAGTGGCCGCAAGGTCCGCTTTCAACGCGGTATCGGCAGCCGGATCAGCCTTGGCCACCAGCGACGACAAGCTCGCGCCGGTCATCTTGGTGCCGTCGGTACGGACGTATTCACCCAGGTAAACGTTACGAATACCCTTGGCATCGTAGAAATGCGAGTTGTGAGTGTTATCGCTGAAGCAATCCTGCTCGTCTTCCGGCGAATTGGCTTCCAGCGACACCTTCATGCGCTCACCGGCCAGCTCGCCCAGGGACAGGCTGCCCATGCCGAACAACATCTTGCGCAGACCGTCGGTGGCAGGTTCTGCCTCCAGGGTGGCGCGGTAGTTGTCTTCGACATTGGGTTTCCAGTTGCCGACCATCTCCTGCAGGTCGCTGACCAGCAGTTGGGTCACGGCGCTCAGGTAGGCGCGGCGACGTTCGTTATGGCCACCCGTGGCGCCGTCGCCGGTCAGGTAGTCCGACGCTGGGCGGTTGCCGGCGCCTGGGCCGGTGCCGTTCAGGTCCTGGCCCCAAAGCAGGAATTCGATAGCGTGGTAGCCGGTGGCAACGTTGGCTTCGGAACCGCCCAGCTCATTCAGGCTGGCGAGTTTTTCCGGGGTGATGTCCTTCACGTCGACCTTGTCTTCGCCGACCTGGATCTCGTTGTTGGCGATGATGTTGGCAGTGGCACCCGGGTTACCCAGCGCATGTTCGTAGGTCTTGTCGACGTAGTCGATCAGGCCTTCGTCCAGCGGCCATGCGTTCACCTGGCCTTCCCAGTCATCAATGATGGTGTTGCCGAAGCGGAACACTTCGCTCTGCAGGTAAGGCACGCGTGCGGCGATCCAGGCAGTACGAGCGGCTTTCAAGGTCTCGTCGTTCGGCTTGGCGAGGAAGGCGTCGATCGCAGTCTGCAGGGTTTTGGCAGTGGATTCGGCGTCGCTGTACACCGCGAACACCATGTCTGCGTAATGCGCGACCACAGCCTTGGCGGCCGCTTCGTCGACCTGGCCGGCAGGGGTGGCAGCCGCAGGTGCGGTAGTGCTGGCGGCCGGGGTCGGCGCCTGAGGCGCTGCGGCCTTGTCTTTACCTTCGCCGCAACCGGCGAGAGAAATGGCAATGGCCAGCAGACTGGCGGTGGCCAGGGGCATACGAATCATGGCGAACATCCTGCTTCGGTTGTTGATAGGGCGCGCGGGGGCACGCAAAAAAGCTGCGACATAATGCGAAAGATTTGCATTTTGTGTAAAGGGTTATACGCGGGAAATATTTTGTATCTTTTGGCCGTGTCAGATAATCACTGCGTTATTGCGCTCCGACTGCTTCAAAAAAGCCGCCAACTCCCGAGCCGGCAGGGGTTTGCTGTAGTGGTAACCCTGACCTTCGTGGCAACCCTCGGAGATGATGTAGGCCTCTTGTTCCGCGGTTTCCACGCCTTCTGCGATCACCTGCATGCCGAGGCTTTTACCCAGTTGGATAATCGCCCGCACGATGGTGGCGTCGTCGTCATCGTCGAGCAAGTCCTGGACGAAGCTCTTGTCGATCTTGATTTTGTCCAGGGGCAGGCTTTTCAGGTAGCTCAAGGATGAATAGCCGGTGCCGAAGTCATCAATGGCAATCAACGCACCGGAACGGCGCAGGCTCAGCAGGTGCTGGGCGGCGGTGCTGATATCTTCCATCAGGCCGGTTTCGGTCACCTCCAGCTCCAGGCTGCGCGGCGGCAGGCGGTAGATCTGCATCAGGTTGTTGACCACCCGCGGCAACTCGGAGTGGTGCAACTGCACGGTAGACAGGTTGACCGCCATGCGCAGGTCGGTGAAACCCAGGTCGTGCCATTCACGCAACTGCCGGCAGGCCTGGTCCAGCACCCATTCGCCAATCGGGATAATCGTGCCGTTCTGTTCCGCCAGCGGGATAAACAGGTCGGGCGGTACCAGGCCGTGCTCGGGGTGCTGCCAGCGAATCAGCGCTTCCACGCCGACCACGCGGTGGTCGCGGTAGCTGATCTGCGGCTGGTACACCAAGTGGAACTGGTTGCGGCTGAGGGCCTCGCGCAGGTCTTTTTCCAGCTCGCGGCGGCGGCGCATTTCACTGTCGACACTGGCGATATAGAACTGATAGCGGTTGCGCGAGCGGCTTTTGGCCAGGGTCATGGTCTGTTCGGCTTTTTGCAGCAGCTTCTCGGTGCTGTCGCCATCTTCGGGGAACAAGGTGATGCCGATGGTGGCGCGCAGGCGGATTTCCTCGTGGTCGAGGGCGAACTCCGCTTCCAGGTCATCCAGGATACTTTGCGCCAACTCGGCCGCTTCGTAGGGCTGGTCGATATCGGCCTGGACCAGGGCGAACTGGTCGCCGCCCAGCCGGGCCAGGGCGCCGAGGCGGCCGCTGTGGGCGCGCAGGCGGTCGGCCAGGGCCAGCAGCAATTTGTCGCCGGCCTGGTAAGTGAACTGCTCGTTGACGCTTTTGAAATCATCCAGCCCCACGCACAACACCGCCACACGGCGCTGTCGACGGCCGGCGTCGATGAGGATCTTGTCCAGTTGCTCCTGCAGTTTCTGCCGGTTCGGCAGGCCGGTCAGGAAGTCGTACTGGGCCATGCGCAGCAGGCTGCTTTCGGCTTCATGGCGCAGGTGGGTATTACGTTCGATGGATTCGAGCAATTGGTTGGCGGTATTGATCCACAGGCCCAGCTCGTTGCGTTCATGCCCCTTGAGCTGCGGGATCTTGTGCTCGCTGGGCCGGTCGGGGTTGATCGAGGTCAGGTGTTCGATAATCCGCGACAGCGGTTTAGTCAGCAGCCAGTGATAGACCAGGTAAAGCACCAGGCCCATGGCCAGGGCCCGCAGCACTCCGGAAATAAAGATGATCACCGAATTGACGATAAAGCCCTGGCCATAAGTGGCTGTGTCCAGGGTGATGCTCAGGTCGCCGTAATACTCGCTATAAGGGCCTTTACCGACCAGGGGCGTGGTGAAGGTGCGTTCCTGGCCAAGAATCAGGTCGGTCAGCCAGCGGCTCGGAGCGTGCTGCAACGCGCGGCTTTTTTCTGCCAGCATGGTTTCGTTGGGATGGCCGATAGACGCCATGCGCACTGCATCGTCCTGAAACAGGCCCTCAATCACCTGCATGCCCATCTCGCGGTCAAGGCTGTAGACGGCCTGGGTCGAGGGGTCACGGAACATATCGAGGATGCGCTGGGCATCACCAGCCACGGCCTGGCGCGTCTTGTAGGCATCGAAGACGATCTGCGCCACGCTCAGCGCCACGCCCACGATCAGTGCCGACAGCAGCACAACCCGTAGCAACTTCACCGACAAGCTGTTTTTGAGTTCCAGCTTCAAAGGGCCATTCCTTGTTCCGTGCGGGTAACCTCAATATGCCATGAGTATTCGCAATCTGGTGATGGCAGTCAAAGGAACATTAGGGCATCGGCGGGTTTGGCAGGGAACTTGAGCGCAGGGATGAATCGGGGGCTGGCCGCGTGAAGGGCAGACGGATGGAGAGTCCGCCTGCCTGAAACTGCTCCGCGAGGGTATAGAGCGCTTCGGGAGCGATCGACTTTATGTCTTTATCAACCGTGATTGTGGACATTGATGGTCGTTTGCGACTGTTGGGCATACTGCATTTGCCCATTGTGACTGTGCATGTCTTCGCCCGCGATTTTGTTTCGCCCGCCTTCTTCGTTCTCGCCGCCTTGTTGTTTGGACGCCGCCTTGACTATTTCAGTAACCATTTTGGCGAGTTCGCCAATCGCGCCAGCACCACCGCCAGCAGCGCCTGCACCACCGCCTACCAAAGCCAATATCGTCATTGTTACTTCTCCACAAGTTAGAGAGGTGAATTCCTCACGCCAGCTCAGTGGCAACTTTCTCTCATACAGTTCCAGTCTCCCCGAACATTTATCGCCCACAAAAAAGCCCGGCAATCGCCGGGCTCTTTTTACTGCAAGCGTTGCTTAGGCAGTGAAGGTCTTGCCTTCGAACTGCTCAGCCACGAACTTCCAGTTGACCAGGTTCCAGAACGCTTCCACATACTTTGGACGCACGTTGCGGTAGTCGATGTAGTAGGCGTGTTCCCAGACGTCGCAGGTCAGCAGCGGGGTGTCGCCGTTGGTCAGCGGGTTGCCGGCACCGATGGTGCTGGCCAGGGCCAGGGAGCCGTCAGCCTTTTTCACCAGCCAGCCCCAACCGGAACCGAAGGTGCCGACGGACGTTTTGGTGAACTCTTCCTTGAACTTGTCGAACGAACCGAAGGCTGCGTTGATGGCTTCAGCCAGCGCGCCGGTAGGTTGACCGCCGGCGTTTGGCGCCAGGCAGTTCCAGTAGAAGGTGTGGTTCCAGACCTGAGCGGCGTTGTTGAAGATGCCACCCGAAGAGGATTTGACGATCTCTTCCAGGGTCTTGCCTTCGAACTCGGTGCCTGGCACCAGGTTGTTCAGGTTCACGACATAGGTGTTGTGGTGCTTGTCGTGGTGATACTCCAGGGTTTCCTTGGAGATGTGCGGCTGCAGGGCATCGTGTGCGTAGGGCAGCGGCGGCAATTCGAAAGCCATGATGATTCTCCTAATCAGGTCAGTTGCGGTGAGCGCAAGGCCGATCACGGGCGGCCAAACAAGCGCCGGGGAGTTTGTACTCTTTGCGGCGCAGGGTCCGGATCATAGCACCGGGGGTGCGGCAAAACCACGCAACAACTGTGTGGGATAGAGGTTCCAGAGCGTTTTGGAATATTCCTCAGGCACTGATCAATTGATAGGCCACGCTGAACATCATCACCGCCACCAGCAGGTCCAGCAGGCGCCAGGTTGCCGGGCGTGCCAACCACGGCGCCAACCACGCCGCGCCGAGTGCCAGCGTTGCGAACCACAGGAACGAAGCGCTGGCCGCGCCCGCCACATAGGCACCGGGTTCGGTTTGCTGCGCGCCCAATGAGCCGATCAGCAGCACGGTGTCCAAGTACACATGCGGGTTGAGCAGCGTGACCGCCAAGGCGCTGAGCAACACCGCGCGCAATGAACGCACCTTGAGGTTTGCGCCTTGCTCAAGGCTTTGTTTCGAAAACGCCCGACGCAATGCCGAGGTGCCGTACCACAACAGGAATGCCGCGCCACCCCAGCGGGCAATGGCCAATAACAGCGGGTTTTGCGCGAGCACCGTGGCCAGCCCAAATACGCCTGCCGCCACCAGGATTGCATCACACACAATGCAAAGTGCCGCCACCGGCAAGTGATGTTCACGGCGCAGGCTTTGCGCCAATACAAAGGCGTTTTGCGTGCCGATCGCCATGATCAGGCCGAGGGCGACCAGCAGCCCGTTCACGTAGCTTTGCCACATAGGGTTTACTCCGCGTCTGCCGCCAATTGGCGCAATACATCCATGGCGCGCTCGGCATCCGCGCGGCCGACAAACAGGTGGTCGTGGTAATAGCCGGCAATCACGTTGCAACTGATCCCGGCCTTGCCCAGCGCACTCGCGAATGCGGCCGTCAAACCCACGGCCTCCAGGGCTGAATGCACATTCAGGGTGATCCATGCGGCGACGTAGTCGAAGGCCAGGCCGGCCTGTTCGGCGTGTTGACGCTCGACGATCAGCGTCAGGCCTTCCTGCTCGCGAAAGCTGCCGATCACTTCGCAACCGGCCGGGATGCGGTTGTCGGGCAGGGTGCAAAACACGTAGTCACCGTCATTGAGGTGCGGGCTCATGCTGCGCAGCAGGGTTGCCAGGGTGGTCTCGCCAGCCATGTGGAGGTTCCTTATAAAGAGAGAAGCGATGCTGGCTATTCTCATGGGGCAGGCTGTATAAGAAAAACCAATATTGGTGATCGCTCATTAGAGAAACTGATGTTCGACTATAAATTGCTCTCGGCCCTCGCGGCGGTGGTGGAACAGGCCGGCTTCGAGCGCGGCGCCCAAGTGCTGGGGTTGTCGCAATCGGCGATTTCCCAGCGCATCAAATTGCTGGAGGCGCGCATCGGCCAGCCGGTGCTGGTGCGGGCCACGCCGCCAACGCCCACTGACGTCGGCCGTCGCCTGCTCAACCATGTGCAACAGGTGCGGCTGCTGGAGCGCGACCTGCAAAGCCTGGTGCCGGCGCTGGACGAGGAGGGCATGCCCGAACGCCTGCGCATCGCGCTGAATGCCGACAGCCTGGCCACCTGGTGGGCCGAGGCGGTCAGCGGCTTCTGCGCCGAGCAGCATTTACTGCTGGACCTGGTGGTAGAGGATCAGACCGTCGGCCTCAAGCGCATGCGTGCCGGTGAAGTCGCGGCCTGTATCTGCGCCAGCGAGCGTCCGGTAGCCGGTGCACGTAGCCTGCTGCTCGGCGCCATGCGTTATCGGGCGCTGGCCAGCCCGGCGTTTATTGCGCGGCATTTTCCCCAGGGCGTGCGCTCGGACCAATTGGCGCGCACCCCGGCGCTGGTATTTGGCCCGGACGATTTTCTGCAGCACCGCTACCTGGCATCGCTCGGTGTGGAAGGGGGGTTCGAACACCATTTATGCCCGTCGTCCGAAGGTTTTATTCGCCTGACGGAAGCGGGGCTCGGCTGGGGCCTGGTGCCCGAATTGCAAGTTCGCGACCAGTTGCAACGCGGCGTGCTGGTGGAGTTATTGCCAGATAAGCCGATTGATGTGCCTTTGTACTGGCATCATTGGCGCAGTGGCGGGCAACTGTTGAGCCTGTTGACCGACCATCTGGCCCAGGTATGCGGCCAATGGTTGGTGCCGTTGGAGTGATGGCGGGCGTCAAGGCAACAGCGATGAAAAACGAAAGTACACGGGGTAATACATGAAAATTCTGGTCACCGGCGCAAGCGGCTTCATCGGCGGGCGTTTTGCGCGTTTCGCCCTGGAGCAGGGCCTGGACGTGCGGGTCAACGGGCGGCGCGCCGAAGGTGTGGAACACCTGGTAAGGCGCGGCGCCGAGTTTATCCAGGGTGATTTGAATGACGCCGACCTGGTGCGCCACCTGTGCCGCGACATTGAAGCCGTGGTGCATTGCGCCGGTGCCGTCGGGCTGTGGGGCAAGTATCAGGACTTCCACCAAGGCAATGTGCTGGTCACCGAAAACGTCGTCGAGGCCTGCCTCAAGCAGCGTGTCGGGCGGCTGGTGCACTTGTCGTCGCCGTCGATCTACTTCGACGGGCGCGATCACCTCGGGCTCACCGAGGAGCAAGTGCCCAAGCGCTTCAAGCATCCCTACGCCGCGACCAAGTACCTGGCGGAACAGAAGGTCTTCGGCGCCCAGGAGTTCGGCCTCGAAGTGCTGGCCCTGCGCCCGCGCTTCGTCACGGGTGCCGGTGACATGAGCATCTTCCCGCGCCTGCTGAAAATGCAGCGCAAGAACCGCCTGGCGATTGTCGGCGACGGCCTCAATAAAGTCGACTTCACCAGTGTGCACAACCTTAATGAAGCACTGCTGAGCAGCTTGCTCGCCACCGGCTCGGCGCTGGGCAAGGCTTACAACATCAGCAACGGCACGCCGGTGCCGGTGTGGGATGTGGTGAACTATGTGATGCGCCAGATGGACCTGCCGCAAGTCACTCGGTATCGGTCTTACGGCTTGTCCTACAGCGTGGCCGCACTGAACGAGGCATTCTGCGCGATGTGGCCGGGGCGCCCGGAGCCGGCCCTGTCGCGGTTGGGCATGCAGGTCATGAACAAAGATTTCACCCTCGACATCAGCCGGGCCAGGCATTATCTGGATTACGAGCCCAAGGTCAGCCTGTGGACGGCCCTCGACGAGTTCTGCAGTTGGTGGAAGGCCCAGGATTCGGGGTTCAAGTAAGCTCACACCCAGCAACACTTCGGGAACCGAATCCGCGGTTCCGGGTCGATCAGTGCGGCGCCAACGGGGTTTATACTCCCGTCGCTCGGCTTTACACGTAGCCATCTCACCGATTCAGGGTTGATTCATGCGTAACGATGCTAATGACGATTTTGACAACGTTCCCAGCCTGCGGGCCAACCTTGGGGACGATGATGATTTCGAGCCGACTCCCGCCACCTCCATGCGCTCGCGTACGCCGCCCGTGGTCAAGGTCAAGAGCGCCAGCACCGGCCCGTTGTGGGCGTTGGTCGGCGCGCTGCTGATCGCCTTCGCGGGCCTCGCCTGGTGGAGCTTCCAGCAGATTTCCCTGATGGGCCAGCAACTGGTCGCCACCCAGGAAAGCTTTGCGCGCATCAGCGAAGAAGCGGCGGGCCGCTTGCAGGATATTTCCGGCAAGGTAGTGGCCAGCGAGGCCAGTGTGAACAATGGCAGCGAAGCCTTGAAGTTGCAGATCAAGCAGCTGGAAACGCAGCTGCTGGAGCAGGGCAAGCAGCAAGTAGGCGTCGCCGGCCAGGCCACCGAACTGGACAAGCGCCTGGCGCAGATGACCGCCAGTACTACCGACCTGTCCAACGCCAACGCCAAGCTGCAAGGCCAGGTGCAGGCCCTGACCGATGCCGTGGCGACCTTGAAGGCCGCCCAAGGCGATGCCGGCAAGCGCGACACTGAGCTCAAGGACCTGGCCGCCGACGTTGCCGCCCTGAAGAAGCAAGGCAACCCGAGCGCCGCCATCGCGCGTATCGAGCAGGACTTGGTGGTGCTCAAGAGCGCCCAGGAAAACCAGCCGTCCAACAGCGATGCGCCGACCAATAAAGAGTTCGACGTGTTCCGCATCCAGACCACGCGCAACATCACCACCCTGCAGAGCCAGGTGCAGAGCTTGAGTCAGCAACTCAGCGCGCCAGCGCGGGTCACCCCATAGGGACAGCGACCGATCCTGTGTTGCAAACCGATCTGAATGTGGGGCTTGCTCGCGAATGCGGTGGTTCAGTCAAAGATGCACCGACTGATACTCCGCTTTCGCGTGCAAGCCCGCTCCTACAATTAGAGTGGGGCCAGGCGCTGAACAGGATCGCCTGCAGCAAATGTCACCAAGTGGTGACATTTCCCATCCCCTTCGTTACTTGCCCCCGTCTCGCCCTTGTTTAGACTCCGGTCATCCCATAAAAAATAATAAGGGCCATCCATGACCACGCAACCACTGCCTCTTAGCAGTTGGCTGAACGCGCCTGCCCATCACGCCTGGCTTGCCGCCGAAGGCCAGCGCCTGCTGACATTCGCCAAAGCCTCGCGACTGCCCGACGGTTTTGGCAACCTGGACGATAAAGGCCAACTGCCGGCCGATGCCTACGCCGAAACCATGAACACTGCGCGCATGACCCACAGCTTCGCCATGGCGCACGCGATGGGGCTGCCCGGTTACGCTGAACTGGTGGAGCACGGTGTAACCTCCCTGAGTGGCCCGCTGCGGGATAGCGAGCACGGGGGCTGGTTCGCCGCGCCACAGGCGGTGGATGGCAACCGTGGCAAAGCCGCCTACCTGCACGCCTTTGTCGCCCTGGCCGCCAGCTCGGCCGTGGTGGCCGGCGCGCCGGGTGCGCACGCGCTGTTGAACGACGCCATCCATATCATCGAGCAGTTTTTCTGGAGCGAGGAGGAGGGCGCGATGCTCGAATCCTTTGCCCAGGACTGGAGCGGCGTCGAGACCTATCGCGGTGCCAACAGCAACATGCACGCCACCGAAGCTTTCCTGGCGCTCGCGGATGTGACCGGTGACACACGCTGGCTGGACCGCGCGCTGCGTATCGTCGAGCGGGTTATCCACACCCATGCCGCCGGCAACCAGTTCATGGTGATCGAGCATTTTGATGCTCAGTGGAAACCCTTGCTCGGTTACAACGAAGACAACCCCGCCGATGGCTTTCGCCCCTATGGCATTACCCCCGGCCACGGTTTCGAGTGGGCGCGGCTGGTATTGCACCTGGAAGCTGCGCGCCTGCAAGCCGGGCTGGTCACGCCGGAGTGGCTGGTCACCGACGCCAAGGGCCTGTTTGCCAGCGCCTGTGAATACGCGTGGGCCGTGGACGGCGCCCCCGGCATTGTCTACACCCTGGACTGGAACCAGCGCCCGGTGGTACGCGAACGCCTGCACTGGACCCACGCCGAAGCCAGCGCCGCTGCCCAGGCTTTGCTCAAACGCACGGGTGAGCTGCATTACGAAACCTGGTACCGGCGCTTCTGGGAGTTTTGCGAAGCTCACTTTATCGACCGTGTCCACGGCAGCTGGCACCACGAACTCAACCCGCACAACCAACCCAGCAGCAAGATCTGGGGCGGCAAACCGGACCTGTACCATGCCTGGCAAGCGGTATTGCTGCCTGCGCTGCCGTTGGCGCCAAGCATGGCCAGTGCCATCGGGGTTGGGCGTTATGTCACCAAGTGGTGACATTTGAGCATCCCTTTGTTACCTGCGCTTGAAAAATCCATGTTTAAACTCCGTGCAGCGCAAGCTCTAGACTTGCATGCATAACAACAAGAAAAGGTATTCAGATGAACGCGATTAATCGCCTCGCCGTAGCTATTTCCGTTGCCTCGTTGTTTCCCCTCAGTGCATTTGCCGCCGACTCGAAAGGGACGGTTGAAGTTGTGCATTGGTGGACCTCGGGCGGTGAAAAAGCGGCTGTAGATGTCTTGAAGGCCCAAGTCGAAAAAGACGGCTTCACCTGGAAAGACGGCGCTGTTGCAGGTGGCGGCGGTGCCACTGCAATGACCGTGCTGAAAAGCCGTGCGGTTGCCGGCAACCCACCTGGCGTTGCCCAGATCAAAGGCCCCGATATCCAGGAATGGGCGTCCACCGGCCTGCTCGACACCGACGTGCTCAAAGACGTAGCCAAAGAAGAAAAATGGGACTCCCTGCTCGACAAGAAAGTCTCCGATACCGTGAAGTACGACGGTGACTACGTCGCCGTACCGGTCAACATCCACCGTGTTAACTGGCTGTGGATCAACCCGGAAGTCTTCAAGAAAGCCGGTATCACCAAGAACCCGACTACCCTCGAAGAATTCTACGCAGCCGGCGACAAGCTGAAAGCGGCAGGCTTCATTCCGCTCGCCCACGGTGGCCAGCCTTGGCAGGACAGCACTGTATTCGAAGCCGTGGTGCTGTCGGTGATGGGTGCGGATGGCTACAAGAAAGCCCTGGTTGACCTGGACAACGCCGCGCTGACCGGCCCTGAAATGGTCAAGTCCCTCACTGAGCTGAAGAAAGTCGCGACCTATATGGACGTTGACGGCAAAGGCCAGGACTGGAACCTTGAAGCCGGTAAAGTCATCAACGGCAAGGCCGGCATGCAGATCATGGGCGACTGGGCCAAGTCCGAATGGACTGCCGCCAAGAAAGTCGCCGGCAAAGATTACGAGTGCGTAGCCTTCCCGGGCACCGACAAAGCCTTCACCTACAACATCGACTCCCTGGCGGTGTTCAAGCAGAAAGACAAAGGCACTGCTGCCGGTCAGCAAGATATTGCCAAAGTCGTGCTGGGTGAAAACTTCCAGAAAGTCTTCAGCATCAACAAAGGTTCGATCCCTGTGCGAACCGACATGCTGCAGAAAATGGACTCGTACGGTTTCGACTCTTGCGCCCAGACCGCCGCCAAAGACTTCCTGGCTGATGCCAAATCCGGCGGCCTGCAGCCAAGCATGGCGCACAACATGGCCACCACCCTGGCTGTGCAAGGTGCGTTCTTTGATGTCGTGACCAACTACATCAACGATCCGAAAGCCGACCCGGCCGACACAGCCAAGAAACTCGGCGCTGCGATCAAGTCAGCCAAGTAACGGTTAGCAGCTGGTCCCTTGTGAGGGGAAACCCCCTGACCCCTCACAAGGTTTGTTCCTGTAGTCCTTTTTCCCTGTATTGGATTTCCCCATGAGTTCTGTTGCTGTGTTCAGCAAAGCCTCGCCGTTCGATGCACTGCAGCGCTGGCTCCCTAAATTGGTGCTGGCGCCCAGCATGTTCATCGTGTTGGTGGGCTTCTACGGCTACATCCTGTGGACGTTTGTACTCTCGTTCACCACGTCTACGTTCCTGCCGAGCTACAAATGGGCAGGTCTTGCGCAGTACGAGCGGTTGTTCGACAACGACCGCTGGTGGGTAGCGAGCAAGAACCTGGCTGTTTTCGGCGGGATGTTTATCGGCATCACCCTGGTCATCGGCGTGACACTGGCGATCTTCCTCGACCAGAAAATCCGTCGTGAAGGCTTTATCCGCACCATTTACCTGTACCCGATGGCGCTCTCGATGATCGTCACCGGTACCGCCTGGAAATGGCTGCTCAACCCGGGCATGGGCCTGGACAAACTCCTGCGTGACTGGGGCTGGGAAGGTTTCCGCCTGGACTGGCTGATCGACCCGGACCGCGTCGTGTACTGCCTGGTGATTGCCGCCGTCTGGCAAGCCTCGGGTTTCATCATGGCGATGTTCCTCGCCGGCCTGCGTGGGGTTGATCAGTCGATCATCCGCGCCGCGCAGATCGACGGCGCGAGCCTGCCGCGCATCTACTGGAGCGTGGTGCTGCCAAGCCTGCGCCCGGTGTTCTTCAGTGCGGTGATGATCCTGGCGCACATCGCGATCAAGAGCTTCGACCTGGTCGCGGCCATGACTGCCGGCGGCCCGGGCTACTCGTCCGACTTGCCGGCGATGTTCATGTACTCGTTCACCTTCAGCCGTGGCCAGATGGGCATGGGCTCGGCCAGTGCAATCCTGATGCTCGGTGCGATCCTCGCGATCATCGTGCCTTACCTCTACTCCGAGCTGAGGACCAAGCGTAATGACTAGTCTCGCTTCCAAACCTGCCATCAGCCTGAGCCGCATCGCGATCTATGCGGTGCTGATCCTCGCTGTATTGCTGTACCTGGTGCCGCTGGTGGTGATGCTGCTGACCAGCTTCAAGACCCCGGAAGACATCAGCACCGGCAACCTGCTCAGCTGGCCGACCGTGGTCAGCGGCATCGGCTGGGTCAAGGCCTGGGCCACCGTGGACGGTTACTTCTGGAACTCGATCAAGATCACCGTTCCGGCCGTACTGATCTCCACTGCCATCGGCGCCTTGAACGGCTACGTATTGTCGTTCTGGCGCTTCAAAGGTTCGCAGCTGTTCTTCGGCTTGCTGCTGTTCGGTTGCTTCCTGCCGTTCCAGACCGTGCTGCTGCCGGCGTCGTTTACCCTCGGAAAGATGGGCCTGGCCAGCACCACCACCGGCCTGGTGTTTGTGCACGTGGTCTACGGCCTGGCGTTCACCACGCTGTTCTTCCGCAACTACTACGTGAGCATCCCGGATGCGCTGATCAAGGCGGCACGCCTGGACGGTGCAGGCTTCTTCACGATCTTCCGCCTGATCATTCTGCCGATGTCGACGCCGATCATCATGGTTTGCCTGATCTGGCAGTTCACCCAGATCTGGAACGACTTCCTGTTTGGTGTGGTGTTCTCCAGCGGCGACTCGCAGCCCATCACGGTGGCGCTGAACAACCTGGTCAACACCAGCACCGGGGCCAAGGAATATAACGTGGATATGGCGGCGGCGATGATCGCCGGGCTGCCGACCCTGCTGGTCTATGTGATCGCAGGCAAGTATTTCGTGCGCGGCCTCACAGCCGGCGCGGTCAAGGGGTAATCATGGCTACGCTTGAACTTCGCAATGTAAACAAGACCTACGGTGCCGGCCTGCCCGACACCCTGAAGAACATCGAGCTGTCGATCAAGGAAGGCGAATTCCTGATCCTGGTCGGCCCTTCGGGCTGCGGTAAATCCACGCTGATGAACTGCATCGCCGGGCTTGAGACCATCTCCGGCGGGGCGATCATGATCGGTGACCAGGACGTCAGCGGCATGAGCCCCAAGGATCGCGACATCGCCATGGTGTTCCAGTCCTACGCGCTGTACCCGACCATGAGCGTGCGCGAGAACATCGAGTTCGGCCTGAAGATCCGCAAGATGCCCCAGGCCGACATCGACACCGAAGTCGCACGCGTGGCCAAGTTGCTGCAGATCGAGCACCTGCTCAACCGCAAGCCAGGCCAGTTGTCCGGTGGCCAGCAACAGCGTGTGGCCATGGGCCGTGCCCTGGCGCGTCGGCCGAAGATCTACCTGTTCGACGAACCGCTGTCCAACCTCGACGCCAAGCTGCGCGTCGAGATGCGCACCGAAATGAAACTGATGCACCAGCGTCTCAAGACCACCACCGTCTATGTCACGCACGACCAGATCGAAGCGATGACCCTGGGCGACAAAGTGGCGGTGATGAAGGACGGCATCATCCAGCAATTCGGTACGCCGAAAGAAATTTACAACGACCCGGCCAATCTATTTGTGGCAAGCTTTATCGGTTCACCTCCAATGAACTTCGTACCTTTGCGCCTGCAACGCAAAGATGGCCAATTAGTGGCGCTGCTCAACAGTGGCCAGGCCCGTTGCGAGCTGCCGCTGAGCATGAACGACGCCGGCCTTGAAGACCGCGACGTGATTCTTGGCCTGCGCCCGGAGCAAATCGTACTGGCCACGGGGGAGGGCAATGGTTCGTCGAGCATTCGTGCCGAAGTCCAGGTCACCGAGCCCACCGGCCCGGACACCCTGGTATTTGTGCAGCTCAATGACACCAAGGTCTGCTGCCGCCTGGCGCCCGATGTGGCACCGCAGGTGGGCGAGACCCTGACACTGCAATTCGATCCGGCCAAGGTGTTGCTGTTCGACGCCAAGACCGGTGAGCGCCTTGGCACTGCTGCTTCAGTGCCGACCCCTGTGGGAGCCGGGCTTGCCCGCGATGGCGTCACCGCGTTGTAAATGAGGGACCGGGTGGCCTGCATCGCGGCAAGCCCGGCTCCCCCATAAAATTGAGATAAGTTGTTGTTTTAGATAAAAAAAGTAAACCGCGTTAGATAAAAACAGTTTAATAACAATAAAGACGAGGATGTAGGGATGAAAAAGCAACACAACAACACTCGGCTGATCTGCCAACTGTCAGCAGCTGCAGCCCTTGTACTGTCCGCCAATGCGATGGCGGCCGACGCATTCAGTGCCGATTCCCAGTGGATGACCGGTGACTGGGGCGGCGAGCGTACCAAGCTGATCGAGCAAGGTATCGACATCAAGGCTGACTACGTAGGGGAAATGGGCGCCAACCTGCATGGCGGCTATAACGACGACAAAACCGGCCGTTACTCCGACCAGTTTGGTCTGGGCGTAGCACTGGATCTGCAAAAGCTGTGGGGCTGGGATAACACCCAGGCCAAGATCCAACTGACCAACCGTAATGGCCAGAACATCTCCAACGACCGCATTGGCGACCCCCGTGCCGGCACGCTGAGTTCGTCCATGGAAGTTTACGGCCGTGGCCACATGGTGCGTCTGACCCAGTTCTGGATTCAGCACCAGATGTTCGACAACAAGCTCGACGTGAAACTCGGCTACTTCGGTGAAGGCGAAGACTTCAACACCTTCCCGTGCGACTTCCAGAACCTGTCGTTCTGCGGTTCCCAGGTCGGTAACTATGTAAACACCTGGTACAACTGGCCGGTCAGCCAGGCTGCCATCCGCGTGAAGTACCACATCACCCCAGAGTTGTATGCGCAGATCGGTGCCTACAACCAGAACCCATCGCAGCTGGAGCACGGCAACGGCTTCAAACTCAGCGGCAGCGGCACCAAGGGCACCGTGATTCCGGTGGAATTGGTCTGGTCGCCGAAAGTTAACAGCCTGCCGGGCGAATACCGTGTGGGTTACTACAAGAGCGCCGCTGACGCTGCCGACGTTCGTGAAGACGTCAACGGCAACGATGCTGCCACCACCGGCGCGGCCTTCCGCACCCGCAGCAGCAAAAAAGGCTACTGGTTCGTGGCGCAACAGCAACTCACCACGCATAACGGCGACGCTACCCGCGGCCTGAACATCGCGGCCAACGCTACGTTCCACGACAAGGAAACCAACCTGGTCGACAACTATCAGTCGCTGATGCTGGTGTACAAGGGCCCATTCGACGCGCGTCCAAAAGACGACATCGGGATTGGTGTGGCGCGTCTGCACGTCAACGATGACGTGAAGAAAAACGCCGAACTGCTCAACGTCGCCAACGGCGTGAACGACTACGACAACCCGCTGTACACGCCAATTCGCGAAACCGAGTACAACGTCGAACTCAACTACGGCATCAAGGTGACCAACTGGCTGACCGTGCGCCCGAACCTGCAGTACGTTGTGCAGCCGGGTGGCGTGGATAAAGTCGACAACGCCTTCGTAGCCGGTTTGAAAATCCAGTCTACGTTCTAAGGCTGTTGCGATAAGCTCCTTCTCTCTGTGCGCATTTTGCGGGTAGCCATGGCTATCCGCTTTTTTTTGGGCTGCACTGCGATGATTTTCAGGACCGTGGCACATGCATGAGCATCCGCTGCAACGCTTTTTCAAATCCCTGCGCGAGCAACCGGTCTTCGCCTGGGAGCGCTTTCAGCTGCGCGACGTATTGGTGATCGACCATCCGCTGTGCCAGGCGGTGTTCAGCCGCCAGGGCGCGCAATTGCTGCATTTTCAGCCGCGTGGCCAAAAGCCCTGGTTATGGTGCGCGGCCAAGTGGCCGCAAGTCGGCGCCATCCGTGGCGGCGTGCCGGTGTGCTGGCCGTGGTATGGCCGCCATCCCAGCGAAAACGCGTGGCCGTCCCATGGCTGGGCACGGTTGATCGATTGGAAGCTGATCGACAGCAGCACCGACGACGACGGCGTACGCCTGCATTGGCAATTGCAGCTGTGCGACTGGCAGGTCGACCTGCACGCGCACCTGGGTGAAACCCTGGAATTGCGCCTGAGCACCGAGCATCAGGACGAGCTGCCCTGCCAGTTGAGCCATGCTTTGCACGCCTATTGGCGTATTGGTCACGTCGACGAGGTAGCGCTGTCTGGGCTCGACGGCGCGCAGGGTTATGACCAGCTCAATCGCCAGGCTTGCCAGCAGGAAGGTGAGCTACGGGTGGACGGCGGCTGCCAGCGCGTGTTCCAGCACGAGGGAGAGTTGCACCTCAAGGATCACGCCTGGCAGCGCGAATTGTGCATCGACACCGGCGACAGCGCCGACACGGTGGTGTGGCACCCAGGCAGCCGGCCGCTGCTCGGGGTGAGCTTCAACGAGGCGTCGGGGTTTGTGTGCGTGGAGTCGGCGATGGCCGGTGCCAGTTTGGCGCCGGGGGAGCGGGCGCATCTGAGCTTGCAGGCGCGAGCTGGGGTTTAGCGGTGTGGCTGAGGGCTTTTGTGGCGAGGGAGCTTGCTCCCGCTGGGCTGCGAAGCGGCCCCACTAAGGTCATCGCCATCTTTCAGAAAGCACTCGGCGGCCTGTTTTCAGGGCCGCTTCGCGCCCCAGCGGGAGCAAGCTCCCTCGCCACATACAGCTCGCCAGCCAAAAGGCTTAGTTAAACTCATCCCCAACCGGATACCGGCTGTCATTCAGGCTTTCTTTGATCTTGCGCAAGTGCGGCTGGAAATCCACGCCACGGCGCAAGGTCATCCCGGTGGCCAGCACGTCCAGCACCGTCAGCTGAATGATCCGCGAAGTCATCGGCATGTAGATGTCGGTGTCTTCCGGCAGCGGAATGTTCAGACTCACGGTGCTGGCCTTGGCCAGGGGCGAGTTCTCGGCCGTCACGCCCAGCACTGACGCGCCGTTTTCGCGGGCGATACGCGCCACTTCCACCAGCTCGCGGGTACGCCCGGTGTAGGAAATGATCACGAACAGCTCGCCCGTATGCGCCACCGAGGCGATCATGCGTTGCATCAATACGTCGGCGTGGGCGGTCACGGCCAGGTTGAAGCGGAAAAACTTGTGCAGCGCATCCATGGCCACCGGCGCTGAAGCGCCCAGGCCGAAGAAGTGGATCTGCCGCGCCTGGATCAACAGGTCCACGGCCTTGCTGATCAGGGCCGGGTCCAGGGCCTGGCACGCGCTGTCGAGTGACGCGATGGCGCTGCCAAAGATCTTCTGCGTATAGGCCTCAGGGTTATCATCGGCCTCCACGGCGCGGCTGACATAGGCCGCACCACTGGCCAAACTTTGCGCCAGCTGCAATTTAAGTTCAGGGTAGCCACTGACGCCGAACGAACGGCAGAAGCGGTTGACCGTCGGTTCACTGACCGAGGCAGCCTGGGCGAGGGCTGCGATAGAGAAGCGGGTCGCCTGCTGCGGGTTGAGCAGGATGACCTCGGCGACTTTTTTCTCGGCCTTGTTCAATTCTTCGAGGCGGTTCCGGATCTGTTCCAGAAGATTTCGCACGCGGTCCATTCAGTCTTTCCTTCGGGCGACGATGCAAATTATGAGCGGTAGCCAATCGACGAGTGGCTCTTTGCGGTGGCCTATCCTACTGAGGGTAGCTGAACACCACCACTCGGAATGCGTATTTTGGGAAAATGTTGTGGTTATTACTACATTTTTCCTTGAGTGATGCCTTGAAAAAAGGTATTTGTAGCTTAACTTGATAAAAGAACAAACATCATGCCTTCGATAACCGTAGAACCCTGCACCTTTGCCCTGTTTGGCGCCTTGGGTGATCTGGCGCTGCGCAAGTTATTTCCTGCCCTCTATCAACTTGATGGCGCCGGGCTCCTGCACGACGATACGCGCATCCTGGCCCTGGCCCGCGAAGCCGGTTCCGAGCAGCAGCACCTGGCCCATATCGAAAAAGAATTGCGTAAATACGTCGGCAAGGAACTGGACGAGACCATCGCCCAGCGTTTCCTGGCGCGACTGACCTATGTCCATGTCGACTTCATGAAGGCCGATGACTACGTGGCCCTGGCTGAAATAGCCGGTACCGAGCAGCGCCTGATTGCCTACTTCGCTACGCCGGCCGCGGTGTATGGCGCGATCTGCGAGAACCTGTCCAAGGTCGGCCTGGCAGAAAACACCCGCGTTGTGCTGGAGAAACCGATCGGCTCGGACCTGGAGTCGTCGCGCAAGGTCAACGATGCCGTGGCGCAGTTTTTCCCGGAAAACCGCACCTACCGAATCGACCATTACCTGGGCAAAGAGACCGTCCAGAACCTGATCGCGCTGCGTTTTGCCAACAGCCTGTTTGAAACCCAGTGGAACCAGAACTACATCTCCCACGTGGAGATCACCGTGGCCGAGCAGGTCGGTATCGAGGGGCGCTGGGGTTATTTCGACAAGGCCGGCCAGCTGCGCGACATGATCCAGAACCACCTGTTGCAACTGCTTTGCCTGATCGCCATGGACCCTCCGGCCGACCTGTCCGCCGACAGCATCCGCGACGAGAAAGTGAAAGTGCTCAAGGCCCTGGCGCCGATCAGCCCGGACGGCCTGACCACCCAGGTGGTGCGCGGCCAGTACATTGCCGGCTACAGCGCCGGCAAGGCGGTGCCGGGTTACCTCGAAGAAGAGAATTCCAACACCCAGAGCGACACGGAAACCTTCGTCGCCCTGCGTGCCGACATTCGCAACTGGCGTTGGGCCGGGGTGCCGTTCTACTTGCGCACCGGCAAGCGCATGCCGCAAAAGCTGTCGCAGATCGTCATCCACTTCAAGGAACCGTCTCACTATATTTTCGCCCCCGAGCAGCGCCTGCAGATCAGCAACAAACTGATCATCCGCCTGCAACCGGACGAAGGTATTTCGTTGCGCGTGATGACCAAGGAGCAGGGCCTGGACAAAGGCATGCAACTGCGCAGCGGGCCACTGCAACTGAATTTTTCCGACACTTACCGCAGCGCGCGCATCCCTGATGCCTACGAGCGGTTGTTGCTGGAAGTGATGCGCGGCAATCAGAACCTGTTTGTTCGCAAAGATGAAATCGAAGCCGCGTGGAAGTGGTGTGACCAGCTGATCGCCGGGTGGAAAAAATCCGGTGACGCGCCCAAGCCGTATGCGGCGGGGTCCTGGGGGCCGATGAGCTCAATTGCACTGATCACGCGGGATGGGAGGTCGTGGTATGGCGATATCTGAACTGAAACTGCCTCAGGGTGTAACACCCCATGAGTACCGCACACCGGCGCTGTTGGCGGAAGGCCTGGCCAATGATGTGGCCGAGCAACTGCGCGGGGCCATCAGTGCCCGTGGCGAGGCGACCCTGGTGGTCTCCGGTGGCCGCAGCCCGGTGGCGTTTTTCCAGCACCTGGCCAAGCAGGGGCTGGACTGGTCCAAGGTTACCATTACCCTGGCCGACGAGCGCTGGGTGCCGGTGGAACACGCCGACAGCAACGCTGGCCTGTTGAAGCAGCACTTGCTGCAAGGCCCGGCGGCCAAGGCCAGGTTCCTCAGCCTGTACAGCGCTGCCGCTAACCTTGAAGACGCCGCCGAGCAGGCCGATCGCCTGCTGGCCGAATTACCGGGCATTGATGTGCTGGTACTCGGCATGGGCGATGACGGCCACACCGCATCGCTGTTTCCCAACAGCCCGAACCTGAGCGAGGCCCTGCAGGCCGACGGCACCCGCCGTTGCTGGCCGATGCTGGCGCCGACCGTGCCGCACCAGCGCCTGACCATGAGTCGCGCGTTGCTGGCCTCGGCAACCTATACCGCGCTGTCGATTTCCGGCAGTTCGAAATTGACCACCTTGAGCGCCGCGCTGGCCAGTGACGACGTTGCTGCCATGCCGATTCGCGCGTTTTTGCAACCTACATTAGAGATTTACTGGTGCCCATGAGCCAAGGATCAGCCGCTATGAAAAGCCCTCAACCGACCGTTTCCATGGCGGATAAAGTTGCCCTGATCGACAGCCTCTGCGCCAAGGCGCGGATTCTGCCGGTGATCACCATCGCTCGCGAACAGGACATCCTGCCGCTGGCCGATGCCCTGGCAGCCGGTGGTTTGACCGCATTGGAAGTGACCCTGCGTTCGGAATTCGGCCTCAAGGCCATTCAGGTATTGCGCGAGCAACGTCCTGAACTGTGCACCGGCGCCGGCACCGTGCTCGACCGCCATATGCTCGAAGCCGCCGAAGTGGCCGGCTCGCAATTTATCGTCACCCCAGGCATTACCCGCGACCTGCTGGAAGCCTCGGTGCACAGCCCGATCCCGTTGCTGCCTGGCATCAGCAATGCCTCCGGCATCATGGAAGGCTATGGCCTGGGTTACCGCCGCTTCAAGCTGTTCCCGGCCGAAGTCAGCGGCGGCGTCGCGGCGATCAAGGCCCTGGGCGGCCCGTTTGGCGAAGTGAAATTCTGCCCGACCGGCGGCGTAGGCCCGGCCAACATCAAAAACTACATGGCGTTGAAAAACGTGATGTGCGTGGGCGGTAGCTGGATGCTCGACCCTGAATGGGTCAAGAACGGCGACTGGGCACGTATCCAGGAAGTGACCGCGCAGGCGCTGGCGCTGCTGGACTGATTTACCGAATCGTTGTTGCTGTGCTTAACGGCATTTTTGCGGTGCACTTGGTCGGTGTACCGCTTTTTTTTGTCTGCAAGAAATAAATGTGGGAGCGGGCTTGCTCGCGAATGCGGTGTGTCAGAAAAAGTTGTGCTGACTGACACACCGCATTCGCGAGCAAGCCCGCTCCCACAGTTTTAATCGGTGTTTAGTTCGGTAATCGCACTGACCAGCACTTTGATGTCTGCCGCAGACGTCACCAGTCCCGCCGTCACCCGAATACAGGTGCCAAACGCTGCGCCGGTGCGCGTGGTGGTAAACAGGTCGTACTCCTTGAGCAACCGGTCTGCCATCACCGCCTGATCGCGCCCGATAAACTTGAATGCGGTAATCCCGCAATACAGCCGCGGGTCATCCGGCGTCAGTACTTCAATCCCCGGCAGCGCCCGCACCTGGCTTACCCACAAGTCCCGCAGGTAGTTGACCCGCGCGCCCTTGGCTACCGAGCCGCCCAGGGCGCGATGTTCTTCCAGCACCCGCGGCAAGGTCATCAGGGCCGGAAAATTCGGCGTGCTATAGGGCGTACGCGCGCGCACGTCGGTGGCGGGGTAGTGGAACTCGCCCATGTCCGGGTCGATATCCGCCAGGCGCTCCGGGGCGATATACAGGAAGCCGAGGGTCAGCGGGGCGCCAATCCATTTGTGCAGGTTGAAACCGGCGAACTGAATACCCAGCGCCGCCAGGTTGAATTCGATCTGGCCCAGTGCGTGTGCGCCGTCGAGGATCACATCAATACCGTGTTCACGTGCGGCCTTGGCGATGGCCTCGACAGGCATCACCAGGCCAGTGCGGTGGGTCACGTGGGTCAGCGCCATCAGCTTGAGGCGTGGGTACTGCGCGAATGTCTCGCGATAGGTCTGCAGCAGGCTGTCGAAACTGGCCGGATGTATGTGGGAGATTTCGACGACCTCAACGCCGCGATAGCCTGCAAGCCAGCGCATTGCGCCTTTGACCGTGTCGTACTCCAGGTCGCTGATCAGCACCTGGTCGCCGGGTTGCAGGCAATTGTAGTTGCGGATCAGCGACTGCAAGGCTTCGGTAGCGTTGCGGGTGAAGGCAACCGCCTCGGGGTCGGCATCAATCAGCCCGGCGAGCTGGCGACGAATCTCGAGGTTTTCACCCTGCTCGAAGCGCTGGCGTACATGCAGCGAGTTGCTGCGGTTGATGAACGCAACATGCTCCAGATACTGCGCCTGTGCCTCACGGCTCATGCGCCCGAAGTAACCGTTTTCGAGGTTGATCGGGCCAGGCTCCAGCTCATAGCGCTGGGCGATGGCGCGCCAATGGTGTTCGTTGTCTGCATTCCTTGGCATGGCGAGGCTCTTAATGGCGGGGGGCGGGTTTGCCGTGTTTGGCACGTAGCGGTTCCAGCAGTTCGGCCAGGCCGTTGTGGTCGATTTCCTGCATCAGTGCCAGTAAACCGCCCAACTCGCCGTGGGGGAAACCTTCACGGGCGAACCAGTTCAGGTAGGGGCCGGGCAGGTCGGCGATGATCCGGCCCTTGTATTTGCCGAAGGGCATTTGCCGGGTGATCAACAGTTCGAGTTTTTCGGGGTTCATGGGCTTCAAGCGTGTGGGTCGAGGTTTCGAAAATACAGGCATTCTGCATGAAGGCCAAATGACAGATCATGCAAATAACGTCGATACAGATGGTTCAATATTTTATAAGTTATTGAAATTAAACAAAAAAGTTATTTTTCAAAACCTGGCACGCGCGCTGCAATCATTAAGACAACCTTTCTCAACTGCCATAAGGAATTGAAAAATGACTGACATCAATAAAGAATCGATCTCCGTACTGAACGACCTGATCGAAACCAGCAAAGACGGCCAGGAAGGTTTCAAGACATGTGCTGAAGACATCAAGCACCCTGAGCTGAAAGCGCTTTTCGTGAAGCGTTCCGCTGACTGCGCCACCGCCGCTGCTGAACTGCAGACTGCCGTGCGTGCTCTGGGCGGCGATCCGGAAGATTCCGGTTCGGTTGCAGGCGCTCTGCACCGTGGCTGGGTCGACGTGAAGTCGATGGTCACCGGTAAAGATGAAGAGGCTGTGCTGAACGAAGCCGAGCGCGGTGAAGACCACGCTCTGAAGGCTTACAAAGAAGCGATCGAGAAGATCAACAAGCATAACCTGGTAGGTATTCGTGACCTGGTTGAGCGTCAGTTCCACGGCGCGCAACGCAACCACGACCAGGTGAAAGCCCTGCGTAACCAGGCTCGCGCTCAGTCGTAAGCCTTGGCTGAATAGAAAAAGCCCCGCAGATGCGGGGCTTTTTCATGCGTGCTTTTTGTACCCAGGGCATCAGCCAATGCTGATCGGCGGCAACTCGGTCAACGTCACTACCTGCTGCTTACGCGGCGCAAGAATTTCCGCCTCGCCGTCTACCACCAGCTCATCGCGCTGGTTGAACACGCGGGTGGCGATGCGCACGCGAAACTTCGGCAGTTTCTCGAGAATTTCCAGACGTACGGTCAGGGTATCGCCAATCTTCACCGGCTTCTGGAAGCTCATCTGCTGGCCGATGTAGATCGTGCCCGGCCCAGGCAGCTCACAGGCAACCGCCGCGCTGATCAACGCGCCGCTGAACATGCCGTGAGCGATACGCTCCTTGAACATGGTCGCCTTGGCGTACTCGGCGTCCAGGTGCACCGGGTTGTGGTCGCCGGACATCGCGGCGAACAGCTGGATATCGCGCTCTTCCACGGTCTTGCTGTAGCTGGCGGTCTGGCCGACTTCGAGGGCTTCGTACGGGGTATTGGTTACCTGGGTCATCTAAAGGTGCATCCTGTGGCTAATCGGTAATTTAATCGGCCTAGTTTAAACGGCTGATTTTTAAAAAGAAGTTATTCGCAGCGAGTCGGCCTGCGCAAGGTCAGCGCCTGGTCGAGCCACGTCAGAACATCCGCTGTAACTTCATCGCGGTTGGTTTCATTGAACACTTCATGGCGCGCCTGCGGATAAATATTAAGTTGCAGGTTCTGGCAGCCGGCTTCACGCAGGGCATGGGCCAGGCTTTTGAGACGCTTGCCCTCACTCACCGGATCACATTCGCCGCCCATCACCAGGATCGGCAGGCCCGGGTCGATCTGCGCGAGATTGGACGCTTTGCTGATTTGCTGCAAGCCGCCCAGCAGGTCGATCCACAGCTGGTTGGTGCAGCGGAAACCGCACAGTGGGTCGTTGATGTACTGGTCGACTTCAACCGGGTCGCGGCTGAGCCAGTCGAAAGCGGTGCGGTTGGGTTTAAACGCCTTGTTGAACGAGCCAAACGAGAGGAATTCAATCAGTGCACTGCGCCCACGCATGCCCTGGCGCAGGCGTTCGGCGCGGGCGATCACCCGCGCTGCGCGGTACAGCGCCACCGGCTGGAAGTTCGAGCCGCTGAGGATTGCCCCATTCAAGCTGGCGCTGTGGTGCAGCAGGTAGGCCTGGGCGATGTAGCTGCCCATGCTGTGGCCGAGCAGGATGATCGGCAACCCCGGCTGCTGCTGGCCGATATGCTGGTTGAGGCTGGCCAGGTCGCCGACGACTTTATTCCAGCCATCTTTTTCGGCGTACAGGCCCAGGGTGCCTTCGTCGGCAGTGCGGCCATGGCCACGCTGGTCCAGCGCGTACAAGCCGTAGCCGGCACCGCACAGCGCTTGCGCCAGGCGCACGTAGCGACCGCTGTGCTCGGCCATGCCGTGGGCCAGCATCACCAGGGCCTTTGGCGGGCCGTCGGGCATCCAGTGGTTGACGTACAGGCGGCTGCGGTCATTCGCGGTCAGCCAGAAGGTGCTGTGGTTCATGGCGATTCCTTTTCGCAAGGTCGTTGCAGTGTATAGCTCATCCCTGCGGTGACGTCTGATCAGTGCAGGGCCTTGTAGGAAGATTCACGCAATTAATGACGCGCTTTCCTGTATTTGCCTGATTGGCCATAGCTGCTAACGTCCCCAAAGCTCCGCTTTTTATAAAAGTGGCCGGGTACACTCAGGTAAGAGGACAAGAATAATGCAACCTGATTTCTGGAATGACAAACGCGCGGCGGGCGTTCCCAATGACATCGACCTCACGGCCTACAAGTCGGTGATCGAAGTCTTCGAACGCTCCTGCAAGGCCTTTGCCGACCGGCCGGCATTCAGCAACATGGGGATCACCCTGACCTACGCCGAGCTTGAGCGCCAGAGTGCGGCGTTCGCCGGCTACCTGCAACAGCACACCGACCTCAAGCCTGGCGAGCGCATCGCCGTGCAGATGCCCAACGTGCTGCATTACCCGATCGCTGTGTTTGGCGCACTGCGCGCCGGGCTGATCGTGGTCAACACCAACCCGCTGTACACCCCGCGCGAGATGCGCCACCAGTTCAAGGACGCCGGCGTGCGTGCGCTGGTCTACCTCAACCTGTTCGGTTCGCGGGTGCAGGAAGTGTGCACCGACACCGAGATCGACTACCTGATCGAAGCCAGGATGGGCGACTTCATGCCCGCCGCCAAGGGCTGGCTGGTCAACACCGTGGTCGACAAGGTGAAGAAGATGGTCCCGGCGTATCACTTGCCGCGCGCGGTGTCGTTCAAGCGCGCGCTGCGCATGGGCGCCGGCCTGGGCCTGACCCGTCATCCGGTGACCCTGGACGATATCGCCGTGCTGCAATACACCGGCGGCACCACGGGGCTGGCCAAGGGCGCGATGCTCACCCACGGCAACCTGGTGGCGAACATGCAGCAGGTGCGTGCCTGCATGTCGCAGACCGGCGAAGACGGCCACCCGCTGATCAAGGAAGGGCAGGAGGTGATGATCGCGCCGCTGCCGCTGTACCACATCTATGCCTTCACCGCGAACTGCATGTGCATGATGGTCTCCGGCAACCACAACGTGCTGATCACCAACCCGCGCGACATCGGCGGCTTTATCAAGGAACTGAAAAACTGGCGCTTTACCGGTCTGCTGGGCCTTAACACGCTGTTTGTGGCACTGATGGATCATCCCGACTTCAAGAGCCTGGACTTTTCCCACCTCAAGCTCACCAATTCCGGCGGCACCGCGCTGATCAAGGCCACGGCCGAGCGCTGGGAGCAGATCACCGGCTGCGCGATCGGCGAGGGTTATGGCCTGACAGAAACCTCACCGGTGGCCAGCACCAACCCGTACGGCAACAAATCCCGGCTCGGCACCGTGGGCATTCCGGTGCCGGCCACGGCCATGAAAGTCATTGATGACCAAGGCGTCGAGCTGCCCCTGGGCGAGCGTGGCGAGCTGTGCATCAAGGGCCCGCAGGTGATGAAGGGCTACTGGCAGCAACCCGCCGCCACCGCCGAGGCGCTGGATGCCGAGGGTTGGCTGAAGACCGGTGACATTGCGGTGATCGACGACGATGGCTTTGTGCGGATTGTCGATCGCAAGAAAGACCTGATTATCGTCTCGGGTTTCAACGTCTACCCCAACGAGATCGAAGACGTGGTGATGGCGCACCCAGCGGTGGCCAACTGCGCGGTGATCGGCGTGCCGGACGAGCGCACGGGCGAGGCGGTGAAGCTGTTTGTGGTGGCGCGTGCCGAGGGTGTGAGCCTTGAAGAACTGAAGAGCTACTGCAAGGCCAACTTCACGGGGTACAAGGTACCCAAGCAGATTGTGTTGCGCGACTCGTTGCCGATGACGCCGGTGGGCAAGATCCTGCGCAGGGAGCTTCGCGACATCGCCTGATGTGAAATACGCTTAAAAATGTGGGAGCGGGCTTGCTCGCGAATACGCTGGGTCAGTTAGTACAGCTGTAGCTGACACACCGCATTCGCGAGCAAGCCCGCTCCCACATTGTTTTTTATCGCCCTGAAAGCCTTGTTCCAGAGCCTTTTACTCGGATATTTTACCTTCGCCAAAAGTGTGACCAAATATTGTAGGACAGTCATGTTTATGACCGTAGGGCCCCCTTTTGGCTCTAGGCGGCCCTTGGCAAAGCTGCTACTCTCGGCGCGCTTTGTGACGTCTAGGCCTGCTTGAAAGCGCCAGATTCACCTAAAAAAACATACACCAATAATAATCGCATCAAATGCGATGATGAATTCGCGTCGCTGAGGAGTGGGCTTCCATGAATGAAGACTTTTGGAAGGATAAGTACCCCGCCGGGATTGCTGCAGAAATCAATCCAGACGAGTATCCGAATATTCAGGCGGTTCTGAAGCAGTCCTGCCAGCGCTTCGCCAACAAGCCGGCTTTCAGCAACCTGGGCAAGACAATCACCTACGGTGAATTGTACGAATTGTCCGGCGCCTTCGCCGCGTACCTGCAACAGCACACCGACTTGAAGCCTGGCGATCGAATCGCCGTGCAACTGCCCAACGTCCTGCAATACCCGGTCGCCGTGTTCGGTGCCATTCGTGCCGGCCTGATCGTGGTCAACACCAACCCGCTGTACACCGCGCGGGAAATGGAACACCAATTCAATGATTCCGGGGCCAAGGCCCTGGTCTGCCTGGCGAACATGGCGCACCTGGCTGAAAAAGTCGTGCCCAAGACCGCCGTCAAACATGTGATCGTCACCGAAGTCGCCGACCTGCTGCCGCCGCTCAAGCGCCTGCTGATCAACAGCGTCATCAAGTACGTGAAGAAGATGGTCCCGGCTTATCACTTGCCCAAGGCGATCAAGTTCAACGACGTACTCGCCAAGGGCCATGGTCAAGCCGTCAACGAAGTCAGCCCGGCCAGCAGCGACGTGGCCGTGCTGCAATACACCGGCGGCACCACCGGCGTGGCCAAGGGCGCGATGCTCACCCACCGCAACCTCGTGGCCAACATGCTGCAGTGCAAGGCGCTGATGGGCTCCAACCTCAATGAGGGCTGCGAGATCCTGATCACGCCGCTGCCGCTGTACCACATCTATGCGTTCACCTTTCATTGCATGGCGATGATGCTGATCGGCAACCACAACATCCTGATCAGCAACCCGCGCGACCTGCCGGCGATGGTCAAGGAACTGTCGAAGTGGAAGTTCAGCGGGTTTGTCGGCCTGAACACCCTGTTCGTGGCGCTGTGCAACAACGACGCCTTCCGCAAGCTGGATTTCTCCGCACTGAAAGTCACCCTGTCGGGCGGCATGGCCCTGCAACTGGCGGCCGCCGAGCGCTGGAAGGCCGTGACCGGCTGCTCCATCTGCGAAGGTTACGGCATGACCGAAACCAGCCCGGTGGCCACGGTGAACCCGATCCAGAACATTCAGATCGGCACCATCGGCATTCCGGTGCCGTCCACGGTGTGTAAAGTCATCACCGATGACGGCGTCGAACTGGCGCTGGGTGAGGTGGGCGAGTTGTGCGTCAAGGGCCCGCAAGTGATGAAGGGCTACTGGCAGCGCGAAGACGCGACCGCCGAGATGCTCGACAGCGAAGGCTGGTTGAAGACCGGTGACATCGCGATCATCCAGCCGGACGGCTACATGCGCATTGTCGACCGCAAGAAGGACATGATCCTGGTATCCGGTTTCAACGTGTACCCCAACGAGCTGGAAGACGTGCTGGCCGGCCTGCCAGGCGTGCTGCAGTGCGCGGCCATCGGCGTGCCGGATGAAAAGTCCGGGGAACACATCAAGTTGTTTATCGTGGTCAAGCCAGGCGCCACCCTCACCAAGGAACAGGTGATGGAACACATGCGCGCCAACGTCACCGGCTACAAAGTGCCCAGGGCGGTGGAATTCCGCGATGCGTTGCCGACCACCAACGTGGGCAAGATCCTGCGCCGTGAATTGCGCGATGAAGAACTGAAGAAGCTGGGCCTGAAAAAGTAACCCATAAAAAACCCCGCCAATGCGGGGTTTTTTATTGCCTGTCGACTCTTCTGAATTGCAATGCAACCCAATGTGGGAGCAGGCAAGCCAGCTCCCACAGTTTTAACCGGGTTTCTACAGGGCGAACTGCGCGAAGCTGACGCCAGCGCCAGCCGGGCGTACATCTTTCAGGAACGAATCCTTGTCCGCGCTCAGCTCCAGAGTGATCTCCGGCTTGCGCTTGTTTGCATTGCGCACCACCAGGCCTTCGAGCTTTTCACGCAGGAACGCCGTCGGCACCTTCAGGTGCAGCAGTTGGTCGGTGTCGGCATTGTGCATCAACAGGTGAATCCACTCGTACTGGCCCACGCCAATGCGCACCACCGGCAGGTCGAACCACCAGATGTTGCGTCGGGTGTCCAAATCAGTGAAATGGCAGTTGTTGACGCCGAGTACCGCGCCGCCCAGTTCCTGGTTTCTGCGGGCGATGGCCTGTGCTTTATTGAGTTTCATAACCTTCCTACGGGATCTGTTATTCAGCGTTATAGCCTGAATGTGCCGGGCATTCTCGTGGGTTGGCTGCAAAACATAAAGCCAAACCTGCGGCGGGCGATGAAATGTCGGGCAAAAAATAATTGAAACTCTGCCGAACGGCGTCAGGTCAATCTTTAGGTAATGACCAAAACCCATGATTGTTCTTTCGGAGAAATACCATGAGCAGCACATCGGATAAGGCAAAAGGCGTAGCAAACGAAGCTGTCGGCAACATCAAGCAAGGTGTCGGCAAAGTCACCGGCAACGACAAGCTGCGTGCTGAAGGTGTAGTTCAAGAGAAGAAAGGCGAAGTGCAGAAAGCGGTCGGCGATACCAAAGATGCGGTAAAAAAAGCCACCAAGTAAGCCCGAATCGCTGGCTGGTTTCCGCAGCCCGACGGCCATCCATGGATGGCCGTTTTTGTGTCACCTGATGCAGTTAAAGTTTCGAAATTGTTTCAGGGTCGCCAAATAGGCTACCTTGATGTAGAAAACGGCCCCTGAGTCGCCCACGAACTCAACTTTTTGCGGCGAAAGGAGACGCTATGATTTTTCCGGTACTGCAAGGCCTCAAGCTCCACAAAGTGCTGGTGCGCACCGTCAAGGAATTCGTCGATGACGAGATGCCCACCTATGCCTCGGCACTGGCCTACCAGATGCTGTTTTCGTTGTTTCCCTTCCTGCTGTTCCTTATCGCCCTGATCGGTTTCCTGCACCTGCCGGACTTTTTCAGCTGGCTGCGCATGCAGTCGGAACTGGTGTTGCCGCCCCAGGCGCTGGAGCAGGTCAACCCGGTGATCGACCAGTTGCAGCAGTCCAAGGGCGGGTTGCTTTCGGTGGGTATCGTGATTGCCCTGTGGACAGCCTCCGCCGGCGTCCGCCTGATGATGAGCGCGATGAACGCCGCCTACGATGTTGTAGAAGGCCGGCCGATCTGGAAGCGCTTCCCGCTGTCGGTGTTCTACACCATCGGCATCGCCGGCATGTTGCTTGCTGCGGCCGCATTGATGGTGCTTGGCCCGCAGGTGATGGAGTGGCTGGCCGGGCAGATCGGCATGCAGGAGTTCGTGGTGACCCTGTGGACCATCCTGCGTTGGCCGCTGATCGTGATTTTGCTGATGTTCGCCGTCGCCCTCATGTATTACGTGATGCCCGATGTCGAGCAGAAATTCCGCTTCATCACCCCAGGCTCCGTGCTGGCGGTGGTGGTGTGGATCGTGGCGTCGCTGGGCTTTGGCTACTACGTCAAAACCTTTGCCGACTACAACGCGATGTACGGCAGCATCGGTGCGATCATTGTGCTGCTCCTGTATTTCTATATTTCCGCCGCTGTGCTGTTGCTGGGCGCGGAGATGAATGCCGTGATCGAACACATGTCGGCCGAGGGCAAGGACCCGGGTGAGAAGGAATTCGAAGAGCCGGGCCACACCAATGAAAAACAGCATGTCTCAGGCCTTGGCCGGGACCATTCCAAGCCCACTACCGACGAAGTCTGATTAATGATCCGTGAAATCCTGAAAATGGGCGACGAGCGCCTGCTGCGCGTCGCGGCACCGGTTCCGCCGGAAATGTTCGACAGCCCCGAGTTGTGGCAATTGATCGATGACATGTTCCAGACCATGGAACACGTGGGCGGCGTCGGCCTGGCCGCGCCGCAGATTGGCGTCGACCTGCAACTGGTGATCTTTGGTTTCGAGGCCAGTGAACGCTACCCGGACGCGCCGCCGGTGGCGCAGACCATCCTGATCAACCCGCTGATCACGCCGCTCAGCCCGGTGCTGGAAGAGGGTTACGAGGGTTGCCTCTCGGTGCCCGGCCTGCGTGGCGCGGTGGACCGTTACCAGCAGATTCGCTACGAAGGCTTCGACCCCAAGGGCGAGCCGATCGTACGCTTTGCCGACGGTTTCCATGCGCGGGTGGTGCAGCATGAGTGCGATCACTTGATCGGCCGGTTGTACCCGTCGCGGATTACCGACTTCAGCAAGTTCGGGTTTATTGAAGTGATGTTTCCGGAGATGGACCCGGCGGCTGACGAATAACCCTCAGACATACTGAGGTCTAAAATGTGGGAGGGGGCTCGCCACAGCAAGCCCCCTCCCACATTTGAAAGCATTTCAGGCTGATTTATTTGGCAGGCTTAACAAACCGCAACGTCATCCGGTCCGACTCGCCAATCGCCACATATTTCGCCTTATCCTGCTCCCCCAATTTCAACGTCGGCGGCAATGTCCACACACCAGCGGGATAGTCCTTGGTGTCCTTGGGGTTGGCATTCACCTCACTCTGCCCCGCCAGCTTGAACCCGGCATCGGTCGCCAGCTTCACCACCTGCGCGGTGGTCAGGTAGCCGCTGTCCTTGATCGCTTCCAGGTCTGCGCCATCTTTGGCCCGATGATCCTCCACGCCCAGCACGCCACCCGGTTTCAACACCGTGTAGAACGCACTGAACGTGGCGTTTGCAGTATCGGCCGCGACCCAGTTGTGCACATTGCGAAAGGTCAGCACGGCGTCGGCCGACGCCGGTTTGCCGAACACAGGTGCCTTGGGGTCGAACTCCACCACCTCGGCGTTGGCATAACGCGCAGGGTCGGCGGCGAATTTGCGTTTCAGGTTTTCTTCGGAGGTGCGCGCATAGGCGCTGCTGCTCGCGGCCTGCACGGCGGCGATGTAATGCCCGTGATCCTTGAGCAGTGGCGCCAGCAGTTCGCTGTACCAGCCGCCGCCGGGGGTGATTTCGATCACAGTCTGTTTGGCGCCCAGGCCAAAGAATTCCAGGGTCTGCTGCGGGTGGCGGTAGCCGTCGCGCGCGCTGTTGGCCGGGTCGCGCCAGCTGCCGGCGAGCACGCCGGCGTACTGCTTGGCGCTGATCGGCGCGTCGGCCGCCTGGCTGAAGGTGGGAACGAGGAGGGCGGTGAGGGACAGAGCTGCAAGCGTCGTTTTCATGATCATCCTGTAAGGGGCCACTGTGCCGACGAGGCTAGCATGGGCCCCCTACCGGCCGATCACACATTATCTGCGGTGGACCTCACCAAAGGTTCTAAGCCCATGGCGATCATCGGCTTGTTGCGTTTATAGCGCACCAGCCGCTCGCTGAGCGATTGCGGCAACACGGTGTCCTGGCTGAACCCCATGCGTTGATACAAACCTTCCAGGTCCGGGTGGCACAGCAGCCAGACGCTACCTTCCACCTCGGCCACGGCTTGAAGAATGAAGCGCTCCGCGAGCCCCTGGCCGCGATAGGCCGGGGCCACGAACACGCCGGTCAACCATTGCCCGCCGACCACGGGTGACAGGCACAGGCCGGCCACGATCTCGCTGTCGCGGGCCACCCACAAACGCCCACCTTTGAGCGCCTTCATCGACGAATTATGGCTGCGGTAAAACTTGTTCAGCAGCGGCCAAAGCGGCTCTGCCAGCGGTTCGATGTGCAGTTCGGGCATGGTGTCGGGGCAACGTAATCCGGGGCTGGGGATTATAAGCGCCTTCTGTTCGGAAATTGGTGGTATACCCAGTGCTACATCCCCTTAAGTTGAGCACGCATCATGGCCAAAGGTATGGATTCAAAGAAAGCCGCGAAGAAGAAACCGGCAAAGACCGCCGATGAAAAACGCGCCGACAAAAAAACCAAGAAAGCCGAGACAGGCCTGTTCGGGCACTGATCCCACCGCTGCAACGCACCGATCTGCCGAATTTCCCCGCACCACTGCCCGGAGCACGAGACATATGCTCTGGGCTGCCGACACCCTCCCTCTGTTGAAAATGCTGCTGACTGGTGACCTTGCATAGCGCCAAGCCCTGTCTATGCTCACCCAGAACCGTTGATGACGCTTGGCATATAAAGCGTTTCGGATGGTTATTTCCCCGCAAAGGTTTGCCAGTACTGTCCAACCAATCAATGGAATGCGTCTTTAGAGGCGCCGGTAATCAAGGGTGATCTGATCATGTTCAACCGTCATCACAAGTCCGACCTGCTTGAAATCCAGCGTTTTTCCTGTGCCCTCACCGAATCCAACGCCAAACTCGCAGCGATCAGCCGCTCCATGGCCATGATCGAATTCGACCGTGATGGCGTGATCCTCGACGCCAACGACAACTTCTGCAAAACCATGGGCTACAGTGCCGAGGAGATTCGCGGTAAACACCACCGCATCTTCTGCGACGAGGCCTACACCCAGACTGACGCCTACGCCAAGCTGTGGCGTGACCTGGCGCAGGGCGAAGCCCTCAGCGGCACGTTCATGCGCCTGAACAAGCACGGCCAGGAAGTGTGGCTTGAAGCCAGCTACCTGCCGGTGCTGGACAGTGATGATCACGTACAGAGCGTGATCAAAGTGGCGTCGGATATTTCTGCGCGGGTTCATCGCGAACATGAAAACCAGAGCCTGATCGATGCCATCAGCCGCTCCATGGCGGTGATCGAGTTCACGCCCCAGGGCCAGATCCTCAATGCCAACGAGAATTTCCTGAAGACCGTGCAGTACTCCCTGGATGAAATCGTCGGCCAGCACCACAGCCTGTTCTGCCACCGCAGCGAGGTCGAGTCGCCGGCCTACAAGGCGTTCTGGGCCTCGCTCAACCGCGGCGAATATCACTCGCACCGCTTCGAACGCAAAAACAAATACGGCAAGACGTTGTTTCTGGAAGCGTCCTACAACCCGATCTTCGATGCCAACGGGCGGCTGTACAAAGTGGTGAAGTTCGCCAGCGACATCACCGACCAGGTCACCACCCTGCGCACTGCCGCCGACTCGGCTCACGCCACCTCGGTGCAAAATGACGCCTGCGCGCGCAAGGGCTCGGAGGTGGTGCAGCAAACCGTACAGATCATTGAGGAAATTTCCCACAACCTGAACCAGGCGGCACAGAGCATCGACGCGGTGAGCAAACAGTCGGACATCATCGGCGCCATCGTGCAGACCATCCGCAGCATCGCCGAACAGACCAATATGCTCGCGCTCAACGCGGCCATCGAAGCGGCGCGGGCCGGCGAGCACGGGCGCGGGTTTGCGGTGGTGGCCGATGAAGTGCGCAGCCTCGCGGCGCGCACCAGCCAGGCGACGGTGGAGATTGTGGAGGTGGTGCGCAAGAACCACGACCTGTCACTGAGCGCGGTGTCGAGCATGCAGTCGAGCCTCAGCCGCACGGGGCTGGGGGTGGAACTGGCGAACGAGGCGGGGCAGGTGATCCTGGAAATCCAGGAAGGCTCACGGCACGTGGTGGATGCAATCAGCCAGTTCAACTCGACGTTGCAATTACAGTAACTTACCCGGAAGACGCTGATAGCCAATGTGGGAGGGGGCTGCTCCCGAAAGCGGTGGATCAGTCACCTACTGCAGTGACTGACACCCCGTCTTCGGGAGCAAGCCCCCTCCCACATTGATCGCCATCATGGCTCAGATCGCGGCCAGGGTCTCTTTCACAGCCTGCGCCTGCGGGTCAGCGGTCTTCGCCGCTACCTGCTGCTCTTGCTGCTGCTTCACGCGATCGGCGACTTGCTTGGAAATCGCGTCCTGCTTTTCCTGCGTCATGTTCTGCACATCCGCCTCGGTCAAACCCTGCTCCTTGAGCAATTGCTCACGGATGCGTTCGGCCGGGGTTTTGCTCATGTAGTCGGTGAATTCCGAACGCGCGCCCGAGGTGCTGCTGGTGGCCGGCACGTCGGTGGTCGAGGTTTGCAACTGCACGCGGGTCTTGGCGAAGGCTTCGTCGATACGGTCGGCGGCCTTGTCCAGTTCCTTCTGCGCGGCGGGCACGGTCACGCTTTGCTGCGCGACTTGCACGGCACCGCTGTACAGCGCGCTGGCGGCGGCGTTGGCGGGGTCCATGTCGGGGCGCTTGAGCTGTTGGACGGTCGACACGGCTTGGGTGTTGTTGTTAACCAGCATGATCGGGCACCTGTGAAAAGGGTCGGTGCCACAGCTGGAGCAAATAGCATGCCGGGTGCCAAGTGCCCGGTTTTATTGGGTTTGGCGTGGCCGCTGCGGCAACAGTTGTCCCGCAGGCGGCCAACCGTTGCCGTCAGTGGGCGATATTTTCCAGCGCCAGGTTGCGCGTGCGCGGGCCGAACCAACTGATGGTGATCATCACGATCAGCATGCTGCTGGCAATAAACGCCAACACGCCCGGCGTACCCAGGTGCTCGAGGATAAAGCCGATCAACAGGCTGCTGAACACCGTGGACAAGCGGCTGAACGAATAGCAGAACCCCACCGCCCGCGCGCGGATATTGGTCGGGAACAGTTCGCTCTGGTACGAGTGGTAACTGAAGCTCAGCCACGCGTTGCAGAAGGTGATCATCACGCCGCAGATCACCAGGCCCACCGCCGTGGTTTGCAGGGCAAACAAGCTGCCGAAGATCATTGCGCCCATGGCCGAGCCGACAATCTGCCATTTGTTCTCAAAGCGATTGGCGACCTTCACAAACAGCAACGGCCCCAGCGGGTAGGCGAGGGTGATGATGAATGCGTAGAGCAAACTGTGGGTCACACTCACGCCCTGGCCCGACAGCAGCGCCGGCAGCCAGTTGCCGAAACCGAAAAAGCCGATGGCCTGGAACACATGAAACACAATCAGCATCAACGCGCGGCGGCGGTACGGCGGTTGCCAGATATCGGCAAATCGCCCGCTGCCCTGCACGCTGACGGCTTCCGGTTCCGGTTCATCCAGCGGCTTGCCGTAATCCTTCTGGCAGCGTGTCTCCAGGTTGTCCATGATGGCGCCGGCCTCGTCAAAGCGGCCTTTCTGCGCAAGCCAGCGCGGTGATTCCGGCAGGCGCTTGCGCAGTTGCCAGATAAACAGTGCAAACACCGCACTGCTCAGCACCACCCAGCGCCAGCCCGAGACCCCGAACGGCGCCTGCGGCACCAGCCACCACGACATCAGCGCCACCGCCGGCACCGACAGAAACTGGATGAAAAACGCAAAGGCAAACGCCGAGCTGCGCATGCGCTTGGGCACCAGTTCCGAGAGGTAGGCGTCGATGGTCACCAGCTCGATCCCGAGGCCAATGCCCACCAGAAAACGCATGCAGATGATGCCCGTCGCGGACGTCTGGATGCCCATCAGCACCGTGGCCACCGTGTACCAGATCAACGCAAAGGTGAAGATCGCGCGGCGCCCGAAGCGGTCGGCAATGGGGCTGAGCAGGCTGGCGCCGAGGAACAAACCGAGAAAGGTCGCCGAGGCAAACGCTGCCTGGTCCGAGAAACCGAACACACCCTCGCTGCCGGTGTGGAAGATCCCGTCGCTGATCAGGCCGGGGCTGATGTAGGCGGTCTGGAACAGGTCATACAGCTCGAAAAAACCGCCGATCGACAGCAGCGCCACCAGGCGCCAGATAGTGGCGACGGCGGGCAGGCGGTCAATACGTGCGCTGATGTGGGCGGCACGGACCGGGTCGATGCCGTCTGTGGAGGAGAGTGCAGGCATGGCGGGGAAAACTCAGTAAGTAATCGGAATCTCGAATTCCTGGAAGGCGTCGTCCACCGGATGGTAACCCAACACCCGCGTGGTTTCGCTCAGGTCAAGGCGCTTGAAACGGTTGTTCGAAATGCCATGGGCGATCAGGTGCTTCACGCCCTCGGCCTCTACCGAGCGTTGCAGTAAGTGCACCGCGTCACGCGGGCTGAGCCAGGCGCTGAGGTCGCGGGCGTTGTTCAGGTCGTGGGTTTCGCGCAATTCAAACGCGCCGATGCGCAGGGCAATGGTCGACAGCGGGGTTTTCGCCGCGTAATAGCCGCACAGCGCCTCGCCGTAGCATTTGCTCACGCCATACAGGTTGGCGGGCATTACCGGCATGCCGGGGGTGATCTGGCGGTCCACCGGGTAACCCTCGATGGTTTGCGCACTGCTGGCGAACACCAGGCGTTGGACCCCAGCAGCGACGGCGGCTTCGAACAGGTAGGTGGTGGCGAGGATATTGTTCGGCAGCAATTCGTCGAACGAAGCGCTTGCGTGGGGGATGCCCGACAAGTGCACGATCACGTCGATGCCTTCGAGCAAAGCGGCCAGGCTGGTTTTGTCGCTGAGGTCGGCGCTGATGAAGCGGTGCTCGCCGGTTGAAAAGTCCGGCGCGACCCGGTCGGTGAGGGTGAAGCGGTAGCGGTCTTTCGAGGCTTCGAAAAACGTCTTGCCAATTCTGCCGCAGGCGCCGGTGAGCAGTACGTTGAGTCCTTTCACGGTGCAGTCCTTGTTTTAGTTATGGCCGTCGAGGGCGAACGTCTTGAAGCCTTGGTGCTGGCCGAGGCGCTGGTAGTACGCCTCGACAGCGGGGTAGGGCGGACGCTCCATCGGCGTGATCTTCCAGCGGTGCACCGAGAGCCCGATGAGGATATCGGCGAGGGTGAACTCATCCCCGGCCACATAAGCGCCGGTTTTGGCCAGCTGTTGTTCCAGCAGGCCCATCTTGTCGTTCCATCGCTGCACGGCGGCGGCGATCTGCGCTGCGTCGAGGCCATCCGGGTTGTTGCGCACCAGGGCGGTAAAGGCATCGCCCCAGGCACGGTTCAGCTCGATGGCCTGCCAGTCCACCCATTGCTCGACCCGCGCCCGCGGTGCGGGTTCGAGGGGCAGCAGGTCATGGCGTTGATAGAGGTTCACCAGGTAGCGGCAGATGGTGTTGGATTCCCACAGTACGCCATGGTCGTCGATCAGCACCGGCACCTGGGCGTTGGGGTTCAGGGCGAGGAATTCGGCGGACTGGGTGGGCTTGAAGCCAATGCCCCAGTCTTCGCGTACGTATTCGATGCCCAGTTCCTGACAGGTCCAGAGCACTTTTCGCACGTTGATAGAGGACGTGCGACCCAAGATTTTCAGTGAGTGTCCCATGGTGCTTCCCTGGCAGTGGAGAACAGCCAATCTAGCAGGGGCGAGGCGGGCGCGGTTGAAAAATGTGGGAGCGGGCTTGCTCGCGAATGCGGTGGATCAGTCGCCTTATACAGTGGCTGACACTGCGCATTCGCGAGCAAGCCCGCTCCCACACGTTTAACCGAGTAAGGCTTTAGGCTCGCGGTGTTTGCTGGTCCATGGCTTTGCCAACCATCAGGACTGATAACTCGCTCAGTTGGTGAATGGCGAGGGCCATGTCGCGGTGTTTACCGGTAAGGTCGTCGGACAGATCGAGCAACAAGGTGCTGACGGAGCAGACGGTTTCGTAGCTGTTGATCAGCAGGGATTCGGTGGGAGTATCGGGCGTGATGGTGAAAAGAGTAGTTGCCGGTTTTTCAGTTTCTTTAATCATTTGAGCGTCCTGGAAATAGGCCGCCGCCGGATGGCTACTAAACGAGGGGTGGCAGCTGTACGCAGGTTAGTAGACCGGTGGACACTCAAAGCCGGCGCACCCGAAGATGCCCTACGCACAGCCACCATCAAACTCAGATGAGGCTCATGCACTAAGAGTGTCCAAAAGTAGGGCTACCAAACCCGGTCACCGAGAAATTCAGCGACCGGCAAACCTTAAAGACCACCACCCAAGCGCACAAGCCGGCGGATTCTGACGTAAGCGTAGGCAACCGGGCAAGGCGCTTACCGCAATGTCAGCCGCGTCCTACAGGCGTCCCACACCACTCTGATCCTTCCCACGCTCTGCGTGGGAAGGATCAGTCGCTCAGGTGCTTTCGCGCACCTGCAACTCAAACCCCATGTCCACCACCGGCTTGGCAATCTTGTTACCGGCCATGATCGTCAACAGATGTTCCGCCGACCGCCGCCCAATCGCTTCACGCGGCGTACTGATGCTGCTCAAGCGCGGCACCATGAAGGACGACGCCGGCAAGTCGTTGAACCCCAGCACCGCCACGCGTTCCGGCACATTGATGCCGTGGCGCAGGGCTTCGAGCAGCGCGCCGTGGGCCAGGTCGTCGTTGCCGAAGAAGATCGCGTCCACGTCCGGATGCGCCGCCAGCAATTGCAAAAACAGCTCGCCACCCAGGCCCACGGAGGACGGGCGCGGGGTCAGCAGTTCCAGCGCCGGGTCGTACAGGCCCGCCTGTTGCAGCGCCCGGCGAAAGCCTTCACCGCGCAGCAAGGTGCGTTGGTCCAACTGCGCGCCGATGTAGGCCAGGCGCTTGCGCCCACGCGAGAGCAAATGCGCCGCCGCCGTTTCACCTGCAGCCAGCTGCGAAAAGCCCACGCAGTTCACGCCGGCGTTAGGGTCCAGGTCCATCATGTAGACGCACGGCACGTTGCTGGCCTCGACCATTCGTCGGGCACTTTCGGTGCGATCAAAACCGGTCAGCAGCAAACCGCGTGGCTGGTAGGCCATATAGTTGCGCAGCAGGTTTTCTTCTTCGTCGCGCGAATAGTGGGAGTTACCGATCAGCACCTCGAAGCCCTTGGGCCGCAACACTTGGTGGATGGCTTCGAGGGTTTCGATAAACAGCAGGTTGGACAGCGACGGCACGATGACCACCACCGAATGGCTTTGCGCCGAGGCCAGGGCGCGGGCGGCAGGGTTGACCACGTAACTGAGTTCAGCGGCGGCTTGGCGGACTTTTTCCACCAGCTCGGTGGCCACGGTGCTGACGCCACGCAGGGCCCGCGAAGCGGTAATCGGGCTGACGCCAGCCAGGCGGGCAACTTCGTTCAGGGTGGGGCGTCCCGTTGTGCGGGTATTTTTATCGTTCTTGGAGGTCATCAGGCGGCTTGCCAAACAAAAATCGAGGCACTAAGGTAGCGCTGTCTCCAAAAGGCTGCAAATTCTTGAACGCTGGGTTGCCTGATCCGGTTCAAATGATTGGAGAGGATGCACGCGTCACTCCATAAAAATGACAAGACGGCGCGGGAAAAGCCTGTTTTTGCACTAGCCTTAAGGCGTGCAAAGGTAGCGCTATCTGCGTCCTGAGGTGTTTCATGAGTCAACCTGTTACCGCCCTGGTCATCATGGGTGTTTCCGGCTGTGGCAAGTCCAGCGTCAGCGAGGCCCTGTGCCGCCTGAATGGTGCCACCGCCATTGAAGGCGACAGCTTTCACCCCGCCGCGAACATCGAAAAGATGAGCGCCGGCCACCCCCTCAACGACGACGACCGCGCCGGCTGGCTCGACATCCTCTGCGATGAGCTGCGCCGCTCGCTCAAAGCCGGCGAACACCCGGTGCTGACCTGTTCAGCCCTGAAGAAAAAATACCGCGACCACTTGCGCGAAGCCGCGCCGGGCCTGGGTTTTGTATTCCTGGAGCTGACCCGTGCCGTGGCCGCCGACCGCGTGTCCCACCGCCCCGGCCATTTCATGCCGGCCAGCCTGATCGACAGCCAGTTCGCCACCCTGGAATCGCCCGTGGGCGAGCCGCTGACCCTGGCGCTCAATGCCAGCGAAGACAGCGTCGAGGACCTGGCCGAGCAGACCAATGCCTGGTGGCTGAAACACGGCTTTGAACCAACTCATTAATTTTTTGCCGGAAAAGATAGCGCTATCCCCGGCGATAAATTGAATACCCGCTTTAATAACAACAACAAACAGGAGAGACCCCCCATGTTTGGCATGTCCCACGAGTCCTACCTGCTGCTAGATGCAGTGGTCACTATCATCGGGTTGATCGTTCTGATCACCAAGTTCAAGGTGCACCCGTTCATTGCACTGATCATCGCGGCCGGTTTCCTCGGCCTGACCTCGGGCATGCCCGTGGACAAGATCATCAAGGCGTTCCAGGACGGTTTTGGCGGCGTGCTCGGCTT
This sequence comes from Pseudomonas viridiflava, assembly GCF_900580675.1. Classification (GTDB taxonomy): domain Bacteria; phylum Pseudomonadota; class Gammaproteobacteria; order Pseudomonadales; family Pseudomonadaceae; genus Aquipseudomonas. Next base: position 41,447 of record NZ_UTBG01000176.1, read on the forward strand.
TGTCGGCATCATCCTCGCGCTGGGCACCATGCTCGGCAAGATGATGGCCGAATCCGGCGGCGCCGATCAGATCGCGCAGACGCTGATTCGCGCCTTCGGCAAAGATAAAGTCCAGTGGGCCATGATGTTCGCCGCGTTCCTGGTGGGCATCCCGCTGTTCTTCGAGATCGGTTTTGTGCTGCTGATCCCGCTGGTGTTTATCGTCGCGCGCCGCACCGGCGTGTCGCTGATCAAGATCGGTATCCCGCTGCTCGCCGGCCTCTCGGCGGTGCACGGCCTGGTGCCACCGCACCCGGGCCCGCTGCTGGCCATCGGCGTGTTTGGGGCTGACATCGGCAAGACCATCCTGTACGGCCTGATCGTTGCACTGCCGACTGCCATCATTGCCGGCCCGGTCTTCGGTACGTTTATCGCCAAGTACATCCCGGGCAACCCGTCCCAGGAGCTGGTCGACCAACTGGCCCGCGAGACGGATAACAAGAACCTGCCGAGCTTCAGCATCACCCTGATCACCGTGCTGCTGCCGGTGTTCCTGATGCTGCTCAAAACCTTCGCCGACGTCGCCTTTGCCGAAGGTAATGTGGTGCGCAACTGGATGGACATGATCGGTCACCCGATCACCGCGTTGCTGCTGGCATTGCTGCTTTCGCTGTACACCTTCGGCCATCGCCAGGGCATTCACTCCAAGCAGATCCTCAAGCTGCTCGACGCCAGCCTGGCGCCGACCGCTGCGATCATCCTGATCATCGGCGCCGGCGGTGGCTTCAAACAGATGCTGGTGACCAGCGGCGTGGGTGACGTGATCGGCCACATGGCGGTAAACGCGCAGATCAACCCGATCCTGCTGGCGTGGCTGGTGGCGGCGGTGATTCGTGTGGCGACTGGTTCGGCCACCGTGGCGACCATTACCGGTGCGGGCATTGTGGTGCCGGTGGTGGGGATGATTCCGGGGGTTAACCGTGAGCTGCTGGTGTTGGCGACGGGGGCGGGCTCGCTGGTGTTGTCTCACGTCAACGATGCCGGGTTCTGGCTGGTGAAGCAGTACTTCAACATGACCGTGGCCGAGACGTTCAAGACCTGGACGGCGATGGAGACCATCCTGTCGGTGGTGGCGCTGGGCTTTATCATGTTGCTGTCGTTGGTGGTGTAACAGGCACCATAAAACTGGGGGTGAAAACCCAAGCCAAATGTGGGAGCGGGCTTGCTCGCGAATGTGGTGGATCAGTCGCCCACTCCAGCGACTGACACTGCGCCTTCGCGAGCAAGCCCGCTCCCACATTTTTTGACCGTATTTATACCGATGGATCGGCTCAGGCTTTATTGACCAACCCATCCGCCCGGAACATCCCGCGAATCCCGCGTACAGCCTGGCGAATCCGGTCCTGGTTCTCGATCAGCGCAAAGCGCACATGATCATCGCCATACTCCCCAAAGCCGATCCCCGGCGACACACACACCTTGGCTTCCAGCAGGAGTTTCTTGGCGAACTCCAGCGAGCCCATGGCCGCATACTGCTCGGGAATCTTCGCCCAGACGTACATCGACGCCTTCGGGTTCTCGACCATCCAGCCCAGCTCGTGCAGGCCCTTGACCAGCACATTGCGGCGCTGGCGGTACTGCTCGGCGATGTCCTTGACGCACTGCTGATCGCCTTCCAGCGCCGCAATCGCCGCCACTTGCAGCGGGGTGAAGGTGCCGTAGTCGTGGTAACTCTTGATCCGCGCCAGGGCGTTGACCAGTTCCGGGTTGCCGACCATGAAACCAATGCGCCAGCCGGCCATGTTGTAGCTCTTGGACAGGGTGAAAAACTCCACCGCAATGTCCTTGGCGCCCGGCACTTGCATGATCGACGGGGCTTTCCAGCCGTCGTAGACGATGTCGGCGTAGGCCAGGTCGTGCACCACCAGTACGTCGTACTGCTTGGCCAGGGCGATCACGCGTTCGAAGAAATCCAGCTCCACGCATTGTGCGGTGGGGTTGGACGGGAAGCCGAGGATCATCATCTTCGGCTTGGGGATCGAGCCGCGAATCGCGCGTTCCAGTTCAGCGAAGAAATCCACCCCCGGAATCAGCGGCACCGAGCGCACCTGGGCGCCGGCAATCACCGCGCCGTAGATGTGAATCGGGTAGCTCGGGTTGGGCACCAGTACGGTGTCGCCCTGGTCCAGGGTGGCCAGCATCAAGTGCGCCAGGCCTTCCTTGGAACCGATGGTCACGATGGCCTCGGTTTCCGGGTCGATGTCCACTGCGTAGCGGTCTTTGTACCAGCGCGAAATGGCGCGGCGCAGGCGCGGAATGCCCTTGGAGGTGGAGTAGCCGTGGGTGTCTTCACGCTGGGCGACGGTGACCATTTTTTCCACGATATGCGGTGGCGTGGCGCCGTCAGGGTTACCCATGCTCAAGTCGATGATGTCTTCGCCGCGCCGACGCGCAGCCATCTTCAGCTCGGCAGTGATATTGAACACGTAAGGGGGGAGTCGATCGATGCGCGCAAAGCGGCGCGGCGAACCTTGGTCGGCCATTGTTGCCTCGAGAGTACGTAAGCGCCCGGAACCGTCCGAGCGACGTCGGCCACTGCGGTGGCCTGCGAGGCAGACAATACGGTCGGTGATGGCCAGTTGTCCAGACACTGCGGGAAAAATTTCTGCGTGGAGTGAAACGGGGATATGCCCCTATACTCGATGCGGGTTTGTTCCCTCATAAGAAGGAGACTGTTCGTATGGATCAGCAGACAAAACAACCGTTGGCGCCACGCATGGAAGAGGGCAAGGCCCTGGTAATCGCGGGCCTCAAGGGGCATTACGACAAGGCCACCGTGGGCGATATCCCCAAGTTGTGGGAAGTGCTCGACGACAACATCAAACACCTGCGCAAACGCGTCGATGGCCAGACCTACGGCGTGTGCTACAACGCCAAACAGGGCGAATTCGACTACCTCGCCGGCGCTGAAGTACCCGCCAAAAGCGATGTGCCAAGCAATTTCGAATCAGTTGAACTGCCTGCCCGCCGTTACGCGGTATTCCCGCACTACGGCCCGGTGCAGGCGCTTGAACAGACGTACGAGCGGATCATGTTCGAGTGGCTGCCGCACTCGGGCTTCAACGTGGCCGGGGCGGATTTTGAGCGCTACACCGCGGACTTCAATGTGAAGAAAGGCACGGGCAGCGTGGAGATCTGGTTGCCGGTGGAGGCCAAGTAAACCGGCCGCATAGACAACCCAACCTCTGTGGCGAGCCCGCTCGCCACGGTCGTCAGCCGCCGAAGCTGAGTTGGTAGCTGTGTGCAGATTGTCGAATGGCGTCTGCAACGCCAGGCGCTAATCGGCAGTAATCGTCTTCGCGCTTTAGCACGGTTTCGAGGGTTTCAAGCAGCGCCTGGATGCGCGCCTCGGGGTTTTCGACTTCGCAGGTTCTTGCAAACTCAAGAATGCCCAGCCGCGAGGCAAACATTGACTTGTTGCCTGACAGGTCCAATGCGAGCGTGTCTTCAGGGATATAGGCGGTGGTGTTCACGATGTCGTAAGCCGGTGCCAGCCGCGTATCCGCCTTCATTGGATCACTGTAGAGCACGCCGAAGTTTTTCAGATGCGCATCGCCGTTACCCACGATGCAACTCAGTGCCACGCTATCGAACAGTTGGTCCAGCGAGCTGCGCTGATGTTCCGGTGAGCAGAACACGCGCACCGCCTTGGCCATGGCTGCGTAGCTCTTGGTGTATTTCTGCTCGGCAGACAGGCCCATCAGCGTGGTCATGTCTTCGAAACCCAAGGGGTTGAGCTGCGCGTCCCGATCAAAGCGTCGCATGATGAACAATTTATGGTTCTGCGACAGGTAAAACGGCGGCACGGGCAGGCCGGCGTCCCGAGCAATGGACATGCACAGGTATTCATTGATGGCCAGTCCCGGGAACTCATCGCGCCCACAACACCGGGTCGACTTTTATGGTTTTGGAGAGGCGATTACGCAACTGTTCAAGCACGTAGCCTTCCGGCAAATTCATTTGGAAGATAGGGTGCAGAACCCTATGACGATAGTCGTCCGCCCGGACGGGCATTGACAGGCTTATAGCGCTTTGTGCCCTTGTTGTATCGCCATACCGGAACAGGTAGCTGTCGGCACTTACCCGCACGCTGCCACTGTCGCCTTGGGGGGTATGAACGTGCAGAGAGGTGCTATTCACTGAATAAGTCCTCCAGTTCTTCCAGCGTCGGCATGATCACGGGTACTAATTTGAATTCACTGCCCAGGGCCGCAATGACGCGAGCATAGGCATTCATGGAGACCGAGAGGCTTCCCTTTTCGATTTCGATCATTTTTTGCCGTGTCACCCCGGCGAGTTTCGCCAGGTCCGCCTGTTTGTAACCACGATTCAGGCGCATGGCGCGAATTTGGCTACCCAGCCGTAAGGTAATCAATGAAATATCCATGTCGCGTATTCATTACTTTTTATGGGTGAAGTAATGTATGCGTTACATTTTGGCGCCGTCAATGTGATTCCGATCAAATACCCAACTCAACCGGCGCTCATACCCAATCCGCCCGCGGTACGCCTCCCCGCTGTCCACCCACCCAGCGCCCAGATACAAGCCCATTGCCGCCAGATTGTCCGCATCCACCGACAATTCCAGTGCCTTGATCTGCGGCCACGCCTGCAGCGCAGCGGCGGGCAGGGCCTGTAAACACGCCTTGCCAAACCCGCGCCCTTGCTGCCGACAGTCGACCTGCAACGCATGCAGCGTGGCGCTGTGTTCATCGGCCCAGTGAGGCAGGCAGGGTGGGCGTTTGAGCAGCAGGAAGGCCACGGGCTGTTCGTCGGCGAGCAGGGCGAAGCCCTTGATCGCGTCGGGGTTGGGATTGACCAGCAGACTGTTCAGCGCGCAGTAGATATCGCCGGAATACGCCAATTGCTCGGGGTGCACTTGCAGGGTGTCGAGCTGCTGTTTTTGCACGAGGCTCAGCGTCTCATAGGGGGCGAGGCGGGTTTCCATCGGTGGCGCATCCGAATTCCTACATAGAGGCGCGAATTCTAGCGGGTTTGCCAGGCGGCGAAATTATTTTCCCGCGGCTGTCGATTTGCTCCGGGACCGTTCGACTAAGGGTGTCTCCAGTGATTCAGCCATCCGAAGGAGTATCGCCATGAGCACTGCAATCAACACCCTGATCGATCAATGGAAACAAGCGGTCAGCGCCAAGGATGTAGAGAAGATTGTCAGCTTTTACGCCGACGATATCGTCGCGTTCGACGCCGTTAACGCCCTGCAGTTCAAGGGCAAGGCCGCCTACCAGGCTCACTGGCAGGCGTGCATGGAGTTCTGCCCTGGCCCCGGCGTTTTTGATTTTCATGAGCTGCACATCGTCGCCGCCAATGACAGTGCCTTCGCCCACTGGCTGGCGCACTGCGGCGGCACCGGGCCCGACGGTGTGCTCAAGACCTGCTGGATGCGCGTCACTGCCGGCTATCAGCGCATCAACGGGGATTGGAAGGTCGTGCATGAGCACTGGTCCGCGCCGTTTGACATGGAAACCGGCGCCGGTCTGTTCGACCTGAAACCCTGAACGCCACGAACTATAGTCAGTAGTCCGAACTGGGAGACGCACATGAAATACCTCTGCCTGATCTACAGCAACGAACAGGTATTGCACACCTCGCCGGACAGCCCCGCAGACCCGGAGTGCCTTGCCTACGCCCAGGCCATACAGGCCAGCGGGCGGATGCTCGCCGCCGAACCCCTGGAGTCGGTAACCACCGCCACCACCGTGCGCATGCGCAATGGCAAGCTGTCGATTACCGACGGGCCGTTTGCCGAAACCAAGGAGCAGCTCGCCGGGTTTTACCTGATCGAGGCCAAAGACTTGAACGACGCGATCCAGGTGGCCGGCGGCATTCCGGCCGCCCGGGTCGGCAGTGTGGAAGTGCGCCCGGTGCGCGAATTGAATCTCTGAATACAACAATCAAAAGACTCAGGAGGTTTACTCGATGACAACGCAACCTGCCGAATTTGAACTGTCCATCAGCCGCTTGATCGATGCACCGCGCAGCAAAGTGTTCCGCGCCTGGACCGAGCCCGCCTTGCTGCAGCAGTGGTGGGGCCCACACGGCATGACCACTCCCGAGTGCGAAATGAACCTGTGGGTCGGTGGTCTGTTTCGCACCCTGATGCGCGCACCGGACGGCGCCGAATACCCGACCCAGGGCGTGTTCCTGGAGATCGAGGCGCCGAGCCGGCTGGTGTTTACCGATGCGTATTCGCCAGGCTGGACCCCGTCGGGCAAGCCGTTCATGACCGCCGACGTCACCTTCGAAGAGGTCGACGGCAAAACCCTCTACACCGCCCGCGCCATGCACTGGAGCGAAGCCGACAAACAGGCCCACGAAGCCATGGGTTTTCACGATGGCTGGGGCCAGAGCCTCGACCGCCTGGTGACTTTGGTCACCCAAGGCATGCCCGATTGACGCCTGCCATCGAGGCCGTTTACCGCAGCGAATCGCGGCGCATCCTCGCGACGCTGATTCGCTTGCTCGGTGATTTCGACCTCGCCGAAGAGGCCCTGCACGAGGCGTTTTTTGTCGCCGTGCAACGCTGGCCGCTGGACGGCGTGCCGGACAATCCTCGGGCCTGGCTGGTGTCGACGGGGCGCTTCAAAGCCATCGACCGCCTGCGCCGCCAGGCCCGTTTCACCCCGTTATTGCAGGCGCAGGCCGAGGCGCTGGAAGCGGCTGACTGGAATGACGAAGACGTGGAAGACGACCGCTTGCGCCTGATCTTCACCTGCTGCCACCCCGCGCTGGCCCCCGACGCCCAAGCGGCGCTGACCTTGCGTGAGATCTGCGACCTGACCACCGAGGAAATCGCCCGCGCCTTTCTGGCCACGCCCACCACCATTGCCCAGCGCATCGTGCGCGCCAAGAGCAAGATCCGCGAGGCGAAGATTCCCTATCAGGTGCCGTCCCTGGACGAGTTGCCGCAGCGACTCGACAGTGTGCTGCGCGTGGTTTACCTGGTGTTCAACGAAGGCTATTCGGCGTCCACGGGCGCGGACCTCACGCGGGAGGAGCTGACCCGTGAAGCGATCCGCCTCGCTCGCCTGCTGATGGAGTTGCTGCCGGAGCCGGAAGTCATGGGCCTGCTGGCATTGATGCTGCTGCACGAATCGCGCCGCGCAGCGCGCACCTCGGCCAGCGGCGAGTTGGTCTTGCTGGATGAACAGGACCGCGCGTTGTGGGATGCGTACTTGATTGCTGAAGGCTGCGCGCTGGTAGAGCAGGCGCTGGGCGCACGGCGTTTTGGTCCGTATTGCCTGCAGGCCGCGATTGCGGCGGTGCATGCAGAAGCACCGAACGCGCGCGAGACCGATTGGCGGCAGATCGTCGGGCTCTACGACGTGTTGCTCCGGGCAGTGCCGTCGCCGGTGATCGAGCTCAACCGCGCCGTGGCGGTGGCGATGCGTGATGGACCGTTGGCAGGTTTGCAGTTGGTGGAGGGGCTGCTGGCGCGAGGCGAGCTGCTGGATTACCACTTGGCGCATTCGGCGCGGGGGGAGTTTTGCCGGCAGTTGGGGCAGGTTGAAGAGGCGCGAGAGGCGTACAAAAAAGCCCTGTCGTTGACCCGACAAATTCCAGAACAACGCTTTATCGAGCGGCGCCTGGCCGAACTGGAATGCCACAGACACTAAGATCAAAACTGTGGGAGGGGGCTTGCTCCCGATCGCGGAGTGTCAGCCACCCAGTTTTTACCTGACCCTTCGCCATCGGGAGCAAGCCCCCTCCCACATTTGACCCGCGCTAAGGCTGCTGGCGCGTCGCAGCCAGCACAATCTCACGGATGCACACGTGCTGCGGTTGCTGGTAGGCGTAGGCAATTGCCGCTGCCACGTCATCGGCGCTGAGCACTGTGCCACCCATGTCCTGCTTCCAGGCCTGGTAACCGGTTTTGATCGCCTCATCGGTGGTGTGGCTGAGCAGTTCGGTTTCCACCGCACCCGGAGCGATCGTGATGACGCGCACATTGCTCGGCGACAATTCCTCGCGCAGGTTTTCCGAAATCCCATGCACGGCGAACTTGGTGCCTACGTAAGCCACATGATTCGGGAATGTCTTGCGCCCGGCCACGGAGCTGACGTTGATGATGGTCCCGCCCTTGCGCGCAACCATGCTGCCGGCCACTGCGTGAATACCGTTGAGCAGGCCCTTCACGTTGACGTCGAGCATTTGCTCCCACTGCGCCGGGTCTTGCTCGCTGACCGCGCCCAGCAGCATCACGCCGGCATTGTTGATCAGTGCGTCGGCCGGGCCGAACCGGGCTTCGGCCTCTTTCACGGCGGCGACCAGGGCGGCGCGGTCGGTAATATCGACGCCACGGTTCAACGTGTTTGGCAGTGCCAAATCGTTCAGGCGGTCGATGCGCCGCGCCAGCAGCAACAGCGGATGACCGGTGGCTGATAACAGGCGCGCGGTAGCTTCGCCGATACCGGAACTGGCACCGGTGATGATGATCAGTGGTTTGCTCATGAGTGCACTCCTGAAATAAGAAAAACCGATAACTGAAACGTGGCCGCAGTATATTTATCGGCGCCCAGGCTGAAAAATGCCTTATTCCTCTGTCTGCCATCGGATAAACCTATGGATGTGCGTCACCTCAAGGCCTTTCTCGCGGTGTTCGAAGAGCGCAATATCACCGCCGCCGCGCAGCGTCTGTTTATCAGCCAGCCAACGTTGTCGGTGACCATCAAGCAGCTGGAAGACGAGCTGGGCGTGGCGCTGTTCGTGCGTCAGCCGCGCGGTGTGGAAGTCAGCGCCGAGGCGCGAGTGCTGTACCCGCAGGCGCGGCGCATGGTCGCCGAGGCGGAAGCCTTGAGCCGGCTGTTTCGCGGGCGCGAACATCGCATCGCGCTGGAGCTGGGCGTGGAGGGCGATATTGCCGACAGCCAGCTCGAGACTTTCCTGCGCATGGCCCACGAAGGGTTACCCGGTTTGTTGCTGACCCTGCAGGAAGGCTGTCAAGGCGACGGGCGCCTGGCCGTGGAGGAAATGTGCTGCGAGGACGAATTGTTTTTGCCGCTCTGGGAAGAGTCCTACGTGATGGCGCTACCGGCCGCCCATCCCTTGGCACACACCGGCAAAGAGCAGGCCTGGGCGCCGATCGAGGACTGGATCACTTGCCCGCAGCACGATTCCCATCAGCGCTTGATGGCGCTGTATGGCCGCTCGCCGCAAGCGGTGGCCGGGCATGCCGGTTCATTGACCCAAGCCCTGCACATGGTGGCGGCTGGCGTCGGCGTAGCGATGGTGCCGCAGTCGATGGCGGCCGAGCGGGCCGGCGTGGTGATCCGCGAATGGCACCTTCCGGCACCCACGCGTCGAGTAGGTTTGTGCTTCGCCGCGCAGGCCCTGGAACGGCCCGCCCTGCGTGCACTGCACGAGTACTTCGAGAACAACCGCCCGCCGCAGATCGCAGCCGCCTGATCAGTCGAGCATCTGCGCCAGCATCCAGCTGCCCGCCGGGCCCGGCGGATGCTGGCGCGACCACAGTGCATCCACCGCCACCGAGCGCGGCCAGCTGCGTACGTTCAGCTCAACCAGCCCGGCATTTCCGAAGCGTTCCACCAGCCAGCGCGGCAGCGCCGCCCAGCCGAAACCGAGTTGGGCCATTTCCATCAGCATCAGAAAACTCGGCGCCGACCAGACGCGGCCGGCCGGGCGTGTTTCATTCGGGTTGATGATGCTCGCCAGGCGCAGTTCACGGTGTTGCTCCAACGCCTGTTGGTCGATGTCCGGCAGGCTGACCAAGGGGTGCGTGGGGGCGACGAACAAGGCGATTTCCGTGCGTTGCGCCACGGGCGCGCGGGTCAGGTCGGGCGGGTACACCTCCTGGGCCTCGATCAAGGCAATCTGCGCGCGGCCGCTTTGCACCAGGGCGATCAGGTCTTCGCACTCGGCAATCAGCCATTCCAGCTCCAGGTCCGGGTAGCGCTGTTCGAAGGCCTTGAGGGCCAGCTCGAAACGCTCCGATTGGTAGGTATCGGACATGGCGATACTCAGCTTGGGCTCCAGACCCTGAGCCAACTGGCTCGCCGCCAGCTCCAGGCGGCTGCTGGCCTCCAGCACCTGCTCGGCGCGTTGCAGCAAGACATGGCCGGCCGGGGTCAGCGTCGGCTTGCGGCTGCTGCGATCAAACAGCACCACGTCAAGGTCAATTTCCAGGCTCGCCACGGCCGCACTGACGGTGGACTGGCTTTTGCCCAGCTTGCGCGCCGCCGCCGAAAACGAGCCTTGGGTGGCGGCCTGCACAAACGCCTGCAGCACTTCATTGGAGGCCATGACTATCGCCTTGATCGATGGTTATTGGTTATGAAGTATCGATTCAAAGGGTAATCATGGCAACCGTCGTCATTCACGGAGCCGGGTTATGACCCCTACCAAGTCGATTACTGAACGCGTTTGCCAAGCCCTGGGTTTTGAAGGCCTGGCCCTGTTGATCTGTACCCCATTGCTGGTGTGGATCACCGGCCGGCCCGCCCTGGAAATGGGCGCGGTAACGCTGGGGCTCAGCCTTCTGGCGCTGACCTGGAACATCATTTTCAACAGCTTGTTTGATCGCCTCACCGTGCGCCTGAACTTGTCCGGTGGTGCCTGGACCCGCGTGTTGCACGCGCTGATGTTTGAAGGCGGGCTGATTATCGTCGCCGTACCCTTGATTGCCGCGTGGCTGAAGATCAGCCTGACGCAGGCGTTTATGCTCGACATCGGCGTGTTGCTGTTTTTCCTGCCGTACACCTATGTGTATCACTGGGGGTATGACGTGTTGCGGGAAAAAATCCTGCAGCGTCGAGCACTCGCTTTATAGGCGCAGACTAGCCGGCGATTGCAACGCCGGCTATTACTGAGTACCTACAGAAACATGCCGCCCGAGGCCTCGATGCGCTGCCCGGTGATCCAGTTGCTGCCATCGGCCAGCAAGGTCGAAATCGCCCCGCCGATGTCGTCCGGCAAGCCGGCGCGGCCCAGGGCTGTGTTGTTGGCGACCATGGCATTCAAACCCGGATTGTCGCGCACGGCGCCGCCACTGAAGTCAGTGGCAATCGCGCCCGGCGCCAGGGTATTCACGGTGATCCCGCGCGGGCCCAACTCCTTGGCCTGGTAACGCGACAGCACTTCCACTGCGCCTTTCATCGAGGCATACGCCGCATACCCCGGCAGGCTGAACCGCGCCAGGCCGCTGGAGATATTGATAATGCGCCCGCCATCGCTGATCAGCGGCAGCAGTTTTTGCGTGAGGAAAAACGGCGCCTTGAAGTGGATGGCGACCAGGCGGTCGAACTGTTCTTCAGTGGTGTCGGCAAAGCTGGCGTGGGCGCCGATGCCGGCGTTGTTGATCAGAAAGTTGAAGTGATCCTGTGCGAACACATCCTTGAGCAGCGCGGCAATTTCGCCGACGAAGTCAGTGAAGGTATCGCTTTGGCTCACGTCGAGTTGCAGCATGGCGGCGCGGCCACCCAGTGCTTCTACCTGTTCGACGACCGCCTGCGCTTCGGCCGCTGCGCTGTGGTAAGTGCCGATGATGTCGACGCCCTGTGCCGCCAGGTGCAGCGCGGCGCTTTTGCCCAGGCCGCGGCTGGCGCCGGTGATAAGTGCGATTTTACGGGTCATGGTGCAGTCCTCTGATGTGATCGTGGGATTGAGTGTATTTGTCCGGTGATAACGTGATAAACAGGGCAGTATCGGAATCACTGGCCGGATAAGGCGAACAATCCCATGAACAAGCTGGAGCTGCTGCGCACCTTTGTGCGCGTGACCGAACTGTCGAGTTTCACGCAAGCGGGTGAGAGCCTCGGCCTGCCGCGTTCCACCGTGTCCGAGCATGTGCAGGCACTCGAAGAACTGCTCGGCGCGCGCCTGTTGCAGCGCACCACGCGCAGGGTGCAGGCCACCCAGGACGGGCGTGTGCTGTATGAACGCAGCAAGGATCTGCTCGCGCACATGGAAGAGCTCGAAGGGCTGTTCCGCCAGGATGAAGCGCAACTTGCCGGGCGCATTCGCGTGGACATGCCCAATGTGATGGCGCGGGATTTGATCCTGCCGCGCCTGCCGGAATTCATGCAGGCCCATCCGTTGATCGAGCTGGAAATCAGCACCACCGACCGCCAGGTCGACCTGCTGGCCGAAGGTTTTGACTGCGTGCTGCGGGTCGGCGCGCAGCCCGACCAGTCGGTGGTGGCGCGGCTGCTGTGCAGCATGCCGATGATCAACTGCGTCAGCGCCGGGTATGTGCAGCGTTATGGCACGCCCGAGACCCTGGCCGATCTGGCCAACCACCAGTTGGTGCATTACGTGCGCCCGTTGGGCTCACGTTCGGCGGGCTTCGAATACCAGCAGGGCAACAAGGTGCACCGCGTGCCAATGGCCGGGCGGGTTACGGTCAACAGCACCGATGCGTATAAATCGGCGTGCCTGGGCGGGTTCGGGATTACCCAGGTGCCGGTCCTGGGGATTCGCGACCTGCTGGCCAGCGGCGAACTGGTGGCGGTGCTGCCCGACTACCCGGCGCCCGCGCTCGACGTGTCCTTGCTCTACGCCGGTCAACGGCACTTGCCGCAGCGCGTGCGGGTGTTCATGGATTGGCTGGCCGGCATCGTGCAATCGCGGCTCTAACGGCGAGCCGACAACTGCTGCGGCGCCAGGAACGCGTCGTGGAAGTAATCCCGGAACGCCTGCATCGCCGGAGTAAACGCGCGCTCGCGGTGCCAGGCCAGGCCGACGCTCATGGGCGTCACCGGGTCGGTCACGGTCAGGGTTTCGATGCGCTTGCCTTCCAAAGACCAGGGCCGGTGCACCAGGTCTGACAGAATCGCCACGCCACTGCCGTTGGCGACCATGCTGCGCACCGCCTCCACTGAACTGGTGCGCAGCCTGACGTTGGGCGCCTGGCCGGCTTGCTCCCAATAGCGCATCGCGCTGTGCTCGGCCTCGTCGACGGTGAGCAGGATGTAAGGCTCCTGCGCCACATCCGCCAGGCTGACCGCGCCGCGTTCGCACAGCGGGTGATGGCTGGGCAGCCACAAGCGACGTTCCGAATTAAACAGAATTTCAGAGACGATAGCCGCGTGGGTGAGGTTGGCGGTGAGCACCACGGCCATGTCGAACTGGCCGTCGAGCAAACCCTGTTCGATGGCCTGGCGCTCCTGCTCGAACACCTCGATGCTCACGTCCGGGTGCCAGTGCTCCATGCGCTGCAAGTGGTGGGGCAGGAAATAACCCAGCACCGTGTAGCTGGCCGCCAGGCGCAGTACGCCGCTGGCGCGGTAGTCGGGCAACGGGCTGTTCAGCGCGTCGTCCACGCTGCGCAGGATCACATAGGCGCGGTTGAGAAAATGCCGCCCGGCATCGGTCAGGCTCATGCCCTGGGCCGAACGCACAAACAGCTGCACGCCGAGCATCGCCTCCAATTCCTTGATGGCCGTGGTCACCGCCGATTGGGAGATGTTCAGGTGAATCGCCGCCTGGGAAATCTGGCCGATTTCAGCGGTGGCGACGAAATAGCGGATTTGGCGCAGGGTCAGGGACATGGCTCTATCTGTTTTTCAGAAGATGGGCCATCTGATAATAGATCTTCCCAAGGGGTCAAGCCCCGGCCTACTTTCCAGCATCACCTTTGGCGGAGCGACCTCGATGCAGGCAGTGGATTTCAACTCGGACATGGGCGAAGGCTTCGGCCCCTGGACCATCGGCGATGGCGTCGACGCGGAGCTGATGGCCTACATCAGCTCGGCCAATATCGCCACCGGCTTTCATGCCGGTGACCCCGGCACCATGCGCCGCACCGTCGCGCGCGCCAAGCAACTGGGCGTGGCCATTGGCGCGCATCCGGGCTTTCGCGACCTGGTTGGCTTTGGCCGTCGGCATATCAACGCGCCCGCCCAGGAACTGGTGGACGACATGCTCTACCAGCTCGGCGCCCTGCGTGAAATCGCCCGCGCCCAAGGCGTGACCCTGCAACACATCAAGCCCCATGGCGCGCTGTATATGCACTTGGCCCGCGACGAAGAAGCAGCGCGGCTGCTGGTGCAAAACCTGCAAATCATTGAGCCGACACTGCTGCTGTATTGCATGCCCAACTCGGTGATCTGGCGGGTGGCCAAGGAGCTCGGGCAACCGGTGGTGCGCGAGTTTTACGCCGACCGTGAGTACGATCTGACCGGCTCAATTGTGTTTACGCGCACTGTGCGGGCGCTTGATCCTGCAACGGTTGCGGCGCGTGTCCTACGCGCGTGTCAGACCGGGCTGGTGCGCACCGTAGAAGGCGAAGACCTGTTTATCGAATTCGATTCCATCTGCCTGCACAGCGACACCCCGGGTGCGCTGGAGTTGGTGGAAGCTACCCGTGAAGCCCTGGACAAGGCCGGCATTGACGTCAAAACCGCACAATAAAAAACACTGCAACATCACTTTTTTGCCTGCCTTTCTACAATGATTCCAAGAGGAACAGACATGGCTGAAACGACCCCCATCCGCTACAGCTTCGGCGCTGATGAACACCTGTTTGCCGAGGTCAGTGACAGCATGTCCCTGGAGGCCTTTTTCAAAGGCATGGCCGTGACCCGCGCCTTAGAGCGCCTGGCGTTGGACGGTGTGCTGGATGTGTGCCTGGCCAATGCGTCATTTCAGATTCGCTTCGATCCGGACCGCATTGCGCCGCATGTGCTGCTCGACGCGGTGCAAAGCGCCGAAGCCCAGGCCGTGGCCGAACGCACCTTGCACACGCGCATCATCGAGATTCCGGTGCTCTATAACGACCCCTGGACCCATGAAACCCTGATGCGTTTTCGCGACCGCCATCAAGACCCCACGGGTACGGATCTGGAGTACGCGGCGCGCATCAATGGCCTGGCGGATGTGGAGGCGTTTATCGCCGCCCACAGTGGCGCGCCATGGTTTGTGTCGATGGTCGGGTTTGTCGCGGGCTTGCCGTTCATGTTCCAGATGGTCGAGCGCGAACGGCAATTGCAGGTGCCCAAGTACCTGCGCCCGCGCACCGACACGCCGAAACTCACCCTCGGCCATGGCGGCTGCTTCGGTTGCATCTACTCGGTACGCGGCGCCGGTGGTTACCAGATGTTTGGCGTGACCCCGGCACCGATCTACGACCCGGCGCAGCAGTTGGCGTACCTCAAGGAACACATGGTGTTCTTCCGCCCGGGTGACATCGTGCAGTTCAAGCCGATGGATCGCGACGCCTACGACCTGGCGGTTGCCGAAGTGGACGCAGGACGTTTCGACCTGCGCATCCGCCCGGTGGAATTTTCCCTCGACGCGTTTCGCGCCGACCCTATCGGCTACCCGAAAACCCTGCAGGAGGCGCTGGCATGATCAAGGTCCTCAAACCCGGCCTCGCCACCTCCGTGCAAGACCTTGGCCGTGAAGGTTACTACCACCTGGGCATCCCGCCGTCGGGCGCGCTGGACCAGTACGCACTGAGTGCGGCCAACCATCTGGTGGGCAACCCGGTGGGCGCGGCGGGCCTGGAATGCACTTTGATTGGCCCTGAGCTGGAGTTCCGGCAGGACGCCCTGGTCGCCCTCAGCGGCGCGCTGATGTCGCCACGCCTGGACGGTGAAGTGGTGCATCAGGACACCGCGTTCCACGTACGCGCCGGGCAGGTGCTGCGCTTCGAGTTTCCCAGGGCCGGCGCGCGCACTTACCTCGCGGTGGCCGGCGGCATCGACGTACCGCTGGTGCTCGGCAGCCGCTCGACTTACACCCTCGGCGCGCTCGGTGGGTTTCACGGGCGGCGCTTGCAGGAGGGTGATGAGTTGCCGATCGGCACGGCCGGCAGTGCAGGTTGCGCGGGCAACAGCTTGCCGATGGCGTTGCGCCGCTCCGTCGGCGGCGACGTGACCCTGCGGGTAGTGCCGGGGCTGTATTACGAGCGACTGACTGACGGCGCCAAAAGCAGCTTTTTTGCCGAGCCGTGGACGGTGGGGTCCGAGGCCGACCGTATCGGCTATCGCTTCAAGGGCGGCAGCGCGCTGAGCTTTCAGCCACGTGAGCAGCCCTTCGGCGCGGGTTCGGACCCCTCGAATATCGTCGACAGTTGCTACCCGATCGGCTCGATCCAAGTGCCTGCAGGGCTTGAGCCGATTGTGCTGCACCGGGATGCGGTGTCGGGCGGCGGGTACGCGATGATTGGCACGGTGATCAGTGCCGATCTGGATTTGATCGGGCAGATGCAACCGAATCAGCGGGCGGGGTTTGTGGCGGTGACGCTCGAAGATGCGCTGGAGGCGCGGCGGGTCTACAAGAAGCGCCTGAAAGCCATGGCCGGGCTTTTTAACTGAAGCACTGCAAAACCTAATGTGGGAGCGGGCTTGCTCGCGAATGCGGAGTATCAGTCGGTGCATCTTTGACTGAACCACCGCATTCGCGAGCAAGCCCGCTCCCACCTTTTAATCGAGGGTGGGTCAGAACAACTTGGTGAATAACCAGTAGAGGCTGCCCGACAGCAGAATCGCCGCCGGCAACGTCAACACCCAGGCCATCAGCAAGTTACGGATAGTGCGCATCTGCAACCCACCGCCATTCGCCACCATGGTCCCCGCCACACCGGACGACAACACATGCGTGGTCGACACCGGCAACCCATACATATCCGCCGCGCCGATGGTCAGCATCGCCACCATTTCGGCCGAGGCGCCCTGGGCGTAGGTCAGGTGGGTCTTGCCGATTTTCTCGCCGACCGTCACCACGATGCGCTTCCAGCCGACCATGGTGCCCAGGCCCAGGGCGATGGCCACGGCGATCTTGACCCACAGCGGAATAAAGCGCGTGGAGCTGTCGATCTGGTCCTTGAACAGCTTGAGCTTGCCCTGGGTGTCGGCGTCGAAATTGCCGACCTTGCCCTTGTCCATCAAGCGAATGGTTTCGCTGGTCAGGTACATGTCGTTACGCACGTTGCCTACGGCTTCGGCGGGGACTTTGGCCAGGGAGCCGTAGCCTTTTACTTCATCACCGATATGGCCAGCCAGGGCGGCGAGGGCCGGCACCAATTCCGGGGTGGCTTCCTTGGTGCGGACGTAGGTCGACAAAATCGGCCGTGGGTCGCCGGGCAAGACTTGCGGGGCGCTTTTCACCAGGGCGGCCTGGGTCACTTCCGCCACGGCGGCGAACTGCAACGACTGCTCGGCGGGCATGGCGCGGTTCAGTGCGTAGGCCATCGGCAGGGTGCCGACCAGGATCAGCATGATCAGGCCCATGCCTTTCTGGCCATCGTTGGACCCGTGGGCGAACGACACACCGGTACAAGTGGCGATCAGCATGCCGCGAATCCACCACGGCGGCGGGGTGTCCCCCTTCGGTGCTTTATACAGCGCGCGGTTTTTCACAAAGGCGCGCAGGGCCAGCAGCAACATCGCGGCAAAGGCGAAGCCGATCAGCGGCGACAGCAACAGTGCGTAACCGATCTTGATCGCCTGGCTCCAGTCCACACCGCTGGTGCCGTCACGCCCGTGCATCAAGGCATTGGCCACGCCGACGCCGATGATCGAACCGATCAGGGTATGCGACGACGACGCCGGCAAACCCAGCCACCAGGTGCCGAGGTTCCACAGGATCGCGGCAATCAACAAGGCGAAGATCATCGCGAAACCGGCCGATGAACCCACCTGCAGAATCAGCTCCACCGGCAGCAGGGCAATGATGCCGAACGCCACTGCACCGCTGGAGAGCAGCACCCCGAGGAAGTTGAAAAAGCCCGACCACACCACCGCGAAATGCGGCGGCAGCGAGTTGGTGTAGATCACCGTCGCGACCGCGTTGGCAGTGTCGTGGAAGCCGTTGACGAACTCGAAACCGAGGGCGATCAACAGCGCCACACCCAGCAGCAGGAAGGGTGTCCAGGTGGTGACCACCGTGCCCAGCTCGTGCATGTCATGCATCAGGCTGTAGGCGGTAAACAGCAGGCCCATGGCGAGCACGGCGAAGAAAATGATCACCGTCACCAGGCCGGGTTTCTTGTCCAGCCTGGGTTTGGGGTCGGTGTGTGACGCGGTGGTGGAGGCAGTCAGGGAAGGGGTGGCCATGCCGGAGCATCCAGTGTGAGGAGGATGTCGTTCATGATCATTGCAGAATGTTACAGAGATGCTGCGGCAGGTCAGTGTTTAGCTGATTGGCCGTGCCGCTGGTCAGTAATCTTTGCGCTTTCTAAAGGCCCAGCGCCCGGCAATCAGGGTAAACGTCGCGACCAGCGCCACGAGAATCCAGAAACCTTCCGGGTCCTGGGAGAGCGGCACGCCACCCACGTTCATGCCGAAAAAACCGGCGATGATGTTGATCGGCAGCGCCAGCACCGTCACCACGGTGAGCGTAAACAGCGTGCGGTTGCTTTGCTCGTTGAGGTTGGCGGCGATCTCTTCCTGCAACAGTTTGATCCGCTCACCCAGGGCCGTCAGGTCGTTGATGATCAGCGCAAACTCTTCGGTGGATTTGCGCAACTCCTTCACGTCTTCCTTTTGCAGCCATTGCGGCGGGCGGTTGAGCAGGCGCAGCAGCGAGCCAGGTTCCAGTGCCAGCAGACGTTGCAGGCGCACCAGCACCCGACGCGCCGCACCCAGCTCGGCGCGGTTGGTGGACAGGCGTGAAGACAACAACTGGTCTTCGATATGGTCGACGCTGATGCTGGTCTTGCGCACGATCTGGGTCAGCACTTCGCCCTGGTCGCGCAGCAGGTGCACGAGCAACTCCAGCGGCGAACGGAAGCGTTCGCCGGCCTTGACCGACGAGCGCAATTTGTCCACCGAGTGCAGGGGTTGCAGGCGCGCGCTGATCAACAACCGGCTGCGGGCGCACACCCACAGCGTGGAAATATCCGACGACACCATGCTGCTGAAGTTGAACACCACGTCGTTGACCACCGCGAGCAAGGCCGAGTCGACGTGTTCGATGCGGGTTGAGCGCGAGCCTTCGTGCAGGGCCTCGAAGAACTCTTCGGGCAAGTCCAGGTGCGTCTGCATCCAGCGCTCGCAGGCGGCGTGCGCCAGGTTCAGGTGCAGCCAGAGGAATTCTTCCGGGTCGCCCGGTTGCTGCAAAGCCTGCAGGGCGGTGGCCGAGTCAATCTGCTCGGCCTTTTCACCCGGGCGAAAACGAAAACCGTAAAGCAAGCCAAACAGGTCGGGGTCCTGGTGGCTGTGGTCGATGCTGTGGTTCATGGAGGCTCGCAGAGAAAGCGCCTGTAGGACGTTTCACAGGTCGCGTCAGCGATCATTGCAAGGCGAGATGACGATTTTGTGACTGTTTTAAACCCGATCAACGGATTTTCAAGGTGAACGTGAAGCGCGTGCCATTTTCGTCGTCGGACGAGACGTCCAACTCCCCGCCGTGGGCATCGGCAATTTGCTTGACGATATACAAGCCCAGGCCCAAACCGGCTTGCGGGGTGTTTTTCAGCGGGCGCGCATACGGCTGGAACAACCGTGGCAGTGCCTGCTTGTCGATGCTGCCAGGGTTTTTTACGCTCAACCTGAAGTGGTCCTGCTCGACCTTCGCCGTGACCTCCACCGGCCCATCGTGGCTACCGTGATGGATGGCATTCGCCACCAGGTTGGAGAGCAGTTGCGCCAGGCGCTCACGGTCGCCTTTTACCCCTTGCAGGTCACCGATGTCGGCCTGGATCACCCGCTGTGGGTGCACGCTTTGCACCTCCGACACCACATGCTGCAGCGCCTCCTGCAGACCCCGGCAATCGCTGACATTCAACGGGATACCGTTGCCCATGCGCCCACGGGCGAAGTCCAGCACGTCTTCGACCAACTGCGCGGCGCGGCGGCCACTGGCGAGGATGTGCCGCAGCAGGGTATCGGTGGCTGGGTCCGCGTGTTTGCGCAAGAGCCGTTCGGTGCCGAAGTTGATGGCAAACAGCGGGTTGCGCAGGTCGTGGCCGAGCACCGCGATAAATTGCTCACGCAGTTCGGCGGTGCCGCGTTCTTCCTGCAGTTGCGCCTGGGTGTTCTGCGCGGCTTCTTCGGCCTCGATCTGTAACGACAGTACGCGGGCGAACGACTCCATGGTCGACTGGATCGTGCTGCTGCGCAGTTGCGCCGGGTTGGGGTCGAGGGCGCAGATCGTGCCGAAAAAACGCCCGTCCGTGCGAAACACCGGCACCGAGATGTAGCTCTCGAAGTGGTAGAGGCGCGGCGTGTGGTGGCAGTGGTAGAGCGGGTCTTCGCTGGCTTTGTCGATCACCACGGATTCGTGGGAGCCGCGAATTTCGTGACAGATGGTGGTGGTCAGGTCCAGCTCACCGCCGACGCCCAGGCCAAAGTCCAACTGGTCGAGCACGGCGCAGGCGGTCCAGGTGTCGTCGGTCACCCGCGCGACTGCGGCAAAGCGCAGGCCGGTCATGTCGCTGATGACTTGCAGCATCGCGGGGACCGCACTGATTCGGCCTATGGTAGCGATGTCGGCGGCTTTCTGGCCCATGCAGCAATCTCGATCCGGAAGGTGCTGAGCGATATGCTCCTGCCAATGGCAGGGATTTTAGCGACCTTGCGCGCTGTAGGTGAAATTTCATTCGTCAAATAGTCAGTTTTCCTACGCTCGGTTAGTGCGCGCGCATAAAAAAACCGCGCCACTCTTATCAAGTGGCGCGGTTTTTTTTAGGCGGTTGACTCAAGTATCGAGCTTGTCTTCCAGCACGGCGCCGGTCTTGGCGTCGAGCTTCACTTCATACTTCTTGCCGGCGGTGTCGGTCAGGTCCACTTCGTAGACCAGAACGCCACTGTTGTTGTGGTCCAGCTCGGTGTCGTTGATGGTTGCACCGGCATGTTTGGCCACGGCGGCAGCGTTCAGCTTTTCGAAAGGCATCACGGCGCCGGATTTGAGCAGGCCTTCAATCTGATCCGGGCGAACATCAGCCTGGGCCAGGCCGGCGGTCAGGGTCAGGGCGGTAGCGGCGAACAGGGCAGTCAAGGTTTTCATGGTGTGTGTCCTTCTTTGGTGAGCTGTTTAAGTGGCGCCAGATTAACCAGCGCAACTTAATTCATCCTTAATGGCACACTGACTCACTCAATACTTATAGTCGTTGAGCAGGTCCTGCACGCTGGACGACGGCCAGCGCTTGTAGAACTTGAGCAACTCGGCAGCGCGGTTGGTGAAGATCCCGTCGACGCCGGCTTTCATTACCTTGTCGAAGTCCACCGGCTCATCCACGGTGTAAACGTGCACCAGCAGGCCTTTGTCGTGGGTCAGCTTGTTCATTTCAGGCTTCACCAGGTCGGTGTAGCTCTGGTCGCCGTGGTCGGTCAGCTCAGCCGACGGGCCGGTGCCGATGGCGCCGAGGCTCTTGGCTTCGTCCACCCATTTTTCGAATTCGGCGGCGTCCTTCGGCTCTTGCTTGGCGTAGTAGGCGGCCTTGGTCGCTTCACCGGATTCGGCGAAGGTTTGCTTGGACTTCGGCTCGATGCTGCCTTCACCCACCCACAGCAGCAGGATTTTCGGGGTGTTCGGCATTTCTTTCTGCAGCTCTTTCAGGCTGGCCGTCTCGAAGGTTTGCAGCACTACGCGGCCCTTGCCCTGGCCGACGCCGGTGTTGCTCTTGCCCAGCTTGGAACCGGCGGAGCTCAACCAGCCCTTGTCCAGCAGCTTGTTTTTCAGATCGGCTTCGATGCCCGGGAATTGCTTGGGTTCTTTGGTCTCGATATACAAGCCAGGTTTGTGCTGCGGGTTGCCTTCGGCGATCTTGATAATGTCGTCCAGGCTCTGGATTTTCAGGCCGACAAAGCCTGGACGCGCGCGGTCCGGGTAGGCGGCGTTGAACCAGCTGCCGGCGTCGAGGGTTTGCAGTTCTTTCCAGGTGAACTCGTTGGCCGGGGCGTCCTTGCGCTCGGGAAACTTGGTGGCGACGTCGGTGGTGCGCTGCAGGTTGTTGTCATGCAAGGCGAACAGTACGCCGTCCTTGCTGCGCTGCAGGTCCAATTCCAGGTAGTCGGCACCCAGGTCGCGTGCGACCTTGTAGGCAGCAGCGGTGGATTCGGGGGCGTCGTAGGAGGCGCCACGGTGAGCGATCACGGCGGGGTGGGGGATGCCTTCGTTTGTCGCCAATTCAGCCGGGCTGATTGGGTCGGCAGCCTGCGCCTGGCCAAGGCCGAGTGCCAGGGCGAGCAGCAGGGCGCTCTTGGAAAACGTGACAGGCATATGCGAAGTCCTTTCGTGGAGGTAGCTTTGAGAAGGCCTCCTTTTTAACAATTGATTGCGAAAGGCGCTATCACCAAACCGACATTAACGTGCGCACGCGGCAATTTTCTCGGTTTTTTTTGACCGCATTGCAGTACTCTTGCCCGCAGCTGCCCCGTCAGAGGACAGTAATTTCTGCCACGCGTGTAAACCATCTTTCCAGTCCCTGTGGGACTTTTCAGTGAGGTTTACCATGCGCATCACATCCGAGCTTATCTGCCAGGCCGCCGACAGACTCCACGGCTTTGTCGGCCTGAACCGCAAGACCGCCCAGTACATCGTACGTTTCAGCGAAGATTCCTTCGGCATGGACGTAGCCGATGACGGCATCATCCCCACTGCCGAATTCGTCTGGCTGCCTGCCGCCGAGCAGACCATGACCCTGTCGCGCGAACGAATCCAATTGCTGCTCGACCAGAATATCGATGACCGCATCAACATCACCGAGCCGTTGCGGGTGTATATGCGGCGGGTGGAGATCCCGCAGATCAGTGCGTTGCGCAGCTTGGTGAGTTAGCCGTCAAGGGCGAGCGGGCTTGTTGTGGGCAGAGGGTTTGTTGTGGCGAGCGGGCTTGCCCCGCGTTGGGGCGCGAAGCGGCCCTAAAACCTCACACCGCGGTTCATATGAAAAAACGCGGCGCCTGAATTGGGGCTGCTACGCAGCCCAACGCGGGGCAAGCCCGCTCGCCACAAGGAACCCGCTCGCCACAATAACCGAGCGAGCCAGCGGTTTTTACCGGCTTTCGAAGCCGTAGGCCCGCTCTACCTTGCACACCCGCGTCTGAAACGCCGAGTACCAGGTGGAGCGGCCTTGCTCACGCACCGCACTGTGTTCGGCCTGTTGTTTCCAGGCCAGGATCGCGGCCTCGCTGCTCCAGTACGACACGGTGATCCCCAGCCCATCCTCCCGCGCCGATTCCACCCCGAGAAAACCCGGTTGCTCCCGCGCCAGTTCCAGCATTCGGCTGGCGGCCTGGCCGTAGCCTTGATCGCCCTCGGTGCGCAACGAGCTGAAAATCACCGCGTAGTAGGGCGGGACCGGTGTGTTGGCGATCATGCTGATACCTCCCGGCATGCCTTGAGCAGGGCCATCGCCAGGGGCGGGGTAACGCCCTTGAGGGCGGCGCGTTCCGGCTGGAACAGAGTGGCGACGAAGAATGGATGGTCCAGCAGTTCTACCGCGCGCAGATCTCCCGCCGAATCATGCGCGCTGGGGATCAGCGCGCGTTCGAGCAATGCGCTGGCGAATTCGGGGTTGATGCCGTAGCGGCAGCGGTAGCCTTCCTCGGTTTCCAGTTTGCCGTAGGCCTCGGCGATAAGCGTGTAGGGCGCCAAACGTACGGTATCCGTCGCTTCTACCAAGGCGCAGGTCAATGGTGCGATCACGGCGCGCAGGGCATCCGGCGCCATTTCGCCATGCTCGGCATCGGCCCAACCGAGTACATTGCGCGCATATTCCAGCACCGCATGTTGAAAACCGCCGCAGGTGCCAAGGAAAGGTCGCCGATTCTCGCGGGCAAAACGAATGCCGCGCAGGGCGCCTTCAGTGTCGCGGTAAGGGCTGCCGGGCACGCACCAGAAGCCGTCGAAGCCATGCAGGTCCTTGGTGGGCGTGAGGGTGTCGGTGTCGAGCCATTGCACGTCAACGTTCAGACCGAGGCTGTCGGCGGCCCGTTGCAACGCAATGGGGATCGCCTGGTGCGCGATGACATCCGGGTTGTAATCGCCGATCAGGGCGAGGTGCAAGTTGGTGGCTTTCATCAATGACATCCCATGGCTTGTTGAGTCCTGGCGTGCACTATAGATTGGCGCTCACGCAATCAATATTGGCGTTTTCCCATATGCTCAATGCAGCCACGCACTATCAAATTGACTACGCCGACCTGTCGCTGATCCTTGCCCTGGTGCGCGGCGGCAGCCTGGCGCGGGCGGCGGCGCTGTTACGGGTGGATGTGTCCACGGTGTTTCGCGCCGTGCGCCGCCTGGAAGCCGCGCTGGGCCAGACGCTGTTTGAAAAAAGCCGCGCCGGTTACCTGCCCACCAACCTCGCCAGCACCCTGGCGCAGCAGGCCGAACAGGCCGAACAAGCGCTGGAGGCCGCGCGGGTTGGCGTGGAGCAGGGCGGCGAGGTGATCAGCGGCACGGTGCGCCTCACCTGTACCGATTCGGTATTGCAAGGCCTGTTGCTGCCGGCCCTGGCGCACTTCATGCCGGGCTATCCGGCGCTGACCCTGGAGCTGAGTACGTCGAATGATTTCGCCAACCTCAGCCGCCGCGATGCGGACATCGCCCTGCGCCTGACCCGGACGCCACCGGAGCATCTGGTCGGACGTTGCCTGGGCGCGGTGGCGTATCAGGTGTGTGCCAGCGCCGCGTATGCGCGCCAGCACGAAGGCCGCGCGTTGGCCGACCTGGCCTGGATCGCGCCGGATGACTTCTTGCCCGACCACCCCACCGTCGCCTGGCGGCGCGCGCACTTGCCTGGCGTGCGTCCCAGTTATCGCTGCAACAGCATGTTGTCGGTGACCGCGTTGGTGCGGGCGGGGTTGGGTGTGGCAGCGTTGCCGGATTTCCTGTTGGACGAAACCCTGCAACCGCTGGGCCCCGCGTTGGCAGGGCACGACACGGCGTTGTGGCTGCTCACGCGTCCCGATTGCAGGGCGTTGCGCTCGGTGGTGACGCTGTTTGATGAGTTGGGCCAGCTTGTGCAGTTGCCGCAGCGTCAGGTTTTTCGTACGTAGTGCTCGTGCATTTCACACGTCAGGGTTTCGATGTGTTCCGTCAACTGCTTGGTCATCTCCGTCAGCCGGGTGTTTTGCTCCAGTAGCTCCAGCAATTGCCTGGTGGTTTGCGCGGCCTGGGCCTGGCGCTCGGAATTGGCCACGGCCAGCGCTTCACGGTGCTGTGCATCGGCGTCCGACTGGGCTTTGTCGCGCGCCGCCTGGCGCGTCTGGGCGAGCAGGATCAGCGGCGCCGCGTAAGCCGATTGCAGGCTGAACGCCAGGTTGAGCAGGATGAACGGGTACACATCGAAATGGGTAATCCCGGTGATGTTCAGCACCACCCACAGGATCACGATCGCGGTTTGCGCGCCAAGAAAGGTCGGTGTCCCGAAAAAGCGGGCAAACGCCTCGGCCTTGAGGGCAAAGGTATCGTTGCCAAAGGTCGGCGCCAAGTGGGCGTGGCGCCGGTGGAATCGCAGGTGGTCGACGGGGTCGGCTTCGGGCTTGTCTGGGGTCATGGCGGGCTCGGGTTATCGCGTGGACACAGTCAAGCACTATAGCCCCAGCCCTCGGCAGCACACATGAAGATAGGGTCAGTTGCCGCCACGCTCACTGGCAAATGCGCTGACAGCATGCACCGCCTCGCTGGTGCCTTCGCGGATTTGCAGGATTACCGTACCGGCCTGGTTGGCCAACTCGACACCCTGAGCGGCGCGGTCGCGGGTGGCGTCCATGCTGTCGATGGCTTGGCGGGTTTCAGCCTGAATCATTGAGATCATGCTGGAAATTTCCGTGGTGGAGCCGCTGGTGCGTGCCGCCAATTGCCGCACCTCATCTGCCACCACGGCAAAGCCTCGGCCCTGCTCACCCGCGCGCGCCGCTTCAATGGCCGCGTTGAGCGCAAGCAGGTTGGTCTGGTCAGCGATACCGCGAATGGTGTTGACGATGGTGGTGATTTGCTGCGAACGCTCGCCCAACTTGGCAATGAGTTGTGAGGATTGGTCGATATCTGCGGAAATTTCACGCATTCCACTGGCAGTTTTCTGAATTACGTCGGCGCCTTTTTCTGCCATGTCCTGGGTATGCAGGGACAGGTGATAAGCCTGGGCGGCACTCTTTGCATCCGCGGCATGCTGTTGCACGCGCGCGGTGACGCAGGAGGCAAACTTGACCACTTTGCACAGGCGCCCGCTGGCGTCGTACACCGGGTTGTAGTTCGCCTCCAGCCAGACGGTCTGGCCATTTTTATCGATGCGTTCGAACTGGCCGCTGAACAATTCACCCTGGTTCAGGCGCTTCCAGAAATCGCTGTAGGCCGAGCTGCTGGCCATCTCAGGCGTGCAGAACAGGCGATGATGCTTGCCCTGGATCTGCGCCAGGCTGTAGCCCATGCGCTGCAAAAAATTCGTGTTGGCGGTGATGATGGTCCCGTCGAGGTTGAACTCGATGACCGCCATCGCCCGGCCGATCGCTTCCAGCTTGGCGTTGGCCTCGCTTTCCGCTTGCAGGCGCGGCGTGACGTCCATGGCGTACTTCACCACTTTGATCACCTGTCCCGTTGCATCGCGCACGGGGTTGTAGCTGGCTTCCAGCCACACCGACTGACCATCACCGGCCACGCGCTCGAAGGTCCCGGACTGGAACTGACCACTGCGCAGGCTTGACCACCATTGGCCGTACTCGGCGCTGCGGGCGAACGCCGGCGTGCAGAACATCCGATGGGGCTGGCCCTCGATTTGCTCGGCGCGGTAACCCATGGTCTGTAGGAAGTTGTCATTGGCGCGCAGCACGTTGCCCTGCAGGTCGAATTCGATCACCGCCATGGAACGTTCGATGGCGTCCAGCAGGCTGGCCTGTTGGGTCACGGTGTGCTGCAGGGTACTGATGGTTTTTTTATGGGCGTTGAATAGCATGTTCAGGGGCTCGGGCTGGCAAGCGTCGGGGAGTATCCATGGGTATGCGCCTGCCCCCGTAAGGTAATTGCCCTACGGTTGACTTGCTCATTGTCAGCCTCCTTGTGCTGACAGAGGGTTGGAACAACGGGTTAAGAGTGATCAGCCTGACAAGAAGTTCGCCCCAAGGGGAGGACCTTATTTGGGTAGCTGACGAGTGGTGGCATTATGCTGTCAACTGCGCTGGCACGCAGGAGATTCAGACGAGGTGTCGTAGGACGACTTCAGGCGGAGTGGGCGATTATGTCGTCGCTGATATTGACCCGGTTGCGGCCCGTGTCTTTGGCGGCGTACAGCGCGCGGTCCGCGGCATTCAACCACATGGCCGCATCCGTGAAATACGGCTGGAAATCCGCCAGGCCAATGCTCAGGCTGACGTGCAATTCCGGGATTTGCGGGTGGTGGTAATTGCTGAAGGCTTCGCGCATGCGTTCCATGATT
>NZ_UTBG01000177.1 GCF_900580675.1 Pseudomonas viridiflava
CTGCATGCCGATGCCGAAAATAAACGCGCCGAACACCACTGAGATCCCAGCCGGTGCCACCAGCCCGACCACCGGCTGCCCGAACAGCGTGCCCGCCCCCAGCGCCGGGAAAAACAGCAGCACTGCCACTGCCAGCATCACCATTTGCGCGCGCAGGCCGGCGCCACGTCGATCATTGATAAACACGCGCCAAGCCGAGGTAAAACCAAAGGCGGCGTGGTACAGCGTCAAGCCCAGCGCGGCCCCGACCACCAGCAACAGCACCTGGCGCGAGCCGACGCTGTTTTGCAGAAACAGGGCGCCGAGCACCAGAATGATAAAGGCCACCAGCGGCGCGACAGGCTTGCGCGCGGGGGCGATTGGGAGAGTGGTGCTCATGGAAGATCTCGGTTCGTTTGGATTTGAATGATTGCGTAGGGGGCGAGTATAAACCCAGGGGCGGCCCACCTTTGGAGTATTCATGAGTTTCCTCGGCACCTTCCGTTCCCTGCGCAGCCCCAACTACCGCATCTGGGCCGCCGGTGCGCTGGTCTCCAACATCGGCACCTGGATGCAACGCACCGCCCAGGACTGGCTGGTGCTCACCCAACTCACCCCACACAACGCCGCCGCGGTGGGCATCGTGATGTCGTTGCAGTTCGGCCCGCAATTGCTGTTGCTGCCGTGGACCGGGTTTGCCGCCGACCACTTCGACCAGCGCAAGCTGCTGATCATCACCCAGGCGGTGATGGGCCTGCTGGCACTGACGCTGGGGGTGTTTACCATCACCGGTTTTGTCGAGCTGTGGCACGTGTATGTATTCGCGTTTTTATCCGGCTGCGCCTCGGCATTCGACGCGCCGGTGCGGCAGATTTTCGTCGCGGAACTGGTGGGCGAGAAGGATTTATCCAACGCCATCGCACTTAACTCGACCTCGTTCAATATGGCACGCATGATCGGCCCGGCCGTAGCCGGTTTGACCATCGCCTCGGTCGGTACCGGCTGGGCGTTCCTGCTCAACGGCAGCAGCTTTTTCGCGGTACTGGCTTCGCTGTTTATGCTGCGCGTCTCCGGGCAGCACGCCAAAGTGCGGGCGCTGCGCACAAAGGGCAGCCTCACCGAGGGTTTGCGCTACGTGTGGGCGCGGCCGGACCTGAAGGCCATCCTGCTGATGCTGTTTCTGATCGGCACGTTCGGCATGAACTTTCCGATTTTCATCTCGACCATGGCCGTGACCGCGTTCCACGCCGACGCGCGTGGCTACGGCCTGCTGTCCTCGACCCTGGCCATCGGCACCATCGCCGGCGCCCTGCTGGCCGCCGGCCGCGAACGACCGCAGTTCAAGTCGCTGCTCAGCGGTGCGGCGGTATTCGGCGTGGGCTGCGCCCTGGCCGCCCTGGCGCCGAATTACGGGTGGTTCGCCGTCGCGCTGGTGATCATCGGCGTGGGCGCCATGACCTTCAGCAACACCACCAACAGCCTGATGCAACTGACCACCGAACCCGCCATGCGCGGCCGGGTGATTGCCCTGCGCGTCGGCGTGGCGCTGGGTGGCACGCCGATTGGCGCGCCCATCGTCGGCTGGATTGCCGACCACCTGGGCCCGCGCTGGGCCTTGGGGGTGGGCGCGCTGTCGGGGATCCTCGCGGTGGGCGTCGCGGTCTACACGATCAAGCGTCAGCTGGATCGGCCCGCCACGCTCATCCCCGCCCCACCGACCCCGAAACCGGAAGATTACCCAGCAGCTTGAGCCCGGTGCTCTTCACAAAGGTCGCGTAGTCCATCGGCTTCTGGATGCGGGTTTCGGCGTTGGGCAGCACGTAGGCCCAGGCGCGCTGGGACGACGCGTCGTACACCAGCTTGAACAGGCGCGTCGGCACCCAGACCTTGTTGTCACCGATGGTGCCGTAGCCGGTGTCGAACAGCGGGCCGGTGAACACGTACACGTCGCCGTCGGCGCGCTTGGCAAACTTGCGCACGTCGGCCTCGACCTTGCTCCAGATCTTGCGGTTGTTGGTGGGGTCCTGCGGCACCATGTTCGACAGCGCGAAAGATTGCGCCATGGCATGCGCATTCGGCGCATCGGCGGCCGGGGCCTGGTGGCCACGGTCCACGGCCGGGTGCTGGCTGCGGTAGTCGCTCAACTCGGCGCGCCCGGCCTTGGGAATGCGCGGGTCGGGGTAGAACTGGTTGGTGCGCTCCTCGCCTTTGGCCTCCTTCAACTGCGCGGCATTCAGGCGCTCGACCACCACCAGCGGGGTTTTGCTGGCCTGCGAGTAGAGTACCGCAAAGGTGTCGGAACACAGGGCCAGGGGTTTCATCGCGGCGGGTACGGTGGCGGTGTTGATCGGATTATTGGCCGGGAACAGCTCCGCGCAACTGTCAAAAGAGGCGCGTTGTTGCGTGGTGGTATAGGGGTTCGCCAGGCTGCGGGCGTCGACGGCGGTGGAGAGTAAAACAAGGGCTGAGAGCCCGGCTGCAATGTTGCGTAGGTACATGCGTTAGATCTTATGGTGAGGGTAAACAGGCAAACACAAATGCTCGTGCGGGGCGTATGGACCCTGATAAGTCTGTTTGGTGCCACGATGCCCAGGGATGAGGTTGAACTCTCCTACACCTGAGGTCTCAGAACCCTACATCCTCGGGAGAACTTTATGACCCAGACCGCATTAGTCGTCGGCGCCAGCGGCATCGTTGGCAGCGCCATTACCCAATTACTGCTCGACAACCAGTGGCAGGTCGCCGCGCTTTCCCGCAAACCGTCGCAGGTGCCGGGTGTGATTCCGGTGGCGGCCGACTTGCAGGACCCCGCCTCCCTGCAACAGGCGCTGGCAGACCTGAAACCGACCCATGTGTTCATCACCACTTGGTCACGCCAGGCCACCGAAGCGGAGAACATCCGCGTGAACGCCGCCATGGTGCGCAATGTGCTGGATGCCGTGCGCCCGGCCGGCAGCGTGCAGCACGTGGCATTGGTCACCGGCTTGAAGCACTACCTCGGCCCGTTCGAAAACTACGGCAAGGGCAGCCTGCCAAAAACCCCGTTTCGCGAAGACCAAGGCCGCCTGGACGTAGAGAATTTCTACTACGCCCAAGAGGACGAAGTGTTCGCCGCCGCTGAAAAAGACGGCTTCACCTGGAGCGTGCACCGCCCGCACACCGTCACCGGCGTGGCCGTCGGCAACGCGATGAACATGGCAACCACCCTCGCCGTCTACGCCAGCGTGTGCAAACACACCGGGCGCGCGTTTGTCTTCCCGGGCTCACGCGTGCAATGGGACAGCCTCACCGACATGACCGACGCGCGGCAACTGGCCAAACAACAGCTGTGGGCTGCGACCACACCGGCGGCGGCCAACCAGGCGTTCAATATCACCAATGGCGACGTGTTCCGCTGGAACTGGATGTGGGGCCGGATCGCCGAGTATTTCGACCTCTCGCCCGCCGACTTCCCTGCCACGCCCTCGCCGCTTGAAACCCAGATGGCCAACGATGAGGCCGCGTGGCGCGAGATCGTCACACAGCACGGGTTGAAAGAAAGCGACCTCCACCGCCTGGTTTCGCCGTGGCATACCGATGCCGACCTGGGACGGCCGATCGAGGTGGTCACGGACATGTCCAAGAGCCGCAAAATGGGCTTCACCGCCTACCAGGCCAGCGACCAGGCGTTTTTTGATGTGTTCGATCAACTGCGCGCCGCGCGTTTGATTCCCTGAACCTAATGGCCGCTCACCGCGGGTGAGTTCGCAGCGCGCGCACCAGGCTTGAAACCTTGCGTGCGCGCCGTCCAGGCAATCACCAGCGCCACGCCGATCAACACCAGCATGGCCCATGGAAACGCCGCCACACCCCAGGTATCCAGCAGCACACCGCCGACCACGCCACTGCCGGCAATTGCGCTGTTCCAGGCCACCACGTTCAGCGACAACGCCACATCCGCGCCATCGCCCGCCGCGTCGGCCAGGGCGGTTTGCAGCAGGGTTGCGGCGCCGCCGAAGCTCAGGCCCCACGCCGCCACACCGAGGTACACCACCTGCGGCACGTTGCCGAAAAAGCCGAATAACAGGCTCACCGCCGCAAAGGTCAGCAGGCACGCCAGCACGGTTTTACGCAATAAAGGCTCGACCAACCTGGCGGTGATCCAGATGCCCGCCAACGCCGCGATGCCGAACACCAGCAGCACCAGGTCCACGCGTTCGGCCAGGCCTGCAGGCGCCACGAACGGCGCGATGTAGGTGTACAGAATGTTGTGAGCGAGCATCCAACTGATCACCACCGCCAACACCGGACGCACGCCGGGTGTGGTCAGCACGCTACGCAACGACAAGCGCTGATGGGCGGGCTGGGGCGCGTAATCCGGGACTTTCACCAGCACCCACACAATCAGCACCAGCGTCAGGGCCGACATCAGGCCAAAGGTCGTGCGCCAACCCACCAGGCCGCCGAGCCAGGTGCCCAGCGGCACGCCC
Organism: Pseudomonas viridiflava; assembly: GCF_900580675.1. GTDB lineage: Bacteria > Pseudomonadota > Gammaproteobacteria > Pseudomonadales > Pseudomonadaceae > Aquipseudomonas. The sequence goes on from NZ_UTBG01000177.1 coordinate 4,449, forward strand.
AGCGAGAGCGCAATCGGTGTGCCGACCATCGCCAGCGCCAGCGCCTTTCCCTGTTGATGGGACGCGACCATGCGCCGGGCGTAACCGGCCAGCAGGCTCCAGGCGAGCCCCGCCGCTACTCCGGCGAAAAAGCGCGCCACCAGCGTCACGCCATAGTGCGACGACAACGCGGTGATGGAGTTGAACAGCAGGAAACCGACGATGGTCAGCAGCAGCACATTGCGCCGGCGCCAGCCGCGGGTGGCGATGGTCATGGGGATCACCGCCAGCACCGAGCCCAGCGCATAGGCGGTGACCATCTGCCCGGCCATGGACGGCGAAATCGCCAGCCCTTCGCTGATCAACGGCAACAGGCCGGCGGGCAGGGTTTCGGTGACGATGCAGATGAAGCCGGTCATGGCCAGGGCGAGTAACGCGCCAATCGGCAGGCGCTCGGACGAGGCGGATAAGGTGAGTGAGGGCGTCACGGGAAACTCCTTGAGGTCACTTAGATACTGATCGATATAGATGTTGCGGGCAGCCTGCGCCCGTTGTCAACGACTTATGTATCGACTAGTATTTATCTCATTCCTCACCGGAGCGCAGACATGGCACAGATGGGCCGCCCCCGCACCTTCGACCGCGAACAGGCCGTGGAACAGGCCATGCACCTGTTCTGGCAGCACGGCTACGACGCCACTTCCCTCGCCCAGCTCAAGGCCGGCCTGGGGGGCGGGATTTCCGCGCCGAGCTTCTACGCGGCGTTCGGCTCCAAGGAGGCGTTGTTCGATGAATGCGTGCAGCGCTACCTGGCGACCTACGCCCAAGTCACCGAATGCCTGTGGGACGAAACCCTGCCGCCGCGCCAGGCCGTCGAAACCGCGCTGCGCCAGTCGGCGCGCATGCAGTGTGAAGACGGGCACCCCAAGGGCTGCATGGTCGCGCTGGGCGTGATGAGCGCGCCGAGCCCGGAAAACGCACGGGTTGCGGATGCCTTGACCGCGTCGCGGCTACGCACCCGCGCGGGGATCGTGGCGTGCGTGGAGCGCGCGATCGCCCTGGGCCAGTTGCCGCAGCAGACCCAGCCGGCCGTGATGGCGACGGTATTTGACAGTTTTTTGCAGGGGGTTTCGATATTGGCGCGCGATAACGTGCCCCCTGCCGCCATCGACGCGGCAATCAGCCAACTGCTGCTGACATGGGACATTGCGGCCTCTATTGCTCCGCCCCTTCAACGCGACAGTCGAGCAAGCAATCCACCCACACCCTCTACACCGACAGGCACTGATCCTGAACTTTGAATAGGCACGGCACCCAGGCCTGCCCGGGCAGCGGTGCGGACTGAAGCCCTTAGAACTTCGCCTGCACGCCTACCCGCAGCGTACGCCCGGGCGCCGGCATGAAACTTTGCGCCAGAGGGTCCAGATAGTAACGGTCGGTCAGGTTCTGCAGCGACACGTTAAGGCTGGCGTGTTCCTGCAACCTGTAGTTCAGGAAGAGATCAACCAGTGCCACTTCGCGGTAGGCCAATTGCGGCGTGGTGGCGCCGGTCTGCCAGGGTTTGTCCACGGTGACCGTGGGCCCCGAGGTGTACGTCAGGCGAGTCCCGACTACCAGGCTCTGATCGAAGAAACGCAGGCCGGTGGTCAGGTTGCTCGCGAACCGTGGCGGGTTCTGGGTATTGGTGTAGGAACCCATGAAGCTGCCCGGGGTGCAGTCCGGGGTTCGGCTCAGATCCTGATAAGCGTTACTGGCCGCGCGTAGCGTTGCAGCGAATGCGGCGTCGCAGGTTTCGGTCTTCAGGTAGTAGGTGGAGGACAGATCGGCGAACACCCGCCCGGCATCGTAGCGGGTCTGCAGTTCCAGGCCGCTGGTCTTGTAGCTGTCAGTGTTGCTGAAGCGCATCAGGCCCGACAGGCCGGGGCTCGGGTCGTAGTAGCGTGTGATGTAGTTTTTGATGGTGTTGTTGAAATAGGCGAGCTTGATCGCTCCCGAGTCGTCATCCAATAGCAGCCCCTTGCCAGAGGTGCTGGCGCCGATCTCCCAGTTGCTCGAACGCTCAGGTTTCAAGCCCTTGCCGGGCCGGGTTAGCAATACACCCTGGCTGGTTTCAAACAGCGAAGGCATACGAATTCCCTGGGTGTAGGAGGCATAGACGAAGGTGTCGGGCAGCACTTCGATATTGACTCCGAACGCCGGGGAGAAAGCGCCGCCACTGTCGCTCTGTTTGCCCGAATAGTCATACCCGGCGACTACTTCTCCGAACTGGGGAGCGTAGACCGTCGAAGAGATCACCCCAAAGTCGTTGTAGTTGACGCCCTCGAAGGGGTAGTTGGTGTCCTGGAAGACAACGCCATTGTTCAGGCGCGGGTCCGTGGCGTCGGTGTATTGGCCATTGCTGTCCGGAAACCACAGCATGTTGCCGGACCTGTCGCCGGAGTTGTTGCCGTTGTAGACCCGCAGGTAGCGCAGATCACGCTCCTCCCAGCGCGCTGTTGCCCGGGCGATATGGTCCTTGCTGCGATACCGGGTGTAGCGGCCGCCACCCCATAACGTGAGCGGTTCCACTGGTTTATATTCCAGCTTGCCGTTGAAACTGAACTCCTGCCGCGAACCTTCGCGCAACATGCGGTTGGCGTTGATATCGTGCTGGGTGGTGACCACGCCTTTTTGCGGACGCAGCTCTTCGAGCTGGAACGAGCTGCCCAGGTCCAGCTTCATGTCGCCGTAATCGGTGTGCCAGTGCGAGGTGTTGGCCAGGCCACCGCCGATGCGCTGGTCGGCCTGCCGGCTCCAGGCACGGTCTGAGCGATAGCCCTGGGTCGCCGGCGCTCTTACCGAGGTGATCTGGCTGGTTTGCGCGTCGGTCATCCACAGGTCAGCGGTCAGGTCCACCAGCGGATTGCCCTCGGGCAGGTAGTTGTAACGTGCGGTGTAAGTGTCGATCCTGGTGCGGCCCAAGGGGTACTGATAAATCCCGCCGGTGCCGAAGCGGAAAATATCCGAAGGCATGACCTCGCCGATGCGCCCGTCATAGCGCCGATAGCCCAGATCGAAGGTGTGGCCATCCGCCGGGCGAAGGGTGGTCTTGAGCAGGAATGACTCGGTCCTGGACGAGGAGTTCAGTACCTCCTCACCTGCGCTGTAGGTGGTGGCGACACTCCTTTCCTCATCGCCATTGCTGTCGTAGCTTCGATAACGGTCCTGCCCCTTCCTGCCAGCAAAATAGTTACCCTGGTTGCGCTTGGCATAGGCCGCCACCACGTCGAAAAATTCATGGGAATAGGCGAACGCAGCACTGCCGGACTCGGCCTGCGAACCCAACAGCCCGCCCCGACTGCGGTGTGGCTCCGAGTACAGGTTTTGCGTCGCGGAACGTGGGTCCCGGTCGGCCGGGGCGACGCCGTTGTTCCACAGGTCACCCTTGAGGCGCAGCCCCATGTCCTGGCCATCCTTGAGGATGTCGTCGACGCTCAGGGTGCGCATCTTCACCGTACCGCCGATAGCGCTGGAGGTCAGGCTCGGGCCCTTGTCGATAGTGATGTCGCTGATCAGGTCCGGGTCTATGTAGCTGCGCTGCTGGGTACCGGCATAGCCGCGATAGACGTCCAGTGCCTGCTGCGAACCGTCAACCGTGACCGCTACCCGGCTCTGGCCCTGGATACCACGGATATTCACATCCAGGCCGCCGCCATTGCGACTGTCACCGACCTGGACGCCAGGTTGCCCCTTGAGCATATCGCCAACCGAAACCACGCCAAAGCGCTGCATATCTTCACCGGAGATATACACCGACGAACGCGGTGCCCGGTAGACCTGTGCCTCTTCAAGATGCTCGCCCGTCACCTGCTGCGTCGGCAGCAGGACACCCTCTTGGCGCAAGCGCAGCACATAGCCGCCGTCGGCCTCACGTTGATAGTCCAGGCCTGTGCCCGAGAGCAATTGGGTCAGGCCAGCCTCGGTATTGAAATCACCCTGCAGGCCCTGGCTGCTCCTGCCGGCGGTGAGCAGCGAACTGCCCGCCATGCTGATCCCCGCTTCAGTGCCGAAGCGCGACAACACTTGATCCAGCGGACCGGCAGCGATGCGGTAGGGGCGCTCGCCAGCTGCAAAAACCAGCTCTCCATTGAGCATCTGGAAACTGACAAACAACAGGCTGAACGTATGGTTACGCAAGACACGAACGGGGAGAATCATGCAAGGCTCCTAGGGATCGAAACCCACCTGCGCCGGTGGGTATTACCTAAAGGCCAAACCAAATCGAAAAAACTATCGCACCGGTGAAAAAAAACTCACGCGGGTACCACCGTGACCCAGTAGCGCGTCCTGCGCTCGATACGCACGGGCAGGCTCTGGGTGACCAGGGCCAGCGCCGCATCGGTGTCATCCAGCAGGAAACTGCCGGTTATGCGCAGCGCCGCCACGGCCTCGCTGCACCGCAGGAAACCTGGGCGATAGCGCGAGAGCTCGGCCAGCAATTGATCCAAACGCACGCGCTCGGCGGGCAGAATGCCTCGCACCCAGGCCTGTGCCAGAAGAAGGTCGACGGGGCTCGAACGCGCAGCCCTACCGTCATTGATCATGAGTTGCCAGCCGGCCTGCAACGGCACCGGTGCAGGATGATGCCGCGCACTCACCTGCACCAGCCCCCGCAAGACCGTGACCAGCGTGCCATGGCGATCATGCCGCACCAGCAGGTTAGCGCCATGGCTGTACAGCGCCGCGTCAGGGGTCAGCAGTTGCAGCGATGCAGATCCCGCCGGGGTATCCAGTGCCAGTTCACCCTCAACCAACTGCACGCTGTGGTGCTCTGAATTAAACTCGAGATTGACCGCGCTGGCGGTGTTCAACCACAGCGAACTGCCGTCCGCCAGGACCCAGTTCCGCCGCTCGCCAACACGGGTGCGATAACCCGCCAATGCCGAACGCAGGGGTGTGGAATCCGCTGCCTGCCAGGAAACGCCGCCGAGCACGCCCAACGCCAGCAAACATTTGAGCACTTGGCGACGACGCTGCGGATCGGTCCCAGCCGATTGCAACACCCGACGCGCAGTCGCATCGGCTAACAGATTCGCGCCTGGCTGAAGCAACAGCGGCAAGCCACTGACCCGCTGCCACGCGTGCTCATGCTCGGCACTGGCCTGCCGCCATTGCGCCAGCGCCTGACGGTCCCCGGCATTCATCACGCCCGATTGCGAACGCACCAACCATTCGATGGCACTGTCCCGAACGCGCGAATCGATAGCCACTCCGCTCATTCGAACCGGCTCGCATAACAGACGTTGAAGGCTTTGCCCATTGCCCGCTGCACCTGGGCCACGGTCAAGCTCAACTGCGCGGCAATCTGCGGGTAAGTCAGGCCATCTAGCTGGGACAAAAAGAAAATCTGCCGCACCCGCGGCGATAACCCGACCAGCAGCAAATCCAGCTGCAGCAGCGTCTCGATCATCAGGTAGCGCGCCTCCGGCGAGGGCTCCACGACCATCGGCCGCGCCGCCAACTCCGCCAGGTAAGCCCGCTCAATCACGTCGCGGCGCCAACGATTGATCAGCAAACCATTGGCAATAGTCGCAAGAAATGCCATGGGCTGGCGCAGCTCGCACACGTTTTCCTTGGAGCGCAACACCCGGATAAAGGTGTCATGTGCCAAGTCTTCGGCATCAGCACTGTGCCCCAGGCGCCGATACAACCAGCCCCGAAGCCAGCCATGATGATTCGTATACAGCTTGGCGACGGGTGAGGCAAAGCCGTTGTCGTGCATATGAGACCCGCATAAATGATAATGCTTCTCATCTTATTGGCGGGAATATGAGTTGTATAGGGCCTGATTCGGCAACATTGTTTCAGCGCCGCCAAATCCAAGGCAAAAAAAAGCCTGCATCGCTGCAGGCTTTTCTCTATCTGGCTCCACGACCTGGACTCGAACCAGGGACCCAATGATTAACAGTCATTTGCTCTACCAACTGAGCTATCGCGGAATGCGCCGTATGTTACTGATTGAAAAGGATAAGTCAAGCTTTCTGTGGCGCTCCGGACGAATAATCCGGATGGCCGGCTGCGAGTGACTGTTCCTTGGCCAGATCCAGCCAGGCGCGCGCCGCCGGTGGCAGATGGGCATTGGCGCGCCAGGCCAGGGCGATGTGCCAGTCGGTATGGGGTTCGTCCAGCGGAATCAGGGCGATGTCGGCGTGTTGATGCATGTGCGCAAGCATGCGCGGCAGGAAGGCAACGCCGAGGCCGGCAGCGACCAGGTCGACGATGAAGTCGATCTGCCCACTGCGTGCGGTCACACGCGGCGTCACGCCCTTGCGCTCGCAGGCGGCGAGGATCTTGGCGTTCAGGGCGAAGCCGGCTTCGAACAGGATAAAGGGTGAGTCAGCCAGATCGGTGAAGTCGATGTGTGTGCGCCTGGCCAAGGGGTGGCTTCTGGGCAGTACGGCCATCAGCGGCTCATTGCGTACGGGCTGGTAGTCGAAGTCTTCGTTCACCGGCAGCAGCAGTGCTGCCAGGTCGATCTCCCCCGCTTCCAGGCATTCACGCAGTTTTTTGCTGCCGTATTCGGTGAGTTCGATGTCAATGTCCGGGTAGCGGCTGCGGTAGGTCGCGAACATGGTTGCGAACAGCACGCCGCAGCCCACCGGTGGCAGGCCGATGCGCAGTTGGCCGCGCTTGAGCCCGCGCAGGTCATTTATCTCGCCCACCAGGTCGGTGTGTTCGGCGAGCAGTACCAACGCGCGGCGGTAGGCAATTTCGCCGGCGGCGGTGAGTTCGTTGCGGTGGCCAAGGCGGCTGAGCAGCGGCATGCCGAGTTCGTCCTCCAGGGTCCTGACCGCCTTGCTCACGCTGGACTGGGTCAGGGACACCGCCTCGGCCGCCTGCGAGAAACCGCCCTGGCGTACCACTTCGACAAAGACGCGCAGTGTTCTGAGGTTCATCGGTATTCCCTTGGCGACTGGCTGCCAGCGATAAAAGTTGTTTTTATCATGCCAGACATTGGCTTATCTTGGGCCCACTTTGCCCTGTGGAGTCATGTTGCATGATCATCTCGTCCGCCTCCGACTACCGCGCCGCCGCCAAGCGCAAGCTGCCGCGGTTTTTGTTCGACTACATCGACGGCGGCGCCTACGCCGAACACACGATGCGCGCGAACAGTTCGGACCTGGCCGAGATCAGCCTGCGCCAGCGCATCCTGCGCAATGTCGACAACCTGAGTTTGAAAACCACGGTGTTCGGGCAGGACCTGGCAATGCCGGTGATCCTCAGCCCCGTCGGCCTGACCGGCATGTACGCGCGTCGCGGTGAGGTGCAGGCGGCGAAAGCGGCGGCCAACAAAGGCATCCCCTTTTGCCTGTCGACGGTGTCGGTGTGCTCGATTGAAGAAGTGGCGTCCCAGAGCCCGCAGTCGATCTGGTTCCAACTTTATGTGCTCAAGGACCGAGGCTTTATGCGCAATGCGCTGGAGCGAGCCCAGGCCGCCGGGGTCACTACGCTGGTGTTTACCGTGGACATGCCGACGCCGGGCGCGCGCTACCGCGATGCGCACTCGGGCATGTCCGGCCCGTTCGCCGCACAGCGGCGCATGCTGCAAGCCGTGACCAAGCCACAATGGGCTTTTGATGTAGGCCTGATGGGCCGCCCGCACGACTTGGGCAATATCTCCAAATACCTCGGCAAACCCACCCACCTGGAAGATTACATTGGCTGGCTGGCCAACAACTTCGACCCGTCGATCAGCTGGAAAGACCTGGAGTGGATCCGGGAATTCTGGAAAGGCCCGATGATCATCAAAGGCATCCTCGACCCGCAGGACGCCAAGGATGCCGTGAGTTTCGGCGCCGACGGCATCGTGGTCTCCAACCATGGCGGCCGCCAGTTGGACGGGGTGCTCTCCACCGCCAAAGCCTTGCCGCCGATTGCCGACGCGGTGGGCGATGACCTGACAGTGCTGGTGGATTCCGGCATCCGCTCCGGGCTGGACGTGGTACGGATGCTCGCCCTGGGGGCCAAGGCTTGCCTGCTGGGTCGCGCGAGCGCTTACGCGTTGGCTGCCGACGGCCAGCACGGGGTTGAAAACCTGCTGGATATCTTCGCCAGGGAAATGCGCGTGGCCATGACGCTGACCGGTGTCACGTCAATTGACCGGATTGACCACTCCACCCTGGTGCAGCCAGCCAAATAACTGACGTCACTCTTCAACGACTGATTTTCCGTAGAAAAACAGTCGTTGATTTAAAAGGAGTTTTATTTAGTTAAACAAAATGGCATGAATCTAGCTCTAAGCTTTCCCAAGCAGGTTAAGCGATGACAAGACGTGCGGCGGTGCCCAGGGGTTATAACCCTCTGTAAAGCGGTCTAAACTGTTACCAATGTTTTACGGAACTGACGGAACAGTTAGACGCTTGGCATTCGCCACTCTCATCGAGCCTGTAAGACAGCCAAGTGCTTAGAGGCCGACCGCTTATGAAAACACCAACCCAGACCAACGCAATTGACTTCGACAGTGCCAAATTGCAACGCCTGGGCTTTGGTCAGCCAACGCTCCTCCCACGCCGTCCCACGACCATCACCCAACTTCGCCAGCAACTGGGCATGCAACTGCAGACCAGCCTGGAGCCGGAGCGCATCCTCGCGGTGTTCTTCCGTGAAATCCAGCGCCTGGTACCGCTGGATGCCCTGCAATATCGCCACGATGCCAGCGACCTGCGCCTGGAGTTCGGCCACCGCGGCCATCATTCGGTGAGCTACAGCCTGAGCCACGAAGGCGAGCACCTCGGTGAGCTGATCTTTCGTCGCAACCAGCGCCTTGTGGAAGAAGAACTTGGCCAGCTTGAGTCGTTGCTGTCGACCCTGCTCTACCCGATGCGCAACGCCCTGCTCTACCGCGCCGCCACCCGTAGCGCGCTGCGCGACCCGTTGACCGAGACCGGCAACCGCATTGCCATGGACCAGACCCTGCAACGCGAAATCGATATGGCACGCCGGCACCTGAACCCGTTGTCATTGCTGATGCTCGATATCGACCACTTCAAGGTCATCAACGACACCCACGGCCACGCTGCGGGCGATGACGTGCTACGCGCCGTCGCCGGGGCGATCAAGGGCCAGTTGCGTAACGTGGACATGGTGTTTCGGTTCGGCGGGGAAGAGTTTCTGATCCTGCTCTCCAACACTGGCCGGGACGCGGCAGCGATGGTCGGTGAACGCCTGCGCCGAGCGGCACAGGCCCAGGATTATTGGGCAGACGGTACACGGATCGATTTGACCGTAAGCCTGGGCTGCTCGACTTTATTGGCCGCCGAGTCTGCCGAAAGCCTGCTGCGCCGGGCGGACAACGCCTTGTACGTAGCCAAGCGCGAAGGTCGTAACCGCTTGGCAATGGCGGGGTAAGCACCCCGCCATCACGGTTACATCAGGCTTCGCTGGCAACGCGAGCCTGGCGCTCGCGCGCAACCACTGGCGCTTTTTCTTTCTCGAGGCGCATGCAGCTTTCCAGGAACAGGTACATGTAGTCGTAGCTCTTGCACACGGCCTGGCGCAGCTCTACCTGCAGTGCCTTGCTCGGGTTCATCCCGGCCAGGGTGCAGATAATTTCCAGGGCTTCCCAAGGATGCGCGTCGTCGTATTGGGCATGCATTTTCAGCCACTTCATCGCACGCTTGCGGTCTTCCTCCGGGAAAGCCGCCGCGTAGACGCCGGTGGAACACACCACAGCAGACCACTCCCCGGTCGCGCCTTCGATGGCGTAGTTGGTCGCGGCGATGGCCACGATCAGCGAATCGGCCGAGCTTGTGTGCCAGCACCAATGGCTCAATGCGTGCAGCTCCGGCGGAACGTCCTGGGCCTGCAACTCTTCCAGGCTGACGCCGTGGGCACGCGCCCAGTGCACCCAATAGTCGGCGTGGTTGAGTTCCACGCGAATATTGCGCATCAGCCAACGCCGCGCCATATCCTCCCCAGGATGGCGGGCAAACTTGGTCTTGGTGAGATTCTGTGCCATGTACAAGGCAAACTGTTCCACCACAGGCCAGCCACCGATCAGGTAGTGACGCAGGGTCTTGGCGCTGAGCGTGTTGTCGCGCATGCGCTGGTACAGTTCGTGTTCGACAACGCGCCGCTTGCTCTCGCTACAGTCCTGGATAAGTTGCTGCGCCCAGGCGGGGTAACTCGAGGCTTCCATAAGCGGGCCGGTTCTGTTGAATGTGTCGATCACTGTCGGGCTCCTTTTCAAGTGTGATTTACAGACCAGCAAATGTTTCAGCGGAATGTGCCGGGCGCCTTGAACAACAGAGGCTGCGGCCGCACAGGTCGACACTGCAAGCTATCAAAGGTAAACAATTGCGGGCGTTCAATCAGGTAGCCCTGAGCGTAATCCACACCGATCTCGAGTAACGCCTGTTCGATCTGCGGCGTTTCAACAAACTCTGCAATTGTGCGCTTACCCATGACGTGGCCGATGTGATTGATCACTTCAACCATCGCGCGGTTAATCGGGTCGTCCAGCATATCCTTTACGAAACTTCCATCGATCTTCAGGAAGTCTACAGGTAAATGTTTGAGATAAGCGAATGAGGACATTCCGGCACAAAAGTCATCCAGTGAAAAATGACAACCTAAGGCTTTGAGTTCATTAATAAATCGGATCGCACTGCCCAAGTTTGCAATCGCGCTGGTTTCGGTAATTTCAAAACAGATCATTCTCGGCGGAATATTGTAAGTGTGAAATTTCTCACGAAGGAAACCGAGAAAGTCATCATCGCCAATCGTTATACCTGACAGATTAATCGCACACATGGCCATGGGTCGGCCTGGGCGTTCGTGCATGCAACGGGCGATGAGTTTGAATACATTCTCGACGACCCAGCGGTCCAGCGAGGTCATCAAACCGTAACGCTCGGCGGCGGGAATAAAGCTGTCCGGCAGGATAATGCGGCCTGCCTCGTCATGCAGGCGCAGCAGGATCTCAATATGCCCGTCGCCGCCGTCGGTGTGCCCAAGCGGCGAAATTTCCTGGGCATACAGGCAAAAGCGGTTTTCTTCCAATGCCATGTGCAGGCGCTGCACCCAGGCCATTTCGCCAAAGCGCAGGGACAGTTCCGAGTCATCGGCGTGGTAAACCTGCACGCGGTTGCGGCCTTTTTCCTTGGCCATGTAGCACGCCATGTCGGCGGCGCGCAGCGAGGTTTCCAGGGTGGTCGGGGTGTGCGAAATATGCACCAGGCCGATACTCACGGTGGTCATGAACGGCCGGCCCTTCCACACAAAGTGCAGGTTTTGCACGGTATGGCGCAGGCTTTCGGCGATCTTCTCCGCCACCGGTGCCGGGCAGTTCTCCAACAGAATACCGAACTCATCGCCCCCCAATCGGGCCAGGGTGTCGCCTTCACGCAGGTCCGACTGCAGCAGCGCGCAGATGTGCCGCAGCAGCTCGTCGCCCGCTGCATGCCCGCAGGTGTCGTTGACCAGCTTGAACTGGTCCAGGTCAAGAAACATCAACGCGTGTCGCCCGCTTTGCGCGCCACCTGCCGGGTGCAGCACCTGCTCCAGGCGGAACTCGAACTCGCGACGGTTGGCCAGGCCGGTCAAGGCGTCATGGGTTGCCTGCCACGACAGATTGGCGATGTATTGCCGCTCCTGGGTCATGTCGTGCAGCACCAGCACCGCACCGGTGACCTTCCCGGCGCTGCGGATCGGCGCACCCACCAGCGTCACCGACACCGTGCTGCCATCCAGGCGCTGGATGGTTTTCGAATGCTCACTGCCGCCGCTGAGCTGGCCCTTGACGATGTGTTCGATCAAGGTGAAACCGTCGGGCTGGGCATTGTCGTCCGGCAGGTTGAACAAGGCCGCCAGGGGCAAGCCCTGGGCCTGCGCCGACTTCCAATGGGTCATCGCCTCGGCTGCCGGGTTCATGTAGGTAATGGCGCCGTCGACATCGGTGGTGATCACCCCGTCGCCAATCGATTCCAGGGTGATCTGCGCGCGTTCTTTCTCTTGTTGCAAGGCATCGGCGAACGCATGGCGCTGGGTCAGCAGCTTATGCGTACGCAGCAGCGCCAGCACGATCAAGCCCAGCGCCGTCGCCAGGTTAGTGATCAACAGCAGCCGCAGGATCATGCGCGAGCCTTCGCCCAAGGCATCGCTGAAGGCCTTGGCGGCGGGTGTCACGCCGTCATTGATGGCGATGATGTGCGCTTTCCATTGCTGTACATCGTTGGCGTTGACCTGGTCACGGCTGATCGCCTGATGCATCTCCCTGGCCAGGTTATCCAGCTGGACCAGGTAACCGTCGCCCACGGTCCACAGCTCGATAGCTTTTTCCAGGTAGCTGAAATGCCGGAAATTGAGGTACAGCCAGATCAGGCTGGAGACGTCGTCCGGGTGGTTGCCGCCCTTGAGGATACCCAGGCGGGCAGCGCCGAGATCGGGCGTCGAACGGTCCAGGGCAATGCGCAGCTCATGCCCGCCCTGGGGCACGGCGATCGCTTGCTGGTATTTGAGGTACGTGGTTTCGTCGCGATTATCGGCGTAGAGCGTCAGGTAATAGATCGCGTCTTTCTGGCCCTTGGACCACAAGCTTTCGCCTGCCACATACCCGCGCACGGCTGACAGCACGTAAAGACTGACGCAGCCCAATAACGCCTGTAACAGGACGACGGCGATAAAGGGCCACACAATGCCCAACAACCGAGGCGTTCCGAGAGTCCGCTTCTGCTTCATGAAGTCCCTTACACATGCACTGCCTGATACGCACGCGAAAATCCGCTTCCGATAGCTAAGCCTAGGCTAAATCAACGCACTTGCTGCAAGTGTCCATATAGCTTGGCGTACAGGCCGCCATCGGCAATCAACTGCTGATGATCACCATCCTCAGCAATGTGACCGCCGTCGAACACTAATACTCGATCTGCCTGCTTAACCGCCGACAGACGGTGGGCGATGATCAGTGTGGTACGGCCGCTGAGAAACCGCGCCAGCGCCTGGTGCAGGTTATATTCAGTGGCTGCATCCAGGGCGGAAGTTGCCTCGTCAAGAATCACCACTTTAGGCTCCGCCAGCACCATGCGCGCGATTGCCAGGCGCTGGCGCTGCCCCCCGGAAAACCGCACGCCGGAACGCCCCACCACACTGTCGAGCCCCAGGGGCAACGCCTTGACGGTAGCGTCAAGCTGGGCGATTTCCAAGGCCTGCCAGCAGGCCTGGTCGCTGCGTTCACGGCCCATGGTCAGGTTGGCGCGCACGGTGTCGTTGAACAGCGCCGGGTGTTGCAACACGACAGCGACGTTTTCACGAATGGTCGCCAGGCCGATCTCCTGCTGGGTCGCGCCACCAAAACGGATGCTGCCGGCCTGCGGCGTGTACAACCCGAGCAACAGTTGCACCAGGGTGCTTTTACCGCCGCCACTGGCACCGACAATCGCGACTTTCTCACCGGGGGCAATGGTCAGGTTCAGCTGGTCGAGCACCAGGTCTTCGCCATAGCCGAAGTTCAGCCCGCGCACTTCGATGCCCACGGTTTCACGCCCGGTAAACGGGTCTTCGCCGCCGGCATATTGCGGCTCGTCGGCACGCGCCAGCAGTTCGTTGATCCGCGTCAGCGCCCCGCCCGCCGCGTAGTAGGCGTATTGCAGGTTCAGCAGTTGCTCCACCGGCCCGATCATGAACCAGAGGTAGCTGAACACCGCGAGCATCTGGCCGATGGACAGGTCGGAAAACAGCACGGTAAGCATCGCCGCCGCACGGAAGATGTCGATACCAAACTGGAACAGCAGCCCACTGGCGCGGCTGGAAGCGTCGGTTTTCCATTGCGAGTGGATGGCGTAGTCGCGCACTTCCTGGGCGCGCTGGCCGAGGCGCCCGAGAAAGAAGCCCTGGCGGTTGCCGGCGCGCACTTCCTGGATAGCATCGAGGGTTTCGGTCAAGGCCTGGGTGAAGCGCGACGTGCTGTCGTTTTCCAGTTTCTTCAGGTGTTTGACGCGCTTGCCCAACTGCACCGTGGCGTAAATCACCAGCGGGTTGAACAGCAGGATCAGCAAGGCGAGTTGCCAATGCATCCACACCAGGATTGCCGAAGTGCCGACCAGGGTGAGCATGGCTACCAGGAAGCGGCTGAGGGTTTCGCCGACGAATTTGTCCAGCGTATCCAGGTCGGTGACCAGGTGCGTGGTCACCGTGCCGCTGCCCAGGCTTTCGTATTCGCCCAGGGAGATACGCTTGAGCCGCTCGATCAACCGCACGCGGATGCGGTACACGATGTCTTTGGCCAGCCGCGCAAACAGCCGCGCCTGCACCACGTTGAACACCAGCGCGCCGCCACGCAGGAACAGCGTCACCAGCAGCATCAGGCCGATATACCCGGCGGCCTTCTGCCAGCCCAGGGGCAGCGCGTGATTCATTACTTTGAGGGCGGCGTCGCCATGGCCCAACAGCACTTCGTCGACCAGCAATGGCAACAGCAGTGGGATGGGCACACTGCACAGGGTGGCCAGCACGGCGACACTGTTGGCGATCCACAGGGATTTTTTATGGCGCAGGGCCAGGCGGCGAACCTCCGCCCAGGTCAGTCGGTCGGCGCGCTTGGCAGGCTCCAGGTCAGGCTGGTCATACACAGGTGGCTCGCTCCAACCAACGGGCCAGCAACGGCGACAATTCCGACAGCGGCTGATAGCCATTGGTCAGCAACGCCAACTGGCCATTGCGTTCGGCCAGCAGGGTCGGGAAACCGGCGATGCCCAGGTCCTGCACCCAGGTGAAATCGGCGGCGGTGGCCGCGTGCTGCTCGGCGCGGTCAAACGCGCCGGCGAACTCGATGCGCGGTATACCGGCCTCTTCGGCCAACTCCACCAGCACACCGGCGAGGGTCACGTCGCGGCCCTCGATATAAAACGCACGCTGAATCAACCCCAATAGTTTCCAGGCGCAATCCGGCGCCAGGCTGCGCGCGGTGACGATGGCGCGACACGCCGGCTCGGTGTCATACACAAAGCCATCGGGCAACGCGCCTTCACGCTTGAACGGCTGGCCGGTGGCCTCGGTGACCGCCTGCCAGTGCTCGAGGATGTAGCGCCGGGTGGTCGGCTCCAGCGCCGCGCCGCTGCCGGTGCGCAAGCCGCCCACCACCAGATGCAACTCCACGCCGGCCGCGTGGGCCTGCTCCACCAATGCCTCGGCTACCGGGGCAAAACCCCAGCACCAGGAACACATCGGGTCCATTACATAGAGCAGGCGTGCGGACATGGCTCAAGCCTCGGAAGGTGATTGCTTATAGTTGAAGCCAATCGGGTGCGGCATATTGCGGGCCTTGGCCAGTTCAATCTGCTTTTGCCGGTCAATCGCGCTGCGCCGGGTCTTCTCCGGCAGCTTATCCCAGCAATGCGGGCAACTGATGCCAGCCACATAGTGCTCGGATGCGCGGTCTTCCACGCTGACCGGTGTACGGCAGGCGTGACACTGATCGTAGTCGCCTTCGGTCAAGTCGTGGCGCACGGTCACGCGGTTGTCGAACACAAAGCAGTCGCCCTGCCATTTGGTCTCTTCCTGCGGCACCTCTTCGAGGTACTTCAGGATGCCGCCCTTGAGGTGGTAGACCTCGCCGAAGCCTTCGCTGAGCATGTAGCTCGAAGCTTTTTCGCAACGAATGCCGCCGGTGCAGAACATGGCGACTTTCTTGTGCTTGGCCGGGTCGAAGTTGGCTTTGATATAGTCGGGAAATTCGCGAAAACTGGTGGTTTTCGGGTCGATTGCGCCTTCAAAGGTGCCAATCGACACTTCGTAGTCGTTACGCGTGTCGATCAGCAGCACTTCCGGGTCGCTGATCAGCGCGTTCCAGTCCTGCGGCTCCACATAGGTACCGACTTTTTTGTTCGGGTCGACGCCTTCGACGCCCAGGGTCACGATCTCTTTCTTGAGCTTGACCTTGGTGCGGTAGAACGGCTGGTCGTCGCAGTAGGACTCTTTGTGGTCGATGTCGACCATACGCGGGTCGTTCTTCAGCCATGCCATCAGGCCATCAATGCCTTCGCGGCTGCCGGAAACGGTGCCGTTGATGCCTTCTTCGGCGATCAGCAAGGTGCCTTTGATGCCATTGTCGACCATCGCCTGCAGCAGTGGCTCGCGCAGGGCGACGTAATCTTCGAGGGTGACGAACTTATACAGTGCCGCCACGACAATCGGTTGAGTCATGGGTGTTCTCTCCAGGTGGCTACCCTCGTAAGGGGTGAACCGGATGCAAAAAAAACGCGCCGGCTAAGCGGCGCGTTGCGGATTCTAGCAAATGCGAGGTGCCAGAGACACCGTTTCAGAGGCTAGTGACCGCCGGCGCAGGTCGGCGAGGCCGGGGCTGCGTCGATTTTCGCCCATTCTTCAGGCGTATAGGTATGCAGCGCCAGCGCATGAAATTCGCTCATCAGGTCACCCAGGGTGGCGTAGACCTTCTGATGCCGCTTGACGCGATTAAGCCCCTCGAACTGCTGGCTGACCAGCACGGCCTTGAAGTGGGTCTGCAACCCACGGCTGTGCATATGGCTTTCATCCAGCACGCTCAAATGGTCCGGGCCCAGGGCGCCAAGCGCCGTTTCGATACGCTGTTGCATGGTCATTCCTGCTTACTTCTTCTTGGCCGGGGCGGCGGCTTTTGGCGCCAGCTCGTTGGTCATGTCTTCCAACAGCTTGTTGACGACCGGCACAGCGCTTTCCAGCTTGGCCTGGGTCATCTGGGCCGATTGCTGGGTCAGCTGCGGCATTTTTTCCAGGACTTTCTTGCCCAGTGGCGACTGGTAGAAAGCAACCAGGTCCTTGAGCTCGGATTCGCTGAAATTGGTGGTGTAGAGCTTGACCATGTCAGGCTTCAGCTTTGGCCAGCCGATAGCCTGGTCCAGGGCCGCGTTGGCCTTGGCCTGGTAGCTGTCCAGCACGGACTGCTTAGCGGCAGGCGCCTTGGTCTGTTCGAAACGCTGCGCGAACATTTGCTGCACTTGCATGTACACCGGGGTGCCCAGCTTGTCGGCATGGGCCAGGGTCAAAAACGCTTCGGCACTGGCGTTGTGGCTGGCGGTATCGGCGAAAACCTGGCCGCTGGCGCAAACCAGAGCAACCGCGGTACAGATGGCACGAAGACGGGTCATCGAGTTTCCTTTCTAGCAGGCGAGGTAATACCCCAAGGGCGACCATTCTGCGCCTAAAAAACGCCAGGGCTCAACCCCACGCCTTGTAGGGCTTGGCTTTTTGGGACGTCTACCCGATGAAAAGTCTTTTATGGAACCCCATCGGCCCATCACGGCCTAAACTGCGCAAACGAACCTGAAGGAGAGTGCCCGATGAGCCGTATCGAAACCGACAGCCTGGGAGAAGTCGCCGTCCCGGATGACGCTTACTGGGGCGCCCAGACCCAACGTTCGCTGGTCAATTTCGCCATCGGCGAGCAGCGCATGCCCTTGGCGGTACTGCACGCCCTGGCCTTGATCAAGAAGGCTGCCGCTCGGGTCAACGACCGCAACGGCGACCTGCCCGCCGACATCGCCCGCCTGATCGAACAGGCCGCCGACGAGGTGCTCGCCGGCCAACATGACGACCAGTTCCCGCTGGTGGTCTGGCAGACCGGCAGCGGCACGCAAAGCAACATGAACGCCAATGAAGTGATCGCCGGCCGCGCCAACGAGCTGTCGGGCCAGCCACGCGGCGGCAAGAGCCCGGTGCACCCCAACGACCACGTGAATCGCTCGCAGAGCTCCAACGACTGCTTCCCCACCGCCATGAGCATTGCCGCCGTGCAGGCCGTCAACCAGCAACTGCTGCCGGCGATTACCACGCTTTCCGGGGGCTTGGCGGAGTTGGCCGCGCGCCATATGAAACTGGTCAAGACCGGCCGCACCCACATGATGGACGCCACGCCGATCACCTTTGGCCAGGAAGTCTCGGCGTTTATCGCCCAGCTCGATTATGCCGAACGCGCGATCCGCAGCGCCCTGCCCGCCGTCTGCGAGCTGGCCCAGGGCGGCACCGCCGTCGGCACCGGGCTCAATTCGCCGCATGGCTTTGGCGAGGCGATTGCCGCCGAGCTGGCGGCGCTGTCCGGCCTGCCATTTGTCACCGCGCCTAACAAATTCGCCGCCCTCTCCGGCCATGAGCCGCTGGTGACCCTGCACGGCGCGCTGAAAACCCTGGCCGTGGCCCTGATGAAAATCGCCAATGACCTGCGCCTGCTGGGCTCGGGCCCACGCGCCGGTCTGGCTGAAGTGAAGCTGCCGGCCAATGAGCCCGGCAGTTCGATCATGCCGGGCAAGGTCAACCCGACCCAGTGCGAAGCGCTGTCGATGCTGGCCTGCCAGGTGTTGGGCAACGACGTGACCATCGGCATTGCCGCGAGCCAGGGGCATTTGCAGTTGAACGTGTACAAGCCGGTGATCATCCACAACCTGCTGGAATCGATCCGCCTGCTGGCCGATGGCTGCAACAACTTCCAGGAGCACTGCATTGCCGGCCTCGAACCCGACGCCGAGCAAATGGCCGCGCACCTGGAGCGCGGGCTGATGCTGGTGACGGCGCTCAACCCGCACATCGGCTACGACAAATCGGCGCAGATCGCCAAGAAGGCCTACGCCGAAGGGCTGACGCTACGCCAGGCCGCGCTGGACCTGGGCTTCCTCACCGACGCCGAGTTCGACCAGTGGGTGCGCCCGGAAAACATGCTCGAAGCCGGGCACTAAGACGCCATGCGTAATCGCCGGGCCTTGAGCCCGGCGAGCAACGACGGCGCCAGCGCGACCGCCGCCGAGCCCATCACCACCACCAACGCCCCGAAATAGCCCAGGGCGTTGATCTCCTCGGCCTGCACATAGTCCGGCCACAGCCACGCCGCCAGCGCCACCGCGACAAAGGTCACCAGTGGCGTCAGGGCAAGGGTCGCACTCACACGTGAGGCCTCCCAATGCGCCAGGGCTTCGGCAAATGCGCCGTAGGCCACCAGCGTATTCATGCAGCACGCCAGCAGCAGCCAGCCCTGCAAAGGGCTCAGCTGCAGGGCTTCCAACGGATGCGCCCAAGGCGTGAGCAGCACGGCGCAGGACAGGTAAATCACCATCATCACTTGCAGCGAATTCCACACCGTCAGCAATTGCTTCTGGCCCAGCGCGTAGAACACCCAGATCGAGGTGGCGAGCAAAATGGTCAATACCCCGGCGGTGTAGGTGCCGACGGACGTGAGCAATTCCTCCAGGCGCTGGTTGAAGAACAGGCCAAAGCCCACCACCAACACCACCAGCCCGAGCGCCTGGCCCCGGCTGAAACGCTCCTTGAACACGAACACGCTGGCGATCATCAAAAAGATCGGCCCCATTTGCACCACCAGCTGTGCGGTACCGGGGCTGAGCATTTTCAGGCCGATCAGGTACAGCACGTAGTTGCCCACCAGGCCGCACACCGCCATCGCCACCAGCCAGCCGCCCTTGCGGCCGAGGACTTTGCGGCTGGGCAGACGCCTGGTCGCGGCCAGGTACAGGAACAGGCAGCCGCCGGCCACCGTCAGGCGAAACCAGGTGACGGTGACCGGGTCCATCACTTGCAGGACTTGTTTGAGCTTGACCGGCAGAATGCCCCAGAGAAACGCGGTCAGCAGGGTCAAGCCAAAGCCATAGACCCAGCGGCCGGAAGAGATGTGCATGAGTACCCCAGAATGCCCGCGGAAGTGGAACCGGCATTCTAGGGGCAAGCGAACGATCCGGGATACGCCGCAGTTCGAAATGTGGGAGCGGGCTTGCCTGCGATAGCGCAGTGTCAGGCAAACACAGTTTGGCTGATACACCCTCATCGCAGGCAAGCCAGCTCCCACACTGATCGCGGTTTTCCAATAATAACTAGCGGACAGCTTCGAAGAGCCCCGTCGCACCCATACCGCCGCCCACGCACATGGTGACGATGCCATACCGCAAGTTGCGCCGTTGCAACTCGCGCACCAAGTGCCCCACTAGCCGCGAGCCGGTCATGCCGAAGGGGTGGCCGATGGAAATCGAGCCGCCGTTGACGTTATACCTGGCGTTGTCGATTTCCAGGCGATTGCGCGCATACAGGCACTGCGAAGCGAACGCCTCGTTCAGCTCCCACAGGTCGATATCCGCGACTTGCAGGCCGCGCGCCTTGAGCAACTTGGGCACCGAGAACACTGGGCCGATGCCCATTTCGTCCGGCTCGCAACCGGCCACGGTGAACCCGCGGAAAAACGCCTTGGGCTTGAGCCCCAGTTCCAGGGCTTTTTCCAGGCTCATCACCAGGGTCATCGACGCACCGTCGGACAGCTGCGACGAGTTGCCCGCCGTCACCGAACCCTCTTCGGCGAACACCGGTTTCAAACCGGCGAGGCTGGCCAACGTGGTGTCGGGCCGGTTGCAGTCATCGCAATCGACCACGCCTTCGAGGATCTGCACCGCGCCGGTGTTCTTGTCCTCGACTTTATACTTGACCGCCATCGGCACGATTTCATCGTCGAACAAGCCGTCGGCCTGGGCCTGCGCCGTACGCTGCTGGCTTTGCAGGGCATAGAGGTCCTGCTCTTCGCGGCTGACGTTATAGCGGCGGGCGACGATTTCGGCAGTCTGGCCCATGGGGAAGTAAATGCCCGGCACCTGCTCTTTCAGCAGCGGGTTGATCAGGTTGTCTGTGTTGACGCTTTTCATGGTCAGGCTGATGGATTCGACGCCACCGGCAACAATGATGTCGCTGCAACCCGAGGCGATCTGGTTGGCTGCAATGGCAATCGCCTGCAGGCCCGAGGAGCAGAAACGGTTGAGGGTCATGCCCGCCGTGCCGGTGCCCAACTGCGAGAGCACCGCCACATTGCGCCCGATGTTGTAGCCCTGGGCGCCTTCGTTGGAGCCGGCACCGACAATACAGTCCTCGACACTGGCCGGGTCGATGCCGTTGCGGGTCAGCAGCGCGTTGACGCAATGAGCCGCCATGTCGTCAGGCCGGGTCTGGTTGAACTTGCCGCGAAAGGATTTGGCCAGGCCGGTTCGCACACTGTCGACGATCACTACTTCACGCATGGGCTACCTCGATCTTGTCATTGTTGGGAGATGGATCGAGGATAGATCCAGCTGATTCCAACCGCGACGATCATTCACCCGGCGTATGCAAAAGCATGAGCGCCCTGCGTCCTGTAGCCGGCAGGGTTAATGGGGTGAGCAGACCTATTGTGGCGAGCAGGCTTGCCACAAGAGACGCGCGCTGCTGCCCTATTTCTTTTTCTTCTTGTCGTGCTTGTCGCTTTTGTCGAACGCTTCTTCGAGCGCAAGATTGATGGTGCGCAGTACCTTGACCCGCGCCCAGCGCTTGTCATTGGCTTCCACCAGGGTCCAGGGCGAGACTTCGGTGCTGGTGCGGTCGACCATGTCGCCCACGGCGGCGCGGTAGTCGTCCCACTTCTCGCGGTTGCGCCAGTCGTCCTCGGTGATTTTGAAACGCTTGAACGGGATTTCCTCGCGCGCCTGGAAACGTTCCAGCTGGGTCTGCTTGTCGATGGCCAGCCAGAACTTGACCACGATCACGCCTGCGTTACGCAGTTGCTCTTCGAAGTCATTGATCTCGCCGTAGGCGCGCATCCAGTCCGCGGTTGTACAAAACCCTTCGATGCGCTCCACCAGCACGCGGCCATACCAGGAGCGGTCGAACACAGTGAACATCCCACGCGCCGGAATTTTCTGCCAGAACCGCCACAGGTAAGGCTGAGCGCGCTCATCCTCGGTGGGCGCGGCAATCGGCACGATGTGGTACTGGCGCGGGTCGAGCGCCGCCGCCACGCGCCGGATCGCCCCGCCCTTGCCGGCCGCGTCATTGCCTTCAAATACAGTGACCAGCGCGTGCTTGCGCATGCGTTTGTCACGCATCAGGCCGGAGAAGCGTGCCTGTTCGGTGATCAGTTGTTCTTCGTAATCATCCTTGTCCAGGCGCAGGGTCATGTCGAGGCTATTGAGCAGGCTCATCTGGTCCACGGCCGACGGCAGCGGCGCCGGGTTCATGCCGCTGGCCTTGCCCTTGGCCAGCTTGAGGGCGTTTTGCAGGCCTTCGAGCAGGATCTTGCCGACGGTGAGGCTGCGGTAATGTGCATCGACACCTTCGATCACATGCCACGGCGCGTAATCGCGGCTGGTACGGCGCAAGATGCGCTCGCCGAAATGCACAAACTTGTCGTAGGTCTTCGACTGCTGCCAGTCCAGCGGGCTGATGCGCCAACTGTGCAGCGGGTCGTCGGCCAGCGCCTTGAGCCGCGCTTTCATTTGCTTCTTGGACAGGTGGAACCAGAACTTGAAGATCAGCGCGCCTTCATCGCACAGCATTTTTTCCAGGCGCTCGGCACCGGCGATGGCCTGGTCGAGCCGGGCGTCCTTGATCTCGCCGTGAACCCGGCCCTGCAGCATCTGGCTGTACCAGTTGCCGAAAAAGACGCCCATGCGGCCCTTGGCGGGCAGTTGGCGCCAGTAGCGCCAGGCCGGTGGGCGCGCGAGCTCTTCGTCGGTCTGCTGGTCGAAGGTGCGCACCTCGATCAGGCGCGGGTCCATCCATTCATTGAGCAGCTTGACGGTCTCGCCCTTGCCCGCGCCTTCGATGCCATTAATCAGGATGATCACCGGAAAGCGCTTCTGCTGCTGCAGTTCGTACTGCACCTCCAGCAAGGCTTCACGCAGGGCCGGCACTTCGGCGTCATAGGTGTCTTTGTCGATGGCGTGACCGATTTCGGCAGATTCGAACATGGGCGGCTCCGTTCCAGAATTCAGCAAGACTAGCGGATTGGGCAACGCCGCGTGGCAGGAAATTCCATACCCGCTTGCCATGGATCAATGCACGGCGGGTTGATCGGCTAGAATGGCCGCCTTGCCTTTACCGAGCCGCCCATGAACCCCGTAACCCACGCCCAACTCGACTGGGATGACCAAGGCCGCCCGCACTCGCGGGTGTTCGATGACGTGTACTTTTCCGACCAGTCAGGCCTTGAAGAAACCCGCTACGTCTTCCTGCAGCAGAACCGTTTGCAAGAGCGTTTTGCTGCGCTGGCGAACGGTGGCCGATTGGTGATCGGCGAAACCGGCTTCGGCACCGGCCTGAATTTCCTGTGCGCCTGGCAACTGTTCGAACAACACGCCGTGCCCGGCGCGCGCCTGCATTTTGTCAGCGTGGAAAAGTACCCGCTGAGCCACGCCGACCTGCAGCGGGCCCTGGCGCTGTGGCCGGAGCTGGCGGTGTTCGCCGAGCAACTGCTGGCGCAATACATCGCCATCCACCAAGGTTTCCAACGCCTGGTGCTGGATAACGGCCGCGTCACGCTGACGCTGCTGATCGGCGACGCGCTGGAGCAGCTGCCGCAACTGGACGCGCAGATCGACGCGTGGTTTCTCGATGGCTTTGCCCCGGCGAAAAACCCTGACATGTGGACCGCCGAGCTGTTCGCTGAACTCGCGCGGCTGGCGGCGCCCGGCTCGACCATCAGCACTTTTACCAGCACCGGCTGGGTGCGCCGCCTGATCAACGCGGCCGGCTTCAAGATGAAACGCACGCCGGGTATCGGCCATAAATGGGAGATCCTGCGCGGTGAGTTTCTCGGTTGGCCCGCCGAAACCCCGGCGCCTGCCATCATCAAACCCTGGTTCGCCCGCCCTGCCCCGCTGCCCACCGAGCGCCGTGCGCTGGTGATCGGCGGCGGCCTGGCCGGTTGCGCCACGGCGGCCAGCCTCGCGGCACGCGGCTGGCAGGTCAGCCTGCTGGAACGTCACGCGGGCTTGGCGCAAGAAGCTTCGGGCAATCCGCAAGGCGTGCTGTACCTCAAGCTCTCCGCCCATGGCACGGCGTTGTCGCAGATGATTGTCAGCGGTTTCGGCCACACCCGGCGCTTGCTGGAACACCTGCAACGCGGGCTCGACTGGGACGGTTGCGGCGTCTTGCAACTGGCCTTCAACGCCAAGGAAGCCGAACGCCAGGCGCAACTGGCCGAGGCGTTTGCGCCGCAGTTGCTGCACCTGCTGGACCGATCCCAGGCCCAGGTCCGCGCCGGCGTAGCCTTGGAGCATGGCGGGCTGTACTTCCCCGAAGGCGGCTGGGTGCACCCGCCCGCGCTGTGTGAATGGCAGGCCCGTCACCCGGGCATCAGCGTACTCAACCATCATGACGTGCTGGACCTGCGGCAGGCCGACGGCGAGTGGCAGGCCTGGGACGGCGATACGTTGCTGGCCGGCGCACCGGTGGCGGTGCTGGCCGGAGCGGCCGAGGTCAAACGCTTTGCAGCGAGCGCCGGGCTGCCGCTCAAGCGCATACGCGGGCAAATCACCCGCTTGCCGCAGACCGCGGCCAGCCAGGCGCTGGCCACAGTCGTGTGCGCCGAGGGTTATGTGGCCCCAGCGCGCCTGGGTGAACACACCCTGGGCGCGAGTTTCGACTTCAAGAGCCTCGACCTCACGCCCAACGCCGCCGACCACGCGGACAACCTGGCGCTGCTGCAGGAAATCTCCCCGGACCTGCGCCAACGCCTGCAGGCTGATTCTCTCGACCCCGAACAGCTGCAAGGCCGCGCCGCCTTCCGCTGCACCAGCCCGGACTACCTGCCGATCGTCGGCCCGCTGGCAGCGCCGCAAGCCTTTCTCGACACGTACAGCGTGCTGAGCAAGGACGCGCGCCAGGTGCCCGACAGCCCCTGCCCCTGGCTCGACGGCTTGTATGTGAACAGCGGCCATGGCTCGCGCGGCTTGATCACCGCGCCGCTGTCCGGCGAATTGCTCGCGGCGTGGCTGGACAACGAACCGCTGCCGCTGCCGCGCAGCGTCGCCGAGGCGTGCCACCCCAACCGGTTTGCCATTCGCGCACTGATTCGCGGCAAGGCCTGATCCCCCCAACCACGCGCCGCTGCCAGGCCGAGACAGCGACAAGGCGCGCGTTTTGCCGGTCGTCAGGCATGCCGACTGGCATGCTTGAAAACGCGGCTTATAACCGATCGTTCTAAAACTCCCTGTAACCGTACGTGTCAGTTTCTGAGTGGCCGCCATTCGGACGCGGCCGTAATCGACTCTCCCCAACGGAAAAACCGGTAAGGAATATATGTGCGGATTAGCTGGCGAGTTACGCTTTGATCACCAACCTGCCGACCTGGCAGCTGTGGAACGAATCACCCATCACCTCGCCCCGCGAGGCCCTGACGCATGGGGCTTCCACGCCCAAGGGCCGATTGCCCTGGGCCATCGTCGCCTGAAAATCATGGACCTGTCGGACGGCTCCGCCCAGCCGATGGTCGACGCCCAGCTCGGGCTGTCCCTGGCATTCAACGGCGCGATCTACAACTTCCCGGAATTGCGTGAAGAGCTGGAAGCCCTGGGCTACGCCTTCTATTCCGGTGGCGACACCGAAGTGCTGCTCAAGGGCTACCACGCCTGGGGCGAAGCACTGCTGCCCAAGCTCAACGGCATGTTTGCATTTGCCATCTGGGAGCGTGATGCCCAGCGCCTGTTTATCGCCCGTGACCGCCTTGGCGTAAAACCCTTGTACCTGTCGCGCACGGGCCAGCGCCTGCGCTTCGCCTCGGCACTGCCGGCGCTGCTCAAGGGCGGCGATATCAACCCGATCCTCGACCCGGTCGCGCTCAACCACTATCTGAATTTCCACGCCGTGGTGCCTGCGCCGCGCACCTTGCTCGCGGGCATCGAAAAACTGCCGCCAGCCAGCTGGCTGCGCATCGACGCCGACGGCAAAACCGAACAGAAAACCTGGTGGACCCTGCCCTACGGCCCGCATGACGACGAAAAAAACCTGACCCTGGAAGACTGGACCGACCGCGTGCTCGACAGCACCCGCGAGGCCGTGGCGATTCGCCAACGGGCGGCGGTGGATGTCGGCGTGCTGCTCTCCGGCGGTGTCGACTCGAGCATGCTTGTCGGCCTGTTGCGTGAAGTCGGCGTGCAAGACCTGTCGACCTTCTCCATCGGCTTTGAAGACGCCGGTGGCGAGGCCGGCAACGAGTTCCAGTACTCGGATTTGATCGCCAAGCATTACGGCACGCGTCACCACCAGTTGCGCATCGCTGAAAGCGAAATCATCGAGCAACTGCCCGCTGCCTTCCGTGCGATGAGCGAGCCGATGGTCAGTCACGACTGCATCGCCTTTTACCTGCTGTCGCGGGAAGTGGCCAAGCATTGCAAAGTGGTGCAGAGCGGCCAGGGTGCCGATGAACTGTTCGCCGGTTACCACTGGTACCCGCAAGTCGATGGCGCCAGCGATCCGTATGCCGCCTACCGCGATGCATTTTTCGATCGCAGCTATGACGACTACGCCGCCACCGTCGCACCGAAATGGCTGACTGCCAATGACGCCGCCGGTGACTTCGTGCGCGAACACTTCGCAATGCCCGGCGCGGATGCCGCCGTGGACAAGGCCCTGCGTCTGGACAGCACGGTGATGCTGGTGGACGACCCGGTCAAACGGGTCGACAACATGACCATGGCCTGGGGTTTGGAAGCGCGTACGCCGTTTCTGGACTACCGCCTGGTGGAGCTGTCGGCGCGCGTACCGGGCAAGTTCAAATTGCCCGATGGCGGCAAGCAAGTGTTGAAAGAAGCTGCGCGCCGGGTGATCCCGAGTGAAGTCATCGACCGCAAAAAAGGTTACTTCCCGGTGCCCGGCCTCAAGCACTTGCAAGGCGACACCCTGAACTGGGTACGCGACCTGCTGATGGACCCAAGCCAGGATCGCGGCCTGTTCAACCCGGCCACGCTCGACCGCTTGCTGACCGACCCGCAAGGCCAACTGACCCCGCTGCGCGGCTCCAAGCTGTGGCAACTGGCGGCGCTGAACCTGTGGCTCAGCGAACAAGGAATCTGATTGATGAAACCCCTCGCAGCGGCTTACAGCCAACGCTTGCTCAAGGGCCAGGCGCCGACTTACGAACGCCTGCAAGCGCGCCTGGCCGAAGATGGCAGCCCACTGGCCGCCGAGCCGATTGCCGTGCATTGCGGCTGGGGCCGATTGCTGATCGGCCATACCTTCCCGGACCCGGCCAGCCTGGCCCAGGAACTGCTCAACGAGCAGCCCGGCGAGCGCGACATCGCGCTCTACGTGGCCGCGCCGCAGCAGATCCTCGGGATCGATCCGCAGCAACTGTTCCTTGACCCCTCCGACACGTTGCGCCTGTGGTTCAGCGACTACCGCCCGGCGACACGTGTGTTTCGCGGTTTCCGTATCCGCCGCGTGCAGACTGAAGCCGATTGGCAGGCTGTCAACCAGCTCTACCAGGGCCGCGGCATGTTGCCAGTCGACGCCGAACGCCTGACCCCGCGACACCAGGGCGGTCCGGTGTACTGGCTGGCCGAAGACGAAGACAGCGGCGCGATAATCGGCAGCGTGATGGGCCTCAACCACCAGAAAGCCTTTCAGGACCCGGAAAACGGTTGCAGCCTGTGGTGCCTGGCGGTCGACCCGCAATGCACCCGCCCGGGCGTCGGCGAAGTGCTGGTGCGCCACTTGGTGGAGCACTTTATGAGCCGTGGCCTGAGCTACCTCGACCTGTCCGTACTGCACAACAATCGCCAGGCCAAAAGCCTCTACGCAAAGCTCGGTTTCCGTGCGCTGACCACCTTCGCAATCAAGCGCAAGAACGGCATTAACCAGCCGCTGTTTCTCGGCCCCGGTCCGCAGGCAGAGTTCAACCCGTATGCGCGGATCATTGTCGAAGAGGCTCATCGGCGCGGTATCGACGTGCAAGTGGATGATGCGGATGCAGGCTTGTTCACCCTCAGCCACGGCGGCCGCCGTGTGCGTTGCCGCGAATCACTGAGCGACCTGACCAGCGCAATCAGCATGACCCTGTGCCAGGACAAAAGCCTGACCCACAAGGTCTTGAAGGGCGCCGGTTTGAAATTGCCCGCGCAACAACTGGCGGGCAGCGCCGACGACAACCTGGAGTTTCTCGACGAGCACCAGCGCATCGTGGTCAAGCCGCTGGATGGCGAACAGGGCCAGGGCGTGGCGGTGGATTTGCAAAACATTGAAGAGGTGCAGCAAGCGATTGAAGCGGCGCGTCAATTCGACAGCCGCGTGTTGCTCGAAAGCTTCCACGAAGGCCTGGACCTACGCATCCTGGTGATCGGTTTTGAGGTGGTCGCCGCCGCGATCCGCCGCCCCGCCGAAGTCACCGGCGACGGCCAGCATTCCATCCGTGCGCTGATCGAAGCCCAGAGTCGTCGCCGCCAGGCCGCGACCGATGGCGAAAGCAAAATCCCGGTCGACGCAGAAACCGAACGTACCCTGCACGCCGCCGGTTTCGACTACAGCAGCATCCTGCCGCGTGGCCAGACCCTGGCCGTGCGCCGCACCGCAAACCTGCATACCGGCGGCTGCCTGGAAGACGTCACTGCGATCCTCCACCCCACGCTGGTCGACGCCGCCGTACGCGCAGCCCGCGCCCTCGATATCCCGATGGTAGGCCTGGACCTGATGGTGCCCGCCGCCGACCAACCCGACTACGTATTTATCGAAGCCAACGAACGGGCCGGCCTGGCCAACCATGAACCGCAGCCCACTGCGGAGAAGTTTGTGGATTTGTTGTTTCCCCACAGTCAGCCGACTGCCTGATCGATCCGAACCCTAGGAGTCTTTATGAGCCGAACCATCCCAGAACCGGATCTGAACTACCTGCAAAAGGTACTGCTGGAAATGCTCGCCATTCCCAGCCCCACCGGCTTTACCGATACCATCGTGCGTTACGTCGCCGAGCGCCTGGAAGAACTCGGCATTCCGTTTGAGATGACCCGGCGTGGCACCATCCGCGCCACACTAAAGGGCCAGAAGAACAGCCCCGACCGTGCCGTGTCCGCGCACCTGGATACCATCGGCGCCGCCGTGCGTGCCATCAAGGACAACGGCCGCCTGAGCCTGGCGCCGGTAGGCTGCTGGTCAAGCCGCTTTGCCGAAGGCAGCCGCGTCAGCTTGTTTACTGACAATGGCGTGATCCGTGGCAGCGTGCTGCCGTTGATGGCTTCCGGGCACGCGTTCAACACTGCCGTGGATGAAATGCCGGTGAGCTGGGACCACGTGGAGTTGCGCCTCGACGCCTACTGCGCGACGCGTGCCGACTGCGATTCCCTGGGCATCAGCATCGGTGACTACGTGGCATTCGACCCGCTGCCCGAATTCACCGAAAGCGGGCATATCAGCGCCCGCCACCTGGACGATAAAGCCGGGGTCGCGGCCCTGCTCGCCGCACTGAAGGCGATCATCGACAGCGGTGAACAGTTGCTGATCGACTGCCATCCGCTGTTCACCATCACCGAGGAAACCGGCAGCGGTGCCGCAGCTGCCCTGCCCTGGGACGTCAGTGAATTTGTCGGCATCGACATCGCCCCGGTCGCTCCCGGCCAGCATTCCAGCGAGCATGCGGTAAGCGTGGCGATGCAGGATTCCGGCGGGCCGTATGACTATCACCTGTCACGGCACCTGCTGCGCCTGGCCTCGGAAAACGAGCTGCCGGTGCGCCGCGATCTGTTCCGCTATTACTTCAGCGACGCCCACTCGGCGGTGACTGCCGGCCACGATATCCGCACGGCCCTGCTGGCGTTCGGCTGCGATGCGACCCATGGCTATGAGCGTACGCATATCGACAGCCTCGCGGCGCTGAGCCGCCTGTTGGGCGCGTACATCCTCAGCCCGCCTGTGTTTGCCAGCGATGCGCAGCCGGCCCAGGGTTCGCTCGACCGCTTCAGCCATCAGATCGAACACGAAACGCAGATGGAGAGCGACACGCGCGTGCCGTCGGTGGACAGCCTGGTCGGTCAGAAGTCCTGATACTGGCAACAATGGTCCCGGCGCAGTAGCATCGCCGGGATTCTCTATTTGAGGCTTGTATGCTGATTCCCTACGACGCACTTGAAGTCGACACTTTGACCCGCCTCATCGAAGACTTTGTAACCCGCGATGGCACCGACAATGGCGATGACACGCCTCTGGAAACCCGTGTGCTGCGTGTGCGCCAGGCGCTGACCAAGGGCCAGGCGTTGATCGTGTTCGACCCGGAAAGCGAGCAGTGCCAGCTGATGCTCAAGCACGACGTGCCCAAGCATCTGTTTGACTGACCCGGGCTTTTCAGGGATTGGGCACGGCCACCGGATGGGTGGCGGGGCCCTGGCGTTGGAGGATTTTCTCGTAGACCTCGGCGCGGTGCACATGCACGCCGGAGGGGGCTTCGACGCCGAACTTCACTTGGGTGCCGTTTACTTCCAGGATGTGCACAGCGATGTCATCGCCTATGGAGATGATTTCGCTGATGGCGCGGCTCAAGACCAGCATGGGGTTGTCCTTTCTTCAGTGACAGGAGCTTGACCATGCGGGATTGGGGTTGGGGGGACAATGGCTTGCTGGGAAATCAGGCGGGTACTACTTGGGTGGGTAATTTGCCTGACAGACAGTGGTGGATTTGTGGGGGTGTTGGGGGGCGTACGTGGTTGACGGGGCGCCTAAGATCAAAATCAAAAACCAAGCAAAAGCAGAATGGGCATCTACCTGATGCACGGAGATCAAACTGTGGGAGGGGGCTTGCTCCCTCCCACATTTTGGACGGGAGTATCAGTTTTTTTGTGTTCGGGCTGGTTAGGGCCTGCCGTCAGGCAGGCCGTTGTTTTACCAGCTCGGTCTGGTAAATCGGTCTCCGTAAAGAA
>NZ_UTBG01000179.1 GCF_900580675.1 Pseudomonas viridiflava
GGGTTAGCCGCGCTGGGCCAAGGATGGCCCATCGCGGCGGCCCACGGATTCAAGCCGGAGTGAGGGCACACCGAGCCGGAGGCGAGGTGCCGAGTGTTGGGGCGAAGCGTTTTTGGTTACTTTTGGCGCTCTTCCAAAAGTGACCCGCTGTAAGAGCGGAACCAATATCAGCCGTTACCGCAGCAACGGATATGTACTCAATCAACCAACCAACCCACTCAGTTCGCCAACCGAGCCCCACTAAGACTCCCACTCAACTCATAAGCCACCAACTCCGCCTGATGCGCCGCCAAAATCTCCGGCAACGACCCGCGCAAATACTCCACCCACGTCTTGATCTTCGCATCCAGATACTGCCGCGACGGGTAAATCGCGTACAAATTCAGCTCCTGAGACCGGTAGTTAGGCATCACCCGCACCAGCGTCCCATTCCGCAACCCCTCAATGGCCGCATACACCGGCAACAACCCCACCCCCATCCCGCTGGTAATCGCAGTCTTCATCGCATCCGCCGAATTCACCAGAAACGGCGACGTATTAATCGCCACACTCTCCTGGCCTTCCGGCCCATTAAAGGTCCACTTATCCAACTGAATCACCGGACTCACCAGCCGCAAACACGCATGGTTGAGCAAATCCTGAGGCCGCTGCGCACACCCCTTGGCCTTGACGTAATCCGGCGAAGCACACGCAATGCTGTAAGTAATCCCCAGTCGCTGCGAAACAAACCCCGAATCCGGCAGCTCGCTGGCCAGCACGATCGACACGTCGTAACCCTCGTCCAGCAGGTCCGGCACGCGGTTGGCGAGGGTCAAGTCGAAGGTCACATCAGGGTGGGTGCGGCGGTAGCGCGCAATCGCGTCGATGACGAAATGCTGGCCGATACCCGTCATGGTGTGCACTTTCAACTGCCCGGCGGGGCGCGCGTGGGCGTCGCTGGCTTCGGCCTCGGCTTCCTCGACATAGGCGAGGATCTGCTCGCAGCGCAGCAAATAGCGTTTACCGGCCTCGGTCAGCGCAATGCGCCGGGTGGTGCGGTTGAGCAAGCGGGTTTGCAGATGGGCCTCCAGGTTGGAGACCGCGCGCGAGACGTTGGCAGTGGTGGTGTCCAGTTGCACGGCGGCGGCGGTGAAGCTGCCGGCTTCGGCCACGCAACTGAAGGCGCGCATGTTTTGCAAAGTGTCCATGGAGTGTTCTCAGGGGAGATAACAAATTGTGACAGAAAGTTACGCCGTCCAGTGATCCCTACCAACGGATTATCGCTTGAACGGTAACAAAGATTCACAGGAATGCCAGCTTATCGTTCCCCATGCCGCCCCCTAGAATTGCGCCACCTACCGTGCATCACCACCTCAGGAATTCGCAGCAGTGCCGCTTCGCATCAGCAGAGAGCTGAAGGCTCTCAGTGTTTTGGCCTTATCGTTAGCAATCAGCGGCTGCATCGGAACCGGAGGAATCGCCCCCCAAGGCCAGGCCCTCAACGCCAATCACCTGGCCACCGACCAAGCAATCCAGAGCGCCACCCAGGACGCCCACTGGCCTACCGCGCAGTGGTGGCAGGCCTACGGCGACCCGCAGCTCAACCATTGGGTCGACCTCGCCACGCAAAACAGCCCGAGCCTGGCCATGGCCGCCGCGCGGGTGCGTGAGGCGCGGGCCATGGCCGGGATTGCCGAGTCGGCTGAGTCGCTGCAGATCAACAGTGACACCACGCTCAAGCGCCACAACTGGCCGAAGGATCAGTTCTACGGCCCGGGCGAGTTAAGCGGTTCCACCACCTGGGACAACAATTCGTCCCTGGGCCTGAGCTACGCCCTCGACCTGTGGGGCCGCGAAAGCAACGCCAGCGAACGTGCCGTCGACCTGGCGCACATGAGCGTCGCCGAAGCGCGCCAGGCCCAGCTCGAACTGCAGAACAACGTGGTGCGCGCCTATATCCAGTTGTCGTTGCATTACGCCAACCGCGACATCGTCACCGCGACCCTGGCCCAGCAACAGCAGATTCTCGACCTGGCCAACAAACGCCTGAACGCCGGGATCGGCACGCATTTCGACGTCAGCCAGGCCGAAACCCCCCTGCCGGAAACCCATCGTCAACTGGACGCGCTGGACGAAGAAATCGCCCTGAGCCGTAACCAGCTGGCCGCGTTGGCCGGTAAAGGGCCGGGGGAGGGCGCGCAATTGCAACGGCCCACGCTGACCCTCGCCGCACCCTTGAAATTGCCCTCAAGCCTGCCCGCACAATTGCTCGGTCAGCGCCCGGACGTGGTCGCCAGCCGCTGGCAGGTTGCGGCCCAGGCGCGGGGCATCGATGTGGCGCATGCCGGCTTCTACCCCAACGTCGACCTGGTCGGCAGCCTCGGCTACATGGCCACCGGCGGCGGCATGCTGGAGTTTCTGGCGGGCAAGAAATTCAACTACAACGTCGGCCCGGCGATCACCTTGCCGATCTTCGACGGCGGCCGTTTGCGTTCCGAGTTGGGCGAAGCCAGCGCCGGCTATGACATCGCCGTGGCCAGGTACAACCAGACCCTGGTGAATGCGCTCAAGGGCATCAGCGACCAGTTGATCCGCCGCGAGTCCATGGACAAGCAATCGGGCTTCGCCGCGCAGTCGGTGGCGTCGGCGCAGAAAACCTATGACATTGCGATGATCGCCTACCAGCGCGGCCTCACCGATTACCTGAATGTGCTGAACGCCCAGACCCTGCTGTTCCGCCAACAACAGGTCGAGCAACAGGTGCAGGCGGCGCGCCTGGGTGCCCACGCCGAACTGGTCACCGCCTTGGGCGGCGGCCTCGGTGCCGGCAACGACGTGCCCCAGCCTGCCAGGACCCTCCCGAGCAAGACCCCGGCGGCGCTCGCCGCGTTTGATCACTGAGTGGATTGCAATGACTCCCTTGCCTGCACCGCTGCGCTGGCTGCATTCCCTTGAGTGGCGCCGTGGTTTTTTCGACTGGGCGCGCAGTGACGGCGTGACCTGGGTCTACATCTTCAAAGTACTGATCGCCGCGTTCCTCACCCTGTGGCTGGCGATGCGCCTGGAGCTGCCGCAACCGCGTACGGCGATGATCACCGTGTTTATCGTGATGCAACCGCAGAGCGGCCAGGTGTTCGCCAAGAGTTTTTACCGTTTTCTCGGCACGTTGGCCGGGTCGGCGGTGATGGTGTTGTTGATCGCCTTGTTTGCGCAGAACACCGAATTGTTCCTCGGCGCGCTGGCGATCTGGGTGGGTATCTGCACCGCCGGCGCCACGCGCAACCGCAACTTTCGCGCCTATGGGTTTGTGCTGGCGGGTTACACGGCAGCGATGGTCGGCCTGCCCGCCCTGGCGCATCCGGATGGCGCGTTTATGGCGGCGGTGTGGCGCGTGCTGGAAATCTCCCTGGGGATTCTGTGTTCTACCCTGGTCAGCGCCGCGATCCTGCCGCAGACCAGCAGTGCCGCCATGCGCAACGCCCTGTACCAGCGCTTCGGCGTGTTCGCGTTGTTCGTCACCGACGGCCTGCGGGGGCGCAGCCAGCGCGAGGGTTTCGAGGCCAGCAACGTGCGCTTTATCGCCGAAGCCGTAGGCCTGGAAGGGCTGCGCAGCATCACTGTGTTTGAAGACCCGCACATGCGTCGGCGCAATGGCCGGCTCAGTCGCCTGAACAGCGAATTCATGAGCATCACCACGCGCTTCAACGCCTTGCACCAATTGCTCGAACGCCTGCGCACCGATGCAGCGGATCACGTGGTCGCGGCGATCAAACCCGGTTTGCAGGACCTCGCCGAACTGCTCGACGGTTTCTCCGGCCGCGCCCTCACCAGCCCCGACGCCGCGCGGCTGGTCAACCAGCTGAGCGCCTACAAGGACGGCCTGCCCGCCAAGGTGCGCAGCCTGCGCGCGGGCTTTCAGGAGGGCAACCCGAGCGAAGCCGAGCAGCTGGATTTTCATACCGCCTACGAGCTGCTCTACCGCTTTGTCGACGACCTGCACAACTACGCGTTGACCCACGCCTCGCTGGCCGATCACAGCCATGCGCGCGAGCAGTGGGACGAAACCTTCATCCCCAAAACCAACTGGCTGGCCTGCGCTGCATCGGGGATTCGCGCGTCGTTCATCCTCATCGTGCTCGGCAGCTACTGGGTCGCCACGGCCTGGCCGAGTGGCGCGACCATGACCCTGATTGCAGCGGCCACCGTCGGCCTGTCCGCCGCCACGCCCAACCCCAAGCGCATGGCGTTCCAGATGGCCTGCGGCACCTTGATCGGTGCGTTGGTGGGCTTTGTCGAGATGTTCTTCGTGTTCCCGTGGATCGACGGCTTCCCGTTGCTCTGCGTGATGCTCGCCCCGGTGATCATCTTCGGTTCTTTCCTCGCCTCGCGCCCGCAATACGCGGGGGTTGGTGTGGGGCTGCTGATTTTCTTCAGCACCGGCTCGGTGCCCGACAACCTCACGGTCTACAACCCCTACGCCTTCATCAACGACTACATCGCCATGGTCATTGGTATGTTGGTGTGCGCGGCGGCGGGGGCGATCATCCTGCCGCCCAACAGCCGCTGGCTATGGCGCCGCCTGGAACAGGACCTGCGCGAGCAAGTGGTGTACGCGATCAGCGGCAAGCTCAAGGGCCTGGCCTCGAGTTTTGAAAGCCGCACCCGCGACCTGCTGCACCAGGCTTACGGCCTCGCTGTCGGCCAGCCGCAGGTGCAACGCGATTTGCTGCGCTGGATGTTCGTGGTGCTGGAAGTCGGCCACGCGATCATCGAGCTGCGCAAGGAACAGGCGATCCTGCCGGTGCACCCGGCGTATGCCGAGTCGCAGCCGTGGCGCCAGGCGATCCGCGTGATGGGCCGTTCGCTGGTGCGGCTGTTCCTGCAGCCGAGTGCGAGCAACCTGGAGCGCGGCCTGATTGCCGTCGACCATGCGATCAGCCGCGTGCAGGCCACCGACGAACCCTTCGCCCCGCACTTCGACACCTCGGCCCTGCGCCGGGTGAAAAGCTACCTGCATTTTATCCGCACCTCGCTGCTCGACCCGCAATCGCCCCTCGCGGCCCTGAAAGGAGCCCCGCATGCCTCGTGAAATCGCCTTCCACGGCGTCTACATGCCGACCATGACCCTGATGTTTCTGATCGCCGCAGGGCTGGCGTGGGCGCTGGACCGCTTCCTGGCCGGGTTCGACCTGTACCGTTTTTTCTGGCACCCGGCGTTGCTGCGCCTGAGCCTGTTCGTTTGCTTGTTCGGCGCCCTGGCGCTGACCGTCTACCGTTGAGAATGCCCCGATGAAAAAGTTTTTCAGCCTGCTCGCGACCTTGCTGGTACTGGCTTTGGCGATCTGGATTGGCCGCACGCTGTGGGTGCATTACATGCAAACGCCGTGGACCCGCGACGGCCGTGTGCGGGCCGACATCATCAACGTGGCGGCCGACGTCACCGGCGAAGTGGTCGACGTACCGGTGCGCGACAACCAGTTGGTGAAAAAGGGCGACGTGCTGATGCAGATCGACCCCGAGCACTACCGCATCGCGGTCAAGCAGGCGCAGTCGCTGGTCGCGTCGCGCAAAGCCACCTGGGAAATGCGCAAGGTCAACGCCCACCGCCGCGCCGACCTCGACGCCCTGGTGATCTCCAGGGAAAACCGCGACGACGCGAGCAACATCGCCGACTCGGCCCTGGCCGATTACCAGCACGCGCAGGCCCAGTTGGAAGCGGCTGAGCTGAATTTGAAACGCACGCAAGTAGTGGCGGCCGTCGACGGCTACGTCACCAACCTCAACGTGCACCGAGGCGACTACGCGCGCATCGGCGAGGCGAAGATGGCCGTGGTCGATATGCATTCATTCTGGGTCTACGGCTTCTTCGAAGAAACCAAGCTGCCCCACGTCAACGTCGGTGACAAAGCCGATATGCAGTTGATGAGCGGCGAGACGCTCAAGGGTCACGTGGAAAGCATCTCACGCGGCATCTACGACCGCGACAACCCCGAGAGCCGCGAACTGATCGCCGATGTGAACCCGACCTTCAACTGGGTGCGCCTGGCCCAGCGCGTGCCGGTGCGGATACACATCGATGAAGTGCCGGAAGGCGTGCTGCTGGCGGCGGGCATCACCTGCACGGTGATCGTAAACCCAACACAACACTAAATGTGGGAACCTGCTTGTGTGGGAGCGGGCTTGCTCGCGAAGGCGGTGGGTCAGTCAATATTTGAGTTAACTGACCCACCGCCTTCGCGAGCAAGCCCGCTCCCACAGTGTTGACCGCGTTATGCCTTGATGAAGGTTTCGTGCAAGTGGCGCCACAGCAGCGCCCCGCTGGCCTGCTTCTCGAACACCACGGTGGCTCTTCGATCAGTCTGTGTGCCGCTGTCATCCACCTGGTGTTCACGGTAAGTCACCGTGGCCCCGCGCGCATGTCGGTCGATGCCGGCCATTTCACTCAAGGTGATTTTCAACCCCGGGCGCATGCCGCCCAGCCGAGTGAACAGCGCATTCACCCCAGCCGTGTTGACGCGTGTGCCGGTGGCCGGTGCGACCATGCTGAATTCGGGGGAGAAGCGCGCGAGCAGACTCTGCAGGGTGCCTTCGGGCGCGACGCCGGCAAACCATTGCTCGATCTCGACGTGGGTCTGGATCACTTCTTCGAAAAAGTCGCTGTAGTCGATCATTTATAAACTCCCATTCAAACCAAAGCGTTTTTTCAACACTGTTTCCAATAAACCTTTGGGCAGCAGGGCGGCCATCAACGGCAGTGCCCGACTGCCATTGCCCGCGCGCAACAGCCGCGGCGGTGTCGATTGTTGCGCGGCGTGCAATACCTGCGCGGCAAAATGGCTGGCCGGTGTCGGCTTGTCCTGGGAGGCCTGGGAGCGCGCGCGAATGCTGTCACGCAACGGCCACCAAGGCGACTTCTCGCTGATCAGCAATTCGGCCTGCGCACCGGCGTTTTTCGCAAAACTCGTGTTGATCGCCCCCGGCTGGACTTCCATCACGCCTACACCGAACGGTGCCAGTTCCATGCGCAGTGCATCGCTCAGGGCATGCACGGCGGCTTTTGAGGCACAGTAAGCACCGGCAAACGGCGTGACCAACACCCCGGAAACGCTGCCGATGTTCACCACCAGGCCTTTGCTTCGGCGCAAGGCGGGGAACAACGCCTGGGTCACGCCGACGATGGAGAACACATTGGTTTCGAACTGGCGCTGCATGGCTTCGGTGCCGCCGTCGAGCAGCGGGCCCATGGCGCCATAACCGGCGTTGTTGATCAGTACGTCCAACCCGCCGATCTGTTCGGCGAGCGCCTTGAGCGTCACGCCGTCGTTGACGTCCAGTTGCACGGCCTTGAAGCCTGCGGTCGCCAGGGCGGCGACATCGTCGGGCCGGCGGGCGCTGGCCCACACTTCATAGCCTGCGGTTTTGAACGCGTCGGCCAGGGCGCGGCCAATGCCGCTGGAGCAGCCGGTGATCAGTACGTTGGGCATGGATCAGTCCTTTGTCAGTCCGAGAAACTGCCTTGCAGGTGCTCGGCGCGAAATTCCAGGGTTTGCGGGCGGTAGCCGGGGCGCAGGGGCGGGGTGGGCAAGCAATCCTCCCAGGTGGCGCCGGCTTGCAGTTCACCGGGGCCGCGATAGCGCGGGGCAGCATAGACGTTGTCGGCCAGGTTCACGGTGTCGCCCGGTGCATAAGCGGCGACGCGCCAGCGCAGTTCGGTAAGGGGCACGTCATTGCCGTTGTTCAGGGTCAGCTTCAGCGGTCGATCGGCCGGGCACTCCTGCGGCGCGTAGGTAATGCGCAGCTCGAGGCGCGACAGTTGCGACGCCTCGCGGCTGTCCAGCCACACCACCCACACCGCCACCAGGCCCAGGCCCGCCAGGGCGGCAAGCGATACCGGCAACGCCTTGGCCGGGTAGCGCAGCAGCAGGATCAGCCAGGTGATGATCAGTAGAACGCCGAAGAACATGGAGGCCACCTCGAATAGGGAATGAGCATCCTAACTTAAGCGTGGGTGGGATTGGTTAGCTTGAGTGTTGTGATGGCCCGGCGGACGCCATCGCAGGCAAGCCAGCTCCCACAGTTTGACCGTATTCCAAGGATGTACCCAGTCCAACTGTGGGAGCTGGCTTGCCTGCGATGAGGCCCTCAAATTCACCACAAGGCCAAAAAAAAGCCCCCACCCAACCCACTGCGGATAGGGGACGCAATGGGCTGGGTGAGGGCTTCTTGTACGACTGTTTTACTGCGCGATAGTTTTCACCGACACACCACGTTCAACCGGGGTGGAGCGGCCGTAGATATCTTCGAAGCGTTCGATATCGTCTTCGCCCAGGTAGCTGCCCGATTGCACTTCGATGATTTCCAACGGGATCTTGCCCGGGTTGCGCAGGCGGTGCACCGAGGCGATCGGGATGTAGGTCGACTGGTTCTCGCAGAGCAGGAACACGTTCTCGTCACAGGTGACTTCGGCGGTGCCGCTGACCACGATCCAGTGTTCGGCGCGGTGGTGATGCATTTGCAGCGACAGGCACGCGCCCGGCTTGACCGAGATGTGCTTGACCTGGAAACGCCCGCCCATGTCCACCGAGTCGTACGAGCCCCACGGGCGGTAGACTTCGCAGTGGTTCTGGGTTTCGCTGCGGCCCTGGTCGTTGAGGGTCGAGACCATCTGCTTGACGCCCTGGACCTTGTCCTTGTGGGCAATCATCATCGCGTCCTTGGTTTCCACGACCACGATGTTGTCCAGGCCGATCACCGACACCAGCTTGCCGTTGCCGTGAATCATGCAGTTGCGGCTGTCCTGGATGACGACGTCGCCTTTGCTCACGTTACCGTTGACGTCTTTATCGTTGACCGCCCACAGCGACGCCCAGCAACCCACGTCGCTCCAACCGGCACTCAACGGCACCACGCAGGCGCGCTGGGTTTTTTCCATCACGGCGTAGTCGATGGAATTGTCCGGGCAGCAGGCGAAGGTGGCTTCGTCGAAGGTCACGGTATCGTTGGTCTGTTCGCTGCGTTCCAGGGTCAGCAGGCAGGTGTCGTAGATGTCCGGATCGTGCTTTTTCAGCTCTTCGAGGAAGCGGCTGGCGCGGAACAGGAACATGCCGCTGTTCCAGAAATAACCGCCGCTTTTAACGAACTCTACCGCGCGTTTTTCATTGGGTTTTTCAACGAACTGCTCGACGCGGCTCACGCCTTCAGGCAGCAACGAATCGTTGGTCGACTTGATGTAGCCGTAGCCGGTTTCCGGGCGGGTCGCCGGGACGCCGAACAGCACCATCTCGCCACGCTCGGCGGCCACGGTGGCCAGGGCCAGGGCGCGTTGCAGGGCTTTCTGGTCGTCGATCACGTGGTCGGCCGGCAGCACCAGCATCAGCTCGTCACGGCCTTCGTTGACCAGCATCATCGCAGTCAGGGCCACGGCCGGCGCGGTGTTGCGGCCGAACGGTTCCATCAGGATGCGTTGGCATTCGAGCTTACGCGCACTCAGTTGCTCGTTGACGATGAAACGGTGGTCCTTGTTGCAGACCACGATCGGGGAGTCCATGCCTTCGAACACCAGGCGTTCCAGGGTTTGCTGGAACAGCGTGTGCTCGCCGGTCAGGGCCAGGAATTGTTTCGGGAACTGTTTACGGGAAAGCGGCCAAAGACGTGAGCCGCTACCACCGGAAAGGATTACTGGGATCATGTGTTTCTCCTTGAATCAATTTGGGTCAGAGCTACGAAGGTTTGTCGTTTCACTCTTGTTTTTGTCTCGTGTCCGGGTTGGTCATGACCAACCCGGAAAAATGTGCTTAGCGGGTCGACACTGGGCGTTTCACCCAGACTGGCGAAATGCTCGAGCCCGAACCGGTGACGTACAGCACCGCTGCTTCACCGCGTTCCAGGGCAACCGGCTTCACGTCGCCGACTTTTTTGTCGCCGTCGTACAGCGCCAGGCTTACCTTCACCGGGTTGATCTCACGTTCGCCGCGGCCTTTGGCAGCCACCGACTTGACCACGTCGGTCTTGCCGTCGGCGGTTTTCAGGGTCAGGGCCTTGTCGCTGAGGTTCTGCACGCGCACCAGGGATTTCTGCTTGTTCTTGAACGGCGGCTCTTCGATCAGCTGCGGTTGACCGCTGCTGTTGTTGACCAGGGTGTAGTAGTGGTCGGCGGCAAGCTTGACCGGCACGGTCTGGCTGCCGACTTTGGCGCTGTAGTCACCGCCCGGCATGAAGCTGAAGTCACTGCTGGCCAGCGGCGCAACGTCGCTCAGGTTGGTCGCGCCGACGGTGGCGCTGACTTCCTGGTTGCTGGCGTTGTACACACGTACGAAGCTCGAGCCTTTTGGCGCGGTTGGGCCGTAGAGGGCGGCGTCGCCCCCGGCGAAGGCAGACATCGATACAAAGCTCAAGCCGGCAGCGATGGCCAGGGTCTTGGCGAGACGACGCGGAGTAGTAGTGAAAGTCATGTGAGTTACCTCTCTTTCAGTTTTGCGCCCGGTCGGGCGTCTCGGATTTTGAGTTTTTAACTGGGGTGTTGCTTGCCATGTTCTGTTGGCGCGAACCGGCTTGTTTAAGCTGCGCAACCCACTGCGGGTCGGCGTCACCGATTTCGTTGTTGACGGGCAGATAGCGTTCAGGAAACTCCCAGATCAGCACCTGTGGCGGGCTGTTCTTGAAGTCGTCACTTTTCAGGTAGCTGAGCATCGGCAGGATCGGGCCGTGGCCGTCTTCGGCGTAGCTGACCACGTCGCTGCCCAGGGCTTGCTTGAGCGCGCCGACGAAGTTCCAGT
Organism: Pseudomonas viridiflava; assembly: GCF_900580675.1. GTDB lineage: Bacteria > Pseudomonadota > Gammaproteobacteria > Pseudomonadales > Pseudomonadaceae > Aquipseudomonas. Next base: position 10,755 of record NZ_UTBG01000179.1, read on the forward strand.
TGGGGTTGGCGCTGTAGCTGGTGCCGACCAGTGCCACCGGAGTTTCGCTGTCGGTGAACAGGGCGTCGTCGCCTTTGGTTTCAGCCAGGTGCGTGACGCGTTTTTCCAGCGGCTCTTTAGGCGGCATCAGGTTTTCGAACAGCGGGTCCAGCGGCAGGAACAGGCGCAGGTCGCCTTTGTGCGGTTCGGTCTTTTCCGACTCGGTCACAAAACGCTGCGGCTCGCCGTTGAGCGGGGTTTTTTCGGCAATGGTCTTGGCCAATTGCTTGGCCGCGATTTCGGCACCGTCCGGGGTCCAGTGGGTGTCGGTGCGCAGGAACACTTGCTTGCCGCCCAGCTTGGCCTGTTGCAGCGGGCCGAGCAGGTCCGGGGCGATGATCTTGTCGGCCGCGACACGGGCGTGGAAGTCCTGGTACAGGTTGGCGTGGATGCTCGCCGGTTTCACTTCACCCAGGTGTTCCGGGTACAGGCGCACCTTGGCCGGCACGATCGCCATCACCAACTGAATGCCCTGGGCCTTGAGCTTCTGGCGCACGCCTTCGACCAGCGCGTAGTTGCCTTCAAGGTTCTGGTCTTCGTTGACGGCGGGGTTGAACTCCTCGTCGCTGTACAACCAGTGATCGCGGCCCAGCACTACACCGGGGCGGCCCTCGTTGAACAGCTTGTAGTCCAGCGCAGCCCACAGGTTGGTGCCGATGCGCTTGATCGGGAACTGGTCGTCGTAATGGGTCTCGACGGCCTTGGTCCAGCGACCATTAAGCACTGTGGCATCGGCATTGGTGCTGAAGCCAAAGAAGCTGCGCAGCGACCAGGCGCCCAGGGCCAGCAGCACCACCAGGAACAGGCCGATATAGAGGACGCGTAATGAACGGGTCATGGTCGGCTCCCTCAGAATTGGAAGTAAAGGAACGGCGAGAAACTCTGCGCCGACAGTTTGAGAATCGACGCCACGAACAGCAGCAGCACCGCAGCGCGCATGGCGTAGCGTGGCCAGTCAGCGGTCCAGTAGGCCGGTTGCACGGCAGCGTCACGGCCAACGGTGAAACCTGGCTCGTGGATGCTGCCCGGGTTGTCGCCCGGCACGGCCTTGATCAGGCTCGGGTCGGCCGGCTTGGTTTTTTCGGCAGGGCGGTTGGTGTAGAAGTCGCGCAGGCCGAAGAACGCCAATGTTGCGTACGCCACCACCAGGGTTGCCACTTGCAGGCCGGTGAGGTTGGCGCGGTTGAGTTCCGACAGCGACCACTCGCCAAAGCTGAACATCGCACCGTACATACGGCCGGCGACGTGCAGGTTTTCGGCGCGGAAGATCACCCAGCCCATCACCACGAGCAGGAAGGTGAAGGCCCAGCGCACCGGGTTGAAGCTGCGCGGCGAGGTGTTGAGGCCGATGGCTTTTTCAATCGCCAGCCACATGCCGTGCCAGGCGCCCCACACGATGTAAGTGATGTTCGCACCGTGCCACAGGCCACCGAGCAGCATGGTCAGGAACAGGTTGCGGTAGGTGGTCAGCGTGCCTTTACGGTTGCCGCCCAGGGTGATGTACAGGTAGTCACGCAGCCAAGTGGAAAGGCTGATGTGCCAGCGGCGCCAGAACTCGGTGATCGACTGGCTGATGTACGGCTGCTTGAAGTTTTCCATGAAGCGGAAACCCATCATCAAGCCCAGGCCGATGGCCATGTCGCTGTAGCCGGAGAAGTCGAAGTACAGCTGCGCGGTGTAGGCCAGCGCGCCAAGCCAGGCATCGCCGGTCGTCGGGTTTTGCAGGGCGAAGCAATGGTCAGCCACCACCGCGAGGGTGTCGGCAATGAAGACCTTTTTGATGAAACCCTGCATGAACCGCGTGCAGCCCTCGGAGAACTTGTCGAGGGTGTGGGTGCGGTTATTGAACTGGTCGGCCAGGTCGCGGAAACGCAACACCGGACCGGCAATCAGGTGCGGGAAGATTGCCACGAACGCCGCAAAGTCGATCAGGTTGCGGGTCGCCGGGGTATCACCACGGTACACGTCGATGATGTAGCTGATGGACTCGAAGATGTAGAACGAGATCCCGATCGGCAACAGCACGTGGGTGAGAATGAACGGCTCCAGGCCGGCAGACTTCATCATGACGTTGATGCTGTCGACGCCGAAGTTGGCGTACTTGAAGTAGCCGAGGATGCACAGGTCGACTGCCACGCCCAACAGCAGCCAGCGTTGAGCCGGCTTGGTGCGCACGCCTGCCGCACCGACCTTGAGGCCGATCCAGTAGTTCCACAGGGTCACTGCGGCGAACAGCGCCAGGAAGTCCACTCGCCACCAGGCGTAGAACACATAGCTGGCAATCAGCAGCAGCAGGTTGCGATAGCGTTGCCCGCTCAAATAGTACAAGCCGAGAAAGATCGGCAAGAACAGAAACAGGAACACATTGGACGAGAAAACCATCCCGATCTCTCCATGTTTAACCAACAGTCAAGGGCCAACGGCCCCCCCAAACCCCCCCCCACGAATTTCGGGGGAGGGCGGTGCAACAATTTCACTGTCGAAACCGGCTCCAAATGTGGGAGCGGGCTTGCTCGCGAATGCGGTGTGTCATTCAACACAGATGGCGACTGTTACACCGCCTTCGCGAGCAAGCCCGCTCCCACATTTTTCAACCGCGTTTCGTCAGCTGCCTTTGTTGCCTTTCTCGTGCGTCGGGTCGTAGACCTTGGTCAGGTCGCCCCCGAGGCGGAAGGTCTTGAACGGCTGCATCCCATGCTTGCGCTCGATCACATCCGGCGCGCAGGTGTAGAGGGTGCAGAAAGGTTCGAGCCAGGCGAATTTCATGTCCTGCTTCAAGTCCTTCATGTCCTGCTCTTTACCGTTCTTCTGTTCGAAGATCTCCGGATCCTTGACACCGGCCAGCACTTTGTCGCCCAGGCGTTTCAGCGCGCTGTTGTTTTCCTGGCGCAGGTCGACCCCGTTGACCAGGGCGAAACTGGCGATCATCGACAGCGGCGGCAGCGCGTAGTTGTGATACGACAAGGCGCGTTGCTGACGCTTCAATTCGTTAGGCAGGAAGCCTTGGTCATCGACCTGGTTGACGCCGACTTTGTATTCCTTGACCGACCAATCAAACAGGTCGCGACGGTTGGTGGCGATGGACGTTGCCATCACCGACCAGGCGGCCCAGTAAGAGTGGTTGTTGGTTTTTTCCAGCGGCAGGTTGTCCCAGTCGCTTACCACTTGATCGGCCAGTTTGTTGAACCAGGCTTCGATCAGTTGCGATTCCTGCTGGTGGTTGGCCAGCGGGTGGGATTCGGAGAACTTCAGGCGCACATAGGCCGAAGCCATGCTGCCCAGCGCCCATTTGCGCATGGACTTGCCGGTGTGGTTGAAGTCCTTGGACATCAACGCATCCGCCTTGGCCCAGCTGGTCAGCCAGTTAAGTGTGCATTCCAGCTGCTCCGGGCGACCGTCGCGCATGAACTGCATCACGCGCTTGCTGGTGTCTTTTTCCAGCTTGGTGATGTCGGCGGTGCTGTCGCGGAAGGCTTTTTCCGACTGCACGTTCAGCGTGGAACGAGCCTTGTCCGAACCTTCGTACTTGCTGCGAAATTGCAGCGAGCCGGTGTACGGCGCCGGCATGGCGTCGCAGTCATTCTTGAAGTCGCCGGTCTTGAACGCTTCCACCGGGGCGAAATAGCCTTGAGGCGGACGCAGTGGCGCGGCGGCGTTGACGGAGCCGGCGAACATCGCCAGGCCCAGCAGCGTTGGAATCAATAACTTCTGCATAGGTAACCTCATTGCCCGGCTGCGGCAGTCTGTTGACCGCCTGCGGGGAATACGTTGCGTGTGCAAATTTTCGCTTCGACTTTCTGCGCGGCAGCGCCCGCTTCGGGGCCCTGCACTTCCACGGCCAGCAAGTTCTGCGAGGCCCAGTCTTCATCGGTGCGCAGTTCAAAGGCGAAACGCCCGTCTGTATCGGATGTTTCGGGTTTCTCGATCTTGATGTCCTCGTGGCGCCCGTTCATGTACCAGAGGGTGGCTTGCAGAGTTTTCACCGACGGATCGGCGAAGCGGATATCAACCTGATGGTTGGCGTTGCGCAGGTCTTTGTTCGAACTGTTAACCAGCAATTCGTTCTTGCCGGGCTTCAATGTTGTGCTCGCGGTCATCTGCGCGGTCTTGCCTTCGCAGCCGTTGTCGAGCAGCGCCATCATCTGGCGGTAGATGGTCTCCTGGTCGAGGCGGTACAGCGGCGAGAATTCCCAGATGAGGATCTTCGGTGGGGTCTTCTGGAATTCTTCGCTGCCCAGGTACTGGATCATCGAGCCTTCCAGGCCACCGCCAGGGAAGGCGACGTTGAGGATGTCGGCGCCGATTTCCTGTTCGAGGAAGCCGGCGAAGTTGTAGTTCTTGCCGCTGTGGCTGGTGCCCACCAGGGTGATCTGCGGGTTGCCCGAATCGCTGAACAGGTCGCCGTCACCGGCTTCGCCCTTGGGCTCGGTGGTGAACTGGTCCATGTACTGGATCGCGTAGCTGGTGCCGCACAGTTGCCCGGCCATGTTGTGCAGGGTGCCGGTCTTGCCCATACGCCCGGAGCGCTTGGTTTCGAATTCGCGTTTTGGAATATCGGCAAACTCGGGCATTGCACGCACTTTGGCGCCAACGATTTTCGCGGTGCGCTGGGCGCCGTACGGCGTCCAGTGTTGGTCGCCGCGGAAGTAGAAATCGTGGGCCGGCAGCTCGTCCGGCAGTTGCTCGTTAGTCAGCGGCGACAAGTCCGGCACTACGTAGCCCATCTTGGCGAACCGGCCGAGCATGATTTTGTAGTTGCCCAAGGCCTTGTCGAAATCGAACTTGGCTTTCTCTTCCGGGTTGAGCTTGTTGCGGTTCACCAGGCCACGGGTCGGCTGGTAGACCACCACCAGTTCCACGCCCTTGGCCTTGAACGCATCGTGCAACTGCTGCATGCGTTTGTAGCCGGACGGGCTGGTGTCGAATTCGGTGCGCAGGTCTTCCTGGGTCCGGAACAGCCAGTCGCCCTGGGCTTGGACCAGGGTGGTGAAGTTCTGCTGGTAGCGCGTGGTGTAGTTCTTCGCGTCGTGGGCGGCCGGGCACAGGCTGCAGCACGGTTCGGCGGTGAAGGTCGGCGCCTTGATTTCGTCGGCGCGCACGCCCTGGCTGGCCGCGAGCAGGCCGAGGGTCAGACCCGAGAGGCTCAGCAGTTTGATCATGTGTGGGTGCATAAGGGTCATCCTCAGTCCTGCAATTCGGTCTGGCGTTCGACAGGGTCGATCAGCACGGCTTTCTGCTGGCGCACCAGCAGGTCGAGAATTTCTTCCTGCCGATCACCCAGCACGCCGTTGAAGCTGATGCCGCTGGATTTGGTCGGCGCCAGCATCGACACGCGATACAGCTCGACACTCAATGGCGAGTCGATGGACAGCGGCCCGCTGCCGTTGCCGGCCAGCTCACCGCCGACCACGATCAGCGAGACCTTGGCGTCGAACGGGTCGAGGGCGATGTCGCGGTCGGTGTCGGTCAAATCCTTGATGTGGCCGTACACGCCGGTCAGGCCGTTGGCCATCGCGGTGTTTTCGTACAGGCGAATGTTCACGCTGTTACGCACCCGTATGCCGTGGCGACGGTTGGCGATCACTTTGTTGCCCCACAGCAGGTTGTCGCCGCTCTCATAGAGCGTGATGCCGTCGGTGTGGTTGCGGTAGATCTCGTTGTCGGCGATCAGGTTGTTCACGCTGTTACGGTCGATCACCAGGCCCGAGAGCTTGTTGTCGTAGCTGCGGTTGTTGAAGATGAAGCTGTCGTTCACTTCACGGGAAATGATGATGCCGTGCTTCTTCTTGGTGCCGTACACGGTGTTGTCCGCGATGATCAGGCCGTGGGAACGGTCGTGCGGGTCAATGCCGTAGACGATGTTGTCTTTGTAGGTGTTGCTCTTGACCACAAAACCGGTGGTCTCGTAGCAGTAGAAGCCGTACCACATGTCCGAGAACTCGGAATCGATGATCCAGCCGGTCGGTTCAGCGCGCTTGAGCACCTTGGCCATGTTCGGCGTGTACTGGGAAATACTCACCCCGTACGACTTACTGTTGGCGTAGCCGAAACTGGCCATCTTGGTGTTGGAGATGTAGGTCTCGGTACCCCCCCAGGCCAGCAGGAACGGACGGAATTCCTTGGGCGACTTGAACAGCGCCGGGCCGTTGGCCTTTTCGCTCCAGCCGGTGACTTTGGTGTCACGCACAAACAGCTGGCCGTCGTTGATCAGGAACGAACCGGCTTCCTGGGACAGGCGCAGCTCTTTGGTCTGCTTGTCGATATCCAGAATGCCCTTGCGCCCGACCACGATCGGCAACTTGGCCAGGAACACGCCCGGCGAAGTTTCGCTGAGGTACTGCTTGGGCACTTTGCTCAGCAGGTCCTTGAGGTTCATGTAGCCGTCGTCGACAAAGATCGCCTGGGGAATGCCGTGCTGGCGCACCACCCATTCGGCCATCTTGTTGTCGCCGCCGATAAAGTCCTTGAGCGCGTCTTCCTGCATCATGCGGCGGATGCTGATCTTGCCCGGCTTGGTGCGGACGATCTTTTTTTCCATCGCTGCGGCGGTGTAGCCCGACAGGTCCGGCAGGGCAGGCTTGGCCATTTCCAGCGGCGCGGTCGGCGGGCTGGAAATGGTGTAGGTCTTGGCCTGTTGCAGCTCTTTGGCGATGGTCGGCGCTTTTGCCTGCGGCGCGACATCGGCCATGGCAGCAGCGCTGGCCAGCAGCATCGCTGCCGCCAGCATGGCCGAGCCTTTGAGGGCTTGAGGATTCATTGCGCAGGCTCCCATCAGAACTTCCAGATCACGTCGACAAAGGCGCGATGCATGTACGAGTCGACCTGGCTGCCATAGGCGTCGCCCGGCTTGAACACGCCGGCACGGAAGCGCACCAGGGCCGACGGTTCGTCGATCGACTGGCTGAGCGCGGCCGGCAGCAGGCCTTTCTTGAAGTACTTGGTGACGACCAGGTCCATCTCCTGGCCCAGGTCTTTCTTGCCATCTTCAAGCGGCAGGGAAGTGCTGGACAGGATTGCGCCGGTCACGTCGTCGGTGTTGTTCTCCACCGCGTCGATGCCGTTGCTGCCGACCGGCTTGTTGCCGTCGACGCGCCAGAACTTGTGGTACACCAGGCTGGCGTCGTAGTCCTCGCGCAGCTGCCAGGAACCGAACAGGCTCATGGACTGCATGTTGTTCATTTCGCCGCGGAACGCTTCGCCGAAACGGTGTACGCGCGATTGGGTGCCGGTCCAGTTCGAACGGTTGCTCTGCAGGCCGTTCTGCTCGTATTCGGCGCTGGCGCGGGAGTAGGCCGCACCGACTTGCCATTGCGGGTCAAGGCGCAGGCGGATACCCAGGTCGGTGGCCCAGCCATTTACGTCATCGCTGCGCTTGGCCTGGGCCGGGCGCGTGCCGTCGGCGGTCAAAGCGTTGACCGTGTCGCGGTCGCCCTGCATGCCGGTGACGCTCGCCCAGTAGTTGACGGTGTTGGTGTTGCGCCAGTTGTAGGCGTCGCTGTTGGCTTCGATGCCGAGCCAGGTCAGGTCGCCGTTTTCGCGCTTGTCCAGCGAGTCGGTGGCCACGCCCGGTTCCGGGTAGTCGAGCTTGCCGTCGTCATGGGTGTGGTGCGCGCGCAAGCCGATCCACTGCCCCGGCGTCCACTGGTAGGCGGCGTCGGCGTAGAGGTGCTGGCGGTCCTTGTCCTTGGGCGACAGTTCCTTGAGGTCGGTGCGGTATTCGCTGAAGCGTTCGGCAACGCCGACATTGGCCTTGAGCAGCGTGGTGTCGAAGGTCCAGTTCAGCGCTTCGATGTTGGTGTCGCGCCATTGGCCGTCGTCATTGCGCAGGCGTTGGCGGCCGAACTTGAGGATCTCGCCGGGGTAGGGCGTGAAGCCGCTGTAGCCGACCCAGAACTCACGCATGGCCAGGTAGTTCTTCTTGGCCTTGCGGTCATTGTTGGTGGTTTGCTGGTTTTGGTCATCGGCCGACTGTTGCAGGGTGTCGGTCTCGATGATGTCGCTCGACACGACCGCCTGGCCCATGGCGTAGGCGCTCCACGCGCCGCTTTCGCCGTAGATCCACGGGCGCAGGTCCAGGCCGATACCGTTGACGTCGCCACCTTTCTGGGTGCCGAGGTCGCGGTCATCTTCGGACTGGGCGGTGGCTTTGACTTCCAGGCCGAAGTTCTTGGCTTCGGTCAGCGCGGCCAGGGTAGGGCACGACCACAGCAGGGCGAAGGTCAGGCCGATACCGGCCTTGACGAATGGGTTGAGCTTCATAGGGATTCCTCGCCGTCTTCTTCTTGCAGGGCGTGCAGTTGCAGCGTGCTCTGGGCCAGGGTGCCGCGCGCGGCCAGTTCCTGTTGCACCAGGCGTTGGCCTTCGGCGCGTTGCTGCGGCGTCAGCGGGGCTTCGAGCTGCGTGGCCAGGTCAATGGCCTCTGGCGTTTCCTGGGCTTTAGCCAACTGGCTGAAGACATAGGCGTTCAATGGGTCGGGCTTGGTGCCCTTGCCTTGGGAAAACAATTGGGCGATGGCGAAGTCGGCGCTGTTCTGGCCGTTGCGCGCAGCGGTCAGCAGATGGTCGAGGGCCTTTTGCGGATAGACTTTGCCCAGGTAACCACGGCGGTAGATCTGGCCGAGGTAGTAATCGGCGGCCACTTCCTTGCCCACGGCTTTTTCGAAATGCGCTTCGGCTGCCTTGGCATCCGCCGGCACCCACTTGCCTTCGTAGTAGAGCTTGCCCAGCAACAGTTCGGCACGCGGCTGGTCGGCGGCGCGGCCGTTGTCGAGGTACTTCATCATCTGGTCGACGTCGCCGAGTTCCGGGAAGTCGTAGAGCAGTTGCGCCAGGCTGACCCACGAAGCCGGGTAGCCGGGGGCGATTTTTTCCAGCAGCGCCTGGGCAGTTTTCTCGTCGGTCTTGCCCAGCGAGGCGTCGCCCAGCACGCGAGCAACGCTGTCGACGCGCTGCGCGGTGACGGTGCCGCGGCTGTAGCCGGCTTCCATCTGCTTGAGCAGTTCGGCCTGTTTTTCCGGCTCGGCTTTTTTCTGGTAGACCGTGGCCAGTTCGACGTAGCAGATGTCGGTGGTGTTCAGCGCGGCTTTGCAGATGCGCTCCACGTCATCCAGATGCTGGTCGTAAGTGTCCTGGGTGCGGTACAGCAGCACCTGGGCCAGGCCGGCTTCCGGGTAACCGGCGGCCTGCCATTTGCTGATTTGCTGCTGCGCGTTCACGTTGGGGAAGCTGTGCGGGTATTGCAGGTACAGCATCGCCAGCGGGATCAGGGTGTTGCCTTCGCCGTTGGCAAAGGCTTTTTTCAGCAGGCCTTCGGCTTCATGGTGCTCGGCTTCGGTGGAACCCGGCTTGGCCACCAGCAGGCGACCCAGGCGTGCCTGGGCACGCGGCGAGGTATCGGCGGCCGCGCGGTAAGTGGCTTCGGCCTGGCGAATTTGCTCGGGGTCACGGGTGCCGACCTGGATATCAGCCAGGCCGACTTGGGCCTCGCTGTAACCCAGGTCTGCCAGCTGTTGGTAGTTCTGCTGGGCAGTTACCGTGTCACCACGCTTGAGGGCTTCGTTGGCCAGGCGCTGGTCGGGCAGGCCGGCGCAACCGGCCAAGGAGATTGCCAGTGCCAATGTGCACAGCGATCCAATGTGGGAGCGGGCTTGCTCGCGAAGCAGGCGACGCGGTGCATCAGGCATACCGCGCTGATCCCTTCGCGAGCAAGCCCGCTCCCACAAGGATTGTGGAGTATTCGGAATAGGAGTCGTCACAGGCATGTCCTCGCTTACAGACCCGAAGCCATGGCTTTATCGATCAGCCAGTTCAGCGATGGGCCACGGTCGCTGGTGACTTCCACCGGGCGGCCTGCGTAGGTGCTGTCCAGCGGCGCGTCCGGCTTGATCTGCACGCGGATGTCGGAGGACAGATCGGCGCTGTTCAGGCTGGTGCTGCTGACGATGGTGCCGGTGCGGATCTGTTCTTCGTCGGCGACCTGGAAGCTCACCGGAGTACCTGGGCGAACGTCGGCGAACTGGCGATAGGTGAAGCGCGCTTCAACATTGGCCAGGCTGCCGCGTGGCACCAGTTGGAAGATCACATCGCCCTTGTTGGCGTACTGGCCGTCGGCGACCATTTGCTGGGCAACCACGCAATCGCAAGGCGAGGTCAGGGTGCCGGTCATTTGCTTGCCGAACAGCTCTTCAACCTTGGCCGGTTGCAGTTGGTCTTCGTCCAGGTGGCCCTTGAGTACATCCAGCATGCTGGTGCTGAACGTCGCCAGTGGCGCGCCTTTGGCGGCAATGCCGTCACCTTTGAGCAGGCTTTGTACGGTGCCGTCGCGCGGCATGGTCACGTTCATGCCCGGTACGCTGACCAGGCCGGCCTGGGCGTGGCTGACGAAGTACATGCCGTACACCGACTTGAAGACAAAACCGAACGCAGCGAGGCCGACCAGGAAGATCGCCAGGCTGAACGTTACGGCGCGCAGGCGGCCGAAGGCGCTCATGTTGCTGCCGCCGTCCTTGACCTTGCGCGCCTTGGTGAAATTGTCGCGTTGCAGGGTTGCGAGCACGTCACCCATGGTCACGATGTCACCCGACAAGTGCGAGGTGATCAGGTGGCGCAGGGTCGAAATATCCTGGGCGTCGAGGTTCTGGAACTGGCAACCGGTGCGGCCGGTCTGGCGGTCGTAGGAGCGAATCTGCAGCTCTACATCCATCGCCAGGCCGAGGTTATCGATGACGAATTGCAGGCGACCCTTGTGCACTTCACCCACGGTCAGCGGCTGGGTGGCGGTGAACGCCAGGCCGCCGGCGGACAGGTCGAGCACGCGTGCTTCGGTCTGGCTGCGGTCAGTGTTGAAGAAGCGCAGCTTGGCGGGGATTTTGACCCGGGCATGTTGGCGCTGGGCTTCGGATTCGTGGACAACGTTGGCGTTTACTTGGCTATTCATGGTGTGTAGTTCCTAGTTAATTCAGGCTTGGCAGGGTCAGACCATCATCAGCAACACGGCAACGAAAATGCTGCCGGCGGAGAAGGTCATGGTCCGAGACGACCAGGTGTTGAACCAACGTTGAAAGCTGGCCAAATCGCGGGTCAGTTTGGTGTCCTGGCGAGTCCAGGACTGTTGATCAAGACGGAAGAACACGTAGATTTTCACCAGCGCGCCCATGATCTGGTTGTAATACAGAATCACCGGGTAAGCCGGGCCGATCTTGTGGCCGGAGCACGACAGCAGCAAGGTCAGGATCAGGCGGGTGATGCCGATCCACAGCAGGTACGCGAGGATGAACGCGCCGCCGTACTTGAAGGTGGCGATGATCGCCACGGTCAGGCCGAGCAGGGAGGTCCACATCGATACGCGCTGGTCGAACAACACGATGCTGGTGAACAGGCCCAACCGACGCATACCCAGGCCCAGGGCACGGGAGTTCTGGCGCAGGTTGTTGCCGTACCAGCGGAACATCAGCTTGCGGCTGGCTTTGATAAAGCTCTTTTCCGGCGGGTGTTCCACGGTGTGGATCGCAGCGTCCGGCACGTAGAAGGTGTCGTAGCCCAGGCGCATCAGGCTGAACCAGCTCGACTTGTCATCACCGGTAAGAAACTTGAAGCGGCCCAGGCGCCAGTGTTGCAGCGAGTCGCTTTCCACGTCGGCGATAAAGCCCGGGTCGGTCACGACGTTGGCGCGGAACACCGACATACGACCGGTCATGGTCAGTACGCGCTTGGACAGGGCCATGGAGCACATGTTGATGTGGCGCTGGGCGAAACGCAGCTTGTGCCATTCGCTCATGATGTAGCCGCCGCGCACTTCGCAGAACTCGTTGGTGGTCAGGCCGCCGACATTGCCGAACAGCTGGAACCACGGCACGGTCTTGCGCACCACGCCCTCGGCCAGGACGGTGTCGCCATCGATCACGGCAACCACGGCGCGGTCATCCGGTAGGTGGCGGGAGATGGCGCGGAAACCGAAGGCCAGGCCGTCGCGTTTGCCGGTACCGGCGATGCGCACGAAGTCGAGCTTGACGTGGTCCGGCGGGTTCATGCGTTCCCACAGGCTCTTGACCAGCAGCTCATCGGACATTTCCACCAGCGAGCAGACCACGGTGGTCGGGAAGCCACATTCGATGGCTTCGCGAATCACCGAGCTGTAGACCTGCGCGGTGGTCAGCGCGTCGATACGGAAGCTGGTGACCATCAGGAACACATGGGACGGGTCCGCGGCTTTGCCCAGCTTGCGCACTTTGCGGCGCAGGTGCGGGTAGACCACATACAGGAACAGCATGCCGCGAAAGAAATGCGTAGCACCCATCGAGTAGCGCCAGATACCCACGGCGCCAATCAGGAAAATAAAATTCTTCGACTCCGAGTCGAATGTACTCGCCGGCAACAGCAGGGCGAGTCCCATCAGCAGGCTGAGAAAGAACAGCCAGCCGGCGGATTGCAGTAGTACATGTTTTAACTTGGACATAAGCGTCATCCGGAGGTGAAGGAGGTTCCAGGCTGCAAGCGCTGGGGATTGGTACGCCTGCAGCCTGGAACTTGCCGTTGCTGTTACCAGCAAATACCTTCGGTGCGACCGGTCGCACTGGTGGCCTTGGACATGAAGCCCACCAGGTCGACCACTTGCTTGCCTTCCGGTGCGTTCTGCGCCAGGGCACGGAACTTCTCATCGCGGTTACCCAGGATGATCACGTCGGAGTTGTTGATCACATCATCGAAGTCCGAGTTGAGCAGGGACGACACGTGCGGGATTTTCCCTTCGATGTAGTCCTTGTTCGCGCCGTGTACACGGGCGTATTCGACGTTGCTGTCGTAGATGCTCAGGTCGTAGCCCTTGCCGATCAGCATTTCGGCCAGCTCTACCAGTGGGCTTTCACGCAGGTCATCGGTGCCGGCCTTGAAGCTCAGGCCCAACAGCGCGACTTTGCGCTTGTCGTGGCTGGAGACGATGTCGAAGGCGTTCTGCACCTGGGACTCGTTGCTGCGCATCAGCGAGTTGAGCAGCGGCGCTTCCACGTCCAGGGAACTTGCGCGGTAGGTCAGGGCACGCACATCTTTCGGCAGGCACGAGCCGCCGAACGCGAAGCCTGGGCGCATGTAGTACTGGGACAGGTTGAGGGTCTTGTCCTGGCAGACCACTTCCATCACTTCACGACCATCGACGCCGACAGCCTTGGCGATGTTGCCGATTTCGTTGGCGAAAGTGACCTTGGTGGCGTGCCACACGTTGCAGGTGTACTTGATCATTTCGGCAACGGCGATGTCCTTGCGGATGATCGGCGCGTCGAGTTCTTCGTACAGCGACTGCAGGACATCACCGGAGGCTTTGTCGAACTCACCGATGACGGTCATCGGCGGCAGGTCGTAGTCGGCGATGGCGGTGGATTCACGCAGGAATTCCGGGTTGACCGCAACACCGAAGTCGACGCCGGCTTTCTTGCCGGAGCAGTCTTCCAGAATCGGGATGACAACGTTTGCGACCGTGCCCGGCAATACGGTGCTGCGCACAACGACGGTGTGCCGGGTGGACTTGTCACGCAGGACAAAACCGATCTCGCGGCACACGGCTTCGATGTAGTCGAGTTCCAGATCGCCGTTCTTCTTGCTCGGCGTGCCGACGCAAATCATCGACAGGTCGGTATCGCGGATGGCGTCGGCGAAGTTGGTAGTGCCGCGCAGCCGGCCAGTTTCGATACCCTGGCTCAACAGTTCGCCCAGACCCGGTTCAACGATCGGCGATTTGCCGGCATTGATCAGGTCGATCTTATCCTTGGAGATGTCTACGCCGACCACTTCGTGGCCACGTGCAGACAGGCAACCGGCACACACTGCGCCAACGTAACCCAAACCAAATATGCTGATGCGCATCGCATTTACCTCTTGTCACTGAAGACGTTGTTAACCTTGCCAATAATTGGCCGGAGTTCATGTTTGCAAGCGTCACTGATGCCACGGAAGTTGGGCGAATAGACGCCGACTTACCGCGTACAGGCATGTTAAATAACGAGTGACTAACGATTGCACTCAAGTTGTGCGCAACTTGGCCTTGTTATTGGGGCTTGCCCTCAAATGCAGCCAGCCTTCCTGGGAGAAGGGCTTGGCGCCAGTGCCGCAGGGCTTCGATAGAGGCTTCTAGCCTTTAAATATCAATGCCTTGGGTTGTCTCACTGACCCATTAGGGGAAGCTCAGCCTTGGCCTTATAGGGAGAAGCAATGCATCCTTATCGCCACTCTTAACTAATTGGTTGGTGTTGTGACCACTGAGTCAAAGTTAGTGTGACAACTTCGCTACTTCCGTGGGTCCGCCATGTAAGTCATCTCTTACAGAAACAGAGAATTTCGTTACCGGTGGTATGAGCGGCGCTTTTAGGTGAAGTTCCTGGCCACTCATCCTGTTTCCGGAAATTTCTTGAAATATTAGAAAAGATGGCACTGGTAGTAAGGTGATAGCACTTGCTATTTGGGCCAGTAGTTATGGGGAGTTGGCGCGCAAAGATAGTTTTGTGCCATCACCAATTTAAAAAAGTGGTGCCACTACGAAAATTTTTTGGAAATGTCGAGTGAAAGAAATGTTAGAGAGGTGTCTTAATGTTTTTTGACGCCAAAATAATGACTATTTTTGGGCGGGAATGACATGAAAATGCGGGAGAGGGCTTGCCCCCGATGCGGTGTGTCAGTCAGCTCATTTGCAGCTGACCCTCCGCATCGGGGTGTAGAACCGTAGACATCGTTTACATCTGAAACCGGGGACATCGTTTACACATTTGAGGCCTGGACGCGGGTCATGCCGCGTCCAAGCCTCCCCAATGG
>NZ_UTBG01000180.1 GCF_900580675.1 Pseudomonas viridiflava
CGCCGGGATCGCATAGCCGACGATGATCGCCGAACTGGTCCACACGTCAAAATGGCTGCCGTGCCGCGTGGCCTTGGCGATCCCCAGGGGGATCGACACCAGGTACATGATCAGCGTGCTCCATAACCCGAGGGAGATGGACACCGGCATCTTCTCCTTGATCAGATCGATGACCTTGGCGTCGCGGAAGAAACTGTTGCCGAAATCCAGTTGGGCGTAGTTCTTGACCATGATCCACAGACGTTCCGGCGCCGATTTGTCGAAGCCGTACATTTTCTCGATTTCCTTGATCAGCGTCGGGTCCAGGCCCTGGGCGCCGCGGTAGCTGCTGGAGCCGGCGACCGAAACTTCGGCGCCGCCACCGGCAATGCGGCTGGTGGCGCCTTCAAAGCCTTCGAGCTTGGCGATCATCTGTTCCACCGGGCCACCGGGGGCGGCCTGGATAATCACGAAGTTGATCAGCAGGATCCCGAACAGCGTGGGGATGATCAGCAACAGGCGGCGAACAATATAGGCCAGCATTTAATCGCCTCCGCTCGCCGCATCGGCGCTTGGGGTGGTGCTCAGGGGAACCACCGGTTTGGCGTCGGGCTTGGCCCACCAGGTGGCGGTGCCGACGTCGTAGCGCGGCGGGGTTTTCGGGTGGCCGAGGTGGTCCCAGTACGCCACGCGGAAGGTCTTGATGTGCCAGTTGGGGATGACGTAGTAGCCGAACTGCAGCACGCGGTCGAGCGCGCGGGCATGGGCGATCAGGCTTTGGCGCGAGTCGGCGTCGATCAGCTCTTCCACCAGTTGGTCAACCGCCGGGTCCTTGAGGCCCATGTAGTTGCGGCTGCCGGGCTTGTCGGCGCTGGAGGACTTCCAGAATTCGCGTTGCTCGTTACCCGGTGAGGTGGATTGCGGGAAGCTGCCCACCAGCATGTCGAAGTCCCGCGAGCGGATGCGGTTGACGAACTGCGAGACGTCAACGCGGCGGATCACCAGGTCGATGCCGAGGTCGGCCAGGTTGCGCTTGAACGGCAGCAGGATGCGCTCGAACTCGGTCTGCGCGAGCAGGAACTCGATGGTCACCGGCTTGCCGGTGGTGTCGACCATCTTGTCGTCAACGATGCGCCAGCCGGCTTCCTGCAACAGTTGGTATGCCTCGCGCTGCTGGGTGCGGATCATGCCGCTGCCGTCGGTTTTGGCCGGTTCAAAGGCCTGGGTGAAAACCTCGGCCGGGATCTTGTCGCGCAGCGGCTCGAGGATTTTCAGTTCTTCCGGGCTGGGCAGGCCGGTGGCGGCCATTTCCGAGTTTTCGAAGTAGCTGCGGGTGCGCGTATAGGCGCCGTTGAACAGCTGCTTGTTGCTCCACTCGAAATCCAGCAACAGGCTGATCGCCTTGCGTACGCGCACATCCTGGAACATTGGCTTGCGCGTGTTGAACACAAAACCCTGCATGCCGGTGGGGTTGCCGTTGGGGATTTCTTCCTTGATCAGTCGGCCTTCGGTCACTGCCGGAATGTTGTAGGCGTTGGCCCAGTTCTTCGCGCTGAATTCCAGCCAATAGTCGAACTGCCCGGCCTTCAAGGCTTCCAGGGACACGGTGCTGTCACGGTAGTAGTCAGTGATACGGTTATCGAAATTGTAGAAACCCTTGGTGACCGGCAGGTCCTTGGCCCAGTAGTCCTTGACCCGCTCGTAGCGAATCATGCGCCCGGCCTTGACCTCGGCGACCTTGTACGGCCCGCTGCCCAGCGGTATCTCGAGGTTGCCCTTGGCAAAGTCGCGCGTGGCCCACCAGTGCTTGGGCAATACCGGCAGTTGGCCGAGGATCAACGGCAATTCGCGGTTGTTGGTGCGTTTGAACTTGAACAGCACGCGCAGCGGGTCTTCGGCGACCACCTCGTCGACATCGGCATAGTAGGTGCGATAGATCGGCGAGCCTTCCTTCATCAATTCCTGAAAGGTGAACACCACGTCTTCGGCGCGGATCGGGTGGCCGTCATGGAAGCGCGCTTCGGGGCGCAGGTAAAAACGCACCCAGCTGTTGTCCGGGGCCTTTTCAATCTTGCCGGCGACCAGGCCATATTCGGTGATCGGTTCATCCAGGCTCTGCATGGCCAGGGTGTCGTAGATCAGGCTGACATTGTCGGCCGGCACGCCTTTGCTGATAAACGGGTTGAGGCTGTCGAAGCCGCCCATGCTCGATTCGCGGAAGGTGCCGCCCTTGGGGGCATTCGGGTTTACATAGTCGAAGTGCTTGAAGTCGGCGGGGTACTTCGGCGGTTCGTTGTAGAGCGTCAGCGCATGTTGCGGGGCGGCGTGGGCCGCGCTGCACAGCAACAGGCTGGCGAGCAATGCGTTGCGCAGAGACATCATTGGGCTTTCTCCGAAGCTTTCAGCCACCACGCGCTCAGGCCCAGGCTATAGGGCGGCGTGGTGACAAAGGCGAACCGGTTGCGGTAGGCCAGGCGATGATAGTTGAGGTACCAGTTGGGAATACTGTAGTGCTGCCACAGCAGCACCCGGTCCAGGGCGCGGCCTGCGGCCAGTTGTTCTTCGCGGGTCTGCGCCGCCAGCAGTTGTTCGAGCAGATGATCGACAATCGGGTTGGCGATGCCTGCGTAGTTCTTGCTGCCCTTGATCGAGGCCTGGCTGGAGTGGAAATACTGCCACTGCTCAAGGCCGGGGCTGAGGGTCTGGTTGAGGGTGATCAGGATCATGTCGAAGTCGAACTGATCCAGGCGCTGCTTGTACTGCGCGCGGTCGACGGTGCGCAGGCGCGCGTCGATGCCGATGCTGATCAGGTTCTCGACGTAGGGCTGCAGGATGCGCTCCAGGTTCGGGTTGACCAGCAGGATCTCGAAGCGCAGTGGCTGCCCGTCCTTGTTGAGCAAGCGTTGCCCGGACAACTTCCAGCCGGCTTCGCCAAGCAGGGCCAGGGCGCGGCGCAGGGTCTCGCGGGGGATGCCGCGCCCGTCGGTCTGGGGCAGGCTGAAGGCTTGGGTAAACAGGTTGGGCGGCAATTGGTCGCGGTACGGCGAGAGCATCAGCCATTCATGGCCGGTGGGAACACCGGTCGCGGAGAATTCGCTGTTGGGGTAGTAGCTCAAGGTGCGTTTATAGGCGCTGCTGAACAGGGTGCGGTTGGTCCACTCGAAGTCGAACATCAGCCCGAGGGCTTCGCGCACCTTAGTCTGGCTGAAGGTCGGCCGGCGGCTGTTCATGAACAGGCCCTGGCTCTGGGTCGGGATCTGGTGGGCGATCTGCGCCTTGATCACGTCGCCACGGTTGATCGCCGGGAAGTTGTAGCCATTCGCCCAGTTTTTGGCCTGGTGCTCGATATAGATGTCGAACTCGCCGGCCTTGAAGGCTTCGAAGGCCACGTCGCTGTCGCGGTAGAACTCCACTTCGACCTTGTCGTAGTTATAGAAGCCTTGATTGACCGGCAGGTCCTTGCCCCAGTAATCCTTGACCCGCTCGAACACCAGTTGCCGGCCCGGCGTGACCTTGGTGATGCGGTACGGGCCGCTGCCCAGCGGCGGTTCGAAGGTGGTGGCCTTGAAGTCGCGGTTCTTCCAGTAGTGCTGAGGCAGCACCGGCAGCTCGCCCAGGCGCAGGATCAGCAGGGGGTTGCCGGCGCGCTTGAACACAAAGCGGATGCGATGGCGGTTGAGGATGTCGACCCGCGCCACTTCCTGCAGGTTGGTGCGGTATTGGGGATGGCCTTCGGTCAGCAGGGTGCGATAGGAAAACGCCACGTCGTAGGCGGTGATCGGCTTGCCATCGTGAAAGCGCGCTTCGGGACGCAGGTTGAACACCACCCAGCTGCGGTCCTCGCTGTATTCCACGGACTGGGCGATCAAGCCGTAACTGGAGGTCGGCTCATCGCCGGACGGCGCGTACAGGCCGGTGCCGACCATCAATGGCTCGTTCAGCTCATTGACGCCGTATTGCAGGAAATTGGGCGTGGAAACCGGGCTTGAGCCCTTGAAGGTGTAGGGGTTGAGCGTATCGAAGGTGCCAAATGCCATGACCCGCAAGGTCCCGCCTTTCGGCGCTGCAGGGTTAACCCAATCGAAGTGGGTGAATTTGGCCGGGTACTTGAGCCTGCCGAACTGCGTATAACCGTGGCTCTCGGTAATCGTCGCGTTCGCACCAAAGCTCAAGGCCAGACTTATTAGTAGAAGGAGGGGACGCTTCAAGTCAGAGATCCGATCCAGGCGGCTTGGGCTTTATGATCGGTACAGTAACAGCTTGTTCCGGTTGGAAAAAGGCTGTTGAAAACACGGGGATTCCATGGGGGAGGGGGCTTGGCGTGGCGAGCAGGCTTGCCACCCGAAGTGCTCAACAGGAACCCAAAACAGACACCGCGGACCTGACACAGCCATCA
>NZ_UTBG01000214.1 GCF_900580675.1 Pseudomonas viridiflava
TTACTAGATAGGTGCACGACTACAAGGAATCGTTAATTGGCTAGCGCAAAATACTTCCGAACGCTCGGCGAGCGAGCCTCAGAAGATGTGTTCGCATGGGCGGCATTTGTCGCGCAAACAGAATTCCTGTGGAAAGACACAGCGTCAGTCCAGAACGCCGTCGCCTGGCAGCGTATTTGGTTCGAGCTGGAAATACTCAACGGGCTTGCGTTGGCGCATTGGGAGGATGAGGGAAAGCCTGTTAACTGGTCGAGCCGCTGGAATACCGACTATCGACAAGAAGCGGCGGCCCTGGCGAATGACTTGCTGGAGCTTTTGTGCGATGCAGAATCATCTGTAGGCTGAACTATCACGCTGGTCTCACGCAAAGTGCCCAGAAGTCGGATTGCGGCGAACAACGACCCGACGGTCAGCTCAATAGGGTTCTAAACCGCTCTTCAGGGAGTTCCTCTGCAAAAACTGCGTTGGCTTTCAGCGGCACACCCTCAAATATGCCAGCTTATCCATCCCCATCCGCGCGCTTGTGCAATAGAGCATTTTATAAACCGCTCACACCGTATTGTTCCTCACTGCGTTGATGCTCTTTTGGCTGATACTGCGCGTCGAGGTTGTAGAGTGATCACGGGATGACTGCTTATGGCCGTCTGCTGCCTGTCGCATCGGCAGCTTTTGGCGAATGCTGCCCCCTCATCATGCCCTTAACTCACGGGTGGCTCAGGACATCCGCCTCCCCCACTGCTACGCTTTCGGCTCATTCATTGGAGTCGAAACGATGCCCACTGAATATTCACTGCCTGATGTCCTTGAGCGTCTGTACCAAAACCAGCTCGCCTTAGAAGCGGCGGTGATGGAGTTGACGTTATGGATTGAGCGCCAGGGTACGACGGACACAGGCGACAATGTCCGCAGCGCGCTACAAACGATTGGAGAGAACGCCGGACACATCAAACAAGGCTTTGCAAAACTGAAAGCCCGAGGCCCACACTAATTAAGCTGTCCACGACGTTCCGCATGCCACTGCCTTGCTTGGACTATCTGCGCATACAGTCCGGGCCATCTGTCCGGCGCATAGGATGACCCCACACTTTACAGTCCGCCAGATACAAATCCCAAACTATGTGCTGGCAGGTAAAATGGCATAATATGCCAATAGTCGAAAGGTCCTGTATGACCAGAGTTGGAGCTAATCATGGCGACGCGAAACGTTGTGCTCACCCCCCACCAGGAACAGGTTATCCAAGACCTTGTGCAGTCTGGCCGTTATCAGAATGCCAGCGAAGTGATGCGGGAAGGTTTGCGGCTATTGGAACAGCGTGTCGCCGAAGACACCGCCAAAATTGAGGCCCTGCGTCTGGCGACCTCTATCGGCATCATGGACTTTGAGCAAGGGCGCTTTACTCAGTTGAACGAACGGGATCTGGAGCACTACCTCGAGGGCTTGAGCCTGGAGGCCGCCCTCCCAGCGCGCGAGAAACACTGACATGCCGCAGTATCGGATTTCGAACGCGGCGCGCGCCGACATTGTCGACATCCTCAGGCTC
Source organism: Pseudomonas viridiflava (assembly GCF_900580675.1). GTDB lineage: Bacteria > Pseudomonadota > Gammaproteobacteria > Pseudomonadales > Pseudomonadaceae > Aquipseudomonas. The sequence continues at coordinate 1,542 of NZ_UTBG01000214.1, forward strand.
TCCCAAGCGCAGTTCGGCGATCAAGCACGCCAGCGGTATCAGGCGCTGATCCTCGCGGCGCTGCGAGCGATCGCCGACACGCCTTATCGCATTGGCAGCTACGAACGCGATGAGCTGGCACCGGGCCTTCGCAGCTATCACCTCATCCATTCACGACAGCAGGCCAAACAGCCCCATGGGGCGGTCAAGAGCCCTCGCCATATTGTGTTTTATCGTGTAGCAAGCGCCGACGTGATCGAGGTCGTCCGACTTCTTCATGACGCCATGGAAGGGCAACTGCACCTGCCCAACGACTGATGACCGACCTAGCTCAAAGGCTTAGCTGGCAATGAACAGCGAAGGTAAGGCGCCCGCATCTATATGCAACATGAGCGCCCTCGCTGCCATCCGACTCCGTGGCCCGTTGAAGCGAGAGGTTCTGGGGCCGACCGGACTATTGAGCCCCATAATCAGAGGCACGATGCTCAGCGCTGCGTACCACATTGAATGCTAAACAACCCCCTCTTAAGCGTTTTCCGTGGCTAGGCGCTTGGCATTACGCTCCAGTTGTTGATGGACACGCGGATCGATCTCCCTGGCGACCAGCGCCATTGCAACATCTCGCAGAGCATGAGCATCTCACGATCCCGATTTCAGGACATGTACAGAAAGACAGCCCAGACAACTCCGATTGAGGATATCGACTCATCTAACGACCAAAAGTTTGCCAGATACGGGTTGGTAATCCAGTATACGGAGGCGCACTGAATACCAGCCACGGCCACCCAGGCCCATGTCAGAAATCGCCATTCGCGATCGCTCGCGGACCCAGTGCGCGCGGGGGCACAACTGGGGGCACAATTCGATTTTTTCACGCTGTAAATACCGATCTAGAGCCAAGTCAAAATGTTTTCGGGGACCCTGAGAGTCTTTAGGTTTCGTCGGGCAGGCTGTTCGGCTGATCATTTCTGCCTTTCCACAAACCATGGAGTTCCATTCACTTCCAGTGGATTGCTACATTGGGGGCAGCCTCCTCATGTAAGATTACGCAGCCGTTGCAATTGTTCTGGAACGCCAGGCGAAAGCCAACACCATCAGCAGCCCCATACCCGCCATTGCGGCTCCGGCCAGGGAAATCGCTGGATAGCCCAGCCCGGCATTGATCACCGCCCCGCCCAGTGCCGCACCTATCGCATTGCCGAAGTTGAAGGCACCGATGTTCACTGCCGAGGCCAGATTGGGCGCGTCCTTGGCAGCATCCATTACGCGCATCTGCAGCGGCGGCACCAGAGCGAAACTCGCGATACCCCAGATCAGGATGGCGACAGCGGCCGGCAGCGGCCAACGCATCAGCACTGTGAACGCCAGCAAGACGAGAATCAGCACGCTCAGCGAAACGATCAGGGTGCGATCTATCGAGCGGTCGGCGGCCTTGCCTCCCCACATGTTGCCCAGCGTCAACCCGACACCGAACAGCACCAGCATGGCCGTGATGTAGGCGGTGGACGCGTGGGTCTCGCTGCTGAGGATCGGCGCGATATAGGTGAAAACGGTAAACATTGCAGCCGAGCCAACTACGGTCAGGGCCAACGCCCCCAGCACCGGGCCACGGCCCAGTACCCGAATTTCGGCCATTACACTGACGCTTTTCGGCGCCGGCAAGTTGGGCAGCGCAAACCACAAGGCGGCCATTGCCAGCACGCCGAGGCCGGTAATGCCCCAGAATGCGGTGCGCCAGCCCAGCAAATCGCCGAACCACGCAGCCAGCGGCACACCGCCGATGGTCGCCAGGGTCAGGCCCATGAACATTGCCGCAACCGCCCCTGCACGTTTCTGCGGGGCGACTACGCTGGCGGCGACAATTGAACCCACGCCGAAGAACGCACCGTGGTTCAGTGAGGTCACCACCCTGGCGACCATGAGACTGTAGTAATCGGTAGCCAGGGCTGACATCAGGTTACCCAGGGTGAAAATCGCCATGAGCCCGACGAGCAAATAGCGTCGGGGAATCCTGCCGGTGGTCAGGGTCATCAGCGGAGCGCCGAGCAGCACGCCCAGGGCATAAGCGCTGACCAACAGACCTGCGGCGGGAATGGAAACACCGAGATCGGCGGCAATGCCCGGCAACATGCCCATGGGCGCGAACTCGGTAACGCCGATGCCGAAGGCACCAATAGCGAGAGCAACGAGTGGTAGATTGATACGCATGGAAGGCTCCTTATCTGTGCCGCCAATGCTACGATCCAGGCTGTTGAGGCGGTAGACGGCATTCTTGGTAATCACCTTTGCTTCAGGAGCACAAATGGACTTCAACGGCAGGTCAGGTGAAATGGAAGTGTTCGCCACTGTGGCGCTGGAAGGCAGCCTGTCGGCGGCCGCGCGTGCATTGGGGCTGACCCCCTCGGCGGTGAGTCGGATCATCGCGCGTACCGAACAACGTCTTGGCACCCGCCTGCTGTTGCGCACCACCCGAGCGATCACTTTTACCGCCGAGGGCGAGGCTTTCCTGCGCGGCGCCCGGCGTATCCTGGCCGACATGGCGGAAGTCGAAGAAGCCATTGCCGACCAAGGCATACCGAGGGGGCGGTTGCGGGTCAGCGCCGCCCTTGGCCACGGGCGGCTGGCCATCGTCCCCTTGGTGGCAACCTTCAGCGCCCGCTACCCGAATGTCATGGTCGACCTCACCCTCGGCGATGAAGTGGTCGATATTCTTGGTGGCCAGGCCGACGTGGCGGTACGCTTTGGTCATCTGCCCGACAGCCCGCTGACCGCGCGCAAGATCGGCCACACCGGCCAAGTGGTGGTGGCATCACCCGCGTATCTGCAGCGCCACGGCATCCCCCAGGAACCGGAAGACCTGCTGCAGCACAACTGTCTGCGCTTCAACTTCCGGCGCGCCGAACCCAACTGGCCGTTCATCCGCGACGGTAGGGAGTTTTCCCTCAAGGTCAGCGGCAATATCGAATGCAGCAGTGGTGAAGCGCTGGCGCAACTGGCGCGGGTAGGCGCCGGCATTGCGCGTATTGGCGAGTTCAGCGTGAGTGAAGATCTGCGGCACGGCGAACTGATACCCCTGCTGGAAGCCTGGAACCCCGGTGACCAGGAACCCATTCATGCGGTATTTGTCGGTGGCTCGGCAATGCCAGCGCGAGTGCGTTTATTCGTGGACTTCTTGATGGAACATCACCGGATGTAAGCGATGGCGTTACCTAATCCTCCCTGGGGAGCGTGATGCTGTTCGCTAGAGGCAGCAGTAATGGAGTTGACCTTGAGGGCGGAACGCCAGCGAAGTGATGCGAGAAGGCTTGCGGTTTGCTTAACATTACGCTCCAGCCCTCAATGGGCCTGAGGATCGATGTCCTAAGTAACCAGCGCCTTCGCAACATCAAACAGGGCACGAACATTTCGCGAGTCAATTTCAGGATAGGTGCTGAGAAACAGAACCGGCAACGCCGCTTAAGGGTATCGACTCATTACCTATGTCCTCTTCCGAACGACCAAGGATTTGCCAAGTGCGGGCCGCGTCAGAAATCGCCACTCGCGATCGCTTGCACACCAGGCGCGAATGGGGGCACAACTGGGAGCACATGTCGTTTTTTTCAGGCTATAACTAGCGCGTTAGTGCCCAGTCAAAATATTTTTTGGCTACCCTGAGAGTCTTTAGGCAGCCTGTTTACGTGATCATTTTTGCCTGTCCACAAACCATGCATATGACATTCATAAAAAGCTACTCTCTGACCTGGGAGAAAGTAACCACCGGACCATATTCCTGATCAGAAATTATCGCTTGCACGCAAAATTTCTTTTCTGGAAATTGACTCAGCAACACCATCCTCCACGATTGAGCAACAATCTTGCACAGCTGTTCATAAACAGCGTCATCCACCCTGTCACTGCAGCCTCCAAAAACGTCATACAAATGCAGATGATTCAAAACCTTCTCAACTGCCACCACATCATTATTACAAGACGCCATCCACCCAGAGAATGCCTCAACAGTAAATCTGCTTTCCAGAAACACAGCCGTTTCGTGAACAACAAGGTCTGGAAATAAAACCTTGGAAAACAGCAAAACATCTTCAGGGTGCACAACATCACTAATAAAGGAGAACGCATTCAGCTCGGACTGATCCTTCCATTGGGCCTTCCAGCGCTCGTATTTCGGCGAGATGACAGGGTCTGTCGGCGTAATTATTTTCATAGCCCTTCTTTTACACTGATGACTTGTGAAAATTTGTTCAACAAGAGTCGATTGTTCCCGCTCTCCAGCGTGGGAGCGTTCAATCAATCGACGGCTCAGTTTTTATCGTGAATAAATCTTCTCGAAACAGACTCTTGAGCTCGGCCCGGCGCTTTGAGAAGAGTGCAAAGTCACGTGCCACATCCCGAATATACTCTGTGACCCTCACAAGATACCCAGTATTCAGCTTTTCAATGGGAAAGCCCGATGCAGCAATCCGCTCAACATCGACCTCTTCAGCAAACTCATCGCCGTAGAACATGGCCCACCCCATATTCGGCACGTCCGGTTTCAAGGCCGAATTGAATGAGCCGATCTGAAAACTGTTGTATTTCTCATGCGGGCCGAGTTCGGGCTCGCTGAAAAGGTGCAGCATTCCAAGCTGAGGAGGAAAAATTTCACACCATGCCTTGAAGAGCGAATACCAATCGACTCTCTCGCTATTGGCCGAGCGATAGCTGACTGCGCCTGGAACCACCTGCCCTCGGGCATTGCGCGCCGTGTGAACAACACTCCCAGTGCTTTTAACCGCCTTTTTTCTCCGCCAGGCAAAGTCTTGGTAGAAGTCCAACAATGTGCCATTAAACCGTAGGGCCGCCTTTGACGCCCAGCACGCCTCACTTGCGGCCACGCCCATGAAAGACTCCCCGAATTTATCTGCGTTGTGCGACACCTGCTCTGGAACCAGCAAACCCTCATCCCGGCTTAATGACGCAATGAACGCCTCTCCGACGCCCCACCCAATGGTCTCAGACTTCGTCCTGATTGCAATTCGCACATACGGCTTCATATATTTTCGAAATCTCGTCAATTCACGCGCGGGAGATTATATCCAGTCACGCGGCTCACACACGTAGGCGCACCCATTCGCGCACCGCTTCGGCAAACATCCGCAAGGCCATCGGCGGGTGTCGGTTGGCAGGGTAATACAAGCACGCCCCAGCATAGGTCGGGCCCCAATCCGGCAGCAGATGCACCAGCCGCCCTTCGCGCAAATGCGCCTCGACCTGATGCTCGGGCACCCAGGCGATACCCAGCCCTGCCAGCGCGGCGTCTTCCATCAGGTTGATGTTGTCCATGGTCAGCGGCCCGTCAACGTCGATGCTGGAAGACCGTCCCGCATGATCCAGGTCCCAGCGGAACAAGGTGCCGCTGGCAAAGCGAAAGCGAATGCACCGGTGCGCCTTGAGGTCGTGGGGCGCGGTCGGCGCCGGGTGCCGGCTCAGGTAATCGGGGGACGCCACGGCGGCAAATCGAACGTCCGGGCCGAAGCGCACCGCGATCATGTCGCGCGGTACGTCGTCAAACAGGCGGATGCCTGCGTCGAAGCCATCGGCGACGATATCGACCAGGCGGCTATCGGCCACGCACTCGATATGGATCTGCGGATTGTCCAGCAGAAACTGCGGCATGACGTGGCGGATCAACAGTTTGAAGGACGACTCCGAGGCGCTCAGGCGGATCAGGCCGGACGGCGTGTTGCGCTCTGAGGTGACGTCGTTGACCGCACATTCAAGCTCACCGAGCAGCGGCTGCACGCGCAAAAACAGTTGCTCGCCCGCCTCGGTCAAGGCCACCGAACGGGTGGTGCGGTTGAACAAGCGCAGTTCGAGGCGTGATTCAAGCCCGCGCATCGAGTGGTTCAATGCCGAGGCCGAGACGCCTAGCATCCGCGCGGCGCCGCTGAAGCTGCGTTGTTCCGCGATGGCGACAATCATCGCGACCAAGTTCGGCTTCAAGAATGGCGTACCCGGTGAGGGCCTGGACAGCCGACCCGAGACCATCAAGGCGGTGGTTGAAGCCTCGCTGAAACGCCTGAACACCGACCGAATCGAGCTGCTCTATCAACACCGTATCGACCCGCAGGTGCCGGTTGAAGACGTCGCGGGCACCGTGAAACAACTGGTCGAAGAAGGCAAAGTCCTGCACTTCGGCCTGTCGGAAGCCGGGCCGGAGGCGATCCGCCGTGCGCACGCGGTGCTCCCGGTTGCCGCGCTGCAAAGCGAGTATTCACTGTGGTGGCGTGAGCCTGAAGAGCAGATCCTGCCGGTATTGGAAGAGCTGGGAATCGGCTTTGTGCCCTTCAGCCCTTTGGGCAAAGGCTTTCTCACGGGCGCGATTGATGCCAACACTCAGTTTGCGAAAGACGACTTTCGCAATGTGGTGCCGCGTTTCACCGAAGAGAACCGCAAGGCCAACGCACAGCTGGTCGAGGTGCTGGGGCAGATCGCCGAGGGTAAAGGCGCTACACGCGCGCAGGTGGCACTGGCCTGGCTGCTGGCGCAAAAGCCCTGGATCGTGCCGATTCCTGGCACCACCAAGCTGCATCGCCTGGAGGAGAACATCGGGGCGGCCGACCTGGTCCTGAGCCAGGCCGACCTTGTGGCGATCGCTACGGCGCTCGAGCAGATCAAGGTCGTGGGCGATCGCTACCCGGCGCATTTGCAGAAGAACGTTAACCGCTGATCTTCCGCCCTTCCACCGGGTAACCCGGATCGGTGAAACCGTGAGTCGATGCGGGGCCTGGCACTACCAGGCTGTCCACCCGCTTTTCATCCTCCGGGCCCAGTTCCAGCCCCAGCGCGTCCAGGTAGCTGTCCCAATGCGCCTCGGTGCGTGGGCCGGCGATGGTCGCGCTGATCAGTTGGTTTTTCAGGACCCAGGCGATCGCAAACGCCACTGAGGTAGTGCCGCGCTCGCTCGCATGCCGGGCGATGGCCTGGGCGATCTTCAACGACTCGGGCCGCCATTCTGTCTGCTGGATACGCTTGTCACCGCGCCCTGCGCGAGTATCGGCCGGTGGCGGCGCATCCACGGGGTATTTACCGCTGAGCACGCCACGCGCGAGCGGGCTGTAAGGCACCACCCCGATCCCGTAATTGCCCGCGACAGGCAGTTGCTCGACTTCGGCAATCCGATTGACGATGTTGTACAACGGCTGGCTTACGGTCGGGCGCTGGATGCCCAGCGCATCGGCAATGCGCACCATCTCGGCGATTTTCCAGCCGTGAAAATTCGACGCGCCGTAATAGCGGATCTTGCCCTGGCGAATCAGGTCGTCAATCGCGCGCAGGCCCTCTTCCATCGGCGCATCGCTCAAGGTGCGGTGGAAATACAGGATGTCGATATAGTCGGTGCCCAGGCGCTTGAGGCTGGCCTCGACGTTTTGCATGATCCACTTGCGCGACTGCCCCTGCTGGTTCGGGCCGGCATCCGCCGACGACGGGTAGCCGAACTTGGTCGCCAGTACCCAGTTGTCGCGCCTCGCAGCAATGGCGCGCCCCACCACCTCCTCGGAACGCCCGGCGTGATAAGCGTCAGCCGTATCGATGAAGTTGATGCCGGCGGCCCCCGCCTTGTCGATGATGCGCTTGCTGGTGGCCTCATCGGTCTCGCCGCCGAACATCATTGCGCCCAGGCATAAAGGCGAGATTTTCAAGGCGCTGCGGCCCAGGTATCGGTAATTCATCAGTTACCCTCACAGGCGTTTAAAAGATGAACTGATCCTAGACCGATTGGTATGGGTGTTTAAGCCGCAAAAAAGGGATACGTTCATGAGGCTGATTCATCAATGATCTACGCCTTGTAGCGCAGCGCATCCACCACCAGGTTCAACGCCCGCGATGACTGCCTGCGGCTCGGGTAGTAGATATGCAGGCCCGGAAAGGTTGGAAACCAGTCCTCCAGCACCCAGCACAGGCGGCCGTCGGCAACGTGTTCCTTAACCAGGTCTTCGGGCAAATAGGCCACGCCACAGCCGTCCAGCGCCGCCGCGAGCATCGGGTAGGTGCCATTGAACGTCAGCTGGCCCTGCACCCGCACCTGGATCTCGCGCCCGCCGTTGGCCAGTTCCCAGGGGTAGCACCCGCCATGGGTGGGCAGCCTCAGGTTGATACAATTGTGCGCGGCCAGGTCGTCCGGCATCTGCGGCGCGGGGTGCGTGTGCAGGTACGCCGGCGAGGCCACCATCGCCATGCGCAGGTCGGGGCCGATGCGCACCGCAATCATGTCCTGGGCCACCTGGTTGCCCAGGCGCACGCCGATGTCATAGCGCTCGGCGACGATATCGGTCAGGCCATAGTCGGTGGTGATCTCGATGTTGATGTCGGGATAGCGCGGCATGAACGCCGAGAGGCGCGGCCATAACACCGAATTGGCCGCGTAGTCGGTGGCCGATATGCGCAGCGTGCCGCGTGGCGAATCCCGCAGCTCGACCACTTCGGCCAGGTCGGCTTCGATCTCCTCGAAGCGCGGCGCCAGCTTGTTGAACAGCTGCTCTCCGGCGTCGGTCGGCGCCACGCTGCGCGTGGTACGCGTGAGCAAACGCACCCCAAGCCGGGTTTCCAGCACGCGAATGGTATGGCTCAGCGCCGACTGCGAAACGCCGAGCTGAGCGGCAGCGCGGGTAAAGCTGCGCGCGCGTGCCACCGCCACAAATGCCAATAAGTCACCGTATCCTTCGCGCGCCATTCATGAACCTTATTCATAGAGTGTTGAAGGCATAGCCTATCTCATTGCCACAGCTCCGCCTGCAATTGATGAGCTGGGTTCATGACTTCATGCAGGTC
>NZ_UTBG01000183.1 GCF_900580675.1 Pseudomonas viridiflava
ATGTCGTCCAGACCGAGCTTGTTGCCGGTCAACACGCCGGTGAGGTCGCGATTTTTTTCCTTGTGCATGTCGGTGCGGGCGAAGGTGTTCTGCGCCGCATCGATTGTCAGGTCGCGGCCGGCCTGGACGGCGAGGTCGCCGGTGCTGACCAGGGACGAGCCGGTGACCGTGGCATCGCGTTTGGCGGCGACCGTGACGGTTTCGCCGGAGACCATGCTGCCTAGGGCGGTGGTGCGTTTTTCGTCGACCTTGTCCTGGACTTTGCTCGACTTCAGGCCGCCCCAGCTGCTCTTGCTTTCCTTGCGTTCGTGACGGGCGCTGTCGGCGTTGCTGACGGCGAGGATGTTCACGTCCTGGCCAGCCGCCAGTTGCGTGGCGCCTTTTTCGGCGGTGACGGCACTGCCGGCCAGTAGCAGGTTTTCACCCGCCACGACGGTGCTGTTTTTGCCGGCGCTGACCAGGCTGCCAACGTTGTTCACGACGTCGGTTTCATCCAGGCGGAATTTTTTGCCCTGGGAGGTTTTCTTGGTCTTGCTGTAGAAGCTGTAGTCCTGGTTTTCGGCGGCTTTGAGCTCGAGGGTTTTGCCGGATACCAGGTACGCCTCGTTGCCGGCATTCACTTGGCTGGCGACCAGTTGCAGCGTCTGCCCGGCGCTCAGGGTGGCGTCGCCGCCGGCCTTGATCACGCTGGATACTTGCTGCACGTGGTCTTCGATGCTTTTGATTTTTTTCGAGTTGTACGTCGAATGCTGCTCATTGGCCGCCGCAATGGCGTTGAGGTCGCGGGTGGCAATCAGGTTAACGTCGCGCTTGGCCTCGACCTGGCTGGCCACGGCGCTGATGTCGTGCCCGCCGACCACGTGCAGGTCGCGACCGGCTTCCACCACGGAGCCTTGCTGAACGATGTTTTTGTAGTTCGAACGAGTGCCGATGGCGCCGCTGTCGAGGGTTTTCGAGGCGGTGATGTTGACGTCGCCCGCCGCCTTGACTGTGGTGTCGGCACCGCTCTTGAGCACGCCGCCGACGTTGTTGACGTTGCCGCCCGCTTGCATGGCCAGATCGTTGGCCGATTCGATTCGCGCGGCGCTGTCGACGAAATCGCGGCGTTCGGTGCGGTAACTGCTGGCGCTTTCGTGGGTGGTGACGCTGCGCTCGTTGAGCAGGTCGGCACCGGCGGCGAGGTTGACGTCGCCGCCCGCAATCACACCGCCCGCACGGTTACTCAGGTTGTTGCCGCTGAGCAGGTCGAGACGGCCACCGGCTTGCATCAGGCCACTGTTGGCGAGGTTGCTGCCGACGTTGGCCAGCAGGCTGCCGTTGGCGCGCAGGGTGCCGGCGTTATTCAGGTTGCCGCCGGTGATCAGGCTGACGTCACTGCCGGAAATCAGTGCGCCATTCGGTGCCAGGCGGTTGTTCGCTTGCGCCAGGTACAGCACCGGCACCAGCACTTGCTGGCCGGCGACGGTGGTGTTTTCCAGCCACACGATGTCGTGGGTCAGGGCCGCGACCTGCTCGGCGGTGAGGCTTACGCCCACCGAGAGGTTAAGGGCGTCTTTGCTGCCGATGGCGTTGTCCATCAGGTGCTTGAACAGGTCGGCGTCGCTGGTCTGGCCGTCGATGAAGCGCTGGCCGGTACGGGCGAGTACGGCTTGCTGGATCAGGCGTTGTTCGTAGAAGCCATCGCCCAGGCGTTTTTGAGCGGTGTCCGGGTCATAGCCGAGCTTGGTCAGCATGTAGTCCGAGCCCAGGAACTTGCGCATGTCGGTGAACAGCGGGTTGGTTTCAATCAGGTATTTATGCGGGCTGGCCGCGAACTGGCTGGTAGGCAGGCCGTTGACGCCATTGCCGTCATTGAGGTGGAACAGGCCGTTCTGCCCGGTAGGCAGGTCGAAGCCCGGCAGGCCCAATGGGTTGACCTGTTGCTGGGCGAGGTCCGGAGGCAATTGCGCGTTGAGGCTGACCTCGGTGGAGAAGCCCGGCGCGTTGGTGTTGGCGCCGCTGCCGACGTAGGTGTAGCCACGCTGCACGACGCGGTTATCGATGCCGTCCTGGGCTTTCACGTCCACGGCGCCACCCGCCTGAATCACGGCAGCGTAGCTTTGGTCCGGCACCATCAATTGGGTGGTTTTGCTCAGGGCGGTCTTTTCGCTTTCCATCTTGCCGATGAACGAAGCCAGGCCGGCTTCGACGCCGTCCATGTTCTGGCCCGCCGCATAGCGCTGGGTGAACGAGGCCGCCTCTCGGTACCAGCCACCCGGCTTGCGCTCACGTTCGGAGGTAAACACGCGGTCGTACTGGGTGTCGTGGGTCACCAGGCCGACGTTGCTCAGTTGGTTGACCTGAATCGTCATGGCGCCGCCGGCGGCGATGCTACTGCTGCTGTTGAGCAGTTCGCCGCCGCTCAACAGCATGTCGCCACCCGAGGTGATGCTGGAACCCGCCGTCGCGGCGCTGACGATAAAGTGATCACGCACGGTGATCTGGAACGGCCGGTTCTGTTTGCCGCCGTCGCAGTCGCCACCGGTCACGCCTTCGATACAGGCGGTGGGGGTGATCGACGCGCTGTAGATGCCGGACTCTGTGTTGAGCACCGTGCGGATGTTGTCGAGGGTGCTGGCGGCCAGGATCAGGTTGCGCTCGCTTTCGATGGTCCCTGAGCTGTTGATGATGCTGGTGGCCAGCCCGCCCTGGCCGTCACGGTCGACGCGCAGGTTGCCCATGGCGTAGATGTTCGCGCCGAGGTTTTTCAGGCGATCGACCTTCAGGTTCATGTCGCCGCCGCTGAAGATCAGGCCATGGTCGTTGAGCAGGTTGCCCACCGCCAGGTCGAGGCTGCCCTGGCTGGCAACGGTGCCGCCCAAGGTCCAGTCCTGGCCGCTGCCGACCAGGCTGCGGGTGCCGAGCAACTGCCCGGTGGCGGTTTGTTGCAGGTTGTCGACGTTGACCGTCAGGCGCCCGGCCTGGATCGCGGTGCTGTTGGTCCAGTTGGCTTTGTCGAGGGTCAGGTCACCCTGGGTCACCAGGCTGCCGCCGACGTCATCCAGGCTGATGCCGCTGAGGTCGAGCACGCCGGTGCCCACGTGCAGCACCTTGCCGCCGGTGTTCTGGAAGCTGGTCGCGGCGAGGCTCAGTTGGTCGTTGGCGGTGTCCAGGCTGCCGCTGTTTTTCAGCAGGCCGCCGATGGCGTAGCGGGTTTTGCCTGCGGCGCCCAAGGCGCGCATTTGCCCGCTGTTGTCCAGGCTGGCGGTGTCGACATCGAGGGTCGTGGCGCTTTCGATCAAGCCACGGTTGGTCAGGGCGCCGCGCAGGCTGACGTCGATCTGGTTACCGGCGATTTCGCCGCCGTTGTCCACGTTCACGCCGCTCAGGCGCACGCGGTCACGGGCGAACAGATTGCCGCTGCCGTTGTTGAAGTCAGTGGCGTCGATCACCGCATCACCGGCTTTGGCCGCAATGCGTCCACCGGTGTTTTCGAGGGTGCCGGCGGTAATCGTCACGCCAGCCTTTTCGCTGTGGATCAGGCCATTTGCGCCGTTTTGCAACAGGCCGGTGGTGGTGAGGATCAGGCCATCGTTGGCGGCCAGGGTGCCGTTGTTCTGGTTATCGACGCTGTTGGCGAACAGCGTCAGCAGGCCCTGGCTGGCGAGCTTGCCGCCCTGGTTGTCGACATGCGCGGCACGCTGCACCAGCAATGGCCCGACACTCGCCAGCTTGCCGTTGCGGTTGATCAGGTCACCGAGCAGATCCAGGGTGATCGAACCGCCGCCCGTGAGGTTGCCGGTGCTGTTGTCCAGGGTATTGCCATGCAGCGTGAATGCGCCGGTGCTGTCGATGATGCCGCCCTGGCTGTTATCCAGCAGGCCGGTGATGTTGAGGGTTTGTACGCCGTCGCTGAGCAGCTTGCCGGTGTTGCGGTTGTCGAGGCTGTCGGCGGTGACGTTCAGCGCCTGCCTGGCACTGATGCTGCCGCCCTGGTTGACCAGGCTGTGCACGGCGGTCGCTGTGAGGGTGCGATTGGCAATCACGGTGCCGCTGTTGGTGATGTTCTGGGCGTCGAGGTTGACGTCGCCAGCGGCGTTGCGCGTGTTGTCGGGGTTGACCCCGGCTTCGATGATGCCGGTGTTGGTCAACTGGCCGTTGCTCGCCAGGCTAATGCTGTCGCGCGCGGCGAGGGTCTTGCGGTTTTTCAGCTCGCCCTTGGTTTTCGCCTTGAGGGTCGTGCCCGCGTAAACCGGGCCATTGGTTTCCAGGCTCGCTGCCTTGATGTCCACCGCGCCGCTGGCGGCGGCCTGGGCCATGCTCAGATGGCCGTTGGCGTCGAGTTGGATATCACCGCCGCTGGCCGCCAGCGTACCGTCGAGTTTCACGCCCACGCCGGCTTCGGTGCCCACCAGTTTGATAGCGCCGGCGTACATGCCGCCCAGGGCCGAAGAGTCGATGGCCAGTTCCGGTTTTTCGCTGCCGTCATCGGCGCGTACGGTGGTTTTCAGGCTTTGCGCGTCGACGTCGTTGCGTCCGGCAATCACGGTGAGCTGGCGCGCGTTGATCTGCGCGTTGATCTTGGCCGAACGGGTGATGATCTCGAAGCGGTCGACGTTGCTTGCGTTCAAGCCCTTGCCGTCGATGGTCACCGCACCGCCGTCGACCTGGTAGTGGTCCAGGCGCCCGACTTTGTCGATTACCGGTTTACCGGTGGTCAGGGTCACATTCGGGGTGTTGATGAAACCGCAGCCGTTGCAGCTGATGCCGTAGGGGTTGGCGACGATCACCTTGGCCGACTGGCCCGCCACTTCGGTATAACCGCGCAACTGGCTGGGGCTGCCGCCTTTGACTTCGTTGAGGATGACCTGTGCGGCGCCGCCCTTGAGGTTCGGGTTGCCGACAATGATCCCGCCCAACTGCGTGCTTTGCACCGCGCCGGTGGCGTTGTTGAGGATCACGCCGTTGGGGCCGACGTTGTAGTCCTTGAACTGGTTGTGGGACAGCCCGCTGCCATTGGGCGTGGCGATGTTCACCACCGGCACGCCGCTGCCCGCCTGACCAACCGTGGTGCCAGGGCCGCTGACCACAATGCCGTCCGCCTGGGCCAGCAGTGGCTGCCAGAACAGCGCATTGGCCAGGATCAGTGCCAGGCCTCGCTGGCTCAGGGTTTTCAGGGCAGAAATGGGGCGAACGTCCATATTCAGAATCTCGGGCAGCGGTGTTGAATTACAGGAAGAAATCCAGGCGGAAATAGATCGGCGCTTCGCGCTCGGTCACCACGCCAGGTCGCTCAAGGGAATGGGCAAAGGTCACGCTGGTGCTGACGTATTTGCCTCGGGCGAACAGCTCGAGGGAATTACTCGACACCCGGCCGTGCTCGTTGTCGTTGTAGCGATCGTTGCGAATCACGCCCTGGTCGTAGCCGACGCTGGCGCCGTATTCGAGGAGCGCCGGGCGCATCCAGTCGACGGTGACCGGCCGCGCCCAGCGCACTTCGTTACGCCAGTAGCCACCGCTGTCGCCGTTCAGTTGCTGGTCCTTGAACCCGCGTACCGAGTAGGAACCGCCGAGGCTCATGCGTTGTGGCGCGAACAGCACATCTTCACTGCGCTGCCCGGTGGCCAGGCTGGAAAAGCTCAACGACTCGCCCCACAGCGTGAAAGGCTGCAGGTAGCTCATGGTCGCGGTGTATTTGCGATAACGCGGGGTTGGCGTGAGGTTGCCTTGAGCATCGCGTTCTTGCTGGTTGCTTTGTGCGTCGAAGGCACCGATGCCGTTTTGCATGCCGACGTCCAGGTTGACGAAGGCACTGCCGATGCGCCGACCGTGGGTGAGGCCGACCTGGAATTCGCTGAGGCGGTTGCTGTTATCCAGGCGCGCGTCGAGCAGGTAGTTGTTGGTGCGCAAGTGCGTCAGGCCGAGGTTGACCGAGGTCTTGCTCACGTCGTCACGATGGATCACGCGCTCGGCACGCAACTGGTGGTTCTGGCTGTCGCCGTTCTGCTTGAACTTGAACCCCTGCACCACGCCGAACGTGCGGTACTCGCTCTCGCTGTAGGTGTAACTGAAGTTCCACCAACCCCACGGCACGTTGTAGTAGAGCATGCTGTTTTTCGAGGTTTTCTGGTGGTCACTCACCGCGTCGTGGCCACCGCGCAGTATCAACTGGTCGGCCAGGCCCAGCGGGCTGTCCCACTCCAGGCCGGCGCCCCATTGCTGCTCGCCGGTGCTTTTCTGCCCGTCGTTATTGCGCGACAGGCTGGCGCGCCAAGGCTTTTGCGGCTGGTTCTTGACCACCACGTCGCTGCCGCCCACTTCGCTGCCAGGGGTCAATTCCATCTGCGCCTGCCTGGAAGGCAAGCGGCTGAGCTGGTCCACCAGTTGCTCGACTTCACGCAGGTTGAGCGCCTCGCCGACCTTGCCGGGAAACGCCATGGCCAGTTCGCGCTCGGTCACGCTGCTGCCCTCGGCAGCCTTCAAGGCTTCGAGTTTGCCTTCTACCACCAACACCTGGAGGTGGCCGCTGGAGAGGTCCTGTTGCGGCAGATAGGCGCGGCTGGTCACCCGGCCCTTGGCAATGTAATAGTCGGTGATGACCTTGAGCAGTTCATTGAGCTGCGCAACGCCCAGGCACTGGCCGATGTAGGGCTTGAGCAGGCGTGTACGGTCGGCGGCAGGCAGGCTGTCGGCGCCCTTGAGTTCGATGTCTTTGATCGGGAAGCAACGGGTGTCTGCGGGCAGCGCCGGGGCCTGGGGTTTGGTGTCTTTGCCGGGCAGGTCCTGGAGCTCTTCCAGGCGTCGGCGCTGTTCTTCAAGCAGGCGGTTCTGCCGATCGCGAATCAGGTCCTGATCGCCTGGCGTAGGGGCGGCCATGGCACTGTTCAGGCTCAAGTAAGCGAGCAGGAAAGTGCACAGAAGATACCGAGTCCGTGGCGATAACAAAGACATGTTCGATCCGTCGAAAATCAAGGGCGGCAAACTAACATTGAACTCGCGCCAATCCAAAAATATGAATTAGTTGCAAACTCGTACTAGTTAATCCCGCAAGCTATTGATTATTAACAATAAAAATTATCAAAAGAGATAAGCGGCTCATCATCCGAAGTATTCTTCCGACAAGCGGCAACTGTTTTGATAGCGATTCGTCGGAAAACCTGAAACTTGCCATTAGTTGGCCATCAAGTTCTTTCCGAGATAAGTTAGTACCGGAAAATTCAGAAAAGTTCGCGGCCGTTTTGTGAATTGGATCGCATTTGTCGGTATTAACCGAGAGTGTTCCCACATTGCGCGGGAACCACCCTACGGTTCAATCCTAGCTGGCGTCTTTGTCTCGATCCTGGCCGGGCACCAGGGTCAAGCCGGGCTTTTCCACATCGCGTGAGACGTGCGATTTGACTTCCGCCACACCGCCGTCCTCGTCGTTGTGGATCACCAGCACGCCAGGTCGGCGCAACTGCTCCAGGTCACCTTCGGCCAGGCTGAAGCTCTCGCTCAGGTTCTTGTCGGTCAACGCCTTGGCCTCGGCGCGACGCTGGGCAAACTTGCGCCCTTTGCGTTGCTGGTAGCGGGCCCAACTGACCAGGATCACCGCGTTGAACAAGGCGATCCACAGGTAGATCTGCAGGGTGTTGAGCGCCGCAAAAATCGGCGCCTCGATACGCGGGCCACCGTGGGTTTCGAGCATTGAGATGATCCCGCGGGCCAGCAGCCAGATCAATCCGGCCCAGGCCAGCAGGGTCAGCAGCACGTCGATGACCCACATCACGGAACGTTGGCGAGTTCTGACCAGTTTCATGGTCACGCCTCCTCTTCAATCGGTTTGATACCACGATCCGGGCTGACCCAGCGGGCGCGCTTCTGGTGCTGGTTGAACAGCACCCTGGGGAAACTGACCAGCGTGGTGAACAGGCTGACCAGCCAAAACACCATCGGGTACCACACGGTCCAGAACAGGGTTTTCCACAGGTCTTTCTCGTAGCGGCGGTCGATCAGGATGCTCACCGCAAACTGCAACAGGCAGACCATTGCCAACACCAACCCGGTAAACGCCGGCGGCATCAGCGAGTCGACGGCAATTGCCTGCGGCAGCGGGATAAATTTGCCCACGCCCCAGAAGATCACCGACAGCAGGAAGGTAAAGGCCCAGCCGGTGGACAGGCAGTACTCGAACAGCAGCGGCCACAGGTAACGATGGCGCCATTGCCAGATGCCACGGATATTCTTGAACAACACTTCCGCCCCGCCCTGGGCCCAGCGCAGACGCTGCCTCCACAGGCCGCCGACAGTTTCCGGCATCAGGATCCAGCACAGTGCCCGCGGCTCGTAGAAGATGCTCCAGTGATCGAGTTGCAGCTTCCAACTGACGTCGATGTCCTCGGTGATCATGTCGGTGGACCAGTAGTCGATGCGGTCCAGCGCCTTCTTACGAAACGCCACCACCACACCGGACACCGTGAAGATCCGACCGAACACCCGCTGCGTGCGCTTGATCAAACCGATGATCGACGAGAATTCACCCACTTGAACCCGGCCGATCAAGGTCGAGCGTGTACGAATGCGTGGGTTGCCGGTGACGGCGCCCAGGCGCGGGTTGTCGAGCATCGGCGCGACCAGGTACGCCGCGGCGTTTTTGTCGAGCAAAGCGTCGCCGTCGATGCACACCAGGTATTCACTGCGCGCAGCCACAGCGCCCATGCGCAGGGCCACGGCCTTGCCCTGGTTCTGCGCCAGGTGCAGAACGCGCAGACGTGGATGCTCCAACGCCAGGGCGTCGAGCACCGCAGCGGTGTTGTCGGTGGAGCCGTCATTCACGGCGATCACTTCGATATTCGGGTACAGCTGATCCAGCGCCGCATGCATCGTGTCGGCGACGTTCTCGCCCTCGTTATAGCAAGGGATGATGATCGAGATCAGCGGGTTGCCGGCCAGGATCGGCGCCGGTGTGTCTGCTTCCCAGGGCCAGTGGCGTTCCCAGTGCAGCCAGAAGTACACGCCGCCGGCAATCCACAACGCCGACATGAACAGCGGGTAGAAGAACACGAAGTCCATCAGGAACTGCCCGGTGACCAGGAAGATCAGGCCCAGGGGCACACCTAACACCAGCGCCAACACGAATAAAGCCAGGATTCTGTCGAACATGGTCAAGGGTTCCATTGGTTGGAAAGGGCCGGACGTACCGTCTTCAAGTCCGGGGAGTTTTCCAGGAAGTTGTCCGGGTAATAACCAAAACTCGTGACCCCCTGGCGTTTGAGCACACCCATCCATTCAGCCATCTGCGCGCCGTCGATATCGGGTGCGGCAGCGGTGCGCCAGTCTTTGGCCTGCAGCTCGAAGACCGTGCGTTGCAGCGCACCGGGGCGAGCCTTGACCGTGGCGACCAGTTTTTCCAACCAGGCGTTGGAGGTGTTCAGTTCCTGGCCTTCCATCAGCGGCATGGCCATGGGCGCGGTCCAGTCGTAGGTCTGGAGGAAGTCGTCGAGGTTCTGCGCGAACCAGGCTTCACTGTCCGGGTTGAGCATCGGCTCGGCGAAGATATTGCGCGCGGTCTGCACCTGCGGCCCACCGATGGCGCGGACCTTGGCGGTCAGCTCCTTGGTGAAGTCGATCAGGTAGCGGCTCTTGAAGCGCGTCCAGCGCTGCATCACCGCAGGGTCGGCGCGCAGCGCTGCAATGTTGTCCGGCAGGCCGTTGGCGGCGTAAGCCTTGAGCGCGGCGGGGCTGGCGTCTTCGAAGTCCGACAGCACGGCGTCGTCGTGGTAGAGCACGCCGTCGATGGCACTGTTGCGCGCCAGGTCTTCATAGATCTCGCCGATGATCTTGCGCACCTGCGGGTCAAACGGCGACAGGCGTTTGTACTGGTCCGGGTCTGTGCTGACCTTGCCGGTTTTCGGGTCCCAGCGGGTGACGCGCGGCAGCTTGGAATCCAGCGCGAAACTCAGCACCGGCATCCACGCATACACCGCGGCATGAGCACGGGTGTGCAGCTGCCAGGCGACGCGGTTGAACAGGTCGGCACGCACCGGCAAGTGGCGGTTGGGGAAGTACAGCGAATGCACCAGGCCGTCACCCTTGGGGTCGGCGAAGGCTTGCAGGAACACCGTGCCCGCGCCCATATCCACCACGCGCTGCACCAACTGGTCGAGGTTGCGCGCCTGTTGCGCCGGGTCCGGGTCGTAGACGTTGTCCAGGTCCACATGCAGCACCCGCATCGGGGCCGCGGTTTGCGCCGCGACAATGCTGTTGGCGAAATGCTCGCCGTCAGGGTCGGACGCCACGAGGAAACGCGGGCTGTTCATCAAGTCACTGGAGCTGTCGAGGCCGTCTTCCAGGGTCAGGGCCATCTGGTAGCCCTGTTCGCTGACGATCGCCAGCGAGGTGCCCTTGGCGGCGCCATACGGCCAGACCCATACCCGTGGTTTCTTGCCGGTCACGGTCTGGATCTTGTTGGAGATCGCCTTCACATCCGCACGCATCCGCGCCTGGAACTGCGCCTCGGTTTCATAGCGCCCGGTGGCCGGGTCATAACGCAGGGACGTCGCCGCCGGCTCCAGGTTGCCCTGGGGGTTGGCAAGAATCCCTTTGTGATTGGCATCGGTGTGCGCGGCGATTTCCACCAGGCCCGATTGCGACACTTCGCGAATCTGCTGCCAGGTGAGGAATTCGCCACGCGGCCGTGGTGAGCCGGCGAAGTCCACCGGCTGGTTCAGCGGCGTGTCGATCCAGCTGCCCACGGGCGCCAGCAGGGCCGGCCAGTGGTAGGCGCGCAGAATCGGCATCACACGGGTGTAGAAGCTGGAATAGCCGTCATCGAAACTGAGCATGATGGCTTTGGGCGGCAATTCGCGGCCGCCATTACGCGCCGCCAGAATCTGGTCGACGCTGACCGCCTGGTAGCCGTTCTCGCGCAGCCACGCCAACTGCTCAATCAAACGCTCGGTGCGCACCGCCACCACGGTTTGATCGGGATCGCGGTCCTCTATGTCGTGGTAGGCAATGCCCAGGAAGTGGTTTTTCGGCCACGCGGCTTCGTTGGCCGGTGTCGGCCGCTCGGCGGGTGGAGTGAAAGGCGCGGGTTGCTGGGCACAGGCACTGGCCAGCATTACGCCCAGAATCAACAGGCAACGGCTGAGGACGGTCATGGTCAGGCTCTTCTAGAAACGGTAAGTGAGGTCGACGAGCAGGCGCAGATCGCGTTCGCGATCACCGTCGTAAGGTCGGCTGATCAGGCTCAGGTTGGCGCCGGCGTCCAGTACATCGTTCCAGCGAAAACGTTGGCCGTAGCCCACCAGACCGATGCCACCGGTGGAATAATCCCGCTGGCTGTACGTACCCGCACCGACCTGGAATTGCTGACTCCACTGGGTCTCGTAGCGGTGATAGAGCACATGGTTGATGTTGAGAACCGGCAACACGGTGAAGTCCGACTTCGGGTTGAAGTAGACCGTGTCTTCCTTGCTGTTGCGGCTGGCGCCGACTTCCAGGCCCAGGTCCACTTGCACTTTTGACGAGCTGTAGAGGCCTTCGCGGCCGCTGAGCAAGGCTTCGAAGCGGTCGTTGCCATCGCTGAAATGCGACGGGCTGAGGGTCAGTTTCCATTCGCGGCTTTCGTTGGCGCGCCAGCGGATAAACCCGCTGCCGCCATTGGCCGTGACCCCGTCATTCAATGCGCGCAGCGGCGTGGTGGACAGGAGGTAGCCAAGGCTGCCGCCGTATTGCCAGTTATCGTTGATGTCGCGGGCAATCGACACGGCGGCGCCTTGTTTTGAGCCATCGCCATAGGAGTGGTTGGACACCTCGGCTTCAATGGTCATGTCGCGGGTGCGCCGCTCTGCGCCGACAACCTGCCAACGGTGCTGGCCGGTCCCCTCTTCAAAGTCCGCGCGGGCATAGCCGGCACCGGCGAACAGGCGCCAGTCTTCGTCGATGGGCGGTGTGTAGAGGCGGCTTTCAATGCCCCAATCCCGATTGCCCGAGACGGCGCCTGCATCACCGTTGTTACCGCCACCAAAGCTTTTACCGGTGTAGGCCTCGACCCGCAGCTCGGCCATGTCGTGCACGTCGCGCAGGCGGCTGAGGCGCTGCACCTGGCGGTTGTCCGGGTTGCGCGCCAGCACGTCATCGGTCAGCACGTCCATTTGCCGCCATTCCTGCAAATCCATGGCGGTGTAGGCCTGGCTCACTTCCAGGCCGATGTCGCGCGGGGCCTGGGCTTCGGTTTCCTTGAGTGTGCCTTCGGCGCGCCGTGGCAGGTCGCGGGCGCGGTACATATCGGCTTGGGCCAGGCGCAGGCCGACGTTGCCCGGCGCCTTGGCCACCAACGCATCCAGGCCGGCTTCGCTGCCCGCCAGGTCGCCATTGTAGGTGCCGGCCTGGGCCGACAGTTGTTGCGCGTCCATCCAGCTGTCGTTGGGGTTGCCGATCGGCAAGCCCTTGAGTTCCACACGCGGGTTCTGGCTGCCCGCCAGGTTGCTCGCGACCTCGCGGGCATCGTCCACCTTGTCGCTTTCGAGCAAGGCGTAGAACAGCGCGGTGCTGTCTTCGACATGGTCCGCCGGGTCGGCGTCCGGCGCGCTGATTGCCTGGCGATACAGCGGCTCGGACTTCTCCGGTTGGCGCTGGTCAAGATAAGCGGCAGCCACCCAACGCACGGCATAGGTCGGCAATTGCACACCTTCGGCCTTGAGGGTTTCGTATTCGCGGATCACCTCGGCGGTGCGCGCCCGCGCCTTGAGGGCGCCCAGGCGGTCGATGCGCCAGCCCAACACGTCATCACGGGCGCTGGGGTCCGGGGTCCAGCGCGCGAGCAGTCTGTCGTAGTCCTGCAGCGCTCGATCGGCAATCACGTAGCGTTCTTTTTCGGTGCGCGTGGCGAACTCGGCCATGCGCACGCGCTCGGCCGCCAGGTCACCTTCCAGGCGACGCTGGGTCACTGCGTCCAGCAGGCCGGGGCGCTGGGCCGACAGGCGCAACGCGGCTTCCGGCAAACGCGCCTTTTGCAGGGCGACGATGTATTCGCGGGCGACTTCCGGTTTGTCGCCGGCACGACTGAACGCCTGGTCGAACTCAAACAGGGCGTCGTAGTTCTGGCCCGCGCGGGTCAGCGCGTAGCCCAGCGCCATGCGCCGGTTGGGGTCATCGGGCTTGGCGGTCACCAGCGCACGGGTGCGTTGCACGGCTTCGGTGGCTTTGCCGCCGTCGGCCTGGGTCAGGGCCAGGCCCAATTGCAGGTCGATGTTGTTCGGTTCGCGCAGCAACGCACGG
The DNA here is from genome assembly GCF_900580675.1 of Pseudomonas viridiflava. GTDB lineage: Bacteria > Pseudomonadota > Gammaproteobacteria > Pseudomonadales > Pseudomonadaceae > Aquipseudomonas. The sequence goes on from NZ_UTBG01000183.1 coordinate 13,243, forward strand.
CGATAGACCGCCTCGGCCTGCGCCCACTGTTTCTGGTTGCGATAGGTACGCGCGACCGTGGCCAGCGCCTGGGCCGTCAAGTCGCGGTTGCTGCCTTGAGCCTCGTACACCTTGAGCACTTCGGCATCCTGTCCGGCCCAACCGGCGATCACCAGGTGGTCACTGATCTGGCCTGGGGTCTGGCGCTCGGCGGGCAACTGCCGCAATTGCGTGAGGGCGGGCGTGAAGTTGCCGTTGCGCGCCTGGATGATCAGGGCGTCATAGGCCGGGTCGGCCATGGCGAAGGCGGGAATCAGCAACTGGCTGCACAAGGCTGCTCCGATGAACAGTCGCAACCGGCCTGATGCACTGAGTGGTAGGTTTCGCAACATATCGTGAGCTTCCTTACACACGGAAAGCGTAACGATAGGTGGTCCTGAGCAAATTGCGTCAGGGTGTCGGCGTCGCGTGACCCGACCTGGCTTTCCTGTAGGAACTATCCCTGACACACGTAGGCAAAAGGGCAATTCAGAACAATTGTTCAGAATTGCCCCAGAATCTGAAATGCGAATGGGGGAGCGGACTTGC
>NZ_UTBG01000194.1 GCF_900580675.1 Pseudomonas viridiflava
TGCCGCTGTACCAGCAGGCCAAAAAATCTTGATTCAACGCTGACCCCGGTGGGAGCTGGCTTGCCTGCGATAGCAGCAACTCGGTATTTCTGAAGTACCGAGTCGCCTGCATCGCAGGCAAGCCAGCTCCCACATGGGATTGGATTTACAGGTCTAGATCCAGCCGCTGCTCTGCATGGCCTTGTACACCGCCACAATTGCCAGGATGAAAAACGCCGTAGCCGCCAGTCGACGAATCAAGGTCAGCGGCAGTTTCTCCGCCGCGAAATTCCCCGCCAGAACCACCGGTACGTTGGCAATCAACATACCCAGCGTGGTACCGATAATCACCAGCCACAGCTCAGGGTACTGCGCCGCCAGCATTACCGTGGCGATCTGCGTCTTGTCACCGATTTCCGCGAGGAAGAATGCGATCAGCGTGGTCAGGAACGGCCCGAACTTGCGCGTGGTGCTGGCTTCGTCGTCGTCGAGTTTGTCCGGCACCAGGGTCCACAACGCCGTGGCGCAGAAGCTCGCCGCGAGTATCCAGTGCAAGACTGCATCCGAGAAGAAACTGCCGAACCAGGCGCCCACGGCACCGGCAGCCGCATGGTTGGCCAGGGTTGCGGCAACGATACCGGCGATGATCGGCCAGGGTTTGCGAAAGCGAGCGGCAAGGATGAGCGCGAGCAGTTGCGTCTTGTCGCCGATTTCGGCAAGGGCGACGACTGCGGTAGGGATGAGTAGTGAATCCAGCATCAGGTAGGTTTCCAGGGGCGGGTCGACACGGCTATGACACGTACAGCCTTCCCGCCCCGGGTAAGGTGTGCGTGTCATAGGTCTTGTCAAACCCCGGTCCGTCTGTGCGGACTCCTGGGTCGCATACGCCATGGTCTGTTGACCAAGTATGTTGACGTATGCCGGACGAGCGTGGCGCTCGTGGGAGACTACTCCCCTAGGACGGAGCGGATTCTGCCTAGGCAAAATCCATTCGGCAAGCCTTCTTTTTCAAATTGCCATCAGCCGCGCTTGGCACGGTAAATGCGAAAACCATTGCCCTCGGCCTTGATTGCGCACACGCCCAGGTGCTCCTCGATCAGCGGCTGATACTTGAGAAAGCTATTGGCGACTAAACGAAGTTCGCCGCCTTTTGCCAGGTGTTTGGCCGCTTTTCGCAGCAGGTTCTCGGTGGCGAAATAATCGGTATGCACCCCGACGTGGAAGGGCGGATTGCTCAGAATCGCGTTCAAACCCATCGGTGCCGCGTCGATGCCATCACCGGTCAGCACCTCCGCTTCCAGACCATTGGCGGCCAGCGTCAGACGGCTGCTGGCGGCAGCAAAGGCGTCCACATCCAGCAGGGTCACGGTGTTATGCGGATAGCGGCGTTTTACCGCCGCCCCCAGCACGCCGGCGCCACAGCCAAAGTCCAGCAGATGGCCGCTCGGCAGTTTGTCCAGGTGCTCCAGCAGCAACTCGGTGCCGCGATCCAGGCGACCGTGGCTGAACACGCCCGGCAGGCTCACGACGTTCAGCGGCCCTTCGGCCAGCGGCACCTCGAAGGTCTGCGCCAGGCTTTCCAGCTCCACCGCTTGTGGGGCATTGGCCACGGTGACTTGCCACAGCTGGCAATGCCGCGCGTTATCGAGCTTGCGCGGTTTGCCGAAGGGGATCATCTGCTTGGCGGCGCTTTCGATACCGGCTTTTTTCTCCCCGACCAGAAACAGCTCGGCGCCGGGCAGGCGCGCGGCCACGGCGTTGAGCAGGTAATCGGTGAGGTCCTTGGACTTGGGCAGGAAGATCACCGCCGCATCGAATGCACGCTCGGGCACATTCACGCCAAACTGGCTGCGCTCCGCGAAGCGCGCATCGAGCGCCGCCTGGTCGCCGGCATGCCAGCTCCAGCCGTGAGCGTTGGGCAGGCGGCCGAGCAAGTCGTCGGCTGGCAAACCGACCAACAGCAGGTTGCCTTGAAAAAGTTCGGCCTGACGAAGCATTACTTCACTGCGCGGATCCATGGTCTGCTCCTTGAAAAGGGGCGCAGTTTATCAACTCACAACCCGTAGCGGGGCGCCGCTGAAAAAGCCCCGGGCGTTTTCAGCCAGTTGCCCGACGATGCGCTGGCGCGCTTCGCGGCTGCCCCAGGCGTTGTGCGGCGTGACGATCAAGCGCGGAATATCGCCGGCCAGCAGCGGGTTGCCGTTGACCGGCGGCTCCACGCTCAGTACATCGGTCGCCGCGCCGCCCAGATGACCGCTGCGCAAGGCGTCCGCCAGGGCCTGTTCGTTGATCAGGCCGCCGCGCGCGGTGTTGACCACAAACGCGCCGGGCTTGAGCAGCGCGAGCTCGCGGGCGCCGATAAAGTCGCGGGTGTGTTCGTTGAGCGGGCAGTGCAAGGTCAGTGCGTCGACCTGTGCCAGCAAGTCATCCAGCGGCACGCGGTCGGCACGCGCCGGGCGCCCGGGAATCGCGCCCAGCAGCACGCGCATGCCGAAAGCTTCGGCCAGGCGCGCCACGGCGCCGCCGAGTTCGCCATGGCCGAGCAGGCCGAGGGTTTTGCCTTCCAACTCGACAATCGGGTAGTCCAGCAGGCAGAACTGCTTGGCTTGCTGCCATTTGCCGGCCGCCACATCGCGCTGGTAGTCCTTCACGCGAGTGGCCAGGTTGAGCAGCAACATGATCGTGTGCTGCGCCACCGAAGGCGTGCCATAGCCCTGGCAATTGCTCACGGTGATGCCATGGGCGCGGGCGGCGGCGAGGTCGACGTTGTTGGTGCCGGTGGCCGATACGAGGATCAGCTTGAGCTCGGGGCACGCCGCCAGGGTTTCAGTGCTGAGCGCGATTTTGTTGCTGATGACCACCTGGGCGCCTTGCAAGCGTTCGACTACATTGTGCGGCGTGGTGTCGGTGAACAACTGCAGGTCGCTGAAGCTGTCATGCAGCTCGCTGAGGTCGAGGTCCCCCAGGTCTAGGGACGGGTGATCAAGGAAGACGGCGCGGCGATTGTTCGTCATCAACTGTACCTTTTGCGACGGGGTTCGAAGGCGTAATCTCCCGAGCCTACCAGATGAAATAATCAGTTACTTAATGGAGTGAGCATGTACGCCGCCGAGTTTTTGACCGTAGCCTTGATTCACTTGTTGGCGGTGGCCAGCCCCGGCCCGGATTTCGCCGTGGTGGTGCGCGAAAGTGTTACCCATGGCCGCCGTGCCGGCACCTGGACCGCCTTGGGCGTAGGCTCGGCGATTTTCCTGCACGTGGGTTACTCGCTGCTGGGTATCGGCTTGATCGTGTCGCAGTCGATTGTGCTGTTCAACGCGCTGAAGTGGGCGGCGGCGGCGTACCTGCTGTACATCGGCTTCAAGGCCCTGCGCGCGCAGCCGGCCAAACCGCCGGCCGAGGGCGAGTTGCACCGCGAAGCGGGCGAGCGCACGCCGCGCGGCGCGTTTACCGCAGGGTTCGTGACCAACGGCTTGAACCCCAAGGCCACGCTGTTCTTTCTCTCGCTGTTCACCGTGGTGATCAACCCGCACACGCCGCTGGCGATCCAGGCCGGTTACGGCGTGTACCTGGCGGTGGCGACGGCGTTGTGGTTCTGCCTGGTGGCCATGCTGTTCAGCCAGCAGCGCGTGCGTGCAGGCTTTGCGCGCATGGGCCATTGGTTCGACCGCACCATGGGCGCGGTGCTGATTGCCATCGGTGTGAAGCTGGCGTTTACCAGCATGAAGTAAACGGCATTTTCGAGTGAGCACCGTCCAGATGTGGGAGCAAGCCCGCTCTCACATTCGACGCTCATAAGCCTTCGATGCTGGCGCAAAGCTAGCATTCATTGGGCTCTGCAAATCATTCCTTTGGCTGATTTGACTGACACATAAGGTCTCTACAGTGCAGTTCTTCAAGCCAAGACTGTGCAGTCATAAAAAGGGATTCGTATGTTGCAGACCCGTGTTATCCCGCCCGCCGAAGGTGCGTACCAGTATCCGCTGTTGATCAAACGCCTGTTGATGTCCGGGACCCGTTATGAGAAGACCCGCGAAATCGTCTACCGCGACCAGCTGCGCTACACCTACCCGACCCTGATCGAACGCGTCGCGCGCCTGGCCAACGTGTTGACCGAGGCCGGGGTCAAGGCCGGCGACACGGTGGCAGTGATGGATTGGGACAGCCATCGTTACCTGGAATGCATGTTCGCCATCCCGATGATTGGCGCGGTGATCCATACGATCAACGTGCGCCTGTCGCCGGAACAGATTCTCTACACCATGAACCACGCCGAGGACCGCTTTGTGCTGGTCAACAGCGAGTTCGTAGGGCTCTACCAGGCCATTGCCGGGCAACTCACCACGGTGAAAAACACCTTGCTGCTGACCGACGCAGACGCCAAGACCGCCGAGCTGCCTGACTTGGTCGGTGAGTACGAAACCCTGCTGGCCGCTGCCAGCCCGAAGTACGACTTCCAGGATTTCGACGAACATTCCGTCGCCACCACCTTCTACACCACCGGCACGACCGGCAACCCCAAGGGCGTGTATTTCACCCACCGCCAGCTGGTGCTGCACACCATTGGCGTGGCGACCATCATGGGCAGCATCGACAGCGTGCGCCTGCTGGGCACCAACGACGTGTACATGCCGATCACGCCGATGTTCCACGTGCACGCATGGGGCCTGCCGTATGTGGCGACCATGCTGGGCTTGAAGCAGGTCTACCCCGGGCGCTACGACCCGGAATACCTGGTGGCGCTGTGGCGCAAGGAGAAGGTCACGTTCTCGCACTGCGTGCCGACCATCCTGCAAATGGTGCTCAACGCCAAGGCCGCCCAGGGCGTGGACTTTGCCGGCTGGAAAATCGTCATTGGCGGCAGCGCGCTCAATCGTTCGCTGTATGAAGCGTCCAAGGCGCGTGGGATTCAGCTGACCGCTGCGTACGGCATGTCGGAAACCGGGCCGCTGGTGTCCTGTGCCCACCTCAACGATGAGCTGATGGCCGGCAGCGAGGACGAGCGCACCACATATCGGATCAAGGCCGGTGTGCCGGGGCCTTTGGTAGACGCTGCGATTGTCGACAGCGAGGGCAATTTCCTGCCCGCCGACGGCGAGTCCCAGGGCGAGCTGGTGCTGCGTGCGCCGTGGCTCAGCGAAGGTTATTTCAACGAGCCGCAAAAGGGCGCCGAGCTGTGGGCCGGCGGCTGGATGCACACCGGCGATGTGGCCACGCTGGATGCGTTTGGCGTGATCGATATCCGCGATCGCATCAAGGACGTGATCAAGACCGGTGGCGAATGGGTCTCGTCGCTGGCCCTCGAAGATCTGGTCAGCCGTCACCCTGCGGTACGCGAAGTAGCGGTGGTGGGCATCGCCGACCCGCAGTGGGGCGAGCGCCCGTTTGCGTTGCTGGTGGTCCATGATGGCCATGTGATAGGGGCCCGTGAGCTCAAGGAGCATCTCAAGCCTTATGTGGAATTGGGCCACTTGAGCAAGTGGGCGATTCCAAGCCAGATCGCGGTTGTTACGGAAATTCCCAAGACCAGCGTAGGAAAACTCGACAAAAAACGTATCCGCATCGACATCATTGAATGGCAAGCCAACAACAGCACGTTCCTGTCCACCCTCTGAGCTGACCGGCCGCGCCCGAAAGGCGCGGCAATGCTCTATCTCGCGCCTTCACTTGTGATTTGCCAATTTTCAGCCATCCTTGCCGCGTCGGCTCTCACCGACATGGCGAAAGGGCTGTGGCAGACGGGTTGGTGATGCAAATCACACTTTAGAGGGATCAAGCCGTACCCCCTGCTGGCTATAGTCCCACCTAGAGTTTTCACGGATGTTCCGCTACGAGCCATGGAGGTTCGGTTGCCGAGCGGCATTGGAATCGTTGTATTCCGGCCGTTACACGCATCACAGAAAAACTCACTGCCATAACAATAATGCACATGGAGTAGCGTCGATGACCTCAGTAAACCAGTTCTGGCGCCGGGCAAAACTGCCCCTGGCCGTCAGTCTTGCCTCTACGCTCGCCGGGCCCGCATTCGGCGTCAGTTTCAATATCGGTGAAATCGAAGGGAGTTTTGACTCGTCTCTTTCCGTGGGTGCGAGCTGGTCGACAGCCAAGCCCAACCAGGACCTGATTGGTGCCAACAATGGCGGCAACGGCCTGTCCCAGACTTCCGATGACGGCCACTTGAACTTCAAGCGCGGTGAAACGTTCTCGAAGATTTTCAAGGGTATCCATGACCTCGAATTGAAATACGGCGATACCGGCGTGTTTGTGCGCGGCAAGTACTGGTACGACTTCGAACTCAAGGACGAAAGCCGCGAGTTCAAGGACATCAGCGACAGCAACCGCAAAGAGGGCGCCAAGTCCTCAGGCGGGCAGATTCTCGATGCGTTCATCTACCACAACTACGCGATTGCCGATCAGCCGGGCAGCGTACGGTTCGGTAAGCAGGTAGTGAGCTGGGGTGAAAGTACCTTCATTGGTGGCGGCATCAACTCCATCAACCCGATCGACGTGTCTGCATTCCGTCGCCCAGGCGCCGAAGTCAAGGAGGGCTTGATTCCGGTCAACATGTTCTATGTGTCGCAGACGCTGACCGACAACCTGTCGGCGGAGGCGTTTTACCAGTTGGAATGGGACCAGACGGTTACCGATAACTGCGGTACGTTCTTTTCGCAGCCGGACATCGTTTCCGATGGCTGTAAAGACAACCTTCGCGTGCTGAACAGCCGCCGCACCCTTCCGGCTGCACTGAACCCAGGGTTGGCGGCTGCCGGTGTGGACGTCAACAACGAGGGTGTACTGGTTCGTCGTGGTCCCGACCGTGATGCGCGTGACAGCGGCCAATTCGGCGTCGCCTTCCATTACAACTTCGAGCCGCTGGATACAGAGTTCGGCGCCTACTTCATGAACTATCACAGCCGTGCGCCGATCTTCAGTGCCCAGGGCGCTCCGCAATCAGCCTATACCGGGCCGACACCAGGGTTGCCGCCACAGTTGCGCCCATTGGTTGTTGCGGGTAACTCCAACTACTTCATCGAGTACCCGGAAGATATCCGCCTGTACGGTTTGAGCTTCTCCACCACGCTGCCTACGGGCACCGCATGGAGTGGTGAATTGAGCTACCGCCCTAACGCGCCGGTACAGTTGAACTCTACCGACATCCTGTTTGCTGGCGTCAAGCCGATTGGTGGGCCGGTATTGGGCAATGCGTCATTGCTCAATGGCAGCCCAGGCCAGGATTTGCATGGTTATCGTCGTAAGGAAATCAGCCAGTTCCAAACGACCTTCACCCACTTCTTCGATCAAGTCATGGGCGCAAGCCGCCTGACGTTGGTGGGTGAAGTCGGTGTGACCTACGTAGGCGGCCTGGAGAGCAAGTCTGACGTGCGCTACGGTCGCGACCCGGTCTTCGGCCCTGGATCGCTGCCGAACAACGCCTGTGCGAACTTGAACACATCTACCGCGCAAGGTGCGGGTCTGGCGAACGCCAACGGCCTGAACACCAACTGCAACAATGATGGTTTCACCACGGCTACTTCCTGGGGCTATCGCGGTCGTGCCATCTGGGAATACCCGGATGTCTTCGCAGGTGTGAACCTCAAGCCAAACGTGGCGTGGTCCCATGACGTCAAAGGCTATTCGCCGGGTCCTGGCGCCAACTTCGAAGAGGGCCGTAAAGCCGTCAGCCTCGGCCTTGACGCCGAATACCAGAACACCTACACCGCCAGCCTGAACTACACCAACTTCTTCGGTGGCGATTTCACTACGGTGAATGACCGCGATTTTGTTGCGCTAAGTCTCGGCGTGAACTTCTAAGCACACTGTATTTTCAGGAAGAACCAGAACATGAAAATAACTAAAAGTCTGTTGCACGTAGGTGTGCTTGGGCTGTCGATCCTGGCGACCAACGTCATGGCGGCGGTCTCGGCGGATGAAGCTGCCAAGCTGGGGACCACCCTGACTCCGATGGGCGCCGAAATGGCCGGTAACGCGGCCGGCACCATCCCTAAATGGTCGCCGCTGCCCACCAACGCCGGCGCCGTGGACGCCCGTGGTTTCCTGGCCAACCCGTACGCCAGCGAGCAACCGCAGTTCACCATCACCGCAGCGAACGTGGAGCAATACAAAGACAAGCTGGCGCCGGGGCAGTACGCGATGTTCAAGCGTTACCCGGAGACCTTCAAGATGCCGGTCTACGCGACCCATCGCGGCGCTACCGTGCCGGCTGATGTGTTTGCGGCCATCAAGAAGAACGCCACCACCACCAACCTGGTGTCCGGCGGCAACGGCCTGGAAAACTTCGAAACCGCGGTGCCTTTCCCGATTCCGAAAAGCGGCGTAGAGGTGATCTGGAACCACATCACCCGTTATCGCGGCGGCAGCGTGACCCGTCTTGTAACCCAGGCCACGCCGCAAACCAACGGCTCGTTCAGCCTGGTGTATTTCAAGGACCAGTTTGTATTCCGCGACAAGATGAAGGACTTCGACCCGAAAAACCCGGGCAACGTGTTGTTCTACTTCAAGCAACAAGTGACCGCGCCGGCGCGTCTGGCCGGTGGTGTGCTGCTGGTGCACGAAACCCTGGACCAGGTGAAGGAGCCGCGTTCGGCGTGGGTCTACAACGCCGGCCAGCGCCGTGTGCGCCGCGCCCCGCAAGTGTCGTATGACGGGCCGGGTACCGCCGCCGACGGCCTGCGGACATCCGACAACCTCGACATGTACAACGGTGCGCCGGATCGCTACGACTGGAAACTGGAAGGCAAGAAGGAAATCTACATCGCTTCCAACAGCTACAAGATCGACGATCCGAAGCTTAAATACGCCGATATCATCAAGGCCGGCCATATCAACCAGGACCTGACCCGTTATGAGCTGCGCCGCGTATGGCATGTGGTTGCGACCTTGAAGGAAGGCCAGCGTCACATCTATGCCAAGCGTGACTTCTTCATCGACGAAGACACCTGGCAAGCTGCGGTGATCGACCACTACGACGGCCGTGGCCAACTGTGGCGCGTTGCCGAAGCCCACGCCGAGAACTACTACGACAAGCAAGTGCCGTGGTACGCCCTGGAAACCCTTTACGACCTGCAGTCCGGCCGCTACCTGGCGCTGGGCATGAAGAACGAAGAGAAACAGGCTTATGACTTCGGCTTCACCGCCACCACCAGCGACTTCACCCCGGCAGCCCTGCGCCAGGACGGGGTTCGCTAATCCATAGCTGTATCCAAATGTGGGAGGGGGCTTGCTCCCGATAGCGGTGGATCAGTCGATGATTGAGTGACTGACACACCGCTATCGGGAGCAAGCCCCCTCCCACTTTTTTTGTGGTGCTGCAGGTGGGAGATTTTTTGTCGCAGTTCTTTTCAGTCAATTGTTGCAAAGATCTACAAACCGGCGGCTTTTACCGCTAGTCTGCGGACATCTGCAATGCCGACAACAGCCTTCTACAAGAGCCCGGCGATGACTGATCTGTCCCGAATCCAAGGGCCTGCCAGCGCGGTAATCCCGACCCTGGAAGGTCGCTTCTACAGGCCACCACTGCCTGACGGCTACGTGCTGCGACCACGCCTGTGCGAGCGGCTGGCCGCCGGGCTAGAAGGGCGCCTGCTGCTGGTCAGCGCACCGGCGGGGTTCGGCAAGAGTTCGTTGGCGGTGGAGTTCTGTCAGAGCCTGCCGGCGCACTGGCAAAGCCTGTGGCTGGGCTTGAGCCCGCGTGACAACGACCCCGGGCGTTTTCTTGAGCGCCTGCTTGACGGCCTGCAACAATATTTCCCGCACATTGGCGCCCAATCCCTGGGCCTGCTGAAAATGCGCCAGCGTCACCAACCCTTCGCCTTTGAAGAATGGCTCGACGGCCTGCTCGACGAGCTGACCCTGCACCTGTCCACCCGTGCACCGCTGTTGCTGGTGCTGGATGACTACCATCTGGCCCAGGGCCCGGTGCTGGACCGCTGCCTGCAGTTTTTCCTCAATCATTTGCCCGATGGCCTGCTGGTGCTGGTGACCAGTCGCCAGCGCCCCGATTGGCACCTCGCGCGCTTGCGCCTGTCGCGGCATTTACTCGAGTTGCACGAACAGGACCTGCGCCTGACCCATGCCGAATCCCTGGCGGTACTGGACCGTCACAGCAGTTCCCTGCGTGGCGAGGCGCTCGACAACCTGATCCGGCGCAGCGAAGGCTGGGTGGCCGGGTTGCGTTTCTGGGTGCTGGCCGCGTCCGAAGCGGGCAGTGAAGGGGCCTTGCCGCAAAGCCTGCACGGCGGTGAAGGGCTGATCCGCGATTACCTGCTTGAAGAAGTCATCGACTGCCTGCCGGTTGAAGTCCAGGCGTTTTTGTACGACACCGCGCCTCAGGAGCGTTTTTGCAGCGCGCTGTGCGACGCAGTACGTGACGCCCATGACAGCGCCGAGATCCTGCGATACCTGCAATCGCACCAGGTTTTCCTGGTGCCGCTGGACGAGCAGGGCCATTGGTTTCGTTACCACCATCTGTTCTCTGATCTGCTGCGCACCCGGCGTGCCAGCAGCAATGTGTTGCCGGCGGCCAGCCTGCACCTGCGCGCCTGTCGCTGGTTCAATGCCCAGGGCTTGATCGATGAGGCGGTGGAACAGGCGTTGCGCGCCGGCCACTTGGATGTGGCCGCCAACCTGGTGCAGAACCTGTCTGAAGAGCAGCTGCTGGCCGAGCAAAATGTCGGCATGCTGCTGCGCTGGAAAATGGACTTGCCCGACAGCCTGCTGATCAGCACGCCGCGCTTGATCGTGCTCTATAGCTGGGCCCTGGGCCTGGCCTGCCAGTTGGATGCGGCGGAGGAACTGTCGAGTTACCTCAGCCGCTTTTTGCCGGCGCCGTCGGCCACCGCGCAAAAATCGATGCTGGCCCAGTGGCTGGCGCTGAGCGGGATCATCGCGCGCGGGCGGGGCGATCGCGAGCTGACCCAGCGCTATTGCATCGAAGCACTGGAAAGCCTGCCGCAACGGCGTTACGGCCAACGCCTGATGTGCCTGTCGACCTTGTCCAATCTGGCGATTGTGGATGCCGACCTGTGGCGCGCGCGCGGCCTGAATCGTGAATCCCTGGAGCTGGCGCAACGTGTCGGCAACCCGTTGTTCGAGGCCCTGGCCCATTACGACCGTGCGCGGGTGCTGCAGGCGCGCGGTGAAATCCTGCGTTCGCTGGATGAAGTGCGCCAGGGCCTGCAACGCCTGCAGGGCCTGGCGCCGCAGCGGCTGTATGCCGTGCGTGCGCGCTTATCGCTGTATGAGGGTTACTTGCTGCTGGTGCGCTTCCAGCCCGAAGCCGGCCTTGCCCGTTTGCGCGCCGGCCTCGCCGAAGCCCGCGCGTGTCGCGACATCAGTGTGCTGATCGGGCATTGCGTGATCGCCAGCTTCGAGGGGCGCCGCGGTGACTTCGCCAAAGCGTTCGCCGAGTTGGCCGAGGCTGAACGCCTGATGCACATCTGGGACGTGCCGCCGATTTACTACCTGGCGATGATCACCCTGATCAAATGCGAATTGTGGCTGGCCCAGGGCCGTACCGACCTGGCCGATGCCTGGCTGACCCGCCTGGGGCAAACCTACAACGGCGAACAGGCGGCCGCCGCGCCGGAGTTCCATCCGCACCTGCCGCAGCATATCGAGCTGCAACAGGCGGCGCTGGATGCTACGCGCCATCAGCCGGATGCCGCGCTGCAACGGCTTGAAGAGCTGGCGCAACAGGCCCGCAACAGCGGGCGTCAGATGATTGCGTTGATGGCGCTTACCCAGCAGGCGCAGTTGCTGCTCGAGAGCGGCTACGAAGCCAAGGCGCGGCCGGTGTTGGCCCAGGCGCTTGAGGCAGGTGCAGGCGGTGCGTTGCAGCCGTTCCAGCGGCTGCTGGAACAGCACCCGGACTGGATGCGCGGGCAACTCGGCAAAGACCCCCATGGATTGTTGAACCAGAGCCTGTTGGCGCTTTTGCCTGCTGTGGTCACGGCTGAGGCGTCACCCAACCATGAAGCCTTGAGCGTCCGCGAGCTGGCAGTCCTGCAATTGATCGCCCAAGGGTGCTCGAACCAGGAGATCAGCAACCAGTTGTTTATCTCCCTGCACACGGTGAAGACCCATGCCAGCCATATCAACAGCAAACTCGGGGTAGAGCGCCGCACCCAGGCTGTGGCGCGGGCCAAGTCGATGGGCTTGCTGGCCTGAAGTCATTGCGCGCTCGGGCACTTGCTCAAGGATTGGTCTGCGGCTCGGCCGATCAGCGTGGCGAAGCGTTTGAGGTTGTTCTGGTGCGCAACCACCACGTCGTCAATGCTCGGGCCGGCGGGCGATTGCAGTGTGCTGCGGCAGGTCAGTGGCGGACGATCACCGCTGCCGGTTTGCCTCAGGCGCCACTTGACGTCAAGCAGCGCGTATTGCCCAGGCACCGAGTCAAAGCGCTGCACTTCAACGCGCAAAGACATGGGTTGCCGGGCGCGACTGTTGGCTAGCTGATCCACCAGTGCACTCTTGAGTTCGTCCGCCAAACTCGCAGCCCACCACTGGGTCTCAAGAATCGCCACGCCACTCTCGCCCTGACGAATTACAATCTGTGGCCGGTCGACCTGGGGCGGCACGCTGATGCTTTCAATGCGGATATCACCGGCACCCGTTTGACTGCTATTGCTCCAGTACGCCGGGGTCAGGGTGTGAAACACAATGGGTTCACTGCGGCACGCCGCGAGTAGCAGCACAGCGCTGACCAAGGTGATCTTCAACGGAAACGTCATGGCGGCTCCAATGGTCATTTGCGGGGTGGCCCTTGCAGGTCCAGGGGGGCGGCGTTGTCAGGGCGCCCGCGAATCAGCGATTCCGGATGTCGACCCAGGTAATCCGACAACTCACGCAGCGAGCGCGACATACGGGACAGTTCATCCAGGGTTTGGGTCAGTTGCTCACGCTGCGGTGAGTCCTCGGCCAGGGTTGAACTGGCGGACTGCAGGGTTTTGCTCACGTCGGCGAGGGTGTTCTGCACGCCGGGCAGGGTTTTTGCGTTGAATTGGGTAAGGCCCTTGCGCAGCTCGATCAGGTTGCTGTCGAGGTTGCCGGCAATACGCTCGATGGGCAGTTGGTTGATCTTGTTGACGATGCCTTCGAGTTTTTCCTGCAGTTGTTCCAGGTTGCCGGGGATGGTCGGAATGCTGACCGGGCGCAGGTTCGGGTCAAACGCGACCTTTTCGGCCTTCGGGTAGAAATCCAGTGCGATGTACAACTGGCCGGTCAGCAGGCTGCCGCTGCGAGCCTGGGCGCGCAGGCCGTTTTCGATGAACGTGCCGATCAACCGCACGCCACTCGCCTCATCGTTAGGATCATGGTTCATGGCCTTGAGCAGCTTGGTATGGGCCTGCCCCAGCAGCTGTGGATAAATCACGATGCCGACGTTGATCGGGAAACTGCGTTTTTTCGCATCGAAATCCAGGTTGATCGATACCACCTTGCCGAACTCGACACCGAGGAACTCCACCGGGGCGCCGACTTTCAGACCGCGCAGTGCCTGGTCGAACCGCAGGGCCATGTACTGGCCCTGGCCATTGGGCGGTGCGAGCGCGCTTTGCTGATCGTCGAACAACTCGTAAGTGCGCTCTTCGTCGGCGGGTTTATCATTGGGGCTGTAAGGCGGCGCCAGGAAGGCAATCCCCCCGGCCAGCATTGACGACAACGATTCGGTTTTCAGCGCGAAGCCATTGGCGCCGACGCTGAGGTCGATACCGCTGGCATTCCAGAAACGCGTATTTTCGGTGACATACACATCATTGGGTGCATGCACGAACACCTCGATATTCACGCCTTTGCCTTCGGCGTCCAACTCATAGGCAACCACTTGGCCGACCGGGATCTTGCGGTAATACACCGGCGAGCCGATATCGAGCGAGCCCAGGCCCTGGGTGTGCAGGGTGAAGCGTTTGCCCGGCTCGCCGTAGGTGATGGGGGGCGGGCTTTCCAGGCCTGTGAACTGTTTGGTGCGCGTGTCGGACTGGCCGATGTCGGCACCAATGTAGTCACCGGAAAGCAACGTATCGATGCCCGACACGCCACCGGCCCCGATGCGCGGCCTGACTACCCAGAACTTCGAATCCTCACGGGTGAAGCTTTCAGCCTGCTTGGCCAGCTGGATGGTGGCGTTGACGCTTTTCTGGTCATCACTCAGTGCGACGTCGGAGACTTGGCCGATGACCACGTTGCGGTATTTGACTTCGGTTTTGTTCGCGACCAGGCCGCTGCCGGTCTTGAAGTTGAGAATGATGGTCGGGCCTTGTTGCATCACGCTGTGCACCACCAGCGAGACCCCCACCAAAACCGCCACAATGGGCACGATCCACACCAGCGAAACACTGAAGCGTCGCGTCTTGATCGCAGGTGAACCTGCCGGGGTGTCAGCGTTGGGTGACGTCATCCGAGACCGCCTCGTTGTGTAGGTTTTCCCAGATCAGCCGTGGGTCGAAACTCATGGCCGCGAGCATTGTAAATACGACCACCAGGCCAAAAAACAGAATGCCCAGGCGCGGCTCGATGGTGCCCAACGCCTGGAACTTCACGAGTGCAGCCACCAGCGCGACCACGATCACATCCAGCATCGACCAGTAGCCGATGAGTTCGACAAACCGGAACAATTTCGAGCGCTCTTTACGCGCCCAGGAGCTGTTGCGCTGCACCGTGACCAGCAGCAGGGTCAACGACACGAACTTGATCCCCGGCACGGCAATGCTGGCGATGAAAATGATCAGGGCAATGTCCCAGGCGCCGTGCTGCCAGAACTCCAACACGCCACTCATGATCGTGCTGTCTGCCCCCGAGCCGAGCATGGTGGTGTTCATCACGGGTAACAAGTTGGCCGGAACATAAAAGGCCAGTGCCGTGAGCATGAAGGCCCAGGTGCGCGTCAGGGAGCGCAGCTTGCGCCGGTGCAGGGGCGCTCCGCAGCGCTCGCACTCGGTGGGTTCGGTGCGCATGTCGCAGGGTTTTCCGCACGTGTGGCACAGGCACAGGTTGAGCTCGCGGGCCGTTGGCGGCGTATTCATAGGGTTTCCCACAAGTCGCGCACATCGCGCCCGGCAATGCGGATCAGCAACAGGCTGAGGGCCGCGAGGGCAAACAGCCCGGTGCCGGGTACCACGTCGAGCATGCCGGCCAGTTTGAAAACCGCGACCATGGCGCCCAGCAGGCACACCTCCAGCATGCTCCAGGGCCTGAGCGCTTCGAGCCAGCGCATGCACGGTTTGAACGCCGGCGAGCGCTTGCCGGACAGGGCGAAACTCAATACCCACGTCAACAGCAACAGTTGAAATACCGGCGCGATGATGATGGAAATCGCCGCCACCAAGGCAATAAAGGTGATCGGCCCCAGGCTCAATGCAACCACGGAATCCCAAAGGGTCGCACTGCTTTTCAAGCCTCCCAGGCGAATGCTCATCACCGGGTAGAAGTTGGCAAAGGTCCAGAGGACCGCGGCGGTGATCGTCAGGGCGAGGCGCTGCTGCACCGACAGCCCGTTGTAGCGCTGCAGTACGCCTGCACAGCGAATACACAGGGCTTTTTGATGTTTGGCGAGCGTGACTTTTTCATACACGCAATCGCAGTGTTCGCAGATGACCCGTTGATTCGCCATAAGTCTTGCTCCACATGCGACACGCTGCGATCCAGGAGGTTACTGCGGATTCAATGGCGCCCGCCAAGCTTAGCAGTTGATGCCGAGCAGTCTGGATCCCTTTCGGATCGGGGGCAAGGTCAACCATACTGCACTGGAATGTGCCATTGAGCTTGCAGGAACACCCATGAGCCTCGAACAAATTGCGCTGATCCGCGAAACCTTCCCCGTCGGCCCGTTGCAGTGCAACTGCACCATCATTGGCGACCCGCTTACCAAAAAAGCCATCGTGGTCGATCCGGGTGGCAATCATGAGCTGATCCTCGCGCGCCTCGATGCGCTGGGGCTGAAGGTGGTGAGCATCATTCACACCCACGCCCATCTCGATCACTTCCTGGCGTCGGGCCAGTTGAAAGAGAAAACCGGCGCCACCTTGCACTTGCACAAGGAAGACCAGTTCCTCTGGGACAACCTTGAAATGCAATGCCAGATGTTTCGTGTGCCTTATACGCCAGTGCCGTCGCCGGATCGCTGGCTGGAACACGGCGAGGCATTGGCTTGCGGTTGCGGCGTGGCATTACACACGCCCGGGCATACGCCTGGCTCGATGAGTTTCTGGTTTGCCGATGCCAAGCTGCTGATTGCCGGCGACACGCTGTTTCGCCGGGGCGTGGGGCGCACGGATCTGTGGGGCGGCGACCAGGCGACCATCGTGCGCTCGATCAAACAGCGGCTGTACACGCTGGATGAGGAGGCGACCGTGGTGACGGGGCATGGGCCGGATACGCTATTGGGCGATGAGATGCGTGAGAACCCGTTTGTAAGGGCGTGACGGAAAACTCAGGCCGCATTCAGGATCCGTCTGCTACGGTTTCTGTAGCGGGAATGGTGGCCAGTGTTTTGTTGCCGGCCAGCGCGTGACCACGGAATTTTTACCGTTTGTCACGTTCCAAACTCGGCACAGGTCCATTGCCAATGTCCTTTGCACCATAGAATGCAAAAGTAGGAGCTCCCCCATGTTCACTTCGCGTCGTCTGCTTGTTGTCGCTACTGCCGTAGCCTTGTTGTCTGGCTGCGCTTCGCCTAATCCTTACGATGGCAGCAGCCAGGGCCAGGCAAGTAATGAATCCAGCGGTATGAGCAAGACCGCCAAATACGGTGGCCTGGGTGCCCTGGCAGGCGCATTGGCAGGCGCGGCCATCGACCATAACAACCGTGGCAAGGGCGCGTTGATCGGTGGTGCCATCGCCGGTATCGGCGCTGCGGGCTACGGCTACTACGCCGACCAGCAAGAAAAGAAACTGCGCGAAAGCATGGCCAATACCGGGGTTGAAGTTCAGCGCCAGGGTGACCAGATCAAGCTGATCATGCCGGGTAACATCACCTTCGCCACCAACTCGGACGCGATCTCCAGCAGCTTTTACCAGCCGCTCAACAACCTGGCCAACTCGCTCAAGCAGTTCAACCAGAACACCATCCAGATCGTGGGTTACACCGACAGCACCGGCAGCCGCCAGCTGAACATGGACCTGTCGCAGCGTCGCGCGCAGAGCGTGGCCAACTACCTGACCTCGCAGGGTGTCAGCCCGACCAACTTGAGTGCTCGCGGTGCCGGCCCGGATAATCCGATCGCCAGCAACGCCGACGTCAACGGCCGTGCCCAGAACCGTCGTGTCGAAGTGAACCTGGGGCCGATTCCGGGCCAGCAGTACGGGCAGCCAAACGCTCAGCAACAACAGGCGCCGCAACAGAACAACCAGTTCCAGGGCAACCCGTACTCGCAGTACCAGTAAACAGCCGCTCATAAAAAAGGGCGCCGTGCAGTCAATGCACGGCGCCCTTTTTTGTGGCTGTCGGTTACATCAGTCGATGTACTCGAACACCTTGACGATCTTCTGCACGCCCGACACGCCCTGCACCAGGTTGGATGCACGGGTGGCTTCGGCCTGGGTCAGCAGGCCCATCAGGTAGACGATGCCGTTGTCGGTAACGACTTTGATGCGCGAACCCGGGATCGCGTTATCGGTCAGCATCTGCGCCTTGATCTTGGTGGTCAGCAGCGCGTCGTTGCTGATGGCGAGCAGGGTGATCGGGTCCATCACGTGCAATTCGTTGTGCACTTTCTTGACCCGTTGCACGGCCGAGGCGGCTTGTTCGGCCTGGGCCTTGAGGTCAGCGCGTGGGGTTTGGCCGGCGAGCAGCACCACACCGTTGAAGCTGGTTACGACGATGCGCGAGGCACCATTGCCCAGGTCCGTGGCGGCTTTGGCGACGTTCACTTCGACCTTGGTTTCGATCAGCGAGTCATCAATCTTGCTGCCGAAGGTGCGGGTACCCTTGTCATCCTGAATGGGGGTGTCTCGTGTCGCGGTGATGGCTGTGCTGCAACCACTGATGCCGAAGCACAGCGCAATAGCCAATAGGCTGAGACGTTTAACGGTCATTCTTCACTCCCGAACAGTTGGCTGTCGATCAGATCGCACAGGCAGTGGATCGCCAGCAGGTGGACTTCCTGAATACGTGCAGTGACATTGGCCGGGACGCGAATTTCCACGTCCTCAGGCAGCAGCAACGAAGCCATGCCGCCGCCGTCGCGTCCGGTCAATGCTACGACAATCATTTCGCGATCATGTGCGGCCTGGATCGCTTGAATAATATTCGCCGAGTTGCCGCTGGTGGAAATCGCCAGCAACACATCGCCGGGTTGGCCCAGGGCGCGGATCTGCTTGGAGAAGATTTCGTTATAGCTGTAGTCGTTGGCGATCGAGGTGATCGTCGACGAATCGGTCGTCAAGGCGATGGCCGGCAGGCTCGGACGCTCACGCTCGAAGCGGTTGAGCAGCTCGGACGAGAAATGCTGGGCATCGCCGGCCGAACCGCCGTTGCCGCACGAAAGCATTTTGCCTTCGTTGAGCAAGGCATTGACCATGACCTGACTGGCTTGCTCGATGTGCGGTGCAAGTACGTCCATCGCCTGTTGCTTGGTGTCGATGCTGGCCTGGAAAAGCTGGCGAATTCGGGATTGCATGTCCATCTGTGTGACCTTAAGTAGCGCGGCTGTTTGGCACAGGAATGTGCAGCCCGCAAAGCAAAGAGCAAAAGTGTGTGGTGAAGATGCCCGGCGAATCAGCTGTCGAAGGCACTTTTGAGCCAGTTCGGATCAGCTTTGCCAGATGTTGTGCTTTCTATGGCAACCACATCGAAACGGCAGGGGGAGTCAGCCCAGCGATGCTCTTTTAGCAGGAAATACTGCGCGGCGAGTATCAGTTTCTGACGCTTGCGCCCATCGATACTGGCGAGCGCGCCACCCCATTGTGCGTGTTTTCTGTAGCGGACTTCGACGAATACTACTGTATCGCCGTCAAGCATGACCAGATCAAGCTCGCCGCGTTTACACAACCAGTTCTGCGCCAGAAGGCGCAGACCCTGTTGTTGCAAGTATTTCAAAGCTTGAAGTTCGGCATCCTTGCCGCTTTGTGCGCTGGTCCGCTCGGGCATCAGCGCGGGGTATCCGGCAGGCGCTGGATATCGCCGCCGACGAACTTGGCCCATGGCATCTGGCGATCGACGCGCTGGTTGGCGCTGATCCCCAAGCTGCCCGAAAGGCCATCAACGCGTGTGTCCGGCAAGGCCTTGAGCTGGCCCAGGCGTGGCGCCAGGCGGTAGGCGTCGACGCCCATCGCGTACAGGCGGCCAAGGCTGCCATTGGCTTGCGGCCATTGCGCGGCAACCTGGTTGCGCAGCGGGTCGGTGGTGTTGAGCAGCCAAGGGGTTTCACAGAACATCACGTTAGTCATGTCCAGGTACTGGTTCTTGTCACCGCTGGCGCTGAATACGTGGGAGGTTGCGTACACCGGTACGTCACCTGCGTATTGGAAGTTCAGGGTCGGCTTGATCTGCTGGGCCAATTGCGGGGTGACGGCCAGGAAGATGAACTCGATGTCCTGACGACGCGACGGTTGCGCCGCTACGTCGGTGCCGACGGTGCTTTGCAGGCTCTTGGCACGGCCTTCGCTTTTACGCAGTTGGAACAGGTCGGCGATTTGCTGAGCCAGGGCGACGGGCTGGTCGACATACTCGACACCTACGACGGTGCCGCCGTTGGCTTCCCAGTCCTGGCGGAAGGCCTTGTAGACACGCTCACCCCATTCGCCACGCGGCACCATGGCGGCGGCGCGGTGCAGGCCGTCGACACGGGCACGGCGCGACACTTCACGGGCTTCGTCTTCAGCGGCCAGGCCGAACTGGAACAGTTGCGGCGGGCCTTGATCGGTTTCGCTGTAGTTCAGGGCCAGGGTCGGGATCGGCAACTGAGCGCGCGTGCTGAGCTGTTTGACCAGCGGCTTCTCCAGCGGGCCAACCACCATTTGCACGCCGGCGGCCTGGGCCTTGGCGTAGAAATCGTCGAGGGAGGTCAGGCGCGAGCTGTCATAGAACTCGATGACCGGCGGCTTCTGCCCGGCCTGTTCGGCCTGGTAGTGCGCGGCCATGAAGCCTTCACGCAAAGCCTTGCCGACGGCGGCCAGCGGGCCGTCCTGTGGCAGCAGCAGGGCGATCTTGTTCAAGGGCTGGCTGGCCAGTTCCTTGAGCTTGGTCAGCGGCGTGGGCAATTGCACGGCGGCCGGGTGGCCCGGGTTCTGCGCGCGCCAGGTGTCGATGGCGGCTTGCTGTTGCTCAAGCGTGCCGGCGCCCTTGACCGCCTGGGCCAGGGTGATCCAGCCGTCGAGCACCGGGTTGCCGCTGGCTTGCAACTGCTCGGCCGGCAGGGCGGCAATCAGTGTCCAGATGGCTTCGTGGTTGCTGTTGGCCGCGTCGCCGGTCAGCAGCGGCGCCATGGCCACGCGTTCGCGGGCGGCGGCGAGGGTCTGGCCATCGGCTTCATAAGCGCGGGCGTGCACGGTGCCGGTGCGGATCTGCTGTTCAGCCGGCAGTTCCTTGAGGCTTTGCAGGCTCGGGTGGTTCAGCGCAGTCAACGCGGCCTTGGGCTGGTTGCGCGCCATGGCCAGTTCGGCGGCCAGGGTGCTGCCAAATACTTGCGCGGCGGGCTTGAGAGCATCCAGGGGCACTTGCGCCAGAATCTGCGCCGAGCGGCCAGGGTTGTTCTGCTTGTAGGCCAGGTCAGCCGCACTCAGGCGCAGCAAGGCGGCCTTTTCTGGCGTATTGGCGGTAGTCGCCTGTTCGAGCAGTTGCTCGATACTGGCATCCGGGGTCCGTGGAAGGTCGCCAAGGCTGGACGAGGGCGAGCTGGCACACGCGGCCAGCAAGGCAGCGAGGCAGAGGGCGGAGAGCAGCCGCAGGCAAGCGATCATGTAAGTGTTCCTGATACCGATCAAATTAGCGTGGAATTGTACCCAAGCACTGGCCCAGGCGCGATGTTACTGGCGTGAAACCGTTGATTTAGGTCGTGCAAGTGTTGCAAACGGCTATTGAAGGTTAGAGCTACATCGACGTCGGCGGCATAGTATCAAGGCGTCTACGCGCTACAATGCGACTTTTCCCAACCATCGAGGTGTGCGTTTTGACTGCTCCAGGTCCTTTGAATTCCACTGCAGGCTCGCTTTTTGTCGTGGCGACGCCCATTGGCAACCTGGACGACATCAGTGCACGGGCGCTGAAAGTATTGCGCGAGGTTAAATTGATCGCGGCCGAAGACACGCGGCACTCCCAGCGGTTGATGCAGCATTTTGGTATCAGTACGCCACTGGCGGCCTGCCACGAGCACAACGAGCGCGAAGAAGGCAGCCGTTTCATCGTGCGTTTGCTGGCGGGCGATGATGTGGCGTTGATCTCCGACGCAGGTACCCCGCTGATCTCCGACCCCGGCTACCACCTGGTTCGCCAGGCGCGGGCCGCTGGTATCAATGTAGTGCCTGTTCCGGGAGCGTGCGCGCTGATCGCTGCATTGTCGGCGGCGGGCCTGCCGTCCGACCGTTTTATTTTTGAGGGTTTCCTGCCGGCCAAGGCCGTGGGGCGTCGCGCGCGTCTTGAAGCGGTAAAGGAAGAGCCGCGCACGCTGATCTTCTATGAAGCGCCTCATCGCATCCTTGAATGCCTGCAGGATATGGAGCTGGTCTTTGGCGGCGAGCGCCTGGCGTTGCTCGCGCGGGAAATCACCAAGACATTCGAGACCCTCAAGGGCTTGCCCCTGGCAGAGTTACGCGCGTTCGTCGAGGGCGATAGCAACCAGCAGCGCGGTGAGTGCGTGGTGCTGGTGGCGGGCTGGGCCGCGCCGGAGAGCGAAGATGCCGTGGGCAGCGAGGCGATGCGCATTCTGGACCTGCTGCTCAAGGAGATGCCCCTCAAGCGCGCAGCGGCCCTGGCGGCGGAAATAACTGGTGTGCGCAAGAACCTCTTGTATCAGGCTGCGCTGGATAAACAGAAAGACGAATAGTTCCAGGGTTAAACCGGTATCCCGTCCGATCGTAATGGCAATGCTGCACTTTACTACTTGTCCTGAGGCCGCCGTGCCGTTAACCTGCGCGGCGGAGAGTCGATTGGACAGTCGCTGCCCTCTATGAAAATTAGGGGGGGGAGGAAAGTCCGGGCTCCATAGGGCGAAGTGCCAGGTAATGCCTGGGAGGCGTGAGCCTACGGAAAGTGCCACAGAAAATAACCGCCTAAGCGCTTCGGTGCCGGTAAGGGTGAAAAGGTGCGGTAAGAGCGCACCGCACGACTGGCAACAGTTCGTGGCTAGGTAAACCCCACTTGGAGCAAGACCAAATAGGGTCCCAAGGCGTGGCCCGCGCTGGGACCGGGTAGGTTGCTAAAGATGTCCAGTGATGGCCATCGTAGACGAATGACTGTTCAAGACAGAACCCGGCTTACAGATCGACTCTCCACCTTTTTCCTTCTGTCCGAATCTCGGGCAGAGACCCGGTAGTAACGCAAGAATCCCTCCCTGCCAAATCATTGGCAGATGCGTCTTCGTAATACCAAAAAAATCTTACTCTTAATAAATCACTTTAACTTTAAGCCATAGCTCTTTGAGCTATCTGCGCTTGCTGGGTCAAAAACATCGCCTAACTCTGATTTCTCCTCCCTTTACGCTCCTAAATCTCCGTTCTGTAAGGCTTTTCCTTGAATCCGCGCCTTGACGGTGTGGTGGGCGCATTCCTATAGTGTGCGCAAGTGGCGGAAAGTGGCACAAAGTGGGTTTTTTGAACGTAAAACGCTAAAATTTGGAGAAACGCATCTGTGTTTCGCGGAGCTAACGCAATCAGTCTCGATGCAAAAGGCCGTCTCGCTATGCCGAGCCGGTATCGTGACGAGCTGATTTCGCGAAGTTCCGGGCAGTTGATCATCACCATCGATGCCGTTGACCCTTGTTTATGTGTTTACCCCCTCGACGAGTGGGAGTTGATTGAAACCAAGTTGCGCGCCCTGCCTTCATTGCGTGAAGAAAACCGCCGCCTGCAGCGTTTGCTGATTGGTAATGCCGTCGACCTTGAGCTCGATGGCAGTGGTCGTTTCCTGGTGCCGCCGCGCTTGCGCGAGTACGCCAAGCTGGATAAGCGCGCAATGCTGGTCGGCCAACTGAACAAGTTCCAATTGTGGGACGAAGATGCCTGGGATGCTGTTTCTGCAGCTGACCTGGCTGCTATTCAACAACCGGGCGCCATGCCTGATGAACTGCGTGATTTGATCCTGTGACTATTGATAGCGGCTTTAACCACATCACCGTACTGCTTGACGAAGCCGTTGAGGCTCTCGCCGTACGCGCGGATGGATGCTATCTGGACGGCACGTTCGGCAGGGGCGGGCACAGCCGGTTGATACTCAGCCAGCTCGGGTCCGACGGCAAGCTCCTCGGGTTCGACAAAGACCCTCAAGCGATTGCCACCGGGCAAGCGCTAGCGGCCGAAGACGGCCGCTTTGTCGTTGTGCAGCGCAGCTTTGCCGAGCTGGGTGCCGAAGTCGCCGAGCGCGGCATGGCAGGCAAGGTGGCCGGGGTTCTGCTCGACCTGGGCGTGTCTTCGCCGCAGCTCGACGACCCGGAACGCGGCTTCAGTTTCATGAACGACGGCCCGCTCGACATGCGCATGGACCCGACCCGTGGCATCAGCGCGGCCGAGTTCATCGCCACCGCGTCCCACGAAGAAATCACTCGCGTGTTCAAGGAATACGGTGAAGAGCGCTTCGCCGGCCGCATGGCGCGTGCCGTAGTTGAGCGCCGTGAAATCCAGCCGTTTGAACGCACCGCCGACTTGGCCGAAGTGCTCAAGGTCGCCAACCCTGCCTGGGAAAAGGGCAAGAACCCGGCGACCCGCGCGTTCCAGGGGTTGCGCATTCACGTCAACAACGAATTGGGTGACCTGGAGGCTGGCCTCGAGGCTGCCCTCGAGGCGCTGGAAGTCGGCGGTCGCCTGGTGGTGATCAGCTTCCACTCCCTCGAAGATCGCATCGTCAAACTGTTCATGCGTCGCCTGGTCAAGGGCGAGTCCGACAACCTGCCGCGCAACTTGCCGGTGCGTTTCGAAGCCTTTGTGCCGAAAATCAAAATCCATGGCAAAGCGCAGTTCGCTTCCGAAGCTGAACTCAAGGCCAACCCACGTTCCCGCAGCGCTGTAATGCGCGTCGCGGAGAAGTTGCGTTGAGCAAGCTTTTCGCCAAGCCCCTCCCGGGCGGCAGCTTCTTTATGTTGCTGTTGTTTGTCGGCGTGCTGGTCTCCGCAATTGCGGTGTCCTACAGCGCGCACTACAACCGCCAACTGCTCAACACCCTGTACGGGGAGCTGAGCGTGCGCGATAAAGCGCAGGCGGAGTGGGGCCGGCTGATTCTGGAGCAAAGCACCTGGACGGCCCACAGCCGTATTGAAGTGCTGGCCACCGAACAGCTGAAGATGCACATCCCGGGCGCGGCCGACGTTCGCATGGTGGCGCCATGATGAAACTTGAAGGCGCACTTTACCCATGGCGCTTCCGCCTGATGCTCGGCTTGCTGGCATTGATGGTGGGCGCGATCGCCTGGCGCATCATCGACCTGCAAGTGATCGACCGCGACTTCCTGATCGGTGAGGGCAACGCCCGCAGCCTGCGGCATATCCCTATTCCCGCGCACCGCGGGCTGATTACCGACCGTAATGGCGAGCCTCTGGCCGTCAGTACACCGGTAACCACTCTGTGGGCCAACGCCAAGGAATTGCAGGTAGCCAAGGACAAGTGGCCGCAACTGGCTGCCGCTCTGGGCCAGGACCCGAAAGCCTTGACTGAGCGCCTGGAAGCCCAGGCCAACAAAGAATTCATCTACCTGGTTCGCGGGCTGACGCCTGAGCAGGGCCAGCAAGTGCTCGACCTTAAAGTCCCCGGTGTCTACGGCATCGAGGAATTTCGTCGTTTCTACCCGGCCGGTGAAACCACCGCGCACATGGTCGGCTTTACCGACATTGATGACCACGGCCGCGAAGGCGTGGAGCTGGCTTACGATGAATGGCTGGCCGGGGTCCCTGGCAAACGGCAAGTCATCAAGGATCGGCGCGGCAGGTTGATCAAGGATGTCCAAGTCACCAAAAACGCCAAGGCCGGTAAGCCCTTGGCGTTGTCGATTGACCTGCGCCTGCAGTACCTGGCCAACCGCGAGCTGCGTAACGCGATCATCGAGAACGGCGCCAAGGCCGGCAGCCTGGTGATCATGGACGTGAAGACCGGTGAGATCCTCGCCATGGTCAACCAGCCGACCTACAACCCGAACAACCGTCGCAACCTGCAACCGGCGATGATGCGCAACCGCGCGATGATCGACGTGTTCGAGCCGGGTTCGACCATGAAAGCCATCTCCATGAGTGCGGCCCTGGAAACCGGGCGCTGGAAGCCAAGCGACAAGGTCGAGGTGTACCCAGGTACGTTGCAGTTGGGCAAATACACCATTCGTGACGTTTCCCGCACCGAAGGTCCGGTGCTGGATTTGACAGGTATCCTGATCAACTCCAGTAACGTGGGCATGAGTAAAGTCGCCTTTGATATCGGCGGCGAAACCATCTACCACCTGGCGCAGAAAATTGGCCTGGGGCAACCCACCGGCCTCGACTTCCCGGGCGAGCGCGTGGGTAACCTGCCGAACTACCGCGACTGGAAAAAAGCCGAGACCGCCACGCTTTCCTACGGCTACGGCCTGTCGGTGACCGCGATCCAGCTGGCCCACGCTTTCTCTGTATTGGCCAACAACGGTCGCATGGTTCCACTGAGCCTGATCCACGTCGACGAAGCCCCGAAAGCCACTCAGGTGATCCCGGAAAACGTCGCCAAGACCATGCAGGGCATGCTGCAACAAGTGATCGAAGCGCCGCGCGGTGTGTTCCGTGCCCAGGTGCCGGCGTATCACGTGGCAGGCAAGTCCGGTACCGCCCGTAAGACATCGGTGGGCACCAAGGGCTATGCAGAAAATTCCTATCGCTCGCTGTTCGCCGGTTTTGGACCAATGAGCGACCCTCGCTACGCCATCGTCGTAGTGATCGATGAACCGAGTAAAGCGGGCTACTTCGGTGGCCTGGTGTCGGCGCCGGTGTTCAGCAAAGTGATGTCCGGCACCCTGCGCCTGATGAACATCACGCCGGACAACCTGCCGCCGACCCAACAAGCGAATGCCGGGCCGCCGGCCGCTGCTGTAAAAGCCAATGGAGGGCGCGGCTGATGTCTCTTAGCCTGAACAAGATTTTTGCCCACGCCGGCCGCGATCTGTTGATCCGCGAGCTGAGCCTGGACAGCCGTAATGTGCGCGCCGGTGACTTGTTCCTCGCCGTGCCTGGCGGCAAGTACGATGGCCGTGCCCATATCGCCGACGCCCTGCAACGCGGTGCCGCGGCTGTGGCGTATGAAGTGGAAGGCGCCACCGTGCTGCCGATCACTGACGTGCCGTTGATTCCGGTCAAGGGCTTGGCTGCGCAGCTGTCGGACATCGCCGGGCGCTTTTATGGCGACCCGAGCCGTCACCTGAACCTGGTCGGCGTGACCGGCACCAACGGCAAGACCAGCGTGACCCAGCTTGTCGCGCAAGCGCTTGACCTGCTGGGCCAGCACTGCGGCATCGTCGGCACGCTGGGCACCGGTTTTTACGGCGCACTGCAAAGCGGCATGCACACCACGCCGAACCCGATCGCCGTGCAAGCAACCCTGGCCGACCTGAAAAAGGCCGGTGCCAAGGCGGTTGCCATGGAAGTGTCGTCCCACGGCCTCGATCAGGGGCGTGTGACTGCGCTGGCTTTCGACGTGGCGGTGATGACCAACTTGTCCCGCGATCATCTCGATTACCACGGCACCATGGAGGCGTACGCCGCCGCCAAGGCCAAGCTGTTTGCCTGGAATGACTTGAAGTGCCGGGTGGTCAACCTGGACGATGCATTCGGTCGCCAATTGGCTGCCGAAGACAGCGAAGCGCGCCTGATCAGCTACAGCCTGGAAGACGCCAGCGCGTATCTGTATTGCCGCGAAGCCCAATTCAATGACGAAGGCGTGCGCGCCACGCTGGTCACGCCGCAGGGCGAGCACCATTTGCGCAGCGCCTTGCTCGGTCGTTTCAACCTGAGCAATGTGCTTGCCGCCATCGGCGCGTTGCTCGGCCTGGATTACGCCCTCGATGAAATCCTGCGCGTGCTGCCCAAGCTGGAAGGCCCGGCCGGTCGCATGCAGCGCCTCGGTGGTGGTACGCAGCCGCTGGTCGTGGTCGATTACGCCCACACGCCGGATGCCCTGGAAAAAGTCCTCGAGGCTCTGCGCCCGCACGCCAAGGGCAAGCTGCTGTGCCTGTTCGGCTGTGGCGGTGATCGTGATCGCGGCAAGCGTCCGTTGATGGCCGAGATTGTCGAGCGCCTGGCCGACGGCGTGCTCGTCACCGACGACAACCCGCGCAGTGAAGACCGGAGCCAGATTTTCGATGACATTCGCGTCGGTTTCAAAGATGCATCCAAGGCCACCTTCGTGGCGGGTCGCGGCGCTGCCATCGCCCAATTGATCGCCAGCGCGAGTGCTGACGACGTGGTGGTGCTGGCCGGCAAAGGTCATGAGGATTACCAGGAAATCAACGGCGAGCGCCATGCCTTCTCCGACTTGGTCGAGGCTGATCA
>NZ_UTBG01000185.1 GCF_900580675.1 Pseudomonas viridiflava
TGTTGGCGCTGATCGATAGCTCGATTCCAGGCAATGACCACCCGCGTCAGGTGTTGGATGAGCAGGCGGATGCGCTGGACCCGGCGACCTTTGCAGAGGTCGCTTCAAAAGCACAGATCGCCTGACCCGTCGGCTCAATCAGCGGCGGCCTTGAGGCATTTCAGAGCCTTGAAGTCGCTGCGCACGCCGTCGATTTTCTGCGTGAGTTTCAGCCGTTGCTGTGCGGTGCTTTCAGCCATCAAGTCGACAATCAGGCTGCGCGCGGCCGCCTCAGTCTGGGCATAAGCGGCGCGGTACTCCGGCGTCCACAGGCTTTCGCGGTCGATCAGCAATTGCTGCATTTTCTGCGGGAAATCGGCGCTCTGGCGTTGCTTCACCGCGTCAATGAATTGCGCCTGCCAATGGGCACGGTTGCCGATCCACTGTTCGTTCTGCTGCCCCAAGGCTGTGGACCATGCCGTCACCCGGTTCTGTTGGCTGGCGCTCAGCGGGCCCATCCACGCGTCCAGACGTTTGCTCATGCGCTGTGTGCGTTCCTTGATCTGCTGTTCAAGGGGCGGCTTGAGGTATTCGTCCTGGCGCTTGCGCAGGTCCTTGGCCAGCGCGTCGTTCATTTCCCGAACCTGCTGGTCATCCAGGCCTTTGAGCAATTCGATGGCCGACGGTGTGATCTCACGCGCAACATCGGCAATCGCCTGCTTGGCTTCTGCGGTGCGGGTTTGTAAGGCGGCGTCGGTGACCTGATTGTTATCGACCATTTGTTGCAGGCGGTCGAGCCAATCAAGGTAGTCCGGGAGCTGCGTGGTGCAATGCCAGGCCAGGTGTTCCTTGAGTTTATCGTTGAACCAGCTCTTTTGCCCGGCGTTCATGTCCAGGTAGTCATTGAGGGTCCAGGGGATGATCACATCAAGGTTGCGGTAGGCCAGGCCTACACGATTGCAGCCGGCGAGCACCAGGCTCAGGGTCAGCAATACCACTAGAAGTTTGAGCCGACGCAACATGGGCGAGTCCTTGCGCAGAGAGGGTTAATGCATGTGAGCCTGCTGCGGGGGCGACAGTTCAGCCCATCAATAAAACGACCTGGCCGCCTTCAGCGTCAACAGGCCATCGCATTGCGAATTGTGTCCCGAGTACGCTGAACAGTCGCCGCCGCTGAGGCTGGAGTCGCTGTAGATCAGGTTCAGGTCCACGCCCATCCACTGCCGCGAGAATTGCACCGACCAATCGCTGAAGGTGCTGATGGAGCCACCGTCCACTGAGACGGGCGTGCCCAACTGGTGGGTGGTGTATTTCATGCTGACGCCGATGCCGAACGGCTGCGTGCCGCCGAGGTCGGCGAAAAGGGTGCTGTCCTGGCGGTCCGGGTCATTGCTGAACGAGGCGCCGAAACGGTTGCCCAGCAGGTTCAGGCCGCCGTAGAACTCCTGGCTGTCGAGGGGGCTGAGCTTGGGATAGCTGTAGTGGATCAAGCCCACTTCGTAACCCAGGGTCTGGTCGAAGGGATGCTTGAAGCCCATGTACGAGTCGACTTCGAGGTTGCTGGCCGAGGAAAGGCCCATGTTTGGCGAGAACTGACCGAAATACACGCCGCTGTCGTGACTCAGGTCCAGCCCGCCATGGAATGAGTCGCTGCCGGGAGAGGTCGGTTTGACCAGGCCTTGGGCCATGCTGCGGCTGGGAGTGGTGCCCAATTTAAGGTCGAAGTCGCCCAGTTCGCGCTGAAAAATCTGCGCTTCGGCGAGGGGGCTGGCAGCCAGGGCTGCGACCATAAAAAAACAGGGTTTGAACATGCTTCACTCCGTGAAAAGCGAGGAGCAGTGACGAAAGAAGTCGGGAGATGCCCGTGCTAGACGTGTGCAAGCATACCGGCGAATGCCAGCAGATGAGGCCCGTTCGTCGATTAGCCAGAGGATGGAAGGTGTAGGAAGGGTTTTTCGGCTCTAGTCCTAGCGCCTTGATGGCAAGACGCTTAGGGACCAGGTGTACTGCGCGGTGTTACTTTTTACCCAGGCTGATCTGCTTGGACGGACCGAAAGTCTGGCCGCTTACGCCCTTGGCAATTTGCTGGATTTCGCCGCCGGACTTGAGGAAGGCAGCAATCTGGCTGTTGATCGATTCGCTGGTTTCAACGGCGGGAGCTGGCTTTGCTTTGCTGTTGGATGTTTTTACACGCATGGCGGCCACTAACCTGTAGAAAATTAACTTGGCCAGGCATCGTACAGGAAATACTTGACAATTGCTTGGCAAATATCCCTCTGGAATAATTCACGCGCGCACAAACACGCCATGATCCTTCGCTCAAATGAGTGGCTAACTTACTGTTTTAACTCGAATGTACCGGAAGGCTGAGCGCTTGTGTCGGGGCAAAATTGATTCTCCTGATCGGACGAGCGGGTCAGTGCCAGTACAACGCCACGCACCCCCGCGATTTTTCAGGCGCGCGCGCGTGCCGGGCGCAACTCGGGTAGAATGCCGCCCACGCAATGAGGGTAATTGGAAATGGCTTTAGTCGGGCGCTACAACAGTTTGCAAGTGGTTAAACACACTAACTTCGGTTTGTACCTGGACGGTGCGCAAGACGGTGAAATCCTCTTGCCCAATCGGTACATCCCAAAAGATATTCCCAGTGAAGATGAAGACTGGCTTAACGTTTTCGTCTACCTGGACAGCGATGACAAACTAATCGCCACGACTGAAAAGCCGAAAGTGCAAGTCGGCGAATTTGCCAGTTTGAAAGTAGTTGAAGTCAACAGTATTGGCGTATTCCTCGATTGGGGTTTGCCTAAGGATCTGTTGCTGCCGTATTCGGAAGAAAAGCGTCAGATGACCGCGGGTGAATATTGCGTGGTACACGTCTACCTCGACAAACACACCAAGCGCATCACCGCCACGGCGCGCCTTGATCGCTACCTGGACAAGACCCCGGCCAACTACCAGGTGGGCCAGGAAGTCGATCTGCTGGTGGCCGAGGCCACCGACATGGGCTTCAAGGCGATCATCAACAACAAGCACTGGGGCCTGATCCACAAAAATGAAGTGTTCAAGTTCCTGCGCCCGGGCAAGGAAGAGAAGGGCTTCATCAAGGAAATCCGTGCCGATGGCAACATCAGCCTGAGCCTGCAACCGGTCGGCCAGGAAGCGGCGTCGAGCCTCAACTCGAAGATCCTTGCCAAGTTGCGTGAAAACAACGGCACCTTGCCGGTCAGCGACAAGAGCGATCCGGCCGTGATCAGCAACTTGTTCGGCGTGAGCAAAGGCAACTTCAAGAAGGCCATTGGTGCGCTGTATAAGCAGGGTCAGATTGTGATTCACGCGGATCGCATTGAACTAAGCTGACGGCTGTTTGCTCTTCTGTGGGTGCCCATCGGCACCTACGGAGGCTGCCCCCATGACCCAAAAAACCCTGTTCGCCTTTCTCGGCACCTTGCTCGCCTTCCTCGTCCTCGACGGTCTTTGGCTCGGCGTGCTCATGGGCCCGACCTACAAAGCCCTGCTGGGCCCGCTGATGCTTGATCAGCCGCGCCTGTTGCCCGCCGTGCTGTTTTATCTCCTGTATGTGATCGGTTGCGTAGTGTTCGTGGTCCTGCCCAGCGGCAGTTGGCAACGTGCCGCCCGCATGGGCGCTTTGCTCGGGCTGGTCGCCTATGGCACTTACGACTTGAGCAACTGGGCCACGCTGCAGGGTTGGTCGGCCGGGCTGGCAGTGATGGACATGGCCTGGGGTACTTTTCTGACCGCGGCATGTTGCACGGTTGGCTACCTGTGTGCACAACGAGTGCACCGGTGATTGTGTACAGGATTTATGTGCACCGTTGCTGAGCGTACGGCCCGTGTCTAATACCCTATAGATCCCTTTGGAGCGCCGTCCCAGAGGGATTGTGTGCCATTGGCACGCATTCTGCTGAATACCTCGTATACAAACCATGCCGCCTCCCGTATGCACCCGCTACGGCAGCGCAGGCCGGTATTTCGAGGAGCCCAGCGATGACCGAACAATTGCCCAAAGGCTACAGCCCGCGCCTGTACAACCAGGACCTGGGCCCGCTGCCGCAAAAGTGGACCTGGTACAACATTTTTGCCTTCTGGATGAGCGACGTGCACAGCGTCGGCGGTTATGTATTCGCTGCCAGTCTTTTCGCCCTCGGGCTCGCCAGCTGGCAGGTGTTGATTGCCTTGCTCGCGGGTATTTGCATCGTGCAATTGATTGCCAACCTGGTGGCCAAGCCTAGCCAGCAAGCGGCGGTGCCTTATCCAGTGATTTGCCGGCTGGCGTTTGGTGTGTTCGGTGCGAACATTCCTGCAGTTATTCGCGGCCTGATCGCGGTGGCCTGGTACGGCATTCAGACGTATCTGGCATCGAGTGCCTTGATCATCGTGGTGCTGCGCTTTTTCCCACAGATGGCGGTGTACGCAGAGCCGCACTTCGCAGGCTTATCCTACTTGGGCTGGTTTGGTTTCCTCACCTTATGGGTGTTGCAGGCGGCGGTGTTCTGGGCGGGCATGGAATCGATCCGGCGCTTCATCGATTGGGCGGGTCCTGTGGTCTACGCGGTGATGTTTGCCCTGGCCGGCTGGATCGTGTGGAAGGCGGGCTGGGCGAATATCAGCTTTACCCTGGCGGAGAAATCCCTGTCGGGCTGGCAGGCATTCGGTCAGGTGATTGTGGCAACGGCCCTGGTGGTGTCCTACTTCTCCGGGCCGACCCTGAATTTCGGCGACTTCAGCCGCTATTGCCGCAGTATGCACGATGTAAAACGCGGCAACTTCTGGGGGCTGCCGGTGAATTTCCTGGCGTTTTCCCTGGTGACCGTGGTGATTGTCTCGGGCACCTTGCCGGTATTTGGTGAAATGCTGCATGACCCGATTGCCACGGTGTCGCGCATCGATAACAGCATGGCCGTGCTGCTCGGCGCCTTTGCCTTCGTGACCGCCACCATTGGTATCAACATCGTCGCCAACTTCGTGTCCCCGGCGTTTGATTTCGCCAACGTCGCGCCGAGCAAAATCAGCTGGCGCGCCGGTGGGATGATCGCGGCGGTGGCCTCGATATTCATCACCCCGTGGAACCTGTTCAACAACCCGCTCATGATTCACTACACCCTGGATATCCTCGCGGCCTTTATTGGCCCGTTGTTCGGGATTCTGCTGGTGGACTTCTACCTGATCAAAAAACAGAAAATCGACGTGGATGCGCTGTTCGATGACAGCCCGACCGGGCGCTATTACTTCGACGGCGGCGTGAACTGGACGGCGGTCAAAGCTCTGGTGCCCGCGACACTGGTGGGCGTCGCGATCACCTTCACGCCGGCATTGCAGGGCATGGCCAACTTCGCCTGGTTTACCGGCTGCTTCCTGGGTGGGCTGTTTTTCCTGGTGTTGGCGCGGCGCGAACAGCTTCGCGTGCCTGCGCCGATGGTTGCCGGTTGACCAGCACCGAGCCCGCGATCAACAACCCTGCACCGGCAATAACCAGCGCCGGTTGCAGGCCGCCACTCAGATGGCTGCTGACCGACGCCAGCAATGGCCCGCTCAATTGGCCGAGCGCAAAGCTGGCGGTCAGCAAGCCGGTACTGCGCTGGTAGCCGTGAGGCGCGACTTCCCGCAAGCGCGCCATCACCAACTGCATGCACGCCAGGAACGACCCGCCGCACAGCAGCACGCCCAGCGCAAGCCCCCAGCCATCGCCCAGCAAGCACGCGAATACCCCGGCCGCTTGCAGCCATAAGGTGGTCATCAGCCAGCGGCGGGTGGTGTCCGGATGCTTGCGGCGCAGGCTTGCGATCACCACACCTAGTGCTGCGGCCAGGCCAAAGCACGGCCAGAACAGGTCGGCCTGCCAGGCGCCCTTGAATTGCGCGCTGGCCATCTGCGACAAGAACGTCGCTGGAATGATGTAGCCCAGGCCGTACAGCACGTAGATCCAGCACAAATGCGTGATGCTGCCATTATTGACCACCTCGGTGTGGCTCGCAACGGCGGGGCTGGCGGCCGAGGGCTTGGGCAGGAACGGCAGGATTGCGAGCAGCATCACCAGCGCCACCACGCCGTACACCAGCCACAGGTGCGCCGAGCTTTGACCCAGCAGGTTGGACCCCAGCGCCAGTAACCCCGTCAGCAAAATCCCCAACCCCGGCCCGGCAAACACCAGCGCCCCCAGGCGTGGACGCCCGGCGGCAATCGCCAGCGGCTGGCTGAGGCTGGTGATCATCACCAGCGCCCAGGCACTCGCCACACCGGTGCCGAAGCGCAACAGCAAATGCGGCCAGAACCCGTGAGCCCAGTACGACGCCAGGGTCAGCAGCACGCACAACCACAACCCGCCGTACAAACGAGCGCGTACATGGTGATGGCCACGGGCGAAGATCGAATCGACTGCACCGACAAAGTAGCCGAGATAGTTGGCGGCGGCGATCAGCCCGGCGCCGGTCAAGTCGATCTGGCCTTCGCTGAGCAAATGCGGCATTTGCGGAGTCAGGGCAAAGCGACCGATGCCCATGGCCATCATCAGCGCGATAAAGCTGGCGGTTAAGCGAATCAAGGGAGACATGTTCAGGGTTCCTGCACGCAAGCGAATGACCTGAAGGCTAAAGCCGATTGACTTTCTGTAAAAATGAATAATAGTGAGCAACTTGTTCAGTTTTGGAGAAAGGTATGGAGTTCAGTCAATTGCGGATCTTCCAGGCCGTGGCGGAAGAGGGCTCCATTACCCGCGCGGCCGAGCGCCTGCACCGTGTGCCGTCGAATCTGTCGACCCGGCTCAAGCAAATGGAGGAGCAGCTGGGTGTCGAACTGTTCGTGCGTGAGCGCCAGCGCTTGCAGCTTTCTCCCGCAGGCAAAGTGTTGTTGGACTACAGCACTCGTCTGATTGCCCTGCATGACGAAGCCCACGGTGCGGTCCAGGGCGGGCAACCGGCCGGCGATTTTGTATTGGGCAGCATGTACAGCACGGCGGCGATTCATTTGCCGAAGTTGTTGGCGCGTTATCACAAGGCCTACCCGATGGTTAACTTGCAGGTACAGTCGGCCCCCAGCGGCGAGTTGCTCGAAGGCCTGATCACCGGCCGCCTTGACGCTGCGCTGGTGGATGGCCCGCTGACTATCGCCACCCTGGACGGCGTGCCGCTGTGCGAGGAACGCCTGGTGCTGATTTGCGAAGCCGACCATCCGCCAGTGCGCGGCCCGCAGGACGTCGCTGGCCGTTCGGTGTTCACCTTTCGACGCAGTTGCGCGTACCGTACGCGCCTGGAAACGTGGTTTTCCCACGAGCGCGTGGCGATGGGGCGTGCCATCGAGATTGAGTCGTATCAAGGCATGCTCGCCTGCGTCATCGCCGGCTCAGGCGTGGCGATGATGTCTGAATCGATGCTCGACAGCCTGCCGGGCAAGGACAGCGTGTCCGTTCATCCGCTGACTGGGCAATTTGCCACTGCCACCACGTGGTTGATGTGGCGAAAGGGTATGCTCGGCGCTAACCTCAATGCGTGGATCGACCTGCAGCAAGAGGGCAGGGCCGAGTCCTTACAGGACGCGCGCGCAATTGCTTGAACGATCCGTCAGGATTTGAATCAATTCAGTAATAGTTCGTTGTGCTTTCGTTCAAGCAATGCCTGGGACTTAGGGCTACTATCAGTGTAGGAAAAGGCGACAGAACTTGCGCCTACCAGCATTACCCTCAAAGGGGGCAACCATGAAAGAGAAAATCCAGAACTGGCTCCACGACGTTGGCGTTGCACTCGGCTTGATCGAGCCTCCGCTGCAACCGGTGCCCATCCGCACCGACGACGAACAGCGTCGTCCGCGTCGCAGGTAAGCTCGGGGTCGCTGCAAGAATTACACGCTGGGAGCGGGCTTGTTGTGGCGAGGGAGCTTGCTCCCGCTTGGCTGTGTAGCAGTCACTCAGTTTTGTTGGGGGCGCTATGCACCCCAGCGCAAGCAAGCTTGCTCGCCACGACAAGCCCGCTCCCACATTTGGTTTTGCGCAGCGCAAAAAAACGGGTGCGACATCCGACGTCGCACCCGCTGAAGAAAACATTCTAAATCCTGTCTTGCGTCAAACCACCTGGGCTGCCGCCGCCTCCGGCTTGCGCGACAATAAACTCACCACGACAAAACTCACCAACCCCACCGCCAGGCTGTAGTAGATCGGCGTGTTCGCGTCCAAGCCATCCTTGAACATAAACACCAACGCAGTCACAAAGCCCAAGGTCATGGACGCAATCGCCCCCGACGTAGTCGCGCGTTTCCAGAAAATCGCGCCCATCAATGGGATCAGCATGCCGCCCACCAACAGGTTGTAAGCCAGGGTCAGGGCGCTGATCACATCGTTGACCACCAGTGCGATACCCAGCACGGCAATACCGGTCAGCATCGTGAACAGGCGGTTGATGTTCAGGCTCGATTGCTTGCCGCCGCGCAACCGCGGCAACAGGTCTTCGGTCAATACGGTAGAGGCAGCCAGCAAGCCGGCGCTGGCGGTGGACATCATCGCGGCCAGTGCGGCGGCAATCACCAGGCCACGAATGCCGTCGGGCAGCGAGGCTTTGACGATAGCGGCGAAGGCGTTGTTAACGTTATCCAGATCCGGCAGCAGTACATGCGCCGCCATACCGATCAGCGCACAGGCCAGGCCGTAGAGGATGCAGTAGAACCCGGCGAAAGTGCCCGCGTACTTGGCGACCTTTTCATCACGGGCGGTGAACACCCGTTGCCAGATGTCCTGGCCGATCAGGATGCCGAAAAAGTAGATCATGAAATAGGTGATGATCGTGTCCCAGCCGATCGCGGTAAAGCTGAAGCTCGACGCCGGCAGCTTGGCCACCAGTTCATCCCAGCCACCGACGCGGTAGAGGCAGATCGGCAACAGGATAAACATCAGGCCGACGGTCTTGATCACGAACTGCACGATGTCGGTCAGGGTCAACGACCACATGCCGCCGATGGTCGAATACACCACCACCACGCCGCCGCCCAGCAGTACCGAAATCCAGAACGGCAGGCCGAACAGCACTTGCAGCACGGTGCCGATGGCCAGGATCGAGGTCACGCCGATCATCAGCGCATAGGCCAGCATGATCACAGCACTGGCCTGGCGGGCCATGGGGTTGTAGCGTTTTTCCAGGACCTGGGTCACCGTGAAGATCTTCAGCTTCAGCAGCGGCTTGGCCAGGAACAGGTTCAGCGCGATGATCCCGGCACCCAGCGCGGCACACAGCCAGAAGCCGGAGATGCCGTGCACATAGCCCAGGCGTACAGTGCCGACGGTGGAAGCACCGCCCAATACCGTGGCGGCCATGGTGCCCATGTACAGCGACGGGCCCAGGTTGCGGCCGGCGACCAAATAGTCTTCGTGGGTCTTGGCGCGGCGCATGCCGTAGTAGCCGAGCACGAGCATGCCGGCGGCGTAGATGAGTACGACGAATAAATCCAAAGCCATGACGGCGGTTCTCCGATTGTTTTTTTAGGCTATTGAGGCGCTTTTTGTGGCGAGGGAGCTTGCTCCCGCTGGGCTGCGAAGCGGCCCCCTGGGGCCATAAACCTCTGCCGGTTCCGGGAACACCCGCAGCAACGTCAGGTACACCACCGAGGCCAGGCCCAGCGTCACCGGCAAGCTGATATCGATGCCGTTGGCCAAGTCTCCCAGCGGCCCGACAAACTGCCCCGGCAGGTTGACGAAGCACAGGCCCACCAGCGCACTCGGAATCCAGGCGCCCAGGCCACGCCAGTTCCAGCCATGGCTGAACCAGTAGCGGCCGCCGGTTTCACCGCGCGTGAACACTTGCAGGTCATCCGGGCAGTAGAAGCCGCGACGCACGATCAGGCCGATGATCATCATCACCATCCACGGCGTGGTGCAGGTGATGATCAGCACGGCGAAGGTCGACACGCTCTGCACCAGGTTGGCGGCGAAACGTCCGATAAAGATGAAGGCAATCGACATCACGCCAATCAGCAGCGTGGCCTTGACCCGCGACAGCAGGCGCGGGAACACGCTGGACATGTCCAGCCCCGTGCCATACAGCGAGGTGGTGCCGGTGGACATGCCGCCGATCACCGCGATCAGGCACACCGGCAGGAAAAACCAGGTCGGCGCCACTGCCAGCAAACCGCCGACATAGTTGTTGGCCGCGATGTAGTCCGGTGCCTTGATCGCCACGATGGTTGCGGTGGCCAGGCCGAACAGGAAGGGGATCAGCGTCGCGATCTGCGCGGCAACCACGGCCAGCATGATGCGCATTTTCGGGGTTTCACGCGGGATGTAGCGCGACCAGTCACCGAGGAAAGCGCCGAAGGAAATCGGGTTGCTCATGGCCACCAGCGCGGCGCCGATAAAGGCTGCCCAGAAGCCGGTCTGTCCCAGCGCTACAGTGCCGGCGAAGTGGCTGTCGAAGGCCGGTGCGAAGGCGAATATCCCCAGCAGGAACAACAGGCTCGCGGCCCACACCGCAATGCGGTTGACCCACAGCATGAAGCGAAAGCCGTAGATGCACACAGTGAGCACGAGCAGGGCGAACAGGCCGTAGGCCAGGCCCAGGGTCAAGTCGGTTTCCGGCAAGCCAATCAGACGTTTCGCACCCCCAACCAGCGCATCACCCGAACTCCACACCGACAGTGAGAAGAAGGCAATTGCCGTCAGCAGCGACAGAAACGAGCCGACGATCCGCCCATGCACCCCAAAGTGCGCACCGGAAGATACGGCGTTGTTGGTGCCATTGATCGGCCCGAACAGGCCCATCGGGGCCAGAATCACGGCGCCCACCAGCACGCCCAGCACAATCGCCCACACCCCGGCCTGGAAGGACAGACCGAACAACACCGGGAACGAGCCCAGCACGGCGGTGGCAAAGGTATTGGCGCCGCCGAAGATCAGTCGGAACAGGTCCCTGGGCCCGGCGGTACGTTCGTGGTCCGGGATCTGTTCGACCCCGTTGGTTTCTATCTTGCGAATACTTTTATCGTTGTTTTTATTATTCATGATCAGCTCCGATCACATTGGCTAATGGGGCGGCAGCCCTTCCGGCATTGCGGACAAATGTTCGTGACAGGCCAGCCACAGGCCTTGTTGTTCTTGTACTCGAGAGTCTTGCCGTTTGAAGACAATGGTCTCGCGTTCCTGGCTATTGAATTGCTCCCCGTTCATGCGCAACTCGGTGGCCACGTCATGAATAAATATCGCCATGTCACCCTGCAGGCTGACAAAGGCATTGCTCGAGGTGCAGGACAGCACCTCAAACCCCTCATCCTGGCGCCAGCTGTCCCACAACGCCTGGTAGGCATCGCGGCTGAGCAGCGGCTGGGGGAGGGTGTAGAACACGAAGCTGGCGTCCGCCGTGAACGCGCCGAAGTAGGCGGCGCGGTCATTGCGGGCGAAGGCCGACACCAGGTCGGCGGCGGCTTTGAGCACGTCTTGCGCGCTCATCAGCGGTGCGCCACGCCAGGCAGTACGCAGAGCATTTCGTACAGCAGGTTGGCGCCCAGCAATGAGGTGTTGCCGGTGGTGTCGTACGGCGGCGAAACTTCTACCAGATCGCAACCAATCAGATCCAGGCCCTGGCAGCCGCGGATGATTTCGATCGCCTGGATGGTGGTCAGCCCGCCGATTTCCGGGGTGCCGGTGCCAGGCGCCCAGGCCGGGTCGATGCCGTCGATATCAAAGCTCAGGTACACCGGGCCGCCGCCGACTTTTTCCCGTACTTCGGCCATCAAGGGCGCGAGGGAGTGGTGCCAGCATTCTTCGGCCTGGACCACACGGAAGCCCTGTTTGCGACTCCAGTTGAAGTCCTCGGCGGTGTAGCCCTGGGCGCGCAGGCCGATCTGCACCACGCGGTCGCAATCGAGCAGGCCTTCTTCCACGGCACGGCGGAAGGTGGTGCCATGGGCGATTTTCTCGCCGAACATATGGTCGTTGACGTCGGCGTGGGCATCGATGTGCACCAGCCCGACCTTGCCGTGTTTCTTGTGGATCGCCCGCAGGATCGGCAGGGTGATGGTGTGGTCGCCGCCCAGGGTCATCGGGATCACGTTGTGCTCGAGGATCTCATCGTAGGCTTCTTCGATGATGCGCACGGCGTCGAGCAGGTTGAAAGTGTTGATCGCCACGTCGCCGATGTCGGCAACCGACAGCGAGTCGAACGGCGCCGCGCCGGTGGCCATGTTGTAGGGGCGGATCATCACCGATTCGGCGCGGATTTCACGCGGCCCGAAGCGGGTACCGGCGCGCAGCGAGGTGCCGATGTCCAGGGGCACGCCGACAAACGCAGCATCCAGGCCCTTGGCCGACTGCAAGTGGGGAAGACGCATCATGGTGGCGATGCCGGCGAAGCGCGGCATTTCGTTGCCGCCCAGTGGTTGGTGGAAAATCTTGTCCACGGGATTGCCTCATCGTTGTTTTGTTTATTAGGGGTCGATTCTGCGAAATCCGCCGAGGCGAAAGAATCGGCAGGGGCAAATACTTAGTTCAGATTTTTCTAAACTAATGCACATGGGTAGACTGTGAAGCACTGAAGCACATGACACCCGGAGAGATGATGGCCAACGCCTTGCCCGACCTGAAACTCCTGCGCATTTTTGTCAGCGTCGTGCGCCACCAAGGGTTTGCCAATGCCCAGCACGAGCTCAACCTGTCGACGTCGGCCATCTCTACCTACATGAGCCAGTTGGAAAGCGCGCTGGGCCTGGTGCTGTGCCATCGCGGGCGCGGCGGCTTCAGCCTGACCAGCAAGGGCGAGTTGTTCCACCAGGAAACCCTGCGCCTTTTGGGCGAACTGGAAGGCTTCGAGCAATACGCCGCTGCACTCAAAGGCGAGCTGCGCGGTACGCTCAAGCTCGGCGTGCTCGACTCCACGGTCAGCGACAAGGCCCTGCCGTTCGCCGAAGTGATCGGCGCCTACAGCCTGGAGCACCCGGCGGTGCACCTGCATTTGTCAGTGATGAGCCCGTACGAGCTGCAACTCGGCGTGCAGGACAACCGTCTGGACCTGGCCATCGGTGCCTTCTCCAACCGCATGAGCGGGCTGATCTATATGCCGCTGTACCGCGAACAGCATTGGCTGTATTGCAGCACGCGGCACCCGCTGTTCAGCGAGCGGCGCATCCCTGAGCAGGTGATCACCCAGCAACGCATGGTCGGTCGCGGGTACTGGAGCCAGGCTGAGTTGGCGCGGCACGGGTTCAAGCACAGCGCGGCGACCGTGGAAAGCATGGAGGCGCAACTGATTCTGGTGTTGTCCGGCGCCTATATCGGCTACTTGCCCGAACACTACGCCCAGGCCTGGGCCGACAAGGGCGACCTGCGCGTATTGCTGCCGGCGACCTTCGGCTACCAGGCGCCGTTCTCGATGATCATGCGTCGCGGCCGCAGCCGCGAACCGCTGATCCAGACCTTCCGCGATCTGCTCAAAGCCCAGCTCAATCAGGCCCGATAAATCATGCCCAGACCCCAATGCCCCCGTTGCCTGCGCCCAACCGCCCACTGCCTGTGTGCGCTGATCCCCAGCCTCGACAGCCGCACCCGCGTATTGCTGTTGCAGCACCCGAGCGAGGTGAACCATGCACTCAATACGGCGCGGTTGGCGGCATTGGGTTTGAACAATGCGCAACTGATGGTCGGGGAAGTGTTTGAGGACCTTGCGACTTTATTAAGCCCGCCGGGCTATCGGGCTCGCCTGCTGTTCCCCGCCGACGATGCCCAACCGCTGCAGGCCTACGCGCCCGGCGATCAGCCGCTGTTGCTGGTGGTGCCTGATGGCACCTGGCGCAAGGCGCGCAAACTGTTGCACCTCAATCCATTGCTGGCAGCGCTGCCACGGGTGACGCTCGCCGAGGCTGCCGTGTCGCGCTATCGCCTGCGCAAGGCGCCGCGGCCGGGGGCCTTGTCGACCATTGAAGCCATTGTGCAGGCGTTGCAGGTATTGGAAGCGCCGAGTTCTTTTGA
Organism: Pseudomonas viridiflava; assembly: GCF_900580675.1. Lineage (GTDB taxonomy): Bacteria > Pseudomonadota > Gammaproteobacteria > Pseudomonadales > Pseudomonadaceae > Aquipseudomonas. The sequence continues at coordinate 13,931 of NZ_UTBG01000185.1, forward strand.
CGCACTGCTCAAACCTTTCGAGGCACTGATCGAAGGGCAGATTGCCGCAATGGGGGCTGAGGTGTTCCAGCGCAACCATGGCGAGCGGTGACCATTCGGCTGCTTATGCCTTTAAGCCATAAGCACCGCACTTTGCGTGATATGGCCCGCCAGGCTTTCCCGGTATGATGTTCGCCCCCGCAGTCTGGATTGCGAATACGCCATGACCTTGCAGTACCCTACAATCGCCGATTGCGTCGGCAACACGCCCCTGGTCCGCTTGCAACGCATGGCGGGTGAAACCAGCAATACCCTGTTGCTCAAGCTCGAAGGGAACAACCCGGCCGGCTCGGTAAAAGACCGCCCGGCGCTGTCGATGATCACCCGCGCCGAGCTGCGCGGGCAGATCAAGCCCGGCGACACCCTGATCGAAGCCACCTCCGGTAACACCGGGATTGCCCTGGCCATGGCCGCGTCAATCAAGGGTTACAAGATGGTCCTGATCATGCCCGACAACGGCAGCGCCGAGCGCAAGGCGGCGATGACCGCCTATGGCGCCGAGTTAATCCTGGTCACCCAGGAAGAAGGCATGGAAGGCGCCCGCGACCTTGCCGAGCGCATGGCCGCCGAAGGCCGTGGCCTGGTGCTGGACCAGTTCGCCAACGGTGATAATCCCGAAGCGCACTACACCAGCACCGGCCCGGAAATCTGGCGCCAGACCCAGGGCACCATCACCCATTTCGTCAGCTCCATGGGCACCACCGGCACCATCATGGGCAATTCGCGCTACCTCAAGGAGCAGAATCCCGAGATTCAGATCGTCGGCCTGCAACCGATGGAAGGCGCGGCTATCCCGGGCATCCGTCGTTGGCCGGAAGAGTATCTGCCGAAGATCTACAACGCGACGCGTGTGGACCGCATCATCGACATGGCCCAGCGTGAAGCCGAAGACACCACGCGCCGCCTGGCCCGTGAAGAAGGCATCTTCTGCGGCGTGTCCTCCGGTGGCGCCGTGGCCGGCATGTTGCGCTTGTCCAAAGAAGTGGAAAACGCGGTGATCGTCGCGATCATCTGTGACCGAGGCGACCGTTACCTGTCGACCGGCATCTTCGACGAACCCAACTGATGGCCAAGCACGAGAGAGGCCTGCGCTTCCAGCCGACGGGCGGTAGCCGGGCCCCGCAGATTCCGGTCGGCAAGAAACAACGCCTGACCATCGAACGCCTGGCCAATGATGGCCGCGGCATTGTGTTCTTTGAAGGCCGCACCTGGTTCGTCAATGGCGCGCTCGCCGGCGAAGAAGTCGAAGCGCGCGTGTTGGGCGCCCACGGCAAAGTGGTCGAAGCCCGCACCGAGCGTGTGTTCAAGGCCAGTGAATTGCGCCGCCCGGCACCGTGCGCGCACTTCGGCCGCTGTGGCGGGTGCAGCGTGCAGCACCTGCCCCATGACGAACAACTTGCCCTGAAACAGCGCATGCTCGCCGAGCAACTGTCCCGCGTGGCAGGTGTCGAACCGCAAGAGTGGGCCGCACCTTTGAGTGGGCCGGAGTTCGGCTACCGACGTCGCGCCCGTGTGGCCGTGCGCTGGGATGCCAAAGCCAAGAAGCTTGAGGTGGGTTTCCGCGCCGTGGCCAGCCAGGACATCGTCGCCATCGATGATTGCCCGGTACTGGTACAGGCCTTGCAACCGATCATGCAGCGCTTGCCGAACATGCTGCGCCGCCTGAGCAAACCTCAGGCGCTGGGGCATGTGGAGTTGTTCAGCGGTACGTCCATCGCCGTGTTGCTACGGCATATGGCGCCGCTGTCGGAGGCGGACCTGCTGGTGTTGAAGGAATTCTGCGCGTTCCATGAAGCGCAACTGTGGCTGCATGGCGAGGGCCAGCCGGCGCCGGTCGAGGCCGATGCGGTCTTGGGTTTTCAATTGGAACAGTGGGATCTGCAGCTGGCTTACCGGCCGGGGGATTTTGTGCAGGTCAACGCCGGGGTCAACGCGGCAATGGTCGCCCAGGCCCTGGAATGGCTGGCGCCGCAGCCCGAAGATCGGGTGCTGGACCTGTTTTGCGGCCTGGGTAACTTTGCCCTGCCACTCGCCCGGCAGGTGCGTGAAGTGGTGGCGGTGGAAGGTGTGCAGACCATGGTCGACCGGGCGGCGCTGAATGCTGTCAGCAACAATTTGCATAACGTGCAGTTTTTTCAGGCCGATTTGTCTCAGCCTTTGACCGACGCGGAATGGGCCAAACAGGGCTTTTCTGCGGTACTCTTGGACCCACCCCGCGATGGTGCCCTGGAGGTTGTGCGCAAGCTCGCGACCTTGGGGGCCAAGCGCCTGGTGTATGTGTCCTGCAACCCGGCCACGCTGGCACGGGACACGATTGAGTTGGTCAAGCAAGGCTACCGGCTAAAACGTGCCGGGATCCTCGACATGTTTCCGCAAACGGCACATGTCGAGGCCATGGCGTTATTTGAAGCGGGCTAGGATGCCCGTTTAATCCGACTGGCCTGCATTCTCCTGGGCCGTGACCTGCCAGGGAGTGTGTTCAAGCTTTAGTGATAAAGCAGGTCAGCGATGATTTTTGGCGCATCAAAGGTGCGTCGTAGGGAAGGTAAGCAAGATGGTACAGGTGAGAGCACACCAGCCGATCAACACCGACGGCAGTATCAATCTCGAGGCATGGCTGGATCATGCCATCAGTGTCGACCCGGCACTGGACCGTGAAGCCTTGAAAGCAGCCTGCGAGTTCGCTCGTGAGTCTGAACAGCAAGACAATGCGGCCAAGAACCTGTGGGCCGAAGGCACTTCCAGCTTTCGCACCGGGTTGGAAATCGCCGAGATCCTCGCCGATCTCAAGCTGGACCAGGATTCGCTGATCGCCGCCGTGCTCTATCGCGGCGTGCGTGAAGGGCATATTCCGCTGGCCACCGTTGGCCAGCGTTTCGGCTCCGTGGTGGCCAAACTGATCGACGGCGTGCTGCGCATGGCTGCCATCAGTGCCAGCCTCAGCCCGCGCCAGTCGATGGTGCTGGGCACCCAGGGCCAGGTGGAAAACCTGCGCAAAATGCTCGTGGCGATGGTCGACGATGTCCGCGTCGCGTTGATCAAGCTGGCCGAGCGCACCTGCGCGATCCGTGCGGTTAAAACCGCCGACGACGAGAAGCGCAACCGCGTAGCCCGCGAGGTGTTCGACATCTACGCGCCGCTCGCACACCGCCTGGGTATCGGCCATATCAAGTGGGAGCTGGAAGACTTGTCCTTCCGCTACCTCGAACCCGATCAATACAAACAGATTGCCACGCTGCTGCACGAGCGGCGGCTGGACCGTGAGCGCTTTATCTCTGACGTGATGGGCCAGCTGCGTTCCGAACTGCAGGCCACCGGCGTCGACGCCGACATCAGCGGGCGCGCCAAGCACATCTATTCGATCTGGCGCAAAATGCAGCGCAAGGGCCTGGCCTTCAGCCAGATCTACGATGTGCGTGCGGTGCGCGTGCTGGTGCCGGAAATGCGCGACTGCTACACCGCGCTGGGCATCGTCCACACCTTGTGGCGGCATATTCCCAAGGAATTCGACGACTACATCGCCAACCCCAAGGAAAACGGCTATCGCTCGCTGCACACGGCGGTAATCGGCCCGGAGGGCAAGGTGCTGGAAGTGCAGATCCGCACCCACGCCATGCACGAAGAGGCGGAACTGGGGGTGTGTGCGCACTGGCGCTACAAGGGCACCGACGTCAAGGCCGGGTCCAACCAGTACGAAGAGAAAATCTCCTGGCTGCGCCAAGTGCTCGAATGGCACGAAGAGCTCGGCGACATCGGTGGCCTGGCCGACCAGCTGCGCGTTGATATCGAGCCGGACCGGGTCTACATCTTCACTCCCGACGGCCATGCCATCGACTTGCCCAAGGGCTCCACGCCGCTGGACTTCGCCTACCGCGTGCACACCGAGATCGGCCACAACTGCCGTGGCGCCAAGATCAACGGGCGCATCGTGCCGCTCAACTACAGCCTGCAAACCGGTGAGCAGGTCGAGATCATCACCAGCAAGCACGGCACGCCGAGCCGCGACTGGCTGAACCCGAACCTGGGCTACATCACCACGTCGCGGGCGCGGGCGAAGATCGTTCATTGGTTTAAATTGCAGGCGCGCGACCAGAACGTCGCGGCCGGTAAAACCCTGCTTGAACGCGAACTGGCACGCCTGGGCCTGCCTCAGGTGGACTTCGACAAGTTGGCCGAAAAAGCCAACATGAAGATCGCCGAAGACATGTTTGCCGCCCTCGGTGCCGGCGACCTGCGTCTGGCGCAACTGGTCAACCTGGCCCAGCAATTGGTCGAGCCGGAGCGCGGCAGCGAGCAACTGGAACTGATCCCGCGCAAAGCCACCGGCTACAAGCCCGGCAAGCGCGGCGATATCCAGATCCAGGGCGTGGGCAACCTGATGACGCAGATTGCCGGTTGCTGCCAGCCGTTGCCGGGGGATGCCATCGTCGGCTACATCACCCAGGGTCGTGGCGTGAGCATTCACCGCCAGGACTGTGCCTCGGTGCTGCAGCTGGGCGGGCGCGAGCCGGAGCGGATCATCCAGGTCAGCTGGGGCCCGGTGCCGGTGCTCACCTACCCGGTGGACATCATTATCCGCGCCTACGACCGTTCCGGTTTGCTGCGTGACGTGTCGCAAGTGCTGCTCAACGAGCGCATCAACGTGCTGGCGGTCAACACCCGCTCGAACAAAGAGGACAACACCGCATTGATGTCCCTGACCATCGAGATTCCGGGGCTGGACGCACTGGGACGGCTGCTGGGGCGGATTTCCCAGTTGCCGAACATCATCGAGACCCGGCGTAATCGCACCCCCTGAGTCGCTGAATGAACGCGGAATAATTGTGGGGGATTATTCTGTGGGAGCTGGCTTGCCTGCGATAGGATCGCCTCGGTCTGTCAGCTGAACCGAGTCGTTTGCATCGCAGGCAAGCCAGCTCCCACAGAAGCGCAACGAGATTGACCAATGTATTCACTTGAAGACTTGCTGCACCTGATGAGCCGCCTGCGGGACCCGAAATACGGCTGCCCCTGGGACCTCAAGCAAACCTACGCCACCATCGTCCCGCATACCCTTGAGGAAGCCTATGAAGTCGCTGACGCCATCGAGCGCGGCGATTTTGATCACCTGCAGGGTGAGTTGGGCGACCTGCTGTTCCAGGTGGTGTATTACAGCCAGCTCGCGCGGGAAGAAGGGCGCTTCGAATTCGCCGGGGTGATCGACAGCATCACGCGCAAGCTGATCCGTCGCCATCCGCACGTGTTCCCCACGGGTGACCTGTATGCGCCGCTGGATATTCCGCAGCTCAGCGAAGAGCAGGTGAAGGCGCGTTGGGAGCAGATCAAGGCCGAGGAACGTGCGGAAAAATCCGCCGCACCCGAGCAGCTTTCCCTGCTGGATGATGTGCCCACCGCCTTGCCTTCCTTGTCGCGTGCCGCCAAGTTGCAAAAACGCGCGAGCCAGGTCGGTTTCGACTGGCCGTCGGCCTTGCCGGTGGTGGATAACGTGCGCGAAGAGCTGGATGAAGTGCTCGAAGCCATGGCTGGCAACGACTCGGCGGCTATCGCAGACGAGGTCGGCGACCTGCTGTTTGCAGCGGTCAACCTGGCCCGTCACCTCAAGGTTGACCCGGAAACCGCACTGCGTGGCGCCAATGCCAAGTTCGAACGACGTTTCCGATTTATCGAACAGGCATTGCGCGACACCCATCGTCCCATGGAAGATTGCACCCTCGAAGAGTTGGACGCCCTGTGGGGCGAAGCCAAACGTCAGGAAAAGAATGTTTCCAGCTGCGGTTGAGCAGTTGCCTAAGTGAGTAAGCACCATGAGCATTTCCCTTCGTGACCAGTTGCTCAAAGCAGGTCTGGTCAACCAAAAGCAGGCCAAGCAGGTCGGCAAAGAGAAACAGAAGCAGCAGCGCCTGGTGCATAAAGGCCAGGTTCAGGCGGATGACAGTCAGGCACGTTTGGCCATTGAAGCGCATGCCGAGAAGGTCAAGCGCGATCAGGAGCTGAACCGCCAGCAACAGGAAAAAGCCGAGGCCAAGGCCCGTACGGCCCAGGTCAAGCAGTTGATCGAAACTTCGCGTCTGCCCAAGTTGACGACCGAGGACTACTACAACTTCGTGGATGACAAGAAGGTCAAGCGCCTGTCGGTCAACACGCTGATGCGTAACAAGCTGAGCAACGGCTCCCTGGCGATCGTGCACCACGGTGGCGGCTACGAGGTGATCCCGCGTGAAGCGGCGCTGAAGATCCAGGAGCGCGCCCCCGAGCGCATCGTGCAGCTCAACATTCTCACCGAGAGCCAAGTGCCGGATGAGGATGATCCGTACGCCGCCTACCAGATCCCGGATGATCTGATGTGGTAAGGCTGTAGAAACTAAAAACCCCGCTCAAAAGGCGGGGTTTTTATTGGCAGGCACTCCAGCTGCTGTGTGGGGCTGGGTGCCTACCCAATTTCAGCGTTTCAGGAGCTCTGCGCCTGGCGTTTCATCTCAAGGGTTTCGAGCTCGTTTTTATAATTATGAGCGTCACTCTCGTTGTGAAACATGCCGACCAGCAGGTCTTGTTGATGTACATCCCAGATGTGAATCCCATGGCCCAAAGCTTCGTGGGACATATGCTCGTCGTCGCGTTCAGTTACTTTTACAGTCATCTGCTTGCTCCAATCTCTGGTGGGGTCTGCGGCAAGTCGTCGCAGGCCTTTGTTATATGTTTTGTTAGCTTGCTAAGTAAACTGTTTTTCCACGCAACAATTCATTGCAGGAAACGCAACAGTCGCGCAGCCCGCATAAACCGCGACATTGCGTCGCAGGGCGCTGAGTTTTATGACAAAAGTTTCATGTTGGCGTAAGGCTTCAGCCTCGTATTGACTGGACCGCCGCTATCGCAGGCGAGCCAGCTCCCACATTTGGAATGCATTTCAAAATGTGGGAGCTGGCTTGCCCGCGATAGCGGTCGACGCTTCTACACAAAACCTCCAGACGAAAAAAAGCCCCGCATCTGCGAGGCTCTTTGTTCCATCTACCGATCAGCTACCTTTGACAGCCTTGCCGTCAACGGTGCCGTCTTGCAGCATGATGTTGTATTCCTTGCCGTCGGTCTCGACCTGGCGCAGGGCAACCAGGATGCCGCCCTGGTCCTTGGCAAACCACATCTGGGTGATGCGCTTGCTTTGAGTCGGGTCACGTACGCGCTCAACCTTGATCGCGTCGATGGAGCCGACCTTGGTCTGGACCTTTTCCGGGCCGATTACGCGGAAGTCGTAGGTATCGACGTCGGTGCCTTCCACCACGTTGTAGCTCATGCTTTTCTTGCCGGCGGCGACGTCGCGCTGCAGGGCCAACTGGTAAGTCGACTTGTCGAGCATGCCGCTTTGCAGGGCAACGTTGACCGGGTCTTTGTTTTCAAAGCCGGTGACTTTCTTGGTCGCCTGGTCGAAGTCCAGGTTGATCTTCTTGGCCTTGCCCAGGCCACCGCGTTCGAAGGTGTAGCTCTTCGGTTGCAGGGTGTCCTTGTCAAACAGGATCACGCTGGTTTCGGTGAGGCTGGCGATCATCATGGAAGCCTTGAAATTCAAGGTCCACGAGCCATTGTCATTCTTGGTCAGGCTGCGTTCGGCCGAACCACTCATGGGCAACTGTTTCCAGTCGGCGGTGTAGCTGACGGAGAAAGGGTGTAGGTCTGCTGCTTGCACGGCAGGCAGGGCGAACAGCGCAAAAGCGAAGAGCAGGGCGCGACGCATAAAATCTCCTAGGTTCGAATCAAGTGGCCGCTGGCCGCAAGTAACTGACCATCCAATAATGCACCGTGGTCGCCGAGAATCAACCGGCCCTCGGCAAACCAGCGAACAGCCAGTGGGTAAATCCTGTGTTCCTGGGTGTGAACCCGTTGCGCAAGCGTCTGCGCCGAGTCGTCAGACTCTACCGGAACCACTGCCTGTACGACCAGAGGCCCGCCATCGAGTTCCTCGGTGACGAAGTGCACGCTGCAGCCATGCTCCGTGTCGCCGGCCTCGAGGGCGCGTTGGTGCGTGTGTAACCCTTTGTATTTGGGTAGCAGGGACGGATGGATATTCAGCAGGCGCCCGTGGTAATGCCGCACGAAATCAGCACTGAGAATGCGCATGAAACCGGCGAGGACGACGAGCTTGGGGTTGAAGGCGTCGATCAGTTCGATCAAGGCGTTGTCGAAGGCCTCGCGGCCTTCGAAAGCCTTGTGATCCAGCGAGCGGGTGTCGATACCCGCGTCCCTGGCGCGTTGCAGGCCGTAGGCGTCGCTGCGGTTGGAGATCACCGCAGCGATGCGCACCGGGCTGTCGCCGGTGCGCGTGCTGTCGATCAGGGCCTGCAAGTTACTGCCGGTGCCGGAGAGCAGCACCACGACATCACAGGTCTGAGGCATCAGTGAGCCTTGAGGTTCTTCAGTTCAACCTGCGCCGCGCCTTCCGGGGCGGTGGCGATCTGGCCGATGACCCAAGGCTGCTCGCCGGCTTCACGCAGCACGTTGAGCGCGGTTTCAACGTGCTCTTGAGCCACGCAGATGACCATGCCCACGCCGCAGTTCAGCACGCGGTGCATCTCGGTTTCGTTGACGTTGCCTTTCTCTTGCAGCCAATCGAACACCGCAGGGCGAGTCCAGCTGGCCACGTCGACAATCGCCTGGGCGCCTTTTGGCAATACGCGCGGGATGTTGTCCAGCAGGCCGCCACCGGTGATGTGGGCCATGGCTTTAACGGCGCCAGTGTCCTTGATCAGCTTGAGCAGTGGCTTGACGTAGATGCGCGTCGGGGCCATCAGCAGGTCGGTCAGCGGCTTGCCGTCGAGCTGGATGTTTTCGATGTCGGCGCCGGACACTTCGATGATCTTGCGGATCAGCGAGTAGCCGTTGGAGTGCGGGCCGGAGGATGGCAGGGCGAGCAGGGCGTCACCGGCAGCGACTTTGGAGCCGTCGATGATCTCGGCTTTTTCCACAACGCCGACGCAGAAGCCGGCCAGGTCGTAGTCTTCGCCTTCGTACATGCCTGGCATTTCAGCGGTTTCGCCGCCGACCAGGGAGCAACCCGACAGCTCGCAGCCAGCGCCGATGCCGGTCACTACCTGGGTAGCGGTCTCGACGTTGAGCTTGCCGGTGGCGTAGTAGTCCAGGAAGAACAGCGGCTCGGCGCCGCACACCACCAGGTCGTTGACGCACATGGCGACCAGGTCGATGCCGATGCTGTCGTGCTTGTTCAGGTTCAGCGCCAGGCGCAGCTTGGTGCCCACGCCGTCGGTGCCGGAGACCAGCACAGGCTGTTTGTAGCCGGCCGGGATTTCGCAGAGGGCGCCAAAACCGCCCAGGCCGCCCATGACTTCGGGGCGCGCAGTGCGCTTGGCGACGCTCTTGATGCGTTCGACCAATGCTTCACCGGCGTCGATGTCTACACCGGCGTCCTTGTAGCTCAGGGAGGGTTGCTTGCTCATGATCCAGGCCTTTAGGGGGGATTCAGGGGTAACGACCGAGCCGGCAGGCGCTTTTGGTAAAAGGCCCAGCCGTTGACGGTCTGCGAAGGCGCGCGATTTTATCAGGCTTGAGGGGCAGCGGCCATCCTCGGGCCGACGGGCAGGGCCATATAGGTCAAAAAAGCCGGTTAAAAAAATGCTCATCGACTCTGCCATGGCGCGTATTAAGGTATAGCCTTTAACCCGCTATCGTTATGACATTGCGAAAACTTACCGCGGCCCCGTGAATGTTTTAGTTGTCGCTGTGGTCACAGCCTGGCTATACCGATTTCACGCGGTCTGTTCCAACCGCTAAATTTGTCGTTCGGGAATCTTCCATGCGTCTGTGTAAATTCTTTTTTGTAGGCTGCTTATCGTTGGTCAGCCTGGCGAGTCATGCCGAAACCCTCAATGGTCTTTATCAAGTACTTGAACCGGTCAGCAGCCAGTCCCCGCAAGAGCGCGACCAGGCAACCCAGCGCGCCGTGCAGACCCTGGTGATCCGCCTCACCGGCGACGCCAAGGCCGCCGAAGGCCCGGGCCTGGCGGCGATTCGCAAGGACCCGCAGCAAATCATCAGCCAGTACGGCTACGACGCCGGCCCGCCGGAAAGCCTGCAAGTGGATTTTGACCCGGTCAGCACCGATCGCGCCTTGCGCGGCGCCGGCCTGTCGATCTGGGGCAGCAATCGCCCGTCGATCCTCGGCTGGTGGCTGAACGATTCCACCGAAGGCAGCAGCCTTGTGGGTGATGGCCAGACCATCGCGGCAGCGCTGCGCCGTGCCGCGCAACACCGTGGCTTGCCGCTGCGCCTGCCGTTGGGCGACCTGGACGAGCAGGTGGTCGCCACCGCACCGAATCTTGAAAGCGCTGACGCCACGCCGTTGCGCGCCGCTTCCGAACGCTATGGGGCCGACGCCTTGCTCGCCGTGCATGCGCGCCAGGAAGGCAACCAATGGCAGGCCAAATGGCGCCTGTGGCTGGGCGACAAGAGCGAGCAGGGCACCGCGCAAGGCGCCGATACCGCCGCCGTGGCCGATGCCGTGTTGCTGGCTGTCAGCCAAAAATTGGCACCGCGCTTTGCGGTCAAGCCCGGCGTGAGTGCCGAGCAGTTGCTGGAAGTGCAGGGCATGACGCTGGAGCGTTACGCCGCCCTGGGTCATCTGCTGGAACCGTTCGGTGGCCAGCCGCAACTGGTCGATGGCAATCGCATCGTGTACCGCGTCAATGGCAGTGCCGAGCAGTTACGTACCCAGTTGAGCCTGGCCAAGTTGCAGGAGGTGCCGGCAAGTGAAGCGCCGGCCCAGCAACCCGTGGTCGAGGGTGCTCAGCCGGCGGCTGCCCCTGAACCTCAGGCGCAACTGCGTTTTCGTTGGTAAATGTTGTTCCTATATATAGAAGCAAAGACAGATGGAGTGGTTTATGGCGGATACGCGTCGTTGGGTGTGGCTTGGCGGGATTGTCCTGCTGTGCGTGTTTGTGTTCTTGCTGCATTCGATCCTGACGCCGTTCCTGGTCGCGCTGCTGCTCGCCTATCTGTTCGATCCCGTGGTGGATCGCCTGGAGAAAGCCGGCCTGTCGCGAACCCTGGGCGTGGTGGCGGTGTTTGCCTTGTTCACGTTGATCATTACGGCGCTGGTGCTGGTGCTGGTGCCGATGCTGGCCAAGCAACTGTTCCGCCTGTATGAGCTGGCGCCGCAAATGCTCGACTGGCTGCAGCACACGGCAATGCCGTGGGCCCAGGCCAAGCTGGGGCTGGCGGATGGCTTCTGGAAATTCGACAAGGTCAAGGCCGCGATCAGCGAGCATATGGGCCAGACCACCGATATCGTCGGTGTGGTGCTCAGCCAGGCCACAGCCTCCAGCCTCGCGTTGATCGGCTGGCTGACCAACCTGGTGCTGATCCCGGTGGTGGCGTTCTACCTGCTGCGTGACTGGGACGTGATGATGGCCAAGATCCGCAGCCTGCTGCCGCGTGATCGTGAGGAACGCATCGTCTCGCTGGCCCACGAGTGCCATGAGGTCCTCGGGGCTTTCGTGCGTGGCCAATTGCTGGTGATGCTGGCGCTGGGTGTCATCTATGCCGCAGGGCTGATGGCTATCGGCCTGGAGCTGGGCCTGTTGATCGGCTTGATCGCCGGCCTCGCGGCTATCGTGCCGTACATGGGTTTCGTGATCGGCATCGGCGCGGCGTTGGTCGCGGGGTTGTTCCAGTTTGGCGGTGACCTCTACCCGATGCTCGGGATTGTCGCGGTGTTCATGGTCGGCCAAGCCCTTGAAGGCATGGTGCTCACGCCGTTGCTGGTAGGCGACCGGATTGGCCTGCACCCGGTGGCGGTGATCTTTGCGATCCTGGCGGGCGGTGAGCTGTTTGGCTTTACCGGCATCCTGCTGGCGCTGCCGGTGGCGGCGGTGATCATGGTGCTGGTGCGCCATGTGCATGATCTGTACAAGGATTCGGATGTGTACACCGGGGTTGAAGACCCCGATTTGTAATCGGTTCATCACAAACCCGGCCCAGGCCGGGTTTGTTGTTTCTGGGCGCGGGTGTCAAACAATTTGCGCAAATCCGGCAAGTTAACGCAAACCTTTGATTTTGCTTGTGGTCTGCTGCATTGTGCGCCCGGCGTCACGGGTATAAACTTTGCAAACTTTACACAGAGGCCACTAACGGTTCGTTTAGAGCCGTTCAGTCAGCATGAAACCGATTCAGCTGCCCTTAGGTGTGCGTCTGCGTGATGACGCTACCTTTATCAACTACTACCCAGGCGCCAATGCCGCTGCACTCGGCTATGTCGAGCGGCTTTGCGAAGCCGACGCCGGGTGGACCGAAAGCCTGATCTATCTATGGGGCAAGCACGGCGTAGGGCGTACTCACCTGTTGCAGGCCGCGTGCCTGCGTTTCGAGCAGATGGGCGAACCGGCGGTTTACCTGCCGTTGGCTGAGTTGATGGATCGCGGTATCGGCATCTTCGACCACCTTGAGCAATATGAGCTGGTATGCCTGGATGACCTTCAGGCGATCGCCGGCAAGGCGGATTGGGAAGAGGCGCTGTTTCACCTGTTCAACCGCCTGCGTGACAGCGGTCGCCGCTTGCTGATTGCAGCGTCCACTTCGCCACGTGAATTGCCGGTCAAGCTGGCTGACCTCAAATCGCGCCTGACCCTGGCACTTATCTTCCAGATGCGGCCCTTGTCCGACGAAGACAAATTGCGTGCCCTGCAATTGCGCGCGTCGCGTCGCGGCCTGCACCTTACCGACGAGGTGGGGCACTTTATCCTCACCCGTGGCACCCGCAGCATGAGCGCGTTGTTCGATTTACTTGAGCAGCTCGATCAGGCGTCTTTGCAAGCGCAACGAAAATTGACGATCCCTTTCTTGAAAGAGACGTTGGGTTGGTAACCTGTTGAATCTGTGGGACTCGGCAGATTACAGGCGTCAGAAAACCTGCGTTTGAGCCAGCCTGGCTACGCATTTGAAGCTAAAAATGGAATTACGGCTTAGATGTCATAGTCCAATCGCGAAGTCACATAGGTCACGATTGAATTTGCAAATCGATGTGATAGTGGGCATAGTCTCGACTTCTTTACATACCAGCCACGGTCGTGCCCATGCTAAATCGCTTCGCACCCCTCGTGCCTCTCGCACTCGTTACCCTGTTGTTTGGTTGCGCCTCCCACCCTCAACAGGTGGCAGAACAGCAAAAACCACAGGTTCAGAATCAGGCAAAATTCGTTGCGGCGCAGTCTTCCACTGTTTATGAGGAAGAAGTTGCAACCGAGAAAGAACTCGCCAACTTCGGTGGCAACAAGCCTTACCAGCTTCCCGTTCTGGCCGACAGCATCCTCGAACGCGGCATGTCCCTGATCGGTACCCGCTACCGTTTCGGCGGTACCTCTGAAGCCGGTTTCGACTGCAGCGGTTTCATCGGCTACCTGTTTCGTGAAGAAGCCGGCATGAACCTGCCACGCTCCACCCGCGAAATGATCAACGTGAATGCACCGTTGGTCGCACGCAACAACCTCAAGCCCGGTGATCTGCTTTTCTTCAGTACAGCTGGCCGCGGTCGCGTCAGCCATGCCGGTATCTACCTGGGTGATAACCAGTTTATCCACTCCAGCAGCCGTCGCAGTGGCGGTGTTCGAGTCGACAACCTGGGTGACAGCTACTGGAGCAAAACCTTCATCGAAGCCAAGCGCGCACTCGCCATGGCCCCGACTACGGTTACCGCTAGCAAGTAAACTTAAAGTGATACTTGAAGTTTGACGTGTAAGCGCTAGAATCCCTGGACATTGTTGTAATCCGTTCGCGCGAGCTTTGCTTGCGCGTTCTGGTTTTCAGCGTTCGGCAGCGAAAGCCGCATCCAGACCAGGATTGTTCTGCACATGTCGACCTCGGCCCGCCTGATTTTTATCCTTTGCGCCGCGCTGCTCAGCGCCTGCGCAAGTCGTCCACCGCCGCCCGCGCCTGTCGCGGTCAAGCCTAAGCCGGTGTTCAACTACACGACACAGAATTTTTCGCCTGCTGCCGAAGACGTGCTCTTCCGCGCGCTGGGCCTGGTCGGCACGCCTTACCGTTGGGGCGGCAACACGCCGGACTCGGGGTTTGATTGCAGCGGCCTGATCGGCTTTGTGTTCCGTGACGCTGCGGGGATTTCCCTGCCGCGTACCACGCGTGAGTTGATCGTGATGCGCGCCCAGGACGTCAGTGAGCAAAACCTGCAAACCGGTGACCTGTTGTTCTTCGCCACGGGTGGCGGCTCGCAGGTCAGCCACGCCGGGATCTACGTGGGTGAAGGCCGCTTTGTCCATGCGCCGCAAACCGGCGGTACGGTGAAGCTGGATACCTTGTCCAAGGCGTATTGGCAGAATGCTTACCTGAGCGCCAAACGCGTGCTGCCAGCAAACCTGGCGCGCAATCCTTAAGCCAAATACAGATCCAAATGTGGGAGCGGGCTTGCTCGCGAATGCGGTAGTTCAGTCAACAATGTATCGACTGACACTCCGCTTTCGCGAGCAAGCCCGCTCCCACATTTGTTTTTGTGGCGGTCCCAGGATTGATTATTTAGCTGCCGACACCCGCCACACCTTATTCCCCACATCATCCGCCACCAGCAAATCCCCTTGCTGATCAATCACCACGCCCACCGGCCGGCCCATGGCTTTCTCGTCTTTATCGAGGAACCCGGTCAGCACATCCAGCGGTTGCCCTTTAGGCTGCCCACCTTCGAACGGTACAAAAATCACCTTGTAACCGCTGTGCGGTTTGCGGTTCCACGAGCCATGCTGGCCGATAAACGCGCCGTTGGTGAATGGCGCCGGGAGTTTGCTGCCCTCGGCAAACGTCAGCCCGAGGGATGCCGTGTGCGGGCCCACTGCATAGTCCGGCGCGATGGCCTTGGCCACCAGGTCCAGGTTCTGCGGGCTGACGCGCACGTCCACATGCTGGCCGTAATAGCTGAAGGGCCAGCCGTAGAACGCGCCATCCTTGACCGAGGTGATGTAGTCGGGCACCAAGTCACTGCCGATTTCATCGCGCTCGTTCACTGCGGTCCACAGCTTGCCGCTTTGTGGTTCCCAGGCCATGCCGTTGGGGTTGCGCAGGCCTGATGCGAAAATGCGGTGCTCGCCGCTTGCGCGGTCCACTTCCCAGATAGCCGCCCGGCCCTGTTCCGCTTCAAGGCCGTTTTCGCCGACGTTGCTGTTGGAGCCGACGCTCACGTACAGCTTGCTGCCGTCCTTGCTGGCGACCACGTTCTTGGTCCAGTGGTGGTTGAGGCTGCCCCCCGGCAGGTCGACGACTTTAGTGCCTGCTTGCTTGATCGCCGTGTCACCCGGCTGATAGGGAAAGCGCAGCAGCTTGTCCGAGTCGGCCACGTACAGGTCGTTACCGACCAGCGTCATGCCGAACGGCGAATTGAGGTTTTCCAGGAACACCGTGCGTGTCTCGGCAACGCCGTCATGGTCGGCATCGCGCAGCAGGGTGATGCGGTTCGGGCTCGGCACACCGGCACCGGCGCGGCCCATGACCTTCTCCATGACCCAGCCACGAATGCCCTTGGAGTCGTCCGGTTTGGGCGGTGCGTTGGTTTCCGCCACCAGCACATCGCCGTTGGGCAGCACATACAGCCAGCGCGGGTGATCCAGGCCCTCCGCGAACGCCGCCACTTGGGTGCCCGCGGCGGCCGTCGGCTTGGCGCCGTCGGGCCAGCCGATGGCCGGGGCGATATTTACGGTGGGGATCAGGGTCTTGTTCGGCTCCGGCAATTGCGGCGAAGGCCCGGTGCCATCAGCTACCTGCAGGGTAGAGCTTTCGCCGCAGGCGGCGAGGGTGCCGGCGAGCATGACGAGTAGGGCGAGTCTGGTTTTATGCATGGTGTTCTCCTTGATACCTGTAAGGGTAGAGGAGGGCGGCGGTGCGATGGTTCAAGTCCAGGGCCAGCTTTAATTGACGCTCCACCCCCAACCCACTAACCTTCGCGGCTTGTTCCAGGTGCTCTGTGACCCAAGGGTCGACAGAGTGAAACAGGGAAGCCGGTGAGTGAGCGCACTTGTACACAGTGCTGCCGCGATTCCGGCGCTGCCCCCGCAACGGTAAATGAGTCAAGACGGTGCCTTTTGCCACTGTATCCAGGTGATATGGGAAGGCGCGCCGTCGGCCTGCTTGCGCTACACAAGCAAGCGCCACTCATGAGTCCGGAGACCGGCCTGGTTCATCCAACAGCATCACGGTGGGCGATGCTTGGCTGTCTGTTTTTTCTTTTTCCTGCCCGCCGTTTTTGTCCAGCCCCAACGGAAAGCTGCCATGACTGATTCCCCCGACCGCGACGAACGCCACCTGGCGCGCATGCTGCGCAAAAAAGCCGTGATCGACGAGCGTATCGCCAACTCCCCGAACGAATGCGGCCTGTTGCTGGTGCTGACCGGCAACGGCAAAGGCAAGAGCAGCTCGGCGTTCGGCATGCTTGCCCGGGCCATGGGCCACGGCATGCAATGCGGCGTGGTGCAGTTCATCAAGGGGCGTCACAGCACCGGCGAGGAACTTTTTTTTCGCCGCTTCCCCGAGCAAGTGCGTTTTCACGTGATGGGTGAAGGCTTTACCTGGGAAACCCAGGACCGCCAGCGCGACATCGCCGCTGCCGAAGCCGCCTGGGCGGTATCGCGTGAATTGCTGCAAGACCCGTCCATTGGCCTGGTCGTTCTTGACGAGTTGAACATCGCCCTCAAGCACGGCTACCTCGACCTGGACCAGGTGCTCAGCGACCTGCAAGCCCGCCCGCCGATGCAGCACGTGGTGGTCACCGGCCGTGGCGCCAAGCCTGAGTTGATCGAAATGGGCGACACCGTGACCGAAATGGGCATGCTCAAGCACGCGTTCCAGGCCGGTATCAAGGCACAGAAGGGCGTCGAACTTTGAATCAGCCCCGTCATTGCCCGGCCGTATTGATCGCCGCACCGGCGTCCGGCCAGGGCAAAACCACCGTCACCGCCGCGCTCGCCCGTTTGCACCGCAACCTGGGGCGCAAGGTGCGCGTGTTCAAATGCGGCCCGGACTTCCTGGACCCGATGATTCACGAGCGCGCCAGCGGTGCGCCGGTGTATCAGTTGGACATGTGGATGGTCGGCGAGCAGGAAAGTCGCCGCCTGCTGTGGGAAGCAGCGGGGGAGGCCGACCTGATCCTGATCGAAGGCGTGATGGGCCTGTTCGACGGCACGCCTTCGAGTGCGGACCTGGCGCGGCACTTCGGCGTACCGGTGCTCGGTGTGATCGACGGCACCGCCATGGCCCAGACCTTCGGTGCCCTGGCGCTTGGTCTCGCGCGTTATCAGCCCGACCTGCCGTTTGCCGGCGTGCTGGCCAACCGCGTCGGCACCCTGCGCCATGCGCAACTGCTGGAAGGCAGCCTGACCGAAGGCCTGCGCTGGTACGGCGCGTTATCCCGCGAAACCGGGATCGAACTGCCCAGCCGCCACCTCGGCCTGGTGCAAGCCAGCGAACTGAACGATCTCGACGTGCGCCTCGACGCCGCCGCCCAGGCCTTGGGCAGCAGCTGTGAAGTCGCGGTGCCGCCACCGGTGACCTTCGCCGCGCCTGAAGTGATCGAGGCCGAACCGTTGCTCGCCGGTGTGCGTATCGCCGTGGCCCGTGACGAAGCGTTCGCCTTCACCTATGGCGCCAGCCTCGACCTGTTGCGGGCGATGGGCGCCGAGCTGTGCTTCTTTTCGCCGATCCACGACCGCGAATTGCCTGACGCCGACAGCCTGTATCTGCCCGGCGGCTACCCGGAACTGCACCACCAGGCGCTGTCGGAAAACACCTCGATGCTCGCCGCCATCCGCGCGCATCACGCGGCCGGCAAACCCTTGCTCGCCGAATGCGGCGGCATGCTTTACCTGCTCGATTCGCTGACCGATGTCGACGGCAAACGTGCCGAACTGGTCGGCCTGCTGCAGGGCGATGCGGTGATGCAAAAGAAACTCGCGGCCCTGGCCCTGCAAAGCGTCGAGCTGCCGGAAGGCGTCTTGCGCGGGCACACCTATCACCATTCCCTGACCAGCACCGAGTGGCTGCCGATCGCCCGTGGCCTTAGCCCGAATGGCGGGCGCGGTGCCGAGGCGGTGTACCGCCAGGGGCGGATGACGGCGTCTTACGTGCACTTTTATTTTCCGTCCAACCCCCGGGCGATTGCCGCGCTGTTTGCGCCCGACCTTGAGCAAACCCTGCACCATGAGTGACAACGCTTTCCCCCAGGCCGACCGCGACGCCGTGTACCGCGCCATCGCCGAACGCCGCGACATGCGTCACTTCAGCGGCGGCAACGTCGCCCCAGAGTTGCTGCACCGCGTGCTCCGGGCCGCGCACCAGGCACCCAGCGTCGGCCTGATGCAACCGTGGCGGTTTATCCGTATCAGCGACCGCGCGTTGCGTGGGCAGATTCAGCAATTGGTGGAAGAAGAACGCGTGCGCACCGCCGAAGCCTTGGGCGAACGTTCCGATGAGTTCATGAAGCTCAAGGTCGAAGGCATCCACGACTGCGCCGAGGTGCTGGTGGCGGCGCTGATGGACGACCGCGAGCGGCACATCTTCGGGCGCCGCACCTTGCCGGAAATGGACATGGCCTCGCTGTCCTGTGCGATCCAGAATCTATGGCTGGCAGCCCGCGTCGAAGGCCTGGGCATGGGCTGGGTCTCGCTGTTCGAACCCCAGGCGCTGGCCGACCTGCTGGGCTTGCCGCCTGGCGCGAAACCCCTGGCGGTGTTGTGCCTGGGGCCGGTCGCCGAGTTCTACCCGGCACCGATGTTGCAGCTCGAAGGCTGGACCGAACCGCGGCCGCTGAGTGACATGTTGTATGAGAATGTGTGGGGAGTAAGTCAATGAGTGTGGCCTTGCTGTGTGTCGCTGCGGTGGCGCTGGATGCGCTGCTGGGTGAGCCCGGGCGCTGGCATCCGCTGGTGGCGTTCGGCAATTTCGCCGGGCGCATTGAGCAACGTTTCAACACCGGTGGCCGCGGCTGGCGCAGCCATGGCGTCACCGCGTGGGTGATCGCCGTGGTGCCGTTGACCCTGCTCGCCACCGCCTTGTCGTGGGCGCCCTATATCGGTTGGGTGCTGGAGATCCTCGCGCTGTACCTGGCGCTGGGCATGCGCAGCCTCGGCGAGCACGTGATCCCGGTGGCCCAGGCGTTGCGCAGCGATGACCTGGACGAAGCGCGCAGACGCGTGAGCTACCTGGTCAGCCGCCAGACCAGCGAACTGGACCGCACCGAAGTCGCCCGCGCCGCCACCGAATCGGTGCTGGAGAACGGCAGCGATGCGGTGTTCGCGGCGATTTTCTGGTTTGTGGTTGCCGGTGTGCCGGGCGTGGTGCTCTACCGCCTGAGCAACACACTCGACGCGATGTGGGGTTATCGTAACGAACGCTTCGAACGCTTCGGCTGGGCAGCTGCAAAAATCGACGATGTACTTAACTACATTCCTGCACGTCTGGTGGCGTTGACCTACGCCGTACTGGGTAAAACCCGCCTGGCGATCAAATGCTGGCGCACCCAGGGCCCGACCTGGGACAGCCCCAACGCCGGCCCGGTCATGGCTTCCGGTGCCGGGGCGCTGGGTGTCGAGCTGGGCGGCGCCGCGACCTATCACGGCGAAGTGCACCAGCGCCCGCCACTGGGCGAAGGCCCGGCGGCGGATGCCGACTCAATCGACCGGGGCTGGCAACTGGTGCAGCGCGGCGTATGGTTGTGGCTGCTGATCCTATGTGCGGGGGCGCAATTCTATGCTTGAACACGGTGGCCGGCTGCGCAAGGCAGCCATCCAGTACGGGATTGCCGAGGCCGATTGGCTCGACCTGTCCAGCGGCCTCGCGCCCTGGCCGTGGCCGGTCCCCGAGATTCCGCTGCGGGCCTGGGCGCGTTTGCCGGAAACCGACGACGGTCTGGAACAAGCCGCCAGCGAGTACTACGGCGCCGCGCATCTATTGCCAGTGGCCGGGTCCCAGGCAGCGATCCAGTTGCTGCCGCGCCTGCGCCGTGCGGGCAAGGTCGGCGTGTTGTCGCCATGCTATGCCGAACACGCCGAAGCCTGGCGCCGCGCCGGTTATGTGGTGCGCGAAGTGCAGGAGCAGGAAGTCGATTTCTTCCTTGATGGTCTCGACGTGCTGGTGGTGGTCAACCCCAACAACCCCACTGGCTTGAGCCTTTCCCCGCAACGCTTGCTCGACTGGCACACACGGTTGGCGCAACGCGGTGGCTGGCTGGTGGTGGACGAAGCCTTCATGGACGTCACCCCGCAATTGAGCCTGGCGAGCCAGGCGCATCAGGTCGGGCTGATCGTATTGCGCTCGTTCGGCAAATTCTTCGGCCTGGCCGGGGTGCGGCTGGGCTTTGTACTGGCCGAGCGCAAGCTGCTCAAGTTGCTCGCCGAACAGGTCGGGCCCTGGGCGGTCAGCGGGCCGACTCGGGTGCTCGGCCAGGTGTGCCTGCGCGATACCGCCGGGCAGGTGCGGCAACGCGCGCGTTGCATCGAGGCGGGCCAGCGGTTGTTCACGTTGCTTGAGCGCCATGGTTTCCAACCCCAGGGCGGCTGCGCCTTGTTCCAATGGCTGATCACCCCGCATGCCGAGCGCATGCACGAATTCATGGCCCAGCGCGGCATCCTGCTGCGGCTGTTCGTCCACGACAGCAGCCTGCGCTTCGGCCTGCCGGACACCGAAGCCGACTGGTCGCGCCTCGACGCAGCGCTGGGCGCCTACAAGGAAGCTGTATGAGTACGCTGATGGTGCAAGGCACCACCTCCGACGCCGGTAAAAGTACCTTGGTGACTGCGCTGTGCCGCTGGCTGGTGCGCCAGGGCGTGCCGGTGGCGCCGTTCAAACCGCAGAACATGGCACTCAACAGCGCCGTCACCGCCGAAGGCGGCGAAATCGGCCGCGCCCAGGCGGTGCAGGCCCAGGCCGCCAACTTGGCGCCGCACACCGACATGAACCCGGTATTGCTCAAACCCAACAGCGACACCGGCTCCCAGGTGATCATTCACGGCCGCGCCGTGACCAGCATGAACGCGGTGGCCTATCACGACTACAAAGCCATCGCGATGCAGGCAGTATTGGCCTCCCACGCGCGGTTGAGCGCGGCCTATCCGGTGGTGATGGTCGAAGGCGCGGGCTCCCCGGCGGAGATCAACCTGCGCGCCAATGACATTGCCAACATGGGCTTCGCCGAAGCCGTGGACTGCCCGGTGCTGCTGATCGCCGACATCAATCGCGGTGGCGTTTTCGCGCACCTGGTCGGCACCCTGGAGCTGTTGTCCGCCAGCGAACAGGCGCGGGTCAAGGGGTTCATCATCAACCGTTTTCGCGGCGATATCGCGCTTTTGCAGCCAGGCCTGGACTGGCTTGAAGCACGCACCGGCAAACCGGTGGTCGGCGTGTTGCCCTACGTGATGGACCTGCACCTGGAAGCCGAAGACGGCATCGACCGACGCCAGACCGACAAGGCCGCGCAGGTGCTCAAGGTTGTGGTGCCGGTGTTGCCGCGCATCAGCAACCACACGGATTTCGACCCGCTGCGCCTGCATCCGCAGGTGGATTTGCAGTTCGTCGGGCCGGGCCAGCCGATTCCGCCTGCTGACCTGATCATCCTGCCGGGCTCGAAAAGCGTGCGCAGCGACCTCGCCTACCTGCGCGCCAATGGTTGGGACACCGCCGTGGCCCGGCATTTGCGCTATGGCGGCAAGGTGCTGGGGATTTGTGGTGGGCTGCAAATGCTCGGTGAGCAGGTGCATGACCCGCTGGGGCTGGAAGGCGCCGCCGGGTCAAGCGCCGGCCTGGGGTTGCTGGCGTTCAGTACGACGCTGGAAGAAGAGAAGCAGCTGCGCAATGTGCGCGGGCGGTTGCTGCTGGAGGATGCTGAGGTCAGCGGGTATGAGATTCATGCGGGGGTAACGTCCGGAGAGGCGTTGTCTCGAGCGGCGGTGCTTTTGGACGATGGCCGCAGTGATGGCGCGCAGAGTGCGGACGGGCAGATTTTTGGCACGTATCTGCATGGGTTGTTTGAGACGCCGGCGGCTTGCAGTGCCTTGCTGCGCTGGGCTGGGCTGCAGGATGTGCAGGAGGTGGACTACCACGCCTTGCGCGAGCGCGATATCGAGCGGTTGGCGGATCTGGTGGAGAACCACCTGGATACGGATTTGTTGCGCGAACTATGCGGGGTTTGAAGGTGTGCACACGATCCAAGTGTGGGAGCGGGCTTGCTCGCGAAGGCAGTGTCTCAGTTACTGATTCATTGCCTGACACACCGTCTTCGCGAGCAAGCCCGCTCCCACATTGGAGCAGGCGCACCTCAGGTTATCGACTGGCCGAAAAAGGTGCATGCGCATGTATCAGTTGATCCTCGGCGGCGCCCGGTCCGGCAAAAGTCGCCTGGCGGAAAAGCTCGCCGCCGATAGCACATTACCCGTCATCTACATCGCCACCAGCCAGCCGCTGGACGGCGAGATGAACGCGCGCGTCGCCTTGCATCGCGAGCGGCGTCCCGAGCATTGGGGCTTGATCGAAGAACCCATCGAACTGGCGCGGGTACTGCGTGAAAACGCGGCGGCCGGTCGTTGTCTGTTGGTGGACTGCCTGACCCTGTGGCTGACCAATCTGCTGATGCTCGAAGACCCGGCGCGCCTGGCGTTCGAGCGCGATCAATTGCTGGAAACCCTGGCGACGCTGCCGGGGGACATTATTTTTGTCAGCAACGAGACCGGTCTGGGTGTCGTACCGCTGGGCGAATTGACTCGCCGTTATGTGGATGAAGCCGGCTGGCTGCATCAAGCCTTGGCCGAGCGGTGTCAGCGTGTTGTCCTGACGGTTGCCGGCCTGCCCCTGACTTTGAAAGGTACTGCGTTATGACTGACACCTGGTGGCTCAACCCTTGTAAGGCGATCGACGCGCAAGCGTACGAAAACGCACTGGCGCGTCAGCAGCAATTGACCAAACCCGCGGGCTCCCTCGGTCAGCTGGAAACGCTGGCGGTGCAGTTGGCCGGCTTGCAGGGCCAGGTCAAGCCTTCGGTCGACCAAGTGTGGATTGCGATCTTTGCCGGTGACCACGGGGTGGTGGCGGAAGGTGTATCCGCTTATCCCCAGGCAGTGACCGGGCAGATGCTGCTCAATTTTGTCAGCGGCGGCGCGGCCATCAGTGTGTTGGCGCGGCAGCTGGATGCGCAGTTGGAAGTGGTCGATCTCGGCACCGTGACGTCGTCCCTGGATTTGCCCGGCGTGCGCCACTTGAACATCGGCGCGGGCACGGCGAATTTTGTCAACGGCTCGGCGATGACTGAGGCGCAAGGGCGGTTGGCCCTGCACGCCGGACGTGACAGTGTGTTGCGCGCCCGAGAAAGCGGCGCCCAGTTGTTTATCGGCGGCGAGATGGGCATTGGCAACACCACCGCCGCCAGTGCGCTGGCGTGTGCGTTGCTCGAGTGTCAGGTCAGTGACCTCACGGGCCCGGGCACGGGGCTGAATGCCCAGGGTGTCAGCCATAAAGTGGCGGTGATCGAGCGTGCGCTGGCGCGGCACGCCGCCCAGCGTGGAGATGCGCTGCACACCCTGTTCAATCTTGGTGGTTTTGAAATTGCTGCGTTGGTGGGTGCCTACCTGGCCTGCGCTCAGGAAGGCGTTGTAGCGCTGGTCGATGGGTTTATCTGCACTGTCGCCGCGTTGGTCGCCACACGCCTGAACCCGGCGTGTCGCGAGTGGCTGCTGTTTGGCCATCGTGGTGCCGAGCCTGGCCATGGTCATGTGCTGCAAAGCCTCGACGCACAACCGCTGCTGGAGCTTGGCCTGCGCCTGGGCGAAGGCAGTGGTGCGGCGCTGGCAGTGCCGTTGCTGCGTCTGGCGTGTGCGTTGCACGGGCAGATGGCGACGTTCGCCGAAGCCGCCGTGGCAGACCGCCCCGCATGACCTTGCACCTGGACCTGCTGCGCCACGGCGAAACCGAATTGGGCGGCGGCCTGCGTGGCAGCCTGGACGACGCATTGACCGACCGGGGCTGGCAGCAGATGCGCGCGGCGGTGGTGGATCGCGGGCCGTGGGACCGCGTGGTCAGCTCGCCGCTGCAACGTTGCGCGCAGTTCGCCGCTGAGTTTGCAGCTTGGCTCGAAGTGCCGCTCAGCCTCGAAAAAGATCTGCAAGAGCTGCATTTCGGCGCCTGGGAAGGGCAAAGCACCGCCGCGCTGATGCAAACCGATGCCGAAGGGCTGGGCCTGTTCTGGAACGATCCCTACACCTTCACGCCGCCTGAGGGTGAGCCGGTCAGCGCATTTTCCGAGCGTGTTCTCGGCGCTGTCTCACGCTTGCATCAGGCGTATGCCGGTGAGCGTGTGTTGCTGATCAGCCATGGCGGCGTGATGCGCTTGCTGCTGGCGCGGGCGCGCGGCTTGCCCCGTGAGCAACTGCTGAGTGTCGAAGTCGGCCATGGTGGGCTGTTCAGCCTGCAGGTCGCGGCGCACGGCGTACTCAGGGAAGTGGTGTAGGCATGCTGCCATTCTGGATCGCCCTGCAATTTCTCAGCAGCCTGCCGATTCGCTTGCCGGGCATGCCGCAGCCCCAGGAGTTGGGGCGCTCGCTGTTGTTCTATCCGGTGGTCGGCTTGTTGTTCGGGTTGCTGTTATGGGCACTCAATAGCGTACTGATGGGTTCGCCGTTATTGCTGCACGCCGCGTTATTGCTGACGGCCTGGGTGTTGCTCAGTGGGGGTTTGCACCTGGATGGGTTAGCCGACAGCGCCGACGCCTGGCTGGGTGGCTTCGGCGACCGCGAACGCACGCTCACAATCATGAAAGACCCGCGCAGCGGGCCGATTGCCGTGGTCACCCTGGGGGTGGTGTTGCTGCTCAAGTTCACCGCGCTGGTGGCCTTGATCGAGCAGCACAATGGCGCGGCGCTGATCCTCGCCCCGCTGATCGGGCGCGCATCGATGCTGGCGCTGTTTCTGACCACGCGCTATGTGCGTGCAGGCGGGCTGGGTCAGGCACTGTCGGATCATTTACCGAGGATTGTCGGCCAACAGGTGCTGATCCTCAGCGGATTGGCCTGCCTTCTTATCGGCGGCTTCAGTGGCGGCATCGCCGTACTGATCGCAGCCTTGTGCTTTATGGGCCTGCGCCAGCTAATGGTCAATCGACTCGGCGGCACCACGGGCGATACCGCGGGCGCCTTGCTGGAGCTGCTGGAAGTCGCGGTAGTGGTTGCGCTGGCGCTGTAACACTTTCTTGCATTTCCTTAATCGCGGGTATATACACGTTCCATGCTTGCCTCCCAATGTTTATGCACCAACCTGCGACGTGCCGCCCGTGGCGTCAGCAGGCATTACGACGGCGCCCTCGACGGCTTCGGGATCAACGTTGCCCAGTATTCTTTGCTGTGCAACCTGCAGCGTCTCGACCAACCGAGCATTTCCAGCCTGGCCGAAGCCATGGGCCTGGACCGCAGCACCCTCGGGCGCAACCTGCGGGTGTTGGAAGGCGAAGGCTTGGTGCAGTTGGTCGAAGGCGGCGACCTGCGCAATCGCCTGGTGCTGCTGACCGCAGCCGGTGAAGAGCGGTTGGCCGCAGCCTTGCCCGCCTGGGAGGCGGCGCAACAGAAATTGATCGATCAACTCGGCGCGGAGAAACGCGAAACCTTGTTGGCCTTGCTGGACGAACTCGCCTGATCGCGGGTTTGTTTGAATACAAGCGGGTATATACCCGCGAACGGAGAATAAGAAATGACCTCGATGTGGCGCACCAGCGGCTGGATTCTTGTGGGGAGTGCGCTGATCCTGGCGTTGTCCTTGGGGGTGCGACACGGTTTTGGGCTGTTTCTGGCGCCGATGAGCAGCGAATTCGGCTGGGGCCGCGAGACCTTTGCCTTCGCGATCGCCCTGCAAAACCTGATCTGGGGCCTAGCGCAGCCGTTTACCGGCGCACTCGCCGACCGTTTTGGCGCGACCAAGGCGGTGTTCGTCGGCGGCGTGCTTTACGCGGTGGGCCTGGTGTTGATGGGCATGTCGGATTCAGCTTGGTCGTTGTCCCTGAGTGCGGGTTTGCTGATTGGTATCGGGCTGTCCGGTACCTCGTTCTCGGTGATTCTCGGTGTGGTCGGCCGTGCCGTCGCGCCGGAAAAACGCAGCATGGCGATGGGTGTGGCCAGCGCAGCCGGTTCGTTTGGCCAGTTCGCCATGGTGCCGGGCACCCTGGGCCTGATCAGTTGGCTGGGCTGGTCAGCCGCCTTGCTTGTATTGGGTTTGATGGTGGCGTTGATCCTGCCATTGGTGGCCATGCTCAAGGACCGGCCATTACCGGTCATGGCCGGCCAGCAAACCCTGCGCGAAGCGTTGAAGGAAGCCTGCTCCCACTCCGGCTTCTGGCTGCTGGCGTTCGGCTTTTTCGTCTGCGGTTTCCAAGTGGTGTTTATCGGTGTGCACCTGCCGGCCTATCTGGTCGACCAGCACTTGCCGGCCACCGTCGGCACCACGGTGTTGGCACTGATCGGTCTGTTCAACATCTTCGGCACCTATACCGCCGGTTGGCTGGGCGGGCGCATGTCCAAGCCGCGCTTGCTGACCGGTTTGTATTTGCTGCGCGCGGTAGTGATCGTGCTGTTCCTGTGGGCGCCAGTCACTGAAGTCACGGCTTACCTGTTTGGCATGGCCATGGGCTTTTTGTGGCTGTCCACCGTGCCGCTGACCAACGGCACGGTCGCGACGCTGTTTGGTGTGCGAAACCTCTCCATGCTCGGTGGGATCGTGTTCCTGTTTCACCAGTTGGGTTCGTTCCTCGGTGGCTGGTTGGGTGGGGTGGTCTATGATCGAACCGGCAACTACGATTTGATCTGGCAGGTGGCGATTCTCTTGAGTCTGCTCGCCGCGGCCTTGAACTGGCCGGTGCGTGAGCGGCCGGTGGCGCGATTGCAGGCGCAGATGGAGGCAGCATGAGTTCCAGCGGGTATTGGCTTGGCGGAGCGGTGGTGGCGACGCTGTTGCTGCTGGCGTGGTGGGGATGGCAGCGCGGTGGCTTGGCGTTGATGCAACTGGGTATGTCGATCTGTTAAGTTCGCTCTCTGAACTCTTTAAAGGACTTTTCGACATGCAGATGCGCTGGCTTGCAGTTCCCGTGCTGATGACTGCCTTTGGCGGCGTGGCGATGGCCGCCGATTGCCCGCCTTTGCTTGAGGGTCAATTGCCCAAGCTGCGCGCCAAGGAGTCCATCGATTTGTGCCAGCGGTTTGCCGGCAAGCCGCTGGTCATCGTCAACACCGCGAGCTTTTGCGGGTTCGCGCCGCAATTCAAAGGCCTCGAAGCCCTGTACCAGCGCTACAAGGGTGAAGGGCTGGAAGTGATCGGCGTGCCGTCCGATGACTTCAAGCAGGAAGCCAAGACCGGCGAGGAAACCGCCAAGGTCTGCTACGTGAACTACGGCGTGACCTTCACCATGACCGAGCCGCAGAAGGTCAAGGGGCCGGACGCGGTGCACCTGTTCAAGGTGCTGGCGCAGCAGACCGATGCACCGCCGAAGTGGAATTTCTATAAGTACGTAGTGGATCGCCAGGGCAAGGTGATTGCTAATTTCTCCAGCTTGACCAAGCCGGACAGCCCGGAGCTGATCAAGGCGGTGGAGCAGGCTATCGCGTCCAAACCCTGATCAATGCCCACTGAAAAGCCCCGCCTCCTTTGCAGGAGAGCGGGGCTTTTTTACACCGGTCTGAATCAGAAGGTGTAAGTCATGCCCAGGCCGAAACCGTTGGCACTGTTTTCATATTTGGCGCGGTAGCTGGCAGTCGAAGGTGGGTTGGCGGTGTTGTTCACCTTGACGTCTTCTTCCTGTAGGTACGAGTACGCCAGGTCGACGGTCATGTTATCCATGACTTTGTAACCCAGGCCCACGCTGAAGATCGTGCGGTCGCCAGTCGGAATGCGCGGCGAACGATCGGAGTTGTTGGTGGGCGACTGGTCGAAGGTCAGGCCGGTACGCAGCACCACCTGTTTGGTCAGCTGGTACGAGGTACCCACGGCGTAGGCCCAGGTGTCATGCCAGTTCTGTTCTTCGGTGATCGAGCTGAGTTGGCCAGGGGCCAGTAAGCCGCCAGCAGCTGTTACGCCGTCGTTGTTGACAGTGATCTCTTTCAGACGGCTCCAGCGTGTCCAGGTGGCACCACCATAGAGCTTCCAGGCGTCCGTCAGGTCTTGGGTGACCGACAGGTCGTAGGACTCTGGGGTGTCGATCTTCAGCGAGGCGTCGTAACGGTTGTTACGCAGGAAACCCTGGGTCGCGGCAGGGCCCGATACCTCGGTGTGGCCGTCGAGCTTGTACTTGACCTTCGAGTGGTAGGTCAGGCCAACACGGGTGGTGTCGGTTGCCTGGACCAATACACCTACGTTGAAGCCCAGGGCAGTATCGTCACCCTTGATCTTGACGTTGGTATCGCCGACGGCCGGGTTAAGGGTCCTGTCCGATTCCAGCACGCCGGAAATCCGGTTGATGGTCGGGCCGAAACCAATCGAAACGCGGTCGTTGAAGGCGTAGCTGACAGTTGGCTGGAAGGTCATGACCTTCACTTCGCTCTTGCTGCCGAAGCCACGGCCCTGGAAGCCGCTTTCATAGTCGGTCACCAGGCCGAAGGGTGCGTACACACCGAAGCCGATGGCCCACTGATCGTTGAGTTTGTTGGTGTAGAAACCAAACGGCACCGCGGTGAACGGAACCATGTCGCCTTTGTTGGAGCCGCGAGAGTTGCCGCCGGTATCGCTGATGTCGGTCGAGGCATCAATGGCAGCAACACCGCCCGTGATTTGCTGGCCATTCAGGCGAGCCATACCGGCAGGGTTACCGTAGACAGTGCTTGCATCATCGGCAGAAGAGGAGCGACCTGCGAAACCCGTACCCATCCCGCTGACGCTCTGTTCATTGAGTGCAAAGCCGCTTGCGAACAGTTGGGAGGATGCCATGGCAACGGCGAGGCTAAGTGTGGTCTTGAGCATTACTTTTTTCATTATTAGAACTCCGTGGTGATCACCGCTGCGGAAAGTATCAATAATTTTAAGATCGCGCTATAGGCTGTAATGCAGGAGATAGAGCGGTTTTGTAGGACAATCCGACCAGAATTAGAGCTTTTTGGCGATTCTTGCAAATTGCCCGGTCAGCAAACCGAGTGATTCATGGGTGAAACACAGGTTTGCCAGGCTTGAGTGAAATCGCGCAGCCGTCCCTGAGGGTGGAAAATTTCTTTCCAGATACGTGCCATGGCCAGTACATCGCCCGGTGGTGGCAAGGCGGGGCTGTGTTGTTCCACCAGCAGCCAGGCGATGGCCGTGGCGTAACGCAGGTTGACCGTGAGTTCCAGTTGAGGCGCACTGAGAAACGCGTGTTGGCTGGCCAGCCCGCGTACCAGGCTGGCGCGTTCGGGGTCCAAAGCCAGGTAGCTATCCCATAAGGCGCGGTGGCGGGGCTCGGTGATGCTGTACAGGCCATGGCCGCGGCGATCGTGCAAGGCAGAGCCGAGTTCCGACTGGCTGGCTGCAATGCCCAGCAACAAGGATTCAGCCGTCTGGTTATGGCGGCCCAGGTACATCAAGGTCGGCCGGATCACATAACGACACAATTCGCTGGCGGCGATACCCATACAAGCCTCAATCCGTGAAAGTGGTCGGCGAGGCCTGAGAAGGGGGGCTTGGCAGCAGTGGATCGGATCTCAGGCTCACCGGAAGCGGATCATGCCGCTTGAGTTGAAGTGTAGTGTCATATTTGTGATGTAAAGGACTGTTTTTAAAACATCTTCGCCAAGCAGTTATAACGCTTATATCTATTTGAACTTAGCCGAAAAGATCTATTGCCGAATTTCAGGCAATAAAAAACCCTGTTTTTAAGACAGGGTTTTTTGTGTTTCAGCGACTCGGGTCGATCAGGCAACCAGTGCCTGACGGGTACGCTCGATCACGGCCTGCAGCGGTTCTGCGCTGGAGTATTGATCGGGGTACAGGCGTTCGCTGTGACGAGCGATGCCGTGTTCGTTGACCAGGGTGAAGCTGAAGCAGCCTTTGCGAGCGGCCATGATCAGGCAGTTCATTGGAGCAAAAGCGTTGGTGAGGGTGCGAATGGCATCCTGAGTATGGATTTGAGCGTTCATATTATGGGTGTTCCTACAAATGACACAGATAAGAACTGTGCCGTATTAAAACGTTCCAGTGACGATGACCACTATTGATCAAACGAAGAACCCGACTGGAACAAAGCAGCCAGTTTGAAGCGCTGATAAGTTAGGCGCGCTTGGGCTGGCAGGTAGGTACTTAGGAGGGCAGGCAACACAACGAGGGCAAAGGTTCTGGGCCCGGGGTGAAGATCCTGATCAATTTGCAGGCTGGTTCGGTCAGAGTATTGAGACTTCGCGACACCCTTTGCTTGTTCAAAGGCAGTGTCGGCGCAAGTGATACCTGGAAACCATCGAGGTGGTCGATCCCGTGTTGTTCAACGGAGTGTTCGACCAGAATTGACTTTCAGCTTGGTACTAACGCCGCGGATAGTAACGGATTGAATCCGCGAAGGGAAGTGTGTTAGCCAAAAAACTTCAATCAGCCGCCCAGCAGGCCGCGATAGACCAGCACCGTGGCCGCGGCCGCCAGCGAGCAGCCCAGCGCGTACGTCGCCAGGGTCAGCCGCAGCGATTTGCCGGTCTCGACCACTTTCATCACGTCGCGCATGTCATTGATCCGACCTTCGCCCAGCTCGATGCACAGGCTCACGGCGGTAAACGCTGCCGACAGCAGGATAGCGATAGCAAACAGTGCGCCGTCGGGGGATGGCAGTGCCGCGTTGATCCCCAAGGAAATAGCGCAGACGGTAAGTAACAACACGGCGAATAACAGAATTCCTTTCATTGACCCTTCACCTGGCGCTGTAGGCCGGGAGTGTGGCGAGCCTTTGCCCCTTTGAAAAGTCCCCGGATTCCCTGGCGGTTACATTTTTTGCGGCATTCAGCATCAAAAAGCCGGTGATATAACCAGCGGATGTGTACTTGTGCACATTAGTTGCGCAAGGTGTCACCACGCAGTCAGCCACAATGCGGGAGCGCTATTTGCCTGCAATGAAAATTTAAGTCAATGAAAAATCTGGCTTTTTTTTATTGGTGAAAAAATCGTCAGTTTGACTGTGGCCCCCATTCCATGGGGGTTTGAGAGAGTTCAAGGTGGGTTTTCCACTGAGTTATCCACAGCTTCTGTGGATTGTCCCGAGCGCTTGCTCTAGAACGGGCGTGCAGGGTTTTTTCAGCTTTACCTGTAGGAAAAAAAGAGTAGAGTGGCGCGCCTTCCGTTCTGTCCCGCAGTGCTTTATGAAGTTTCGCTCAGTATCACCTTCTGTTACCGACACCCCTCAGACTGTTACCGCCCCCAAGCGTTTTTCCTTGAAGGTCGCCCTGTGGTTGCTCGACAGCCCACGCCTGGGTCACAACACCAACGTCAAACACTTCGCTGGGCGTTTGCTCAAGCAGCCGGCGCGTGAGGGCGTAGTCGCCGCTCAGAGCCGCCTGGGCCAGTTGATGTGCCGTGAGTGCGGCAACGCCCGCGACCGTCGGATAGGCCACGACCTGCTGCGCCTGGCCGCCCGCGCCGGCGACCGCCGCGCCCAACGCGAACTGGGCCAGGTCGAAGACTGAGCTGTCTTCCGGCCCTGTGCTCCGTTAACCTCGTTCTTTTTCGGTGATGGCAGAACTAGCTATGGCTTTTGACTGGACCAGTATTGCCCTGGGCCTTGCTGGCGCTGCGGTGCCTTTATTGGTCGTGTGCTGGCAAATTCAGCGGCGACTGAACGCGCGCACCACCGGCTGGGAACTGCTCGAAGAGCGCTTGGCCACTGCGCAACTGGCTCAGGAAGGCCTTGCCGCCCAGCTGGATGCCAGCCGCGACGAAATCAGCGACCTTAGCCAGGCAAATGCCGCCAAGCAGGCAGACCTTGCCGCCTTGCGCCGCGAAGTCGAACTGCTGCAGATCGACCGCGACAACGCCCGCGACGCCGCCCACGCCTGGAACCTCGACCGCAGCGCCAAGGAAACCGAGTTGCGCCGCCTCGACGCCTTGTCGGCGGCCTTGCGCGCCGAACTCCGCGAGCAACAGGACAGTCACCAGCAGCGCCTTACCGACCTGCAGGGCTCGCGAGACGAGCTGCGCGCACAGTTTGCCGAGTTGGCCGGTAAGATCTTTGACGAGCGTGAACAGCGCTTCGCCGAAACCAGCCAGGAGCGCCTGGGGCAATTGCTCGATCCACTGAAGGAGCGCATTCAGTCCTTCGAAAAACGTGTGGAAGAAAGCTATCAGAACGAGGCGCGTGAGCGTTTTTCCCTGGCCAAGGAGCTTGAGCGCCTGCAGCAACTGAACCTGCGCCTGTCAGACGAAGCCACCAACCTGACCCGTGCCCTCAAGGGCCAGAAAACCCAGGGCAACTGGGGCGAACTGATCCTTGAGCGCGTGCTGGAACACGCCGGCCTGGAAAAGGGCCGCGAGTATCAGACCCAAGTGAGCCTCAAGGGCCCGGATGGCGAGCGCTTCCAGCCGGACGTGTTGATCATGTTGCCCGGCGACAAGCAGGTGGTGGTCGACTCCAAGGTCAGCCTCACCGCTTATCAACAGTACGTCGCTGCGGATGACGACGTGATTGGCCAGGCGGCCCTCAAGCAGCACGTGCTGTCGCTGCGCAATCACGTCAAAGGCTTGGCCGGCAAGGATTACAAGCGCCTGGAAGGCCTGCACAGCCTGGATTTCGTGTTGCTGTTCGTGCCGATCGAGGCGGCGTTTTCAGCGGCGCTGCAGGCCGAGCCCAACCTGTTCCAGGAAGCCTTTGACCGGCATATCGTTATTGTCAGCCCGACCACCTTGCTCGCCACCCTGCGGGTGATCGACAGCCTGTGGAAGCAGGAGCGCCAAAGCCAGAACGCGCGGGAAATCGCCGAGCGCGCCGGCTGGCTGTACGACAAGTTCGTGCTGTTCATCCAGGACCTGGATGAGGTGGGAAACCGCTTGCAGCAGTTGGACAAGGCTTACAGTGCAGCGCGCAACAAGCTGACAGATGGACGCGGAAATCTGGTCAGCCGCACCGAGCAGTTGAGGCTGCTCGGCGCCCGCGCCAGTAAAAGCCTGCCGGCTGATTTGCTGGAACGGGCGATGACGGATTCCGATGGCGTTGCACATCTTCCGGAATAGTCCTCGGTCGATGTGAGAGCTGGCTTGCTGTGGCGAGGGAGCTTGCTCCCGTTCGACAGCGCAGCTGGAGCCGGCTTTTTGGGGCCGCTTCGCACCCCAGCGCAAGCAAGCTTGCTCGCCACAGCAAGCCAGCTCCCACAGGGTATTGTGTTCAGCCTTCCTACAGCGGCAAATGCCTGCTGAGCAGCGCCCGTAACGCCGCCGGCTTCACCGGTTTGGCCAGGTAATCCAGCCCTGCCGCATGCACTTCGGCAACCATTTCCGGGCGGCCGTCGGCACTGATGACCACGCCGGGAATCGGTTCCGCCAGTTGCGCGCGCAGCCAGCCCATCAATTCGGTACCGGTTTCGCCATGGTCCAGGTGGTAGTCCACCAGCGCCAGTTGCGGGCGCACCCCTTCGGCCAATAATGCAGCGCATTGCGCCTGGTCGGTGGCGGTCCACACCTCGCAGCCCCAGCGCGTCAGCAAGCTGCGCATGCCAATCAGGATGCTCTCTTCGTTATCCACACACAGCACCTGGGCGCCGCTCAGTGGCAAGCCGTTTTCCTGGGGGATCTTGGGTTGCGGGCTGGCCTGGTTGCGCGCCAGCGGCACACGCACGCTGAATACGCTGCCCTTGCCCGGCCAGGAGCGCACGCTCAAACGGTGGCCGAGTACACGGCACAGGCCGTCGGCAATCGCCAGGCCCAGGCCCAGGCCTTTTTCGGCGCGGGTCTGGTGGCTGTCCAGGCGCTTGAACTCTTCGAAGATCACCTTCTGTTTATCCTGCGGGATGCCGGGGCCGCGGTCCCACACTTCCAGGCACAGCTCGCCACGGCGCCTGCGCACGCCCAGCAGCACCGGGCCGTCGGCATAACGGAAAGCGTTGGTCAGGAAGTTCTGCAAAATCCGCCGTAGCAACTTGATGTCACTGTCGACCCGCGCTCGGCTGCCCCGCAGGCGGAAGCGCAAACCTTGTTCCTGGGCCAGCGCCTTGAATTCGGCGCCCAGGGTGTCGAACAGTTCATTGAGCACAAAGGGCTGGCGCTGCGGATTGATCTTGCCGTTTTCCAGGCGCGAGATATCCAGCAAGTCGCTGATCAGGTCTTCGGCCGAACGCAACGAGCTGTCCAGGTGCTGCACCAGTTGCCGCGCTTCGCCGGACAGACCTTCATGCTGATGGGAGAGGGCGGCGGAGAACAGGCGCGCGGCGTTCAAGGGCTGCATCAAGTCATGGCTCACGGCCGCAAGAAAGCGGGTCTTCGACTGGCTGGCGGATTCGGCAACGCCCTTGGCGTCGGTGAGCGCCACATTCAGTTGCGACAGCTCATGGGTGCGCTCGGTCACCCGTTGTTCCAGGCCTTCGTTAGCTTCGGTGAGTGCCTGTTCGGCTTCGCGGAACGCGGTAATGTCGGTAAAACTCATCACGAAGCCGCCGCCGGGCATCGGGTTGCCGATCAGCTCGATCACTCGCCCGTTCGGGAACAGGCGCTCGGAGGTGTGCGCGCGACCCTGGCGCATCCAGTGCAGGCGGCGCGCCACATGCACCTCGGCTTCGCCCGGGCCGCACAGGCCGCGCTCGGCGTTGTAGCGAATAATGTCGGCAATCGGCCGTCCGACGCTGATCAGGCCGTCCGGGTAGTTGAACAGCTCCAGGTAGCGTCGGTTCCAGGCCACCAGCTTGAGGGACTGGTCCACCACGCTGATCCCCTGGGTGATGTTCTCGATCGCGCCTTGCAGCAATGCCCGGTTGAACTGCAGGACTTCCGAGGCTTCGTCGGCGATCCGTACTACGTCCTCCAGTTGCATTTCCCGCCCTTCGATGGCCGCTTTCACCACTGCTCGGGTGGATGAGGCACCGAGTACGCCGGCCAGCAAGCGCTCGGTGTGGGCGATCCAGTCGTTGTCGGCATTCTGGTTGGGATTGAAGCCTTTGCCCTGGCGATAGGCGAAGCGGATAAAGCTCTGCTGGGCACGTTCGTCACCGACAAAACGCGCGGCCAGGCTGAGCAGGTCGCTGATTTGTACCGACAGCATCGAACGTGCACTGGCGCGCTGGCTGATTTCCTGGCCGATAAAACGCCCGGCCTGCCAGTGTTCCGAAACGCGCGTGCGCGACAGCATCGACACCCACACAAACAGCGTGAAGTTGCCTGCCAGGGAGAACACGGTGCCCAGGGTCAATGAGGTCACGGACAAGCCCAGCGGGTGGGAATGCATCCACGTGAGCCCAGGGAAAAGGCTCAGGGACCACCCCAGGCTTTTCGCGGTTACCGGTAGGACCAAGGTGTAAAACCACAGGAATGTGCCCGCCGCCAACCCGGCAAACACACCGCGCCGGTTGGCTTGCTTCCAGTACAAGGCGCCCAGCATGGCCGGCGCCAGTTGGGTCACCGCGGCAAAGGCGATCTGGCCGATGGTCGCCAGGCTGGCGCTGGAGCCCAGCAAGCGATAACTGACGTACGCCAGCAGCAGAATGATCACGATGCTGACCCGGCGCACCGACAGCATCCAGTGTCGGAATACCTCGAACGGCCGCTCGGCACTGGAGCGGCGCAGCAGCCACGGCAGCAGCATGTCGTTGGAGACCATGGTTGACAAGGCGATGCTCGCCACGATCACCATGCCCGTAGCCGCCGACGCACCGCCGATAAACGCCAGCACGGCCAGGGCAGGGTGCGCCTCGGCCAGCGGCAGGCTGATCACGTAGGAATCCGGCAGCACGGAGCCGGGCAAGAGCATTTTGCCGCCCAGGGCGATGGGGATGACGAACAGTGCGGCGAGAATCAGGTAGGCCGGAAACACCCACTCGGCCAGGCGCCGGTCCTGCGGGTCGAAGTTTTCCACCACGGTGACGTGAAACTGCCTGGGCAGGCAAATGATCGCCATCATCGCCACGCCGGTCTGCACCACCATCGATGGCCAGTTGATGGTTTCTTTCCAGTATTCCTCCAGCCGCGGCGCGAGCATCGCCTGGCTGAACAGGTCGCCGAAACCGTCGTAGAGACCGAAGGTCACAAACGCACCGACGGCCAGGAAGGCAAACAGCTTGACCAGCGATTCAAACGCGATCGCCAGCACCATGCCACGGTGGTGCTCGGTGGCGTCGAGGTTACGGGTACCAAACACGATGGTGAACAGCGCCAGCACCAGCGACACGATCAGCGCGGTGTCCTGCGCGCGGGTGCCAGTCGTGTCGGCGCCGGCGCCGATCAGCAGGTTGACCCCCAGCACGATCCCTTTGAGTTGCAGGGCGATATAAGGCAGC
The DNA here is from genome assembly GCF_900580675.1 of Pseudomonas viridiflava. Classification (GTDB taxonomy): domain Bacteria; phylum Pseudomonadota; class Gammaproteobacteria; order Pseudomonadales; family Pseudomonadaceae; genus Aquipseudomonas. The sequence goes on from NZ_UTBG01000185.1 coordinate 50,392, forward strand.
ACGCCGACCAGGCAGATCAGCGCAACCACCACTGCCAACGATTGGGATTTGCCGTAGCGCGCGGCGATAAAGTCGGCGATGGAGGTGATGTTTTCCTGCTTGCTGATCAGAATCATCTTCTGCAGCACCCAGGGCGCCAATACCAGTAGCAGGACCGGACCCAGGTAGATAGGTAAAAACGCCCACAACTGTTCGGCGGCCTGGCCTACGGCGCCGAAGAAAGTCCAACTGGTGCAGTAAACCGCCAGCGACAGGCTATACACCCAGGCACGCATGCGCGGCGGCAAAGGCGCGCGGCGGCGGTCACCGTAGAAGGCGATGGCAAACATAATGGCCATATAGGCCAGGGCAACGGCGGCGATCAGCCCGCTGGACAGCGTCATGGTAACTCCGAGCATAAGAACACCCGGGCATTCCAGGCCGGGGCGGACAGTCTCGCATGATGCCTGGGGTTAGTCAGTGTCGACCAAGGTCGTGTGGGATCTAATGTCGCAGTGCGCGATCAGCGCGGTGGCAGGGTTTTCTGGCGCAGGATGTAAATCGTCACCAGCACGGCGCTGGTCAGCATGAACCCACGGGCCCAGGGAAGCGGCACCAGGTAGCAGGAAAAGCCGATGCTCAGCCACATCAGGCCGATGGCGTAGACCTTGCCCTTGAGTGGAATGCCATTGCCGTCCAGGTAGTCACGGATCCACGGGCCCAGGCGCGGGTGTTCCACCAGCCAGTGGTAGACGCGCGGAGAGCTTCGGGCGAAGCAGGCGGCGGCGAGCAGCAGAAAGGGGGTGGTGGGCAAGACCGGCAGGAAAATGCCGATCACCCCCAACGCCACGCTGAGCCAGCCGACGGCCAGCAACAGGTAGCGCAGGAGCAGCGAGCGGTCGCCCATGGGTGTCACGGGCAAACGACTCAGTGGTGACGTGGCTTGAGGATCGCCGGTTTCTCGTCAGGGGCGTTGCACAGCAGGTACAGGGCGGTCAGGGCTTCCGGGATCTGTACGATCATGTCGTCCATCAGATTGGCGTCGGAGGCGATGTCGGAGAATTCCGGCTGGTCATCGAACAGGCCCGAGCCGACCATGATCGGCAGCAGCATTTCGCTGACTTCTTCCTCGGCGGTCTCGAACCAGGCGGCTTCACGCAGGAACACGCCTTCCATGAAACCGATGCACCAGCCGCGCAGGTCGGAATCGTCCGGCTCTTCGCCCAGGTCCAGGTCGCATGGCAGTTCGAATTCCTCGTCGGAAGCCAGTTGGCGACCGATGTGGGCCTTGAGGGCCAACAGGGTGGATTCGATTTCTTCGCGTTGGGCGGCGTCGGCGTAGTGCGGTTCTTCGGCGAACAAGGCGTCGATCCACTCACGGTCCGGCACGATGTCGGAAGAGATCGACAGGGCGGTCAGGTAGCCGTGGGCGGCCACGTAGTCCAGCGCCTCGTCATGCAGCTCATCGGCGTCGAGGAAGGCTTGCAGGCGGGTTAGTTGCTCAGCGAAGGACATTGAAGGGCTACCTTGGGAATAAACGATGCTGAATTCTAGGCGTTCTTGAGCGCCCAGGCCAGCTGCAAGGCATATTTGGCGGGTTTTAGCGATGGGCGTCTATTCGTCAGTCGCGCCCTTTGCCGGGTGTCGCTCGGGTATACTGCCGCGTTTTGTGATGCCCCTGCAGGCCGAGCGTCCACCCAGGAAAACTTCGCTTACGGATTATTTCCCGTGAACGCCAGCCTGTACAGAGGGATTTCGGCAATATTTGGAGTTTTACATGCTCGAGCAGGCTCAACGCGTCCTCAAGGACATCTTCGGCTACGACAGTTTTCGTGGCCGCCAGGGTGCGATCATTGAGCGCGTGGCCAGTGGCGGTGACGCACTGGTATTGATGCCTACCGGTGGCGGCAAGTCGTTGTGCTTCCAGGTGCCGGCGCTGTTGCGCAACGGCCTGGCCGTGGTGGTGTCGCCGCTGATCGCGTTGATGGACGACCAGGTTGCCACGCTGGAAGAACTCGGCGTTGCGGCGGCGTCCCTGAACTCCACGCTGAGTGCCGAGCAGCAGCGCGACCTGGCCGCGCGGATCAAGCGCGGTGAAGTCAAGATGCTCTACCTGGCGCCCGAGCGCCTCGTGCAGCCGCGCATGCTGGCTTTTTTGCAGAGCCTGGAAATCGCCCTGTTCGCCATCGACGAAGCCCACTGCGTGTCGCAATGGGGCCATGATTTCCGCCGCGAATACTTGCAGTTGGGCCAATTGGCGGAGCTGTTCCCCGACGTCCCGCGTATCGCCCTGACCGCCACCGCCGACAAACGCACCCGCGAAGAAATCGTCGAGCGCCTGCATCTGCAGAACGCCGAGCGCTTCCTGTCGAGCTTCGACCGGCCGAATATTTTCTACCGCATCGTGCCCAAGGAGCAGCCGCGCAAGCAGTTGCTGGCGTTCCTTTCCGAGCGGCGCAGCGATGCGGGCATCGTGTATTGCCTGTCGCGCAAAAAGGTCGATGAAGTCGCCGCATTCCTCTGCGAGCAAGGCTACCCGGCGCTGCCGTACCACGCCGGCCTGCCCAATGAAACGCGCTCCGCGCACCAGAAGCGCTTCCTCAACGAGGAAGGCCTGATCATGGTCGCGACCATCGCGTTTGGCATGGGCATCGACAAATCCAACGTGCGCTTTGTCGCGCACATGGACCTGCCCAAGTCCCTCGAGGCGTACTACCAGGAAACCGGCCGCGCCGGCCGTGATGGCCTGCCGGCAGATGCGTGGATGGTCTATGGCCTGCAAGACGTGGTGATGCTCAAGCAGATGCTGCAGAACTCTGAAGGCGACGAACGCCACAAGCGCCTGGAGCAGCACAAGCTCGACGCCATGCTTTCGCTGTGTGAAGAGACCCGCTGCCGCCGCCAGACGCTGCTGGCGTATTTCGACGAGGACATGCCCGAGCCGTGCGGCCACTGCGACAACTGTGTCGATGGCGTGCAGACCTGGGACGCTACCGAACCGGCGCGTCAGGCGTTGTCGACCATCTACCGAACCGGTCAGCGCTATGGCGTCGGCCACCTGGTGGATGTGCTGTTGGGCAAGGACAACGAGAAAGTACGCAGTTTCGGCCACGAGAAACTCTCGGTCTACGGCGTCGGCAAGGCCCGCGCCGAGGGGGAGTGGCGTTCGCTGTTCCGGCAGATGGTGGCGCGCAACCTCGTGGACATCGACATTGAAGGCTACGGCGGCCTGCGCTTGAACGACAGTTGCCGGCCATTGCTCAAGGGCGAGGTGAGCCTGGAACTGCGCCGCGACCTCAAGCCGCAGACCACCGCCAAAAGCAGCAGCACCAGCCCGGCCAGCCAGCTGGTGCGTGGCGAAGAGCGCGAACAGTGGGAAGCCCTGCGCACCTTGCGCCGTAAATTGGCGCAAGAGCACAGCGTGCCGCCGTACGTCATCTTCCCCGACTCCACGCTGTTGGAGATGCTGCGCGAGCAACCGACCACCATGGCTGAAATGGGGCGGGTCAGCGGTGTGGGTGCACGCAAGCTGGAGCGTTATGGCCAGGCCTTCCTCGAAGTGCTCGGCGGTCAGGCCGAGGCGCCGAAGGAAGTCGCCGATATTCGCCACGAATTGATCAGCCTGGCGCGCGCCGGCATGACCCCGCTACAGATCGCCGGCCAGCTGCAATGTACAGAGAAAAACGTCTACACCTTGCTTGCCGAGTCCATCGGCAAGCAGCAGTTGTCACTGGAGCAGGCGCTTGATTTGCCGGAAGATTTGCTCGGTGAAATCCAGGATGCATTCCTCGACGGGGAAGGCGAATTGCCACCGGTTGCGGAGATCGCACCGCTGTTTACCGGCCGTGTTCCAGAGGGCGTTTTGTACTGTGTACGTGCCGCTTTGCAGTCTGAATTCGAAATTTAATGTGCCAATTACGACAATGTAACGAATCAGTACATAGCAACTCTTGCCTACTGGCATGGCTCATGCTTAGCTGACTAATAATTAGCCACACTTTATTTTCAGTCTAAACCATGAGTTTTTTATGCCGTTAACCGATCAACACCGTTTTGGCATGCAGCTGGCGCAAATGTCCCGAGGTTGGCGCGCCGAGCTCGACCGCCGTCTGGCGGGGCTGGGCCTGTCCCAGGCGCGCTGGCTGGTGCTATTGCACCTGGCGCGTTTCGAAGAACCACCGACCCAGCGTGAACTGGCGCAGAGCGTCGGGGTAGAAGGGCCGACCCTCGCGCGCTTGCTCGACAGCCTAGAAGGCCAGGGTTTGGTGCAGCGCCAGGCGGTGGTGGAAGATCGTCGTGCCAAACGCATCCTGCTCTGCGATACCGCCCGGCCCTTGATCGACCAGATTGAAACCATCGCCACTGCCTTGCGCCATGAGCTTTTTGTGGGCGTTGATGAAGAAGACATGCGCGTGTGCATGCGCGTGCATGGGCACATTCTGGCGAATCTGGAAAAGTCCTGATTTCAGATACAGCACAGATTAAAAAGGTGGGAGCCAGCTCCCACCTTTGATTTGTGTAAGGCGCTAGAAGGTCTGCCCCAGGTTCAGGTACACCGCCTGCTGCTTATCATCGTTGAACCCATAGCTGAAGTTCAGCGGCCCCAAAGGTGTATCGAACCCCAGGAAAATACTCGCCGCGTTGATGTAGCCGCTGTCGAATTCATTGTCGTTGTTCCACGCGCGGCCACGCTCCAGTGACGCCCCCAGGTACAGCGGGAAATCCAGCGGCAGGTACGAACGCGGCGTCAGGCGGCGATAGTAAACCGCCCGCATCAAGCTGATGTTCTGCCCTGAAATCGCATCCTGGCGGAAGCCCGACAACTGCCGTGCGCCCCCCAGCAGGAAGCTCGAAATCACCACGTCCGAATCATCCAGCGTGCGCCCGTAGCGCCCGCCCAGTACCAGGGTATCCGGGCCATGGCTCATGGCTTTGTCCAGCTTGAACTCCCATTGGCGGTAGCGCTGGTCCGAGCCCAGGCCGGGTTCGAACTCGCGGAAGGCCAGGCCGATGTCTTCACCGGTATGAGGGAAGTACACGTTGTCCAGGGTGTCGAAGGAGTACTTCAGTTCATAGAAGCCTTCGCTGAAACTCACGCTCGGCAAGCTCCGGTCGCCGATGCGCACGTCGGCCTTGCCCCAGGCCTCGCCGACGCCGAAGCGAATCTCACCGCTGTTGCCGATCTGCCGGCCCACATTCAGGCCGAAACCGTAGCGTTCCAGGCGGTATTCAGAAATGGGGTCGTTGTCCAGAATCAGCTCGACGTTCTGTGCCTGGGCGCTTAGATAGGGCGCAACGAAGTAACGCGAACCGGTGTCCATCGGCTGGTAGAACTCGCTGTAAAGTTCCTGGCGATCACCTATCTGCACGCGCGTGAGCCATTCGGCGCCGAGGCGGTTGATACCGTTCATGCGATAGCTGGCGCCGATGTTGAAGGCGCTGTCGCCGCGCATGTCGTCCGACAGGCTCAGCCCCAGGCGCAAGTAGTCGGTGCCGCTGCGTTTGCCGCGCGCGCTGATCATCAGCGTGTTGTCCTGGCCCTTTTTGATCACGCGGTATTGCACCTGCTCGAAGTAGTCCAGGCCGTACAGCGTGCCCATGTCGGTTTGCAGGCGACCCAGGTTCAGCGGCTCGCCCAGAGGCTGGCGAATGTAGTAGCGGATCACGTCGTCGCTGACTTTCGAGTCGTTTTCCACGTCGATCGCGGTGATCACCGGGGTGCGTTCACCCGGAGTGCGTGCGGCCACCAATTGCGGGTCGATCGGTTGGGCAGGGCGCAGGTGCGCCAAGCGCACGTCGAGGGCCCGCGTGGCACGGTAGCCGGCGTCGATCATGTCCTTGGCACGGCCAAAATCCGTCACACCGTAGGCGGACAGGGGCGGCTGGATCAGCACGTCCTTGGGGTGCAGGGCCTTGAGTTGTTCTTCGGAGTTGCGCCGGGTCATCAGCGTGATCGACTGGTTCAGCACATCCACTACCGTGGCCAGTTGCTTGCGCGAACGCAGCGGGGTGCCGATGTCGACCACGATGGCGATGTCGACGCCCATCTCCCGTGCCACATCCAGCGGGATGTTGTCGGTCATGCCGCCGTCGACCAATAGCCGGCCGTCCAATTCAACCGGGGCGAACACCGCCGGGATCGACATGCTGGCGCGGATCACCTGGGGCAGATGGCCCTTGCGGAACACCACCTTTTCGCCGGTGGTGATATCGGTGGCCACGGCGCGGAAGGGGATCGGCAACTTGTCGAAGTTACGCGTGTTGCTGCTGTGGGCGAACATGCTTTCCAGCAGCAGCGCCAGGTTCTGGCCCTGGATCACGCCGAGGGGCAGGCCGAGGCTGCCGTCATCGCGAAAGCTGAGTTTCTGCTTGACCAGGAAATCCCGGTCATCCTGCTTGCGTCGAAACGGTACATCTTCGCGCGGCGGCGCGTCGGACAAGGCCTGCTGCCAGTCGATCCCCAGCGCCAGTTGTTCCAGCTCGTCGATCTTGTAGCCCGAGGCATACAGCCCGCCAATCACCGCGCCCATGCTGGTGCCGGCGATTGCATCAATCTGGATGCCTTGCTCTTCCAGGGCCTTGAGCACGCCGATATGCGCCAGGCCGCGCGCGGCCCCACCGGACAGCACCAGGCCGATTTTGGGGCGGGGCGGCTCGACGGCGTCGGCAACGATGGGGAGCAGGAGCAGAAACAGGCAGGACAACAGGCGGCGCATCATGAATCTCGAGGCTGGGCGATAAAGGCCGCTATTATAGCCGCTCGATCCGCCGAGCCCGTCATGCCAGGAACCTCTCAAATTATGTCGATGAGCAAACCTGAAATCGTCATCACCTATTGCACCCAGTGCCAGTGGCTGCTGCGCGCCGCGTGGCTGGCACAGGAATTGTTGAGTACATTCGCCGATGACCTGGGCAAAGTCTCGCTGGCGCCGGCTACCGGCGGGGCGTTTCGCATCACGTGCGATGGCGTGCAGATATGGGAGCGCAAGGCCGACGGTGGCTTCCCGGAGGCCAAGGTGCTCAAGCAGCGCGTGCGCGACCAGATCGACCCGCAGCGGGATTTGGGGCACAACGACCGCAAAGCCTGAGCATCAAGCGGTTGCAGCCGGCTGTTTGGCCTGGCTGGCGCTGCCCATCAGCCCCGAAAGCACGATGGCGACGATGATCAGCGCGCCGCCCAGCAGCATGCGCACTGTCGGCGTTTCGGCAAACAGCAGCCAGGCCACGGTGATGCCGTAGACCGGTTCCATGGCAAACACCACCGAGGCGGTGCGCGCCTTGATCACCGCGAGGCTGGCGACAAACAGGCTGTGGGCCAGGCCGGTGCAGAACACGCCGAGCAGGCCGATCCACAACCAATCCAGCGCGCGCACCTCCGCCAGCCCTGGCGCCGCCACCGGCAGCAGGCACGCCGCGACCACCACGTTCTGGCACATTGCCGCTTGCACGGCTGGAATCCGCCCGGAGCTGGCGCGATTGTTCAGCGACAACAGTGAGAACAGCAATCCCGAGGCGATGCCCCACAGCAGACCGCCGGTGGCTTCGCTGGCGAGGTTGAAATCCGGCGTCACCAGCACCAGGCCGATGGTGACCAGCGCCACCAGCAGTATTTCATTGGCGCGAATCCGCTCGCGGAAAATCAGCCCCTCAAGGATCACCGTAAAGGCCGGGAACGCGGTAAACCCCAGGGTCGCTACTGCCACGCCGGCCACTTTCACCGCAATAAAAAACGTGACCCAGTGCGCTGCGAGCAATACGCCGCTGATCAGCAGACGGCGCCAGTCGCGCAGCTCGAGTTTTTTCCAGGGGGTGTTACTGGCGAAGCGCGCGAACACGGCCAGGGCGACCACCGCAAAGGCGGCGCGACCGAACACGATGATGGCCGGCGAGGCGGCCGCCAGTTTGCCGAAGACGCCAGTGAGGCCAAACATCAATGCGCCGATATGCAGGGCGCCGAGGGCTGAGCGGGGAGTCATTGCGATCCTTGAACCAACGGGAGTGACAGAATCGCAGTCTAGTGGGTTGCAGGCTGGGGTGTCTGTCGCGCAGCTCGCGATTTATAGCGCAGGGCTCTTGCCCAGGCGCAGCGCCCCCGGTGAGGCGCCAAATTCGCGCAGCATCGCCGCCGCGAATGCACTCTGCGATGCATAGCCGACACGCTCGGCAACGTCGCCAATCGGCAGCGGTGTTTCGCGCAGCAGGGCCAGGGCCATATTCAGGCGACGGCTGCGGATATAGTCCATCGGCGTGCGGCCGCACTCGGCCATGAACCGCGCATGCAGGCGTGCCACGGAGAGGTCGGCGATGCGCGCCAGGTCAGCGACCTGCAGGGGGTGGGCCGCATGCCGTTGGATATGCGTGTTGAAGGCCGCATAGGGCAGGCGCCGGCCCGGCAGTGGTTGCGCCAGCGGATGATTGAGGCTGGCGAGCAACAGTACCGCGCCTTGCTGCACGATCAGCGGGTCCTCCACCGGGCTGTGCGCGAGCCATTGCACCAGCTGGTGTTGCCGTGAGTCCAGGGCCAGGCGCGCCGGCCGGTCGAGCAGGCGGCGGCTGGCGTCCGCGTGCTCGCCCAAAGATTGCAGCAGCCAGTGCTCGGTGGGCACGTCGAGCACCAGGCAGCGGCTGCCGTCGCGACTGCCGCAGGCGTGGTGAGCGGAGAAGGGCAGCACCATCACGCTGCTTTCGCGCACCTGGCTGCCCCGGCCGTCGACTTCCAGGTCCAGGTGCCCGGACAGGCCGAACACCAACTGCGCATGGTCATGGCTATGGGCGAGGGGCGCTTCGAGGTAGTGGCGTAGCGTGAGTGACGGTCTCATCGCGGTCTCCGGGGCAACAGAGCCCCAGTCTACAACGCTTCGCGCTGCGCAGGCGCTGTCATCAGACTGACGCACAGCTGTCATGGGCTATTAATCGCCAGGGCGCAAGCTCGCGAAAACACCGTCGAGGGACGCCCATGACCCGTGCCGAATTCACCAAGCCCAGCCGCAAGCAACGGGTTCGAACCCTGTGGATTTCCGATGTGCACCTGGGCACACGGGATTGCCAGGCCGAACATTTGTCGCAGTTCCTCAAGGGCTACCACGCCGACAAGGTGTACCTGGTCGGCGACATTATTGACGGCTGGAAACTGCGCGGCGGCATGTACTGGCCGCAGGCTCACACCAACGTGATCCGCCGCCTGCTGACCATGGCCAAGCGCGGCACCGAGGTGATCTACGTCACCGGCAACCATGACGAGTTTTTAAGACGCTATTCCAAGCTGATCCTCGGCAACATCCAGTTGGTGGACGAGGCCGTGCATGTCACCGCCGACGGCCGCCATTTGCTGGTCATCCACGGCGACCAGTTTGATGTGATCACCCGTTACCACCGCTGGCTGGCGTTCCTTGGCGATTCGGCCTACGAGTTCACTCTCACGCTGAACCGCTGGCTCAACCACTGGCGGGCGCGGTATGGCTATGGCTACTGGTCGCTGTCGGCGTACCTCAAGCACAAGGTCAAGACGGCGGTGAGTTTTATCAGTGATTTTGAAGAAGCCATCGCCCATGAGGTGACCAGGCGCGGGCTGCACGGGGTGGTGTGTGGGCATATTCACCATGCCGAAATTCGCAAGGTGGGCGAGGTGGATTACCTCAATTGCGGGGATTGGGTGGAGTCGTGCACGGCGTTGATCGAGCACTGGGATGGAAGTATCGAGTTGTATCGGTTGGCGGATGCGCAGGCCAAGGAGGCGCAGCTTAAAGCCGAGATGGTCACAAGCTAAAGCCGAACAGGGTTTAAATGTGGGAGCAACTGTCTTGATGACCCTAACGTGGATATCACTCCACAGACAGCCAAGCTCCCACAGCTGCACGCCGTGTGACTTACGACATGCCGCTGCCGATTCAGGCAGCGTGCTCTTTCCATTCAGTCCCATCACGCAACATCGCGTTCAGCCGTATTAGCAAGACACGCATGCAGGCGACGAGTGCGACTTTTGCGCATTTGCCTTTGTCCCGTAGCGCTTTATAACGAACCTGGAACTCAGGCTGGTCCCGAATGACAACCCAACAAGCCATATACAGTGAGCGCCGCGCTGCAAAACGTCCGCCGCTGATGTGACGCATGCCTTTGTGCTCACCGCTGTCATTGTTGTACGGGGCAAGACCCGCTAACGCTGCAATCGCTCGCCGTCCAACCTCGCCCAGTTCTGGGAGATAAGCCATAAGACTGGCCGCTGTAACGAGCCCGATCCCCTTGACCGAGCACAGCCTGTCGACTTTCTTACTGTCCAGTTTTTCAGCGCTTTGGCAAATCAGTTGTCCGATCGACTTCACAGCCTGGTTCAAATAGGCGATATGGCTCTGCAACGCAGGTTTTACGGCATCAGAGGAGGCCGTTTTCAGACGCCTTTTGTCATCGTCTCTCTGCTGAATAAAGTTTTCCCGCTGTTGGACCAGCGCTCGAAGTTCATCATGCTCGCAAGTCGTGACGCGGCTGACAGGGGTATCGATAACGGCCGCGAACTTAGCAAGAAACTGTGCATCTATCGGGTCGGTTTTGGCCCGTTGCCCCATTGCTTTGGCAAAAGCTTTGGCGCGGCAGGGATTGATGCGTATGACTTCAAGGTCGGCGGCCTGAAGCGCCTTCATGACCTGTCGCTCATAGCCGCCGGTCGCTTCAAGCAAAACGCGCCTGACCTGATGCAGCTTTAACCATCCAATCAGCCCAGGGAAATCGCTTTCAGCGTTACGGCAACTTACACCGTGCTCAAACAGGTTCACTCGAACCTCTAGACTGCCTTTGGAAACATCAATGCCTGCTGAATAGGAAAACATCGCCAAATCCTCTTACACTCATAAGTGAGAGCGCTCTGGCGTGGCCCACGCTTGTAACTGTTCGAGGTGGGCTCGTTCAACTGTTCGGGCTCATGTCCAGAGCGGAGGGGTGAGTGGCAGCTTGGGCTCCCACACGTGCTTTAAGCACTCCGGGCATTCAGCTTGCCACTCACCGCTCTCACCCCCATCTTAATCCCAGGTCAAGACACAAGCGGGCTTGCTCGCGAATACGGAGCATCAGTCAATGTTGTTGTGACTGATCCACCGTATTCGCGAGCAAGCCCGCTCCCACATTGGGTATCGCGTATGGCCGGAGTTACTCGGCTTTATCCTTGGCCTGGTGCTTCACGATGATATCCACCAGTCGCTGCGCCAGCGCCGGGTAGTTCTCGTCAAAGTGATGCCCGCCCGGCAGCTTCACAGCCTCGCCCACAGCGGTCTTGTCGGTGCAGCCACTCTCGTCGACTTCTTCGGCGCCGTAGATGCACACCACCTTGTCAGCCGGCAGCTTGGCCATTTCCGGGCCGGTGGCTGCTTCCTTGCCGGCGTTGCCCAGCCAACCTTCCACTTCGATTTCAAAGCTGCCAGTGCGCGCAAATGCCAGCAGGATGATTGCGTCGACCCGTTGCTGTTCGTTTTCCGGCATGCGGTTGTAGATCGCTGGCAGCACGTCGGCGCCGAACGAGTAACCGGTCAGCACGAAGCGCTTGGTGCCCCACTTCTGGCGGTAGTGCTGCATCAGCTCGGTGAGGTCTTTGGCGCTTTGTTCCGGGGTTTTGTGCTGCCAGTAGTAGCGCAGGGTGTCGATGCCGACCACCGGGTAGCCGATCTTGGCCATCTCGCCGGCCACGTCGCGGTCCAGGTCACGCCAGCCGCCGTCACCGGATAGAAACAGGGTAACCGTGTCCTTGGCTTGGCCGGCCGGTACTTCCACCACGGGGATTGCCAGGCCGCCGTTGTCCGAACCGACCAATTGCTTGCGCAATTCGTTGTTCAGCACTTGCGGATAGTGAATATCGTAGTCGCTGATGCTGGTGGTGGCGCGCGGTGTGTCGCGTACGAAACTGGCACTTTCATCGTCAGGGTTGTCATTCCACGCCACCAGCCAGTTGCCGTGGGCGGCGGTCTTCGGCAGCGGGTCCTTGCAACCTTCCTGGACCAGGGCGAAGCCTACGGAGATGGCGTTGGCCTTGTCGTCGTTCTGTGTCGCCAGCCAGCGCCAGGCCAGTGCGGCGCCAGGGCCGATGCCGCTGACCAGGGTCGCCGGGCCTTTAAGCTGGCCCAGGGCGCTTTGCAGCGCTTGTTCCTGCAACTTGCAGTCATCCTTTGGCAGGATCACTTGAACGATCTGCGCCTTGCCGCCTTGGCTCAAGGCAATCAGCTGGCTGTCGGTCAGGGTTTCATCAGCCATCACGGCCACGGCCACGCGGGCTTTTGCCGAGCCGTTGGGCGTCACACGGGTCATCACCGAACCGTCGGCCTGAGGCAGTTGTTCCAGGATCGGCTGCGGGGCAGGGCGGTTCCAGTACCAGAAGCCAGCCGCCGCGATCAGCGCGAGCAGCACTACAAAGGCCAATACATACCGCCAGGAGCGTCGAATCATCAGCGTTTCACCAATCCAGTCAAGCCGCCCGCGATCAGGGCGGCGGTATCGGCCAGTGCCACCAGCGGATCAAGTCCTGCGGGCACGGCCATGTAACGGGGTTCCCAGTCAGGCTGGAACTTGTCTTTGAAGCGGCGCAAACCTTGGAAGTTATACAGTTGCTCGCCACGGCGGAACACCATCGAGCCCAGGCGTTGGGTCAGCGGAGCGCCGCGTCGTGGCTGCAGGCCCGACAACGGCACCATGCCGAGGCTGAAACGGGCGTAGTTGTGAGCCTTATAGTGTTGAATCAGGCCGACCATCATGAATTCCATGGTCAGCTTTGGCGCGTCCGGGTGGGCGCGCATCAGGTCGAGACTGGCCAGGTCGTGGTTGTAGGTCTCGAGCAGGTTCGCGAAGGCGACCGGGCGCCCTTCGAAGCGAATGATCGCGATGCGAAAGTGCTTGAGGTAGTCATCGCTGAAACGTCCCAGGGAAAAGCCCTTTTCCCGCACATTCTTACCCGTCAGCCAGGCATCGGAGATAACTTTTAATTCATCCATCGGCGCTGTACCCGCTTCGTGGATCTCCAGGGACAGGCCGTCCCGGGTGCCACGGTTCCAGGTGTAGCGCAGGTCCTTCATTTCTTTGCCCTTGGCTTCCAGGTCAAAGCGTTTGAGGTCGACGCGGGCTTCTTCGCCCAGTTTGATCGCAGTCAGGCCGATGTCCATGTAGTACGGCAGGTTCTCGGCGCGTACCTGGTAGAACACCGGGCGGGCGTGGTGGATGTCGCACAGGTCGCGGAACTGCCAGATCATCTCGGCGCGCGGTTGGGTCGGGCCGATCGGATCGTACAGCGCCACCAGGCTGCGGCCGCGACGGGCGTACATCAGGAACGCCTCGTCGTTGGGGTGGAACAGCAGCGCCTTGTCACCGGTCAGCGCCAGGCCGCCGTCGGGTTGCGACGAGGCCATCAGGATCTTGGTGGCGCGTTCCAGTTCATCGGGTGTCGGCAGGTGGATCACCGGGCGCGCCGTGCGCAGCAGCCAGGTCAACGACACAATCACCAGCAGTACGGCCGCACCCAACAGCGAACGCAGGCCACGCGGGGCGTTGGCGTCGAGGGTGAACTGCCACCACAGTTGGTGGCTGTACGGCACATCCTGGTAGGCAAACAGCAGCAGCCAGATCGACGCACCCAGCACGCAGACACTCGCCACCAGGTACAGCGGCGAAAACGGCAGCTCGGTCAGGCGGCTGGCGCGGTAGAACGAGCGCCGGAAGATCGCCAGCAGTACCGCGGTCATGGTCATCAGGCTGGCTTCTTCCCAGTCGAAGCCTTTAAGCAGTGAGAGCAGGGCGCCGGTCAGCAGCAGCACCATGGTCAGCATCCAGGCCGCCGACAAGCGGCGACGCAGGCCCTGGGCGAGCAGCAGGCACAGCACGCCGATCAGGCTGGCACCAAAGTGCGACGCGTCAATCAGGCGGTGGGGAATCAGGAAGCCGATGTTTTCCAGGCGTGAGTCGATTTCTGGCGTGGCGCCGGAGAACAGCAGGACCACGCCGGACAAAAAAACCAGTACGGCCAGTACTGGCGCTGCCAGCCCCGAGGCAACCCGCAGGCTCTGCTGCGTCTGGAACAGGCGCTGCGCCTCATTGACCAGCAAGAACACACAGGCGATCAGCAGTGGCAACACCACGTAGATCATGCGGTAAAGCAGCAAGGCGGCGGCCAGTGGCGCGGCCCCCAGCTTTTCGGCGAACGCGGCGAGCAGAATGGCTTCGAATACGCCTACGCCACCCGGTACATGACTGAGCACGCCCGCGGCCAGGGCCAGCAGGTACACCAGCAGGAAGGGGCCGAAGGGCGGCGCTTCCGGCAACAACAGATAGAGGACGGTGGCGGCGGCGGCTACGTCGAGTGCAGTGATGATCAACTGCAGGAAGGTCAAGCGCCGGCCCGGCAGGCGCAGGGTACGACGCCCGGCTTTTACCAGCAGGTTGTCCGGGAGGGGCTGTTCCGGCAGGCGCCGGCGGTAGATGCCGATGCACAGCGCTGCCGACAACAGCAGCACGGCTCCGGCCACGCCACCAAGCAAGCCTTGGGATAAATGCAGGTAGGTCGACGCAGCCGGCAAGTTGCTCAGGGTCGCCAGTGCAGCCAGCGGCGGCAGCGCGCAACCCAGGGCCAGGCTGGCAAACACGGTCATGTGAGCGACTTCCGAAGCCCCAATGCCATGGCGTGCATATAAACGGTAGCGTACCGAACCGCCCGAAAGCATCGACAAGCCAATCGCATTGCCAATCGCGAAGGCGGTAAAGCCGCCGAGGGCAAGGGTCTTGGCCGGCAGTTTCACCCCGGCATAGCGCGCGCCGGAAAACTCGTAGCCCAACAGAATGATAAAACCCACGACGGCAGCGGCAAATGCGCCGAGCAACGCAGGCTTGGGCACTTCCAGGATCGAGTCGTGGAGCGCGTAGAGGTCGAGTTCCAGCAACAGGTGCCGGCAGGCGATCAAGGCGATTGCGAACAACAGCAGCGTAACGGCCAACCCAATGGGTTGCCGGTATTTGCTCAACAGATCCAGCCAGCGCAAACGGGCGGGGGCGATCGGTTGTTCTGCTGTAACGGTGTCTTGTGTTTCAGACGAGTTGGCGCGCATCAATCACCTCGTGGATTGTGCGCGACAGGATGGAGGTATCCAGCCAAGTTACCAATCCCTATGGACAAAATAATTACAAATATTAACGCGTATCACCGGGTGCGGCGACAGCGGCCATTGGTCGTAGAGGGCAGTGCTTGAGCATTGAGCATAGCTTGCAAAGAGATGGACTCAACAAACCGCGTTGGGTTTCATGAAAGATGCCATGCCATTGTTTCAAAAGAACTTTTTCACCGGATACAAAAAAGGCCACTCTTTCGAGTAGCCTTTTTTGATGTTTGGTTGCGGGAGCCGGATTTGAACCGACGACCTTCGGGTTATGAGCCCGACGAGCTACCAGACTGCTCCATCCCGCGTCTGTGGGCGGCATTCTACAGCCCAACGGCAGGGTGTCAACCGTTAATCTGACGATGGGGCAAATAAGTGCAAATTAGCCGTTGAATGCCAACCATGCGCGGTAAGCCTGTGTTGGGCATAGCTTTTTTGTCTGACAATTTTTGCAGCTTAAAACAGGCGCGCACAAAAAAGGCCACTCTTTCGAGTAGCCTTTTTTGATGTTTGGTTGCGGGAGCCGGATTTGAACCGACGACCTTCGGGTTATGAGCCCGACGAGCTACCAGACTGCTCCATCCCGCGTCTGTGTGTCGGCATTCTACAGAGGAACGCGAGTGTGTCAACCCGTGAATCGAAGAAAAGCGCTTGTGGTTCAATCGGTTAGCTCTCCATAAGCGCCTCTTTGAACGCTCGGGGCCAGTCTGGCCGAGGGTTGCAGCTCTATCGGGAGGACAAATTCGATTGAAAAAATAAATTCACCTGCGCATTTTCCTACCGCTCAAACGGAAGATTCAAACTACTGGTGCTATATACAGGGGTGAATGCGATACTGGCCGTCCGTTGAATCAACCCTCTGTTTATATGACGCAGCGCAAAATCATCCATGTCGACTGTGACTGTTTCTACGCCGCCATCGAGATGCGCGATGACCCGAGCCTGGCGCAAAAACCGCTGGCGGTGGGCGGCTCGGCGGATCGACGCGGGGTGATCGCCACTTGCAACTATGAAGCGCGGGCCTACGGCGTGCGTTCGGCCATGTCGTCGCGTCACGCGTTGAAGCTGTGCCCGGACCTGACCATCGTCAAGCCGCGCATGGATGCCTATAAAGAAGCCTCGAAGGAAATCCAGACGATCTTTCGCGACTACACCGACTTGATCGAGCCGCTGTCCCTGGACGAGGCATACCTGGATGTCTCCGACTGCTCGCATTTTGGCGGCAGCGCCACGCGCATCGCCCAGGACATTCGCCGCCGCGTGTCCAACCAATTGCATATCACTGTGTCTGCCGGTGTGGCGCCGAACAAGTTCCTGGCCAAGATCGCCAGCGACTGGAAGAAACCCAACGGCCTGTTTGTGATTACGCCGGATCAGGTCGAAGACTTCGTCTCTCAGTTGCCGGTGAATAAGTTGCACGGCGTGGGCAAGGTCACGGCCGACAAGTTGGCCCGGCTGGGCATCGAGGACTGTTTGCAATTGCGCGAGTGGAACAAGCTGGCGCTGGTGCGCGAATTCGGCAGTTTTGGCGAGCGGCTGTGGAGCCTGGCGCGTGGGATCGATGACCGCGTGGTGCAGAACGACAGCCGGCGGCAATCGATCAGTGTGGAAAATACCTACGATGTAGACCTGCCGGATCTCTCAAGTTGCCTGGCGAAACTTCCAGAACTGATGGAAACCCTGGCAGGGCGCATGGCGCGCATCGACAGCAGCTACCGTGCGGGCAAGCCGTTCGTTAAGGTCAAGTTTCATGACTTTACCCAGACTACACTGGAGCAGGCCGGGGCAGGGCGGGATCTGGAGAGTTATCAACAGCTGATGACGCAGGCGTTCAACCGCGGTGGGAAGCCGGTTCGGTTGCTGGGGATCGGGGTGCGGTTGCTGGATCTCAGTACCGGCAATGAACAACTTGAGTTTTCCTGGTAGAAACCGGATCAAAACTGTGGGAGCCGGCTTGCCTGCGATAGCTATTTATCAGTTAGAGCATCAGTGACTGATACACCGCTATCGCAGGCAAGCCAGCTCCCACATTTGACCTGCAGCCTTTCCGAGGTTTTAGTGCGCGCCAGGATCCGCCACCAACCGTCCCGCATCCTTGGTCAGCGCCTGCAGAAACTCCTGCTGCAACTCGGGATCATTGCGCGTCAGTTCGATCAGGCTTTGTTCCAGTTCGCTGGCTTCTTCTTCCAAACCCAGCTCTGACAGACGCTTGACCCGGTGCACCCACTGGTTGACCTCATCGTCTTCCAGGTCGTCATAGATCAGGCCGTGAGCCTCCAGCAACTTGCCACGCAGGGTGTTGCTGATCGCCAGGGTCGAATCCGAGTGCACGTCGTCCTGGCCATCTTCCACGCTGATCTTCAGGGTGGTGACGCGGTTCAGGTCCTGCTCGGCAAATGGGCTGTCCAACAGGTTCAGGCGCAACACGCCGTTACGGTCGGTGGTCAGCTCATGGATCTGCTTGCCGGCAGTGACCTGCACCGGGCGCTCGCTCCACGGCAGGCTCGAATACTCCGTGCGCTTGTCGCGCTGGACTTCATCGATACCCGCCAGGTTCTGTTGCGCGCGGCCGTGGGATTGCACGTTCATGAACGGGTTGATGCCGTCCACGCCGTAGCTCAACCAATCGTGGGTCATGCTGGTCGGAAGATTGCCGAGGGCGAAGATATTCGCCACGTTGGCACCCGCGCCGGCCACCAGGGCAACAGCGCCCAAGGGCATCTCATAGAGTTTGCGCCAGGGCTGGTAGGGGGTGTAGCGATCGTAACGGCGGGTGACTTCGAATTCGGTGACCTCAAAGGTCTTCTGCTCGTGAATCCGAACCCGACGCTGCGGCAGCTCCAGCACTTTGGGTTCGCCTACATCGATCTGCAGGCTGTGGTCGAGCAACTTACGCTCGACCCGCTCCTCGTGCTCACTGCGTTGCGACATCTGGTTGGCGCAGCCGCTGACCAGCAGGGCGCCGCACAAGGCGGCGCCCCCCAGGGCTCTGGTGTTTCGCTTGAACATGACTTCTCTTGATCTGGTTTTCAGCGACGAATACGCGCCTGAAGGAAAGACAGCACGTCAGCCACCGGCAACGGTTGGGCTTCGGCTTCGGTCCGGCTCTTGTATTCCAGATTGCCATCGGCCAGGCCGCGGTCACTGACCACGATCCGGTGCGGGATGCCAATCAGTTCCATGTCGGCGAACTTGATGCCCGGGCTGGTTTTCTTGTCCCGGTCATCCAGCAGCACTTCAAAACCGGCGGCCGTGAGTTCGGCATACAGCTTGTCAGTGGCTTCGCGTACTTGCTCGGTTTCGTAACGCAGCGGCACCAGGGCCACCTGGAACGGCGCCAGGGCGTCACTCCAGATGATGCCTTTCTCGTCGTTGTTCTGCTCGATGGCAGCTGCAACCACGCGCGATACGCCAATGCCGTAGCAACCCATGTCCAGGGTGATCGGCTTGCCGTTCTCGCCCAGCACTTCGCACTTCATCGCCTTGCTGTACTTGTTACCCAGCTGGAAGATGTGCCCGACTTCAATGCCGCGCTTGATTTCCAGGGTGCCCTTGCCATCCGGGCTTGGGTCGCCGGCCACCACGTTACGCAGGTCGGCCACGGTCGGCACCGGCAAGTCACGCTCCCAGTTCACGCCGAAGTAGTGCTTGTCGTCGATGTTCGCGCCGATACCGAAGTCGCTCATCAGCTCGACCGAGCGGTCGATGATGATCGGCAGCGGCAGGTTCAGCGGGCCCAGCGAGCCGGCGCCGGCGCCAATCGCGTCGCGCAGTTCGGCATCGGTGGCCATGACCAGCGGGCTGGCCACGCCAGGTTGCTGGGCAGCCTTGATTTCGTTGAGTTCGTGGTCGCCACGGATGACCAGGGCGATCAGCTTGCCTTCTTCCTCGGCACGCACGATCAGGGTCTTGATGGTCTTTTCAATCGGCAGATTGAATTTTTCCACCAGGGCCGCGATGGTCTTGGTCTCTGGCGTGTCCACCAGGCGCAGCTCTTCAGCTGGGGCTGGGCGCGAGGTTTCGCGTGGCACGGCTTCGGCTTTCTCGATGTTCGCCGCGTAGTCGGAACCGTTGCTGAAGACGATATCGTCTTCGCCGGATTCGGCCAGCACGTGGAACTCGTGGGAGCCGGCGCCGCCGATGGAGCCGTTGTCTGCTTCAACAGGGCGGAATTTCAGGCCCAGGCGCGTGAACACGTTGCAGTAGGCCTGGTGCATGCGGTCGTAGGTGGTCTGCAAGGACGCCTGGTCAGCGTGGAACGAATACGCGTCCTTCATGATGAATTCACGGCCGCGCATCAAGCCGAAGCGTGGGCGAATTTCATCACGGAATTTGGTCTGGATCTGATACAGGTTCAGCGGCAGCTGCTTGTAGCTGCTCAGCTCGTTGCGCATCAGGTCGGTGATCACTTCTTCATGGGTCGGGCCGGCGCAGAAATCGCGGCCATGACGGTCCTTGAAGCGCAGCAACTCAGGGCCGTACTCTTCCCAACGCCCGGATTCCTGCCACAACTCAGCCGGTTGCGTGCTCGGCATCAACACTTCCAGAGAGCCGGCGGCGTTCATTTCTTCACGAACGATGGCTTCGACCTTGCGCATCACCTTCAAGCCCATGGGCAGCCAGGTGTACAGGCCCGAGGCCAGTTTGCGGATCATGCCGGCGCGCAGCATCAACTGATGGCTGATCACGACCGCGTCGGAAGGCGTTTCTTTCTGTGTGGCGAGCAAATATTGACTGGTACGCATGGTAGGCCGTTGTCGGTTGCTTGGACTTGAAATGACTTGGGATTGTACGGGCGCAAACTGCTGGAGTACAGGCATCAGAATGCAGAGGGGTCTGTGGGAGCGGGCTTGCTCGCGAATGCGGAGTGTCAGTTGATACAGGCATCACTGATACTCCGCATTCGCGAGCAAGCCCGCTCCCACATTGACTGAGGTGTGTCAGTCCTGTTCGGGAGGATTCAACCGAATCCGCCGATTCTCCTGATACCAATGCAACGCAATCAGCAGCAGCGTTGGCACGCCCAGCATGCAAGTGATCAGGAAGAAGTTGTGATACCCGAACTTCTCGACGATCACCCCGGAATACCCGCCGATCAGGCGTGGCAGCAACAGCATGATCGAGCTGAGCAGCGCATATTGGGTGGCGGAAAACTTGAGATTGGTCAGGCTCGACAGGTACGCCACGAACGCGGATGTGGCCAGGCCCGAGCTGAAGTTATCCAGCGAGATGGTGAAGATCAGCATCTGCAGGTCCGGGCCCATGTCGGCGAGCATCACGAACAGCAGGTTGGTGCCGGCCGACGCGATACCGCCGATAAACAGGATCGACAGGATGCCGAAGCGCACGATCAGCAGGCCGCCCATGCCTGCGCCGAGCAGGGTCATGATCAGGCCGAAGATCTTGCTGACCCCGGCGATCTGGTCCTTGGTGAAGCCCTGGTCGATGTAGAACACGTTGGCCATCACGCCCATTACCGTGTCGGACATGCGATACGTCGCGATCAGCCCCAGCAGCAGGAGGGCCTGCCAGCGGTAGCGCAGGATAAAGTCGTTGACCGGCGTGAGCACCGGCGCCAGGCCGCGGCGGCCCATCGCCGAGAGGCACAGCGCGGTAAGGGTCACGTAGAGGATAGCGCGCAGGAACGCGCGGTCTTCCATCAGCAAATCCCACAGGCTGACGCCGTGAAACAGCACGCTGGCAAAGTCGGTGTTGTACAGCTGGGTAAACATCGCGGGCACGGAGACCAGCAGCACGATCAGCACAAACACAGAGGCCAGCTGATGCACAAAACTGTAGCGCCCGGCTTGCAGCTGGGTGCGCAGCGGCACATTCGGTTCGCGCATGAAAAAGGTGGTGAGCAGCGCCGGGATCATCAACACGCCGAACAGCACGTAGGTGCCGGTCCAGGCCGAGTGTTTATAGTTGAAACCGGTGGAGCCGAAGCCTTCGGCAAAAAACAGTGCGCCTGCCGTGGCCAGCAGGGCGGCGATGCGATAGCCCGACATATAGCTGGCGGCGAGGGCGGCCTGGCGGCTGTCGTCGGCGATTTCGAGGCGATAGGCGTCGACTGCAATGTCCTGAGTGGCGGAGGCAAACGCGACGACTACCGCAATCGCGATCAGCCAGGACAGGTGTTTCTGAGGGTCGCAGAACCCCATGCCGATCAATCCGAGGATCACCAGCGACTGGGCAAGCACCAGCCAGGAACGACGACGTCCGAGTTTGCCGAGCAGCGGCAGGCGCCATTGGTCGAGCAGCGGCGACCAGACCCACTTGAAGGCGTATGCCAGGCCGATCAGGCTCGCATAGCCGATGGTCTCGCGGGCCACACCGGCCTCACGCAACCACACCGAAAGCGTCGAGAACACCAACATGTAAGGCAAGCCGGCGGCAAAACCGAGCAACAACAATACTAACGTCGAGGGGCTGGCATAGGCAGCGAGCGCGGCGCGCCAGGTTTTACGGGGCATGGGCTGGAGTCTGCCTCAGATTCACGGAAACAAAGCGCGCACTCTAACCGCTGTGCTCTACCGGGCGCCAGCCATGGCGCTGAATATCCACGCGATTGTTGCGCACCGTGATGCCCTCATCGCGCAAACGCGCCCGCTGCTCGTCGCCCGAGGCAGTGCCCTCCGGCAGACTTATCCGACCACCGGCACCCAGCACACGATGCCAAGGCAATTTGGTGTCCTTGGGAAGCTGGCTCAGGGTACGCCCGACAAAGCGTGCAGCGCGCCCCAAGCCTGCCAGATGGGCCAGTTCGCCGTAACTCACCACGCAACCTTCGGGCACTTGCGCCAGGGTCAGGTACAGCGCGGTGCGGCGCATCTCGGCGGGACTTTGTGGTGTTTCGGCTGGTGGATTCGCAATTGGCATTGTTTTGTAGGAAAAGTCTGTAAGTATGGCGTTGAGAATTGAACTCACTATTAATACTTGAGTCAGTCCTAGCTATCTAACACGATAATCGCCCTTTTTCGCCAACCTTGAGCCCACTATCCGCTTATGTTGTCCAGAACCCTGCTGTGCCTCGCTGTTTTCAGCGCCTCCACGCCCTTGCTGGCCGATACCGTCTGGTTGAAAAACGGTGACCGCCTGACCGGCAAGATCAAGGTCTTCGACGGTGGCAAGTTGCTGATCCAGACCGATTACGCAGGCGCCATCCCTGTGGACTGGAAGCAGGTGAAAACCCTGGAAAGTGACCAGGAGCTGCTGGTCAAGCAGGACGCCTACACCGGTGAGAAGGCCAAGTCCCTCAAGGCGGCGGACGATGGCAAAGTGGTCCTGGCCAATGGCGAGGCGCCGAAGACCGTGGAGCTGGCGAGCATTCAGCAGATCCTCAAGCCCAAGCCGATTATCGAAGACCTGGTCTGGAAGGGTAACGTCGACATGGCGCTGGACTACAAGCGCGCCGAAAACGACACCAACGACTACGACATCGACTTCAAGACCACCGCGCGTCATGGCCAATGGCGCCATACCGGGAAGGGCGAGTACAACCGCGAGTTCCAGGATGATGTCACCACCACCGACAACTGGTCCCTGGAATACGACCTCGACCGTTTCATCACCGAGCATTGGTTCTGGCAAGGTCGTTTGACCTACAAGCGCGATAAAGTTGAAGACCTGTCCCGCCAGCGCACCGTCGGTACCGGCCCGGGCTACCAGTTCTGGGATGATGAGCTGGGCGCCTTCTCCCTCGGCTCGCTGCTTAACCGCACCGACTATGAATACGCCGACGGAGGCAAAGAAAACTTCTATTCCGTGGCCATGAAGTGGAATTACAACCGCTACCTGGTGGGCAAGACGGTCGAGTTCTTCACCACGGGTGAATTGGGCAAGCCGATCGACGTGCCCGTCGATTACACCCTGGATGCGGAAGTGGGCCTGCGCTACAAAGTGACCGAGTGGGCATCGCTCAACCTCAAGGCCGAACGCGATGACATCAGTGGCGAATCCGAAGGCAGCCTGAGCAAAACCCGCTACACCGCCGGCTTCGGCGTGGCCTGGTAACCCAGGCTCACAAAACCCGCTTGGCAACCTGCGCGTATAGTGATTACCTTGTGTTGAGATCCATTCCCATATGCCATGGGCGGCGGAATACCAAGGAGTCATACGTTGAGCGCGCACGTTGCCAAGAACGCCCGAGAGCTGTTGCTCAAGGAATACCGTGGGGCTCTCTCCACATTGTCCAAAGCCATGCCCGGGTTTCCTTTCGGTTCGGTCGTGCCTTACTGCCTGGACGAGCATGGCCGCCCGCTGATCCTGATCAGCCGCATCGCCCAGCACACCCATAACCTGCAAAAAGACCCGAAATGCTCGTTGCTGGTGGGGGAGCGCGAAGCCGACGATGTGCAGTCGGTAGGGCGCCTGACCTACCTGGCCGAAGCCGAAAAGCTTGAGGACGACGCAGCCATCGAGGCCGCCGCCGAGCGTTATTACCGCTACTTCCCCGACTCGGCCAACTACCACAGAGCCCACGATTTCGACTTCTGGGTGCTCAAGC
>NZ_UTBG01000229.1 GCF_900580675.1 Pseudomonas viridiflava
GTTGAAGTGTGCGGCCCGACTGCGGATCGCTGACTTCAGCCGCCAGTTTCTTCACGTCACCCTTGGTGTCGAGCACCCAGTTGAAGTCGAAGCCACCCTGCTTGGGTTGGGCGTATTTCAACTGCTGATGATCGTCCTTGATGTGCTGACCAAAGGCGGTGGGTTTGAGAAAGTCCATCGGGGTGCCTTTCACGGCAGGCAATTCGCCGGTCGGGATCAGTTTGTCGTTGACCGGGGTGTAGTGCGAAGCGTGCAGGGTGGCGACCTGCTTGAGAATATCGCCGCTGCCTGCACCCGCCAGGTTGAAGTAACTGTGGTTGGTCAGGTTCAACACTGTGGGCTTGTCGGTGGTCGCGCGGTAGTCGATCTTCAGCTCGTTTTTCTCGTTCAGGCTGTAAGTAACGACGGTGGTC
>NZ_UTBG01000192.1 GCF_900580675.1 Pseudomonas viridiflava
GGCCACACCCTGGAATGGTCGACTTCGTCGCCACCGCCGTTCTACAACTTCGCCGTGATCCCTACTGCGAACACGATCGATGCGTTCACCGAAGCCAAGGAAGACGGTACTGCGTACCAGCGACCAAAGCATTACGAGCCGATCCACATGCCGAACAACACCGCCACCGGCGTGGTGATGGGCGCGCTGTTGACCGTGTTCGGTTTCGCGATGATCTGGCACATCTGGTGGCTGGCAATCGTGGGCCTGGTAGGCACCATCGGTTACTTCATCGTTCACGCTGCGCGTGATGATCAAGGCTACATGGTGCCGGTCGAGACGATCGAGCGCATCGAAGCCGAGCAGCACGCTCGCCTGGTAGC
>NZ_UTBG01000196.1 GCF_900580675.1 Pseudomonas viridiflava
ACCCGCTGTAAGAGCGGAACCAATATCAGCCGTGACCGCAGCAACGGATATGTACCCCCCCCATCAAACAACTACCCACCCCCCGCCATATGCTCCGAAATCCTGGCCCGCAACCACCGCTCCGCCGGATCATTGTCATGCACCCCACTCCACACCATCGACAACTCCGCCGCATCAATCGCAAACGGCGGGTCCTCCGCACGTAACGCCGTCCCCTCGGTCAACGCACACGCCGCATAATCCGGCACTGTCGCAATAATCTGCGTCCCCGCGAGCAACGCCCGCAACCCACTGAACTGCGGCACCGCCAACACCACCCGCCGTGCCCGGCCGATCCGCGCCAGGTCAAGGTCGATATTGCCGCTCAAATCCCCGGAAAACGACACCATCGCATGGGGCCGCTCGCAATAGTCATCCAGGGTCAACGGCGCCCCACCGTCATCCCCCCGCAGCACCTTGCACGGAATATCCCGCAGTTTCTTGCGCTTGGCATTCGCCGGCAATTCAGTGGTGTAACTCACCCCCACGGTAATCTCGCCACTGGCCAATAACGACGACATCAACAGGTAATTGGCCCGGCGCACCACCACGATGATCCCCGGTGCCTCTTCGCGCAATCGGCTCAGCAATGGCGGGAACAGCCCGAACTCGGCGTCGTCCGACAGCCCGATGCGGAACACCGCGCAGCTGGTGGAAGGGTCGAAATCCTTGGCGCGGCTGACCGCGCCGGAAATGGTGTCCATGGCCGGTTGCAGCTCCTTGAGGATCGCCAGGGCGCGTGGCGTAGGCTCCATGCCCCGCCCGTTGCGCAGCAGCAACGGGTCGTCGAACAGGTCCCGCAGACGACCGAGTGCCGCACTCACTGCCGGCTGGCCCATAAAGAGCTTTTCAGCGACGCGGGTCAGGTTCTTCTCGAACATCAGCGCCTCGAAAATCACCAGCAGGTTCATGTCGACGCGGCGCAGGTCGTTACGGTTCATGGTGATATCCAAACGGTTAGCTAAATCATAGATAAACACGCAATCGGATATTTTGATTGCACACCTGTGCTGTCTTTTTCGACGATCAAAACCCGCTTTACCTGACAAAATTAACAACGATTAACTCGTCAGCCAGACGGTCCGGCGCCAAGAATAGAGCGGTCTACACTGCATCCATTCACCGGGAACGCTCCCATCGACTGCGGATATCTGTCATGGCCCGACTTGAGTACTGTACCCCTCGTGTATCCGCTACCGGCGGCCTCTGCCCCCGGCGCGAGCGTATCGCCAAGCAATTGATCCTCGCCAACCTCGGCGAAAGCCTGGCGATTGCCGACCTGGCCCAGGCCTGCGCGCTGTCGCGCAGCCATTTTTCCCGCGCGTTCAAATGCACCACCGGGCTGTCGCCGCAGGAATGGATTCGCCAACAGCGCATCCAGCGGGCCAAGGAACTGATCACCGGTTCGGCCCTGAGCCTGACGCAAATCAGCCTGGAGTGCGGCTTCTGCGACCAGGCGCATTTCTGCCATATGTTCACCCGCAGTGAAGGCGTCAACCCGATGACCTGGCGAAACCACCAACTGCGTCACAAGCCCCACGTGATCGCGGCCTAGTGGTAGCTGCGCGCCTGGCCTATGCTGGCCGTTCCCTTCAAGCCGAGCATGGCCCCCCATGAGTGACCTCAGCGACCAGGCCGTGCATTTCGGCCCCTACCGCATCCATCCGCGCCAACGCGTGGTGCTGGAAGCCGGTCGCCCGTTGCGCCTGGGACGGCGCGCGGTGGACATCCTGCTGATCCTGCTGGAGCAGGCCGGCAATGTGGTGAGCAAGCAGGAACTGATCGCCCGGGTCTGGCCCAAAAGTGTGGTCGAAGACGGCAACCTACGCGTGCATATGGCGGCGCTGCGCAAGGCCCTGGGCGATGGCCAGGCCGGGCAGCGCTATATCGTGACGGTCGCCCAGCGCGGCTACAGTTTTGTTGCGCCACTGAGCATCGAACCGATGACGCCACCCGACGAAGGCGCGCCCCAACGGCCAAGCCATAACCTGCCGCTGCGGCGCACGCGGATGATCGGGCGCCAGGCGCTGATCGACAGCCTGGTGCAGCAACTGCCCGAACAGCGCTTTATCACGCTGACCGGCGCGGGCGGCATCGGCAAGACCACCGTGGCGCTGCGCGTGGCGGAATTGCTGATCGGGCACTACCGCGACGGGATTCATCTGCTGGACCTGGCGCCCCTCAGCGCGCCGTCGATGATCCTGCCCAATCTGGCCGCCCTGCTTGGCCTCACGTATGCCGAGCACGAACCGCTGGCGACCTTTGCGCGGCGCTTGCAGGAGCGCCAGGTGCTGCTGGTGATCGACAACTGCGAACACCTGCTGGACGACATCGCCCTGATCAGCGAAACCCTGCTGCGCCATGCCCCCCGACTGCACATCCTGGCCACCAGCCGCGAGGCCTTGCGCGCCGAGGGCGAAGCCGTGCAACGCCTCGCGCCCCTGGCCTGCCCGCCCGCCACCGGCAATCGCGCCCAGGCCATGGGCTACCCGGCCCTGCAATTGTTGATCGAACGCGCGATGTCGCATCAGGACAGCTTTGAATTGAGCCAAGCCGAGCTGCCGCTGGCGATCGATATCTGCCAGCGCCTGGACGGCATCCCGCTGGCAATCGAGCTGGTCGCAGCGCAGATCGAACGCTTCGGCCTGCCCGGCCTGCTGGTGCAAATGGAAGATAACTTTCGCCTGCTGACCCGTGGCCGGCGCAGCGCCCTGCCCCGCCATCAAACCCTGCGCGCCACGCTGGACTGGAGCTTCGACCTGCTGACGGGGTGCGAGCAAATCTGCCTGCGTCGCCTGGCCGTGTTCCGCGGCGGCTTCAGCCTGGCCAGCGCGGCGGCAGTGATTGCCGGCGAGCAGATCGAGCCGATCGAAGTGCTGGGCTCGATCACTCAACTGGTGGCCAAATCCCTGCTCAATGTGGAGCCCGGCGACGACGAGATGGTCTATCGCCTGCTGGACATCACCCGCACCTACGCCCTGGAAAAACTCAGCCTTGCCGAGGAGCTCGACGCCACCCGCGAACGCCACGCGGCACGCTGCCTGGCCCTGATGGAGCAGGCGCAGGACGATTGGGAACTGACCGCCACCCAGCCATGGATCGACCGTTATGCGCCGCTGCGTGAAGACGTGCGCGCCGCGCTTGACTGGGGGCTTGCCGACGGCGGTGAACAGTTGCTGGCGATCCGCCTGACGGTCAGCGCTATGCCGCTTTGGCAGGAATTGTCGCTGCTCAGGGAACACGCCCTGTATGTGGACAAGGCCCTGGCCCTGATGGCCAAGGCCAGCACACCCTGCTCGCAATTGACCCTGCAGTTGCAGCTCGCGCTGGGCAGCCTGTCCTATCACAGCCTGGGCGCTGCACCGCGCACTATCGCAGCGTTTGTCAGCGCTCGGCGCCTTGCCGAGGAACGCCAGGACCTCGACGGCCAATTGCGCGCGGTCTCCGGCCACATGGCGGTGAATCTGTGTGCGGGCCTCTATCATCAGGCGCTCGAGCTGAGCGTGCAGTTCGATCACCTCGACCCGCGCAACAATCCACTGCTGGACCTGAGTGCCCAGCGCCTGCGCGTGCTGGCGCAGCATTACACCGGCAACCAGACAATCGCGCGGCACAATGCCGAGCAGATGATCCAGCGCATGGCCCACAGCGGCTCGTTGAACCGATTCGCGCACCGTATCGGCGTGCAATACGACCAGAGCGTAGCCTCGCTGACGGTGCTGGCGCGGATCCTGTGGTTACAAGGCTTCCCCGACCGCGCGTGGAGTGTCGCCAACCAGGCGCTGGAACTGGCGCTGCAAATCAATCACGGCACCTCGATCTGCTATACCCTGGCGCTGGCCGGCGTAGTGATCGCCCGCTACAACGGTGATGACGAGGCGGCGCGGTCGTTGCAGGCGCTGCTGCTGGAACAGGCGCACAAGCATTCGGTGCAACTGTTCCAGACCTGGGCCGGCCACTACGCCG
Source organism: Pseudomonas viridiflava (assembly GCF_900580675.1). Taxonomy (GTDB): domain Bacteria; phylum Pseudomonadota; class Gammaproteobacteria; order Pseudomonadales; family Pseudomonadaceae; genus Aquipseudomonas. Next base: position 4,006 of record NZ_UTBG01000196.1, read on the forward strand.
GCATCCTGGAGCGCAACGATTTGCAGGGCCTGGGGCTGGTCGAGGACACGCTGATCACGCTGGGCGCCAACCCGGTTGACCCGCGCGCCTTGGAGCGAGCCCGCAGCGGTGCGGCCGGTTGGTGCAGCCCGGAGATTCTGCGGGTGCACGCCGAGAGCCTGGCCGATGCCCGCGCCGCCGAAGCCTTGCTGCTTGAGGCCCTGGACCTGGCGCACCAGCAAGGCGCCCTCACCTGGGAACTGCGTTGCGCAGCCTCACTGGCGCAGCTGTGGCAGGCCCAAGGCCGCGTGCAGGCCGCGCGCGAGCTGTTGGGTTCAGTCTACGCGCGCTTTACCGAGGGCTTTGGCACCCAGGACCTGATCCGCGTGCGCGGCCTGCTCGACGAGCTGCAGGACAAACGGCCGGCCCGAGAACGGCCCTAGGTAATGCCCATAGCCCTGCTGCAACCGCGCGACCTGCGCGGGGTTGCGCAGTTGCGCGAGCGCGTAGCTGCGCGTGCTGTTGAGCAAACGAAAGCGCTCGGGCCCCAGGCCCGGCTCGACGCTCAACAGTGAAGTGTTGACCAGCCGCGCCAGCAGGTAGGACAGGTCGGCGTGCTCCAGCTCAGTGCCGGCCACCAACTGGCTGAGGGTCGGCAAGGTCACCGCCATCCTGAACAGGCCCAATTGCAAGAACAGCCAGCGCTCCGGCAGGCTCAAGCGCTCGTAGCTCCAATCCAGGGCAGCCGTCAGCGATCGATGGCGCTCAACCGCGGTGCGTCGGCCACGGATCAGCAGCTGTATGCCACTGCGCAATTGCGCCTGCACACCGCACACCCCCAGCGCGTCGACCTGGGCCGCCGCCAGTTCGAGCGCCAGCGGAATACCGTCGAGGCGCCGGCAGATATCGCGCAGCGGCGCCAAATCCTGGAGGCGCAATGCAAAGCCCTGTTGGCTGGCGCGCGCACGGGCAACGAACAGCTGCACCGCCGGATAGGCCATCGCCTGCTCTACACTGCCCAGCGTCGACGGTGCAGGCACCGCCAGGCGGGGCACGCGCAGCACCCATTCACCCGGCACTTGCAGCGCCTCACGGCTGCTGACCAGCACGCTGACCTCGGGCGCCTGTTCACGCAGCACGCGCAGCAGATGGCGGCAGGCGCCCAGCAGCAGGTCGGCGCCGTCGAGTACCAGCAACAACTGGCGACCGGCCAATTGGCGGCACAGTTCAGAGGCGCTGGCGCTGGGCTCCAGCTGCAGCGCCGCGGCCACGTGGCGCAGCATCAATAGCGGCGCCTGCACCGTGGCCAGGTCCACCCACCACACACCCTCGCGGTAACGCGGCAGTACACGCTCGGCCAACGCCAGGGCCAGCGTGCTTTTGCCCACGCCGGCGCAACCGGTGAGGCTGATCAGGCGGTGCCCCGACAGGCGTCGCACCAGCATGCTCAGCAGTTCATCGCGCCCCATCACCGGGCTGAGCCGCACGTCCAGGTTATGCCGTGGCGGCTGCGCGAGCGTCGGCGCCTGCACCGGCGCGGCAAAGCAGTAACCGCGCTGCGGATCATTAAGGATATAGCGTTGCCCATCAAGCGCGCGGCGCAAGGCAGCGATGTGCACCCGCAGGTTGTTCTCCTCCACCACACTGCACGGCCATACCCGCTCGATCAACGTGCCCTTGTTGATGAATTGCCCTGGAGTTTCGAGAAGCACGGCGAGGATATCCAGCGCCCGACCGCCCAAAGGCACTGGCCAGCCGGCCTTGCTGACCAGCCGCTGCTGCCGGTGAAAGGCATAGGCACCAAAGCGCACCGTGCTGTCCGCGTCCATCGCCTGAGGGTTGTGCATGTCTGTCATCACGCTGAAACGCCCGGTCTTGGGCGTTCGCGCATCCTTTTCCATGGGCTTGTGGCTATCTTGCCAGTTGGCGGTGACAGGACAATGCTGGCACAGGGAGCGATACGGACATTCGGGTGCGCGAGACGGACATTCTGTCGTTAACTGAACTGCTGTCGGTATTGGGTCGGGTTGAGGCCGAGCTTTTCACTGAACAGAAAGCGCATATGCCGCACGCTGCCGAAGCCTGCATGGAAGGCCACGGTCTTGAGCGGCAGCTCGGTGCTTTCGAGTAATTGGCGAGCACGGTCGATGCGCGCGCCCTGCAGGAACGCCATCGGCGTCATCTGCACCTCCCTGGCAAACAGCCGGGCAAAATGGCGTGCGCTCATGCCGGCCAGCTCAGCCATGGACTCGATGGTGAAGGGCTGATCCAGATGCTCCAGCACATGGTTCTGTACACGGGTGATCGGCGTTTCCTGGGTCGCCACGGCAGCGGTCATCGGACTGAACTGGGCCTGGCCGCCCTGGCGTTTCATCACCACCAGCAGCACTTTGGCCACTTCCACCGCGACCTGCTTGCCATGGTCCTGGGCCACGACCGACAGCGCCAGGTCGATACCCGCGGTGACCCCGCCCGAGGTGATCAAACGCCCATCCTGCAGGTAAATGCGATCGGTCTCGACGATGGCCTTGGGGAAGGCCTTGATCAGGCGTTCGGTGTAATGCCAGTGGGTGGTCACGCGGTGGTCGTCGAGCAGGCCCGCATGCCCGAGCACAAAGGCACCGGTGCAGATCGAGCCAAAACGCCGGGCTCGGGGCGCGGCCTGTTTCAACCAGGGCAACAGCGCGGGATGGCATTCGTTGTAGGCACCGGGGCCGCCGGGCACCAGTAGCAGGTCATAGGCCTCGTGCGCCTGGCCCAGCAGCAGGTCGGCCTGCACCATCACCCCGTTGGAGGCGCGCAACGGGCCGGGCTCGGTGCCGAGGGTGAGTATCCGATAGTGGTCCGCTGCGGGCAGGTAGCGGTTGGCAATCGAAAACACTTCGAGCGGCCCGGCCATGTCGAGCAGGAGGAAGTCCGGAAACAGCGCCATGGCCACGGTTTTCATAAAACGAGAGATCCAGGAGAAGGAAGACGGCAGGCATTATGGCACGTCCTTTACTGTCAACCTGAATGGGACAGTTATTCAGATTTCATCTTCTTAATGAATTTTTCGGTAACCAGTAACCTTCTTCTCAACGCAAGCGCCCTGCACTTCGCAGCCTGCGCTCACTTGAGGACAAGACCATGCTGACCCTTCGCAAAGCTTCCGAACGCGGCGCCGCCAATCACGGTTGGTTGAAGTCGTTTCACACCTTCTCGTTCGCCAACTACTGGAACCCGCAGGAACAGGGGTTTTCCGACCTGCTGGTGATCAACGATGACCGCGTTGCCGCCGGTAAGGGCTTCGGCCAGCACCCGCACCGCGACATGGAGATCTTCTCTTATGTGCTCGAAGGTGCCCTGGAACACAAGGACACCCTGGGCACCGGCTCGGTGATTCGCCCTGGTGACGTGCAATTAATGAGCGCCGGCAGCGGCGTGGCTCACAGCGAGTTCAACCACAGCCAGACCCGTGGCGTGCACTTCCTGCAAATCTGGATCGTACCCGCCGTGGCCGGTGCCGAACCGCGCTATCAACAGGAGCACTTCAGCGAGGCGCAGAAACGTGGGCGCTTGCAGTTGATCATCTCGCCGGACGGCGCCGACGGCTCCCTGAGCGTACGCCAGGATGCACGGGTGTACGCCGGGCTGTTCAACGGTGACGAAGCCGCCAGCCTGGACCTGCCACCGGAGCGCCATGTGTACATCCACGTGGCTCGGGGCAGCGTTGAAGTCAACGGCCAGCGCCTGCAGGAAGGCGACGGCGCCCGGGTGCGCGATGAGCGCCGGATCCGCCTGAGCCAGGGCGAGGATGCCGAGGTGCTGGTGTTCGACCTGCGCCCTCAGGAACTGCCGCAGATGCCCTGACCGGCACGGCGATGGCCCCGCTTTACGGGCCATCGCTGGCGTCGATAGTCACCATCAGCGCAATGAAGTTCTCTTAAAAAATGCAACGCGTAACATCAACCCCATACCAGCAACAACCCAACTAAAACACTTGGAGCACACACTCATGAAACGCCAAATCTTGCTTAGCCTCGCTTTCTCGGTACTCGCTGCAAACGCATTTGCTCTTCCTGTCGTCGCTGAAGGCGGTTCGGACCGCCTGATCGAAAGCCGTGTTGCAGAAGGTGGTTCGGACCGCCTGCAAGGCAACCGTTTCGCCGAAGGCGGTGCTGATCGCTTGCAGGAACGTGGCCTGGCTGAAGGCGGTGCTGATCGTCTGCAGGAACGCGGCCTGGCTGAAGGTGGTGCGGATCGTCTGCAGGAACGTGGCCTGGCTGAAGGCGGTGCGGATCGTCTGCAGGAACGCGGTCTGGCTGAAGGCGGTGCTGATCGTCTGCAGGAACGCGGTCTGGCTGAAGGCGGTGCTGATCGTCTGCAGGGCAACAACGCTTGATACCCCGCGGCTTGCGGGAACCCCAAACCGGCCTGATCAGCCGGTTTTTTTTCGTCTGCGATTAACCCGGGGGCATTCCCGCCCCACCGTTTCACCCGTGATCACGGACAGGTATCGCGACCCGGTTTGGAAAAAATCGTTAGAGCTAAAATACTTATCCGAGACTAAAAATTTGCACTAGGCTATGTGTAAGTTCGTACAAGTGCCCGCGCAATATTCGCGTATCTCCCCTTCCTGCTCGTAAAAACAAAGTGGCGAATGTTAAAATTTGTCACGTTTGAACGTATTCAATTCGATTAGTATCTAAACGCTAGCAGCGATCGAACTGACGGCCTTGCATGCCGGAAAAGGGAGTAGGGTAATGCATTTTTCCAACGTCCTCGCTATTGCACGAACCCCATCGAAATCAGAGGACTTTCGAGCGCTTATAGTTCGCACTGTAGCGGATAATTTAAAAGTCGATACACGTTGCTACGGGCAACTAGCAGAGCACCAGGAAAACCACGCACCTTACCGTGCCGTCATTATAGAAGTGGACACACCCTCGGCCAGCAATCAAACGCTGGACATAATAAAAAAACCCGAGAAGAGCATCCTGGCTCAACGATATTTGTGATTGTCACGTTTGCCTCGACCCTGAGTAAAACCAAATACTACCTGGCCGGTGCGGACTACTGCGTCAAGATGGTAGAAACTTCCACCGAAAAAAAATTAAGTCTGTTTAATGCCTTCCTCAGCGACAGCGCACAACTTCATTGCGGCCTGGTATTGGACCAGGACCGCATGTGTATTTATGGCGATGGCAAAAAACTGGAAATATCCTTTGTCGAGATGAAAGTACTGGAGGCGCTGATTCAGAACCGACTGCTCAGTCATAATGAGATCGCCTCCGCCATGGGACTTAATACTCGGCACTATGATTCCCGCGCACTGGAAAAGTCCATCAGCCGGCTGCGCAGTAAAATCAAGGCACACTACGGTGAAAACATTATCCAGAATATCCGCGGCTACGGCTACAAACTAAGCCGGAGCCTTATTTGCGCCAGCCATTTCCAGCGCGCCAAGGAGACGTCGAACCGTGAATAGCAAAAAGAACTCCCCCCGCGATAACGCGGACTTGAAAATTGTCAGGCAAGCTATCGTCGATCGCGGTCATGCGTTGTGGGGTAATGAAATCAGGCTGGTGGGTGAACACACTTGCGAGCAACTTGAAAGCGCCTACCACGCGGCGTTGCAACGTATCAGTCCCAAGTGCAAAACACGCCAGCCCGTGGATAAACGGGTAAGTCGCACGTTCCTGCGCATCGGTCAAACAGCCTTGATGAACGATGACACCCTCAACTGGATTATTCAGACCGCCCAGTCACTGGAAAAAAACCGGCAGACCTTCACCCTCAGTATCGACAACCCGCTGGATGCCCTGCCCGGCCCGGTCGAGCGCCGAGCAATGGTGCGTCAGTTGTATACACTGAAAGACCACAGTGGTATCACGCTGGCCTACAACAACTACAGACTCGATACAAAGCCTGCGGACTTGCTGATTGACCTCAAGCTTTACGACTACATAAAAATGCCCTTCCCGGATTCTGCACTCCGGCTCAGCCACACAACACGCTCGGATCTGTTCGATCGGCTTTACGACCGCATGCTAGAGCTGATCAGCAGCACCGGCGTACGCTTTATCGCCGACGCGGTAGAGTTTTCCGACAGTGCGATGCTGGCTAAAAATCTGCCGTTCGAATACTTTCAGGGCGGCTATTACTCCCCTGCCGACTGCCTATAACAACTGCACTTTCCTGATATCGGTGGACACTATGAGCTCCCTAAAAAAACACGCCTTTACGACGACACTCCCGGCCATAGCGCTGCAGGATTTCACCCCCAATGCAGAGTTATTCCATTACGAGCTGAAGGCAGCGGATGCAGCGCCGTTGCTTTCCAATCCACAGCAGACTCACTCACGTTTGAACACCTACGTGATTACCCATAGCCTGCGGTTGCCCTCAATTGCGTTTAACGCTGCGCGGCAAGAATCAAGAATGCCAACGTCAAAGGATCAAGACAGCACGCTGAATAACCATACTCGCCCTCCGGAGATTAGCGCCGAGAGAACGCAGTTGTATCCTCAGGATTTCTGGCTGCTGACTCAACATGACCGCACCCTGGTCAAGGGCGGCTTGCGTATATCATTGACAACCATTGAATCGGCGTTGATTAAAAAGATGCTGCACCATGAAGAGCGGGTGGTCAGCAAAGAGGAGTTGATTCGCAATATAGGACGCGAGCCCGAGTTATACCGCGGGCTGGAAATGTGCCTGAGCCGGCTGCAGGAGAAGTTCAAGCGTGCCAATGACGGTGAGCGCCTGTTTCGTGCAGTCAGAAACCGCGGTTATTGCCTGACGCAAAAGATCAAGAAACCGCTGGAGCTTAATCAAGCGCGACGTTAATACAACAAAATAACTCAGACCTTATCACTCACCCTGCCTATTTCCTTACATTATTATCTGCCTTTTTATAACACCCCCCCTCTAATAAAAATGACACCCCTGCCGTTATAAGTCGTCAGCCACTGCCCCCTGCCGTTGATTACTATCTATCGGTACGCGCACGCGCGTGCCTGTCGTTTTAATTCGGCCATGCCGTTTGTTTACTAAACCCTGCCACCACGTGCGTGGTCACCACCGGGAGCAGAACTATGCTGAACAACACTAGAATGCATCGCAACCTGACACCCAAGGGTTTAACGTTCTGGGGCCAGTGGATGCTCGCATCAAGCCTGGTGGTTGCACTGTTATTTATGTTGGTTTTTCTGAAGACGGGCCAACTTGAATATAATTACAGAGTGCTGGCCGCGTTCACGATATTGGCCTCGCTACCGGCCTATAGTTTATGTGATGTCTACAGCAAAAAAGATGACTATGGCGTGGGCTTGGGCCGGCTGTTCATGGGCTGGTTGCTCACCGTGGGCATTGTGCTGCTTATTGGCCTGGCCTGTAATGCGAGTGCAGTGTTCCCGTTGGAAATACTTTTACTCTGGGCCGCAGTTAGTTACCCGCTGCTGGCCCTTTGTTATATCCCCTTGCATAGCCTGTCCCGGTACTATCATCGCCAACTTCACGAGCGCCACAAGTCACTCATTGTCGGCACCGGCAGGCTTGCCGTGGACCTGGCCAAAGCCCTTTCGCGGCAAAAACGCTCGCCGCTGGTAGGCCTGGTCGGCAGCCAGACCGATGCCACCCAGGATGCACCCGCGCAAATCCTCGGCGAGTTGCCGCAATTGCCGCAACTGATCCGGCAGCACGGTATCCGCCGGCTCTACATCACCCACTCACTTCAGGACGCCACGCATATCGAGGCCTTGTACCTGAACCTGCTGGACATCAGCGTGGACGTGATCTGGGTACCCGACCTCAATAACATGCTGCTGCTCAATCATTGTGTCGCCGAGGTGGACGGGCTGCCGGCGATCTTCCTCAACGAAAGTCCGCTGACCAGCCGCCCGACCGCCGCCCTGAGCAAGTCCCTGCTGGACAAGAGCATCGCTCTGCTGGCGATCATCGTGTTGAGTCCGGTATTGCTGCTGTTCGCCCTGCTGATCAAGCTCACCTCGCCCGGCCCGGTGATCTTCAAGCAAGACCGCCACGGCTGGAATGGCCAGGTGATAAAGGTCTGGAAGTTCCGCTCGATGCGCGTGCACGACGACCACGAGGTGCGCCAGGCCAGTCGCAACGACTCGCGCATTACCCCTGTGGGGCGATTTATTCGCCGTACCTCCATCGATGAATTGCCGCAGTTATTCAACGTGCTGCAAGGCAATATGGCCCTGGTCGGGCCGCGGCCCCACGCGATCGCACACAACGACTACTACTCGGGCAAAATCCACGCGTACATGGCGCGCCACCGAATCAAGCCCGGTATCACCGGGCTCGCACAGGTCAGCGGCTGCCGGGGCGAGACCGAAACCCTGGAGAAGATGCAACGCCGCGTGGACATCGACCTGCGCTATATCAATACCTGGTCGCTGTGGTTGGACATCAAGATCCTGATCAAGACGCCCTTCACGCTGCTGTCCAAGGATATCTACTGACAAAAAAAGGGGGACTTCACGTCCCCCTTGCCGCCTCACTCGGTGATCTTGTCGATGTTCTTGTAGAACAGTTCACTGTCACGCCCATCCGTCATCGAATGCAGTGAATACGCGCGGTTCAACCGCGCCCCGCCATCGCGCGTCAGCGGTGCCCAGACCAGGTTGGCGCGGCGCATGGTCGACAAACTCATCAACTCATCGAAGGGCACGGACAGGTAAAGCCCCTTGTCGAAGCTGCCTTCGCCGAAGTCTTCCTTGGACACATTGGTCCGGGTGACCCATGCGCCGATCCGCACTCCGTTGTTGAACTGCCGTGACAGGTCCAGCGTCGCGCCCCAGTCCCTGGCCAGGTAGCGGCCGACACTCAATGCGCCCTGGATATTGAACGGCAGGTCGGTATAGCCGGTGACGTGCCCGGTGACGGTCCGGTAATCACGCAGGCTGAAATCCTGCTCGAAACCGCGCTGGCGCACATAGTTGAGGTCCGCGCCCAACGCCCAGCGCTGGCCCATTGGGCGGTACAGCAGCTCACTGCCGACGCCGGCGTACATCGACTCCAGCAAACCACCGTAGACCATGCCGTACAGGTCCTGGTCCAGCCGCGCCGCATGGTTGAGCTGCAACGTCGGCAGGGTCACATCGGCACTGGTCATGTACTTGCGCAGATCGGTGCGTACCCGGGGCAAGCCACTCGGGGCATCGTAGGTGAAGCCATCGTAGTTGTTCAGCAGGTTGACGCTGAGCAAGCCACTGCCCCAGGTATTGCGCGTGAAGCGGTACTCGGCGTCGAGGTCGGCGGTAATCTGGTAGAGCAAGCCGTCCGGCCCGCCGACGTTCTGCTTGTAGCCCAGGCCCACGCCGTAGCTCAAAGGTTTCGGCGGCTGGGTATAGAGCACGGTCTGGGTGTTGGTATTGGCGCGATTGACCTCGGCCTGGCGGTGCAGATTCTGCAGAGGCTCGCGGTTGTTGACCACCTCGCGGAACGTCTGGCGCGGCACGCTGGTTTCCTCGATGCCCATGGCATAGCGCTCGCTGACCAGGGTGAACCAGTCGATCTGGTCATTGACGCTATTGTCCAGGATGCGACTGGCGCGGCCGACCGCCTTGGCGCTGTAGAAGTAACGCTGCTGTTCGCCATACACCAGCAGCTCCGGCCCGCGCCGGGCGATGCGCTGCACGTTGTAGCCGGCATTGTCGTGCAGGCGCTGGGCGACGGCGGCCCAATCCACCTGGTCCATCGGGGTGGTCGGCGCCACAGCGGGCAACTTGGACGGCGGCGGGTCGTAGGTTTTGACCGGCGCCTTGCGGCTGACGAAATTGGTGTGCAGGGTGACCCCGAACATCGCGGTATTGCCACGCTCCCAGGCGGCGCTCACGTCAATGGAATCGGTGACCTTGTAGACCAGCCCCAGATTGATCGGCGAGTCCTGGCGAAAGCTGTTGTCCCTGGGCTCGTGCTTGTAGTCGTTGCCTTCCACTTCGAGCTTGACGCTCAACGGCGCCCAGGGCGTCTGGTACGCGACACCACCAAACAGCGCGGGCCGCCCACGAAAGTAACCATTGGAAAAACTGCCCGAACCTTCGGCGGTGGGGCGGTCCTTGAAGCGGTCATCCAGCGCGCCGAGGGGGTTGTCGAAATCACCGCGGCTGCCCAGGTAGCCCCAGGCGATGCCGGCACTGAAATCCAGGTCACCGTAGCGTTTGTTGGCAACCAGGTATTCGCTGGAAAACAGCCCGGTACCGCCCAGGTCCATAAAGCCCAAAGCCACTTCGGGCAGCCAGTGGCTTTCCTGATAGAGGCGCACCTTGGCATCGACGGCTTTGTCCTTGTAGCTCTGACCGCCGCTGAAAGACTCGGGGCCATACGGCCGGTTGGTGATCGCCGTGTAGCGAAAGGTGCCCTCCAGCCAGTCCAGCGGCTGAGCCGAGAAACTGTAGCGGCTGTAAGGTTCGGTGCGGTTGGCATTCACACTGAGTTCGCCGGCAGGCGCCATGCGCGCGGTGGGGGTTTGCAGCAGCCCGACGCCGCCAAAATCGCTCTGGGTGTAACGAGGATCGCCATGCGCGACGCCACAGGGCACCAACAGCACGGCCGCAATACATAATTTCAAGGCGTGACCTCGGCCAGGGGTTGGGTGGCAATAAATTCGGCCAGTTGCTGGTCCAGCTCCGGGGTGGGCGCACCCAGGTCAGCGCTGCGGACCGGTACCAGCAGCGTGCTGCCGGGCGCGGGAGGCGCGCCCGGCTCGCGGTTCCACGGGGCTATGCCCAAGCGCGCGACGTGCCCGTCGGGCTGGATCAACCACAGGTAATCGACATCCGCCTCTGCCAGCGGCGGGCAGGCATGCAGGTAGTCTCGGGCCAGTTTCAGGGGCTGAAATGCCAGGGTGCAGGCCGCAGTGACGGCACCCAGGACGCGCACGCTGTCAGGGCGTGACGGGTAGATCAGACGGTCGCCATCGCTGACCGGCAGGTTGGGCGCAAAGCCGACCTCTACTGCTACCGGATCCAATACGGCGACCTGGCGGCCGGTGACGGGCATTGCCAGCACCTGTTGATAGAGCTGCGCCGCGACCTGGGCGCGGCGCGGCTCTCCGGCGGCCAATGCCACGCGACGCAGGGTGTCCAAGTCGAACAGCACACCGGCCTTGAGCCGTGCCTGGCGCTCCAGCAAGGGTTGGTGCAACCAGGCCGCCGCGAGCCAGTAGCCCTGCGCATCCGGTTGCGACGCGCTGATCACATCCAGCAAGCGCGCTTCGGCGTGCAGCGGGACCGCGCCCGGTTGTTGCACCTGGCCGCTGACCGTTGCGGTCGCGGCCAGGCACCCGTGGGCGCAGCTCCACGACAGGAGCAGCGCACCGATTTTTTTGAAGATCATGGCGCGTCCTTGCGGGTCGGTTGCAGTTGGGTGATGGTCAAGGTCAGGTTGGGCGTAAGGTGCTGTTCGCTGTGCACGATAAAGCCGTCGCCGGGGTCGACCCAGTAACGGTTGCGTGCGCGAAAACCGGCGGCCTCGACGTCTTCGTCGACACGCAACAAGGCATAGGGCTTACCAAGGATCTCGAGGGTTTCGATGCTCTGGCGCGTGATGCGGCTGGTGACCGTAACGCCCAGGCGATAAGCGCCGACGAGATCAACCTGACGCGTGCTGCGGTAGCCATCCGGCACCCGGTGCAGGCCCAGCTGGAACGGCGACCGGCCTTGCCAGCGCGTGCCATCCAGGTCGGCACCCAGGCCAACCGTGCGCACCACCAGGCCGTCGCGCACCAGCAGCACTTGCTTGCCGGAGGCGACCCAGAACTGCAGGTCGCCGCGCTGGCGAATCAACGCCATCACCCCCTCGCTGGACACCGTAGTGACCTTGATCTGGGGAAAGGGCACGGCATCCACCTGGGCCTGGGTCAACGCCAGTGGCGCAGGCCCGGAGACCGCCGCCTTGAAAGTATCGAGTGACGCCGTCATCAGCGGATTGCAGCCACTCAACAGCCACGCCAACCCCGCGTAAGTTGCGATTTTCAGACTGTTCACACAGGTCCCACCTTATCGGCTGCTGGCTTCGCTCAGGTTGTTCTGGGTCGATGCGCCGATGCCGATGATCGAAGCGGACGGCACCAGTTGGCTGATAAAGCGGTTCCAGCGCGTAATGTTCGCGGGACCGACAAACACCACATCCTGGGGTTGCACATCAAAGCGTGTAGCCAGGGCCATCGCCGAGGGGGACGCGGCTTCCAGCTGGTACACCTTGGCCGGTTCCACGTCGATGTTCTGCGCACCGCGAATCACGTAGATCGCGTCGGCGTTGGAGGTGTTCTGGTTGACCCCGCCCACCGAACCGAGCACGTCGGAGAGGTTCATGCTGCGGGTCTTGAAGCTCAGGGCGCGAGGCTGCATGACCTCGCCCATCACATAGATGCGCTTGCGGTCGTTGTAGGCCAGGTACAGCTGGTCGCCGTCCTTGAGGTAGATCTCATTCAGCCGCGAGGGCTCCAGGTTGAGCGTGTCCAGGTCGAGGCTGTAGCGCTTGCCGCCACGGGTGAGTGTCAGGTTCGACAGGTCGGCATTCAGGGGGTCGATTCCGGCGACACCCAGGGCTTCCGTCACATTCATTGCGATGGTGGTGATCGGTACCGGCCCGGCCTTGATCACCGCGCCGGTAATCACCACTTTCTGGCTGGCAAAGCGCAGCACGCTGACATCCACTTGGGGGCTGTCGATGTACTGGCGCAGCTTGTCGGTGATTTCAGTGCGCAACGCTTCAATCGAACGGCCCTTGGCGACCACTTCGCCCACGTAGGGGTAAAACAGATTGCCGTCGGGGCTGACCAGTCGCCCGTTGGCGTCGATCTGCTGTTGCGGGCCGGACGGTGCGGTCAATTCAGGGTGATCCCATACGGTGATATACAACGCATCATTGGCGCCGATCAAATACGGGCCGGGTTTATAACTGACAAGTTCGGCGGGGATCGAATAAGGCACTTGCGTGGCTGCGTCCATCGCCAACAACTTTGGGGTAATCGGAATTAAATCCACACGACTACTTTCAGGCCCGCCCTCCTCGGTCAGTGCGGCAGTATCCATATATTGGCCCGGGGCAAACATGCAACCTTGCAACAATGCCGCGGCCACGGCCGCCACAGAAAAAATACGCATCATAGTGCTAGGCCACTCGCGATAATCGACAAGAAAAAAAGACCACTTGGGCGGGGATTCCAAGCGGCCTTAAAAGCGGAAGGTTTACAACTTAGTTACCGGTACCTGTAGTACCCGTCGTGCCGGTGGTGCCGGTGGTCGTGCCGCCGCTGGAGCTACCGCCGCTGTTGGACGCTGCCGCCACACCGGCGACAAGAGCGGCGCCGACCAGCAGGGTTTCTCCAACCGTTACAGACCCCACCACGGCGGTGTCGAGCCCCAACGGCAACTCGGCGGCCAGGGCCGATGTACTCAAGATACTGAGCACAATAATAGCCAGTGGTTTTCTCATAACAGACTCCTTATCGTCATTGAGTAGTCAGGTCGATAGTGCCATTCAACTAAACCCGGCACCAGACGCCTGCCAGTGACTCCAACTAACCGAATATAACGTTTTGTCGACAAAGCGCCCGGCCCTCAATACATTGCGCGCCGCACTGTTATTTAAAACGTTATTAATTGTCGGAAAACGTCAGGCCCTGCCGTACTTATCTTCGAAGCGCACAATGTCGTCCTCGCCCAAATAAGAACCTGACTGCACCTCGATCAACTCCAACGGGATCACCCCGGGGTTTTCCAGCGCGTGCACCTGGCCGATCGGGATATAGGTCGACTGGTTTTCCGAGACCAGGTACGTCTGCTCGCCATTGGTGACTCGCGCCGTACCGCTGACCACAATCCAATGCTCGGCGCGATGGTGGTGCATCTGCACCGACAGCTTGGCCCCCGGCTTCACCGTGATGCGCTTGACCTGGTAACGCAGGCCATTGTCCACCGAGTCGTACATGCCCCACGGCCGATACACCTCGCGGTGGTTGAGGTGCTCATGACGCCCGGCCTGCTTGAGTTGATCGACGATGGCCTTGACCTGCTGGACCTGGTCCTTATGCGCCACCAGCACCGCGTCCTTCGTCTCGACGATGATCAGGTCTTGCACGCCGACCGTGGCCACCAGCCGGCTGTCGGCGTGCAGGTAGGTGTTGCGCGTGTCCAGCGCCAGGCCATCGCCACGTATGACGTTGCCGCTGGCGTCCTTTTCGCTGGCCTCCCAGAGGGCCGACCACGAGCCGATATCGCTCCAGCCGGCGTGCAACGGGACCATCACCGCGTCACTGGTTTTTTCCATCACGGCATAGTCGATGGAATCGTCCGGGCAGGCGGCAAACGTGGCGGCGTGCACGCGGGTAAACGGCTGATCCTGGCTGCCGCCTTCCAGCGCCACTCGGCAGGCTTCAAGGATCGCCGGTTGAAAACGCTCCAGCTCTTCCAGGTAACGGCTGGCGCGGAACATGAACATGCCGCTGTTCCAGTAATACGCGCCGCTGGCCACATAGGCCGCAGCGGTCGCCGCATCCGGTTTTTCGACAAAGCGTTTGACCCGATAACCGCCCTCGCCCGCCGCCGCGCCTTGCTCGATATAACCGTAGCCGGTGTGCGCGCTGGTGGGGCAGATGCCGAAGGTCACCAGCTTGCCGTCGCGTGCCAGCGGCAGTGCCACCTCAAGGCTGGCATGAAACGCCGGGATGTCCTCGATCAAATGGTCTGCCGCCAGCACCAGCAGGATCGGGTCCTGGGCGTCGGCCAGCGCTTTGCACGCCGCCAACGCAATCGCCGGCGCGGTGTTGCGCCCTACCGGTTCGAGCAGGATGCTCGCCTGCTCCATGCCCAGCTGACGCAGTTGTTCCGCCACCAGAAAGCGGTGCTGTTCGTTGCAGATCAACTGCGGCAGGGCGACGTTGGCGCCTGTGAGCCGGGTGATGGTCTGCTGCAGCATCGACAGTTGCGCATCGGTCAGGCGCAGGAACTGTTTGGGGTTGAGCTGACGTGAGAGCGGCCACAGGCGCGACCCCGACCCTCCCGCCATGATCACTGGTAATAACATGCAAGCGTCCTCGGGAGAGAGTCAGAAATAGGCTCGGGTGTTTTCATGCACCCGGGGGCTGAAACGCAGTTCATCCTGGGGCCACCAGCGGTATTGCTGGTGTTGTGCCGTGGGCGGCTGCAAGGGCTCATCGTCGGTAAGGTCGAGGCAGTAGCTGAGCACCACATAGTGGGTGTCCGGCCCGCCCCCGACGTTGGCAAATACGCTGTCATCGTAGAAGTGCTCGAACACGCCCAGCAGGCGCGCGTTGGCGCGCTCGAAAGGACGCCCGAGTTCATCACGGCTGATACGCCGGAAAGCGCCGTCCAGGCTTTCGTTCTTCTGGATGCGCCCGCCGGGCACAAACCAGAAACCGTAGGCCGGCCGGTTGACCCGCAGGCCCAGCAACACATCGCCACGACTGTTTTTCACCACCAGGTCAATCGCCACCAGGGGCGTCGATGCCACGACCGTATGGAAGGTTGGTAAATCAAGCCACATACCCGTCAAACCTGTGCCAGGAAACGTTGCAGAATGCGTTCCTTGTCGAGGAACTCCTTGGCGTAGTTCAACGCCACCTGATTGCGCGCCGGCATTGCCAGCACCCGCTCGATCCCTGCGTTCAGCGCGGTGACCGACTCAGGTTCGATCAACAGCGCAATACCCGAGTGTTCCTCGCACAGGCGGCCGAGGGTGGTGTCGGGGTCGGCGGTGATGATCGCGTTGCCGCCCACCGCCAGAATGTTGGTCAATTTGGAGGGCAACACAGCGTCCGCCACCCCGCGCTTCTGGATCACCAAATGCGCGTCGGCCGAAGCCAACAGTGCCGGTAAATCTTCATACGGCTGCAACGGCGCAAACAGCACATTGCGCAGGCCGTCGCGCTGGACGCGATCCAACAGGCGCGCCTTGCCGGTGCCCTGGCCGACGATCAGGAACACCAGATCCTCGAGGCCGACATGCGCCTGGGCGGCATCGAGGATCAATTCCAGGCCCTGCTTTTCGCCGATGTTGCCCGAGTACAACAACACCCGAGCACCGGCCGGCACACCCAGGCGCTCAAGCAGCGTGGAGCTGCGCGACACCTGGCGAAACCGCGCGGTCTCCGACCAGTTCGGAAAAAACAGCAGCCGTTTGCCTTGCACACCTTTGCCACGCGCCTTGTCGAGCATGCCGCTGGAAATCGTCGACACCCGGTCAAAGCGCCGCAGCAGCCAGCGTTCAATCCCGAACGCCAGGCGCCGCAACAGCGAACCGCCGCCGATGCCCAACCCAAACATCGCATCCACTTCGTAATCCTGGATATGCAGCACCGAGCGCGCGCCACTCAGCCTGGCCAGCAGCAGCGTCTGGGGTGCACAAAACAGCGTGGGCACCACCAGCATCACCAGGTCCGGTTTCCAGCGCAGTTGCCCCAGCACGGCCAGGGATGAGCTGACGGAAAAGCTCATCAGGTGCAGCAGCCGTGCCAGTGCGCCGGGTTGGCGCGGCACATACAGCGGGCAGCGAATCACCGTCACGCCATGGTCCTGTTCGGTGCAATAGCGCCACGCGCAATAGCCTTCGCCTACCTGCCACTGCGGGTAATACGGCGGCGCCGTGACCACCCGCACTTCATGCCCCTGGCCAGCCAGCCAGCGCGCCTGTTCACCGCTGTACTTGCCGATGCCGGTAAGCTCCGGGCTGTAATTGATGCCATACAGGAGGATCTTCATCACTGGCCCCGCGGTTGTTCGAGGGCCGCGAGATAGGCGTTGTAGGCATCGCGCAGGCCCTCCTCCAACGGCACGTAGGCTTCCCAGCCCAAGGCGTTGATCCGGCTCACATCCAGCAGCTTGCGCGGCGCGCCGTCGGGCTTGCCCGCATCGAAGCGCAAGCGGCCCCGAAAGCCGGTAACCCGCACCAACGCCTGCGCCAGCTCGGCGATGGTGCAATCGACTCCGGTACCCACGTTCAAGTGCGAGCGCATCGGCTGGGTTTGCTCGCGGTATCGCTCGGGGCTCAGCTCCATCACATGCACGCTGGCCGCGGCCATATCGTCCACGTGCAGGAACTCACGCCGAGGCTTGCCGCTGCCCCAGATCACTACTTCCTCGTCGCCGCGCTGCGTCGCTTCATGGAATCGCCGCAGCAGTGCGGCGATGACATGGCTGTTCTCGGGGTGGTAATTGTCGCCAGGCCCATACAGGTTGGTCGGCATCACGCTGCGGTAGTCGCGGCCATGCTGGCGGTTATAGCTTTCGCACAGCTTGATGCCGGCGATCTTGGCCACCGCGTAGGGTTCGTTGGTGGGCTCCAGCGCACCGTCGAGCAACACCGCTTCGATCATCGGTTGCGGCGCATGCACCGGGTAGATGCAGGATGAGCCAAGGAACAGCAACTTCTCCACGCCATGGCTGTGGGCGGCATGGATCACGTTGGCCTGGATCATCAGGTTCTGGTAGATAAAATCGGCCGGGTAAGTCGCATTCGCGTGAATCCCGCCGACCTTGGCGGCCGCCAGGTACACCTGGTCCACCCGTTGTTCGGCGAAGTAGGCTTGCACTGCCGCCGCGTCGAGCAGATCGAGTTCATCGCGGCCGGCCGTGAGCACCTGGGTATACCCCAGGGCCCACAGCCGGCGGGCGATGGCCGAACCGACCATGCCGCGATGGCCGGCGACAAAGACCCGCGCATCCAGATCACGAGCCATGCTCAATTCTCCACGGCAATCGGTGCATCGTGCCCGTGCAGGCGCAACAACGCGTGGCGCTGGGCGATTTTCAGGTCTTCGCGGACCATCTCCGCGCACATCTCCTGCGCGCTGATCTCAGGCACCCAACCCAAAATGCGCTTGGCTTTGGACGGGTCGCCCAGCAGCGTCTCGACTTCCGCCGGGCGGAAGTAGCGCGGGTCCACGCGCACAATCACATCGCCCACCAGAATGCCCGGCGCCAGGTCGCCGTTGATTTGCTCGACCACCGCCACCTCCTCCACGCCCGTGCCGACAAAGCGCAGGCTCAGGCCCAGTTCCGCCGCCGACCAACGAATGAAGTCACGCACCGAATACTGCACACCGGTGGCGATCACGAAGTCCTCGGGGTTGTCCTGTTGCAGCATCATCCACTGCATACGCACGTAGTCCTTGGCATGGCCCCAGTCGCGCAACGCGTCCATGTTGCCCATATACAGGCACTGCTCCAGGCCCAGGGCGATATTGGTCAGGGCGCGGGTAATCTTGCGCGTCACGAAGGTTTCACCACGGCGCGGCGATTCGTGGTTGAACAGGATGCCGTTGCACGCGTACAGCCCGTAGGCTTCACGGAAGTTCACGGTGATCCAGTAGGCGTAAAGCTTGGCCACCGCATACGGCGAGCGCGGGTAGAACGGCGTGGTTTCCTTTTGCGGGGTTTCCTGCACCAGCCCGTACAACTCGGAGGTCGAGGCCTGGTAGAAACGGGTCTTCTTTTCCAGGCCCAGCAAGCGGATCGCTTCAAGGATGCGCAAGGTGCCCAGCGCATCCACATCGGCGGTGTATTCCGGCGAATCGAAACTCACCGCGACGTGGGACTGAGCACCGAGGTTGTAGATTTCGTCGGGCTGGATCTGCTGGATGATGCGTGTCAGGTTCGATGAATCGGCCAGGTCGCCATAGTGCAGGATCAGGTTTTTATGCAGGGCTTGGGGGTCCTGGTAAATATGATCGATGCGCTGCGTGTTGAACGACGAAGAACGTCGCTTGAGGCCGTGCACGGTATAGCCCTTTTCCAGCAGCAGCTCCGCCAGGTACGAGCCATCCTGACCGGTAATCCCGGTAATAAGCGCAACTTTATTCATGTCTGTCTCCCAATTGATAGGCGAGCGAAGGCCGACACCCAAACTCGGGTGTTTGTTGAAAACGCTCAGTTACTTCGGTGTGGGCAGGTTCAAGTTATGGCCGGTCAACTTTGAAAGTTCGCGGACAATGGCTTCCTTATCGTTTAAGTGAGCAATCGCGGTTTCCAGTTCGAGCACTTTGGCGCCCACCAGAAAGCGATACCAATAGCCCTGGAGCAGGTGATAGACCAGGCCACTGCGGCCATCCAGAAACCCCAACTGGACGATGTAGCGCCAGAGGAAATACGCGGTGGAACTCAGGGTGAACGGCACGCGGTTGTACAGGCGGTTCTTGACCAGCCGCTTGGTCCTGGCCTGCAACGAACTCTGCCCCGTGTGCAGTTCATCGCGGATCGCAAACAGTCCGAGCCGCGCGTTGAGCACCTCGATCGCTTCGCGGGTCGCGTAGCCGTTGTGCTTGTGGGTGAAGAAGGTCAGGTCATGCAGGTTGTGGTCGGCAAACCCACCTTCCAGGGTAATGGTGAGGCCCTCGGCCACCGAGATGTGCTCATCCATCCAGCGGTCCTCCATGCGCCCAAGCCCGGTGCGCCACAGGCGTAGCATCTTCAACGGGTAACGCCCGCCATGGCGTACCCAGCGGCCCATGAAGATATGTTTGCGCTTGAAGTTGATGCCGGTAATGTCGCTGGCCAAGCTCGGCAGCCGCGTATTGATTGCAGCGGCGAGGTCGGCTTCGATGATTTCGTCGGCGTCCAGGCGCATCGTCCAATTGCCGGTGATCGGCAAGTGGTCCAGCGCCCACTGAAACTGCTTGGCCTGGTTGACGAACGGGTGCTGTACCACCAGCGCGCCGTGGCGGCGGGCAATCTCACAGGTGTCGTCGGTGGAGAACGAGTCCACCACCAGCACTTCGTCGCTGAACGCCCGCGCCGAGTCAATCGCCCGCGCGATGTGCAGGCTTTCGTTGTAGGTGAGAATCACCACACTCACGGTTTCTCGTTTCATCTCAGCCACCGTGCAGTTGCAGGACTTCAGTGGTAAGCCGGCGCGGTGAACGCGCGGCCCGGAAGTGGCTTTCCAGCGGCAGCCCCACGGCGATCATCATGATCAAACGCTCGCTGGCCGGGATGGCGCCGATGCTGCGGATCTTTTTTTCCACCGAATTGAGGATCGCCAGGTTCAGCGGGCAGGCGCCCAGGCCATTGGCGTGGCATGCCAGCAACAGGCCCATGGAAAACAGCGCGCCGTCGACATACAGCTGGTTGCGCTGGCCGGCGCCGCCCCAGGCGGTGACGTCCGAGGTGACCACAAACAGGTTGTCCACCGACTGGGCAAACCCGCGCGAGCCGCCCTGCAGGTCGAGCAGCTGCGCGATCACCGCGCGGTCCTGGTACACATGCACCCGCGACGACTGACGATTGCATTGCGACGGCGAGGTTTGCGCCAACTCCACCAGCGACGTCAGCAGGCGGCGGTCGATTTTGCCGGCCTGGAACATGCGGCAACTGGAGCGCGACTGCAGGAACGCCTTGGCGTCCAGCCCACCACCGCCCAGCCACGTCGCGGCGCGTTTGATACCGCCCGTGCCGGCAGTGCCGTCGCGCTTGAGGTGCTCGACGTAGGCTTCCAGGTTCACCACAAAATCATCACTCACCCCGAGTGTGCGATGCAGGTCGAGGTAACCCTGGAAAGCGCCGAGGGTCATCTCCACAGGCAACGCCGAATACGTGCGGTCGTAGGCGTCGAGCATCTGGATGATGCCGTTGATCTTGTCCTTGCCGAACAGCGGCTTGGGTTCCTTGAGGGACAGGCCCTTCTCCACCGTGTGGGTTTCGATAAGGATTTTGTAGAACAGCTTCTTGTTGCGGCTTTCCAGCGGCGAGTAACCGTTGTGGCGAATAAACGTGAGCATGTCGCGAAAGAACTCGCTGACGAAAAACATCAACTTCCATGCCTTATCCATCATGCGTTTCACCTGTTTCATAATGCGATGTCTCTCGTTTTGAGGGGGCGGCACGGCGCTCCGACACAAATCATCCAGGCCGGCAGGCTGGAAATGACCACCGAACGCGCGCCGACCACGCAGCCCTCCTCCAGCACGCAGCCGGGGTGGACAAAGGCTTCGGCGGCGACCCACACGTGGTCCTTGATCACAATCTCGCGGGTCACCAGCGGCCGCAGCAGGCTGCGCGTGTCATGGGTGCCCGTGCACAGGAACGAGCGCTGGCTGACGGTGACTTTGGAGCCCAGAGTGATCCTGGCCATGGCGTACACGTCGACGCCGTCGGCGATGGCGGTGTAGTCGCCGACCTCGAGGTTCCACGGTGCCCAGATGCTGCAGGTGGGCGCGATGCGGCAGCCCACGCCGACCTTGGCGCCAAAGCAGCGCAGCAGCCAGCACCGCCAGCCGTGCAGCATCCAGCGCGGGGTGGGGCGAAACAGCAGTTGGTAAACGATGCCCCACAGCAGGCGGCGCGCCTTGTCGCTGCGCGGCAAGGTGTCGACATACTTGAGTTGCGCGAAGTCGCTCATGGCTTGAGCGCCGCCAGTTGTTCGAGCAAGTAGCGCTCCCCCACCTGCTGCAACGCCTGGCGCCGGGCGCGCACGGCCACCCAGTCGATAGGCGCGGCAATCAGCGCCTGCACCTGATCAGCGTCGTCCGCCGGCAGGAAGCGTTGCGACAACTCCAGTTTCTCCAGCAGGTTGCGCACGCGGGCGTTCAGCGAGGCCTTGGTGCCCGGCAAGCCCACGGCGATAAACGGCTTTTCGAAAATGATCGCGAACACCGTGGCATGAAAGGAATTGGTCACCACGTAGGCGCTGTCCTTGAGCAACTTGAGCCAGTCCTGCGGGCCCACCTGCACGGTTTCGCCAATTTGTCGCCAGCGCCGGTGCGCGTTGTACGGCGAAACAATCGACCCGGCCACACATACGGACAGCGCTTGAGCCACTTCACGCACGCCCACACCGGTGCGCAACGCGTAGCAGAACACGTGGCCGGTGCGGGTCTGGGTCGCCGTGGCCAGCAGTGCCGAATAGTCGCGGTGCAACAGCGTCGGGTCGGGCACGCACTGCGCCGCCAGCCCCGCAACCTGCTGCACGATGCCCACCCCGCTCTCCTCGCGCACACTGATCGCCGACAGCTGCTTGAGCAGGCCCTCGGCCTGGGCGTGGTACTCGGGCTCCAGGTATTCCTTGCCGAAACTGGCAGCGTAGGAGATCCGCCGAATCGTCTTGTCGCAGTCAAATGCCAGGAAATACGCGGGGTCCAGGCCGGTCTGACCTGAGGGGTTCCAAATCTGGTCGCTGCCCGCTACCAGCAACTGCTGGCCGGCGACAGCCTGGTTGAGTTGGTCGGCACGGGCATAACGCGGCTCCTGGATATTCAGGAAGCGCGCCTTGAACGCCTGGAACTGCCGCGACTGCGCGTTCGGCCCCAGCACCTGGGTCTTCAGGGCCAGGGCCTTGAGGTACAGGGCCTTGAGGTTGGCCTTGAGCTGGCGCGGGTTGAACAGTTGCCGCAGCTCGCTGCCATCCTCCACGTAGGCCGGGTGGTAGTTGATCAGGCTCACCTGCAAACCCTGCTGCTGCAACCAGCGCTGCAACGCATAGGCTTGCAGTACGGCGCCGAAGTTCTCGCTGAAATGGTAAGTCAGTATCCCGGCCCTGACGGGGCGTGCCGATGCGCTCATGATCCAGCCTGTCTTGATAAATAGTGAGGGAAAACGGTTTGGCGGGCAGGCGCGGTTTTGGTGAGCAGGCCGATGAACATCGACCACACCAGCAAATAGCTGCCATCAAAGGTGGTGAAAAACTGGTAGCTGGTCTTGAACGAAAAAATCAGCAGGATCGCGATAACCGCCAGCGACACAGGGCTGCGCGGCAAGCCGCTGAACAGCAGGCCAAACAACGCCACACCGACCACGCCCAGCTTGGCGATCACGCCCCAGTAGCCATTCTCGATATCGAACTTGGAATTTTCGAACCAGCGCTCGTCATTGGTCGGCACGCCGGGGGTCAACTGCTTGGCCAGGCCATTGCCGAGAAACACCGTGGCCGGGTTTTCCAAAAACGACGACTTGGCATGGGAAATCTCGAAGGCTCGGGTCACGTCCTCGCCCTTTTCCTCGAACAGGTAAGTGGCGAAGCGCGAAACCGCCAGGGGGCTGGCATAGAAAGTCAGCGTGCCCAGCGCGCCGATGGCGACCACCAGCACCGCCAGCGACTTGAGCTTGCGCTGGGTAATGGCCGACAACAGGATCATCACCGCCATTGCCGCGAGGATCGTCTTGGAGCCTGCCGCCAGCAGCGTAACTGCCAGGATCAGCATCAAGCCGATCTTGCGCTGGCAGCAGGCGTAGAAAAACAGCAACACCGCCGAGCTGGTGGGGAACAACATGATCCGCCCCACTTCATCGCTGGACTTGGAGGCCGCGTTGGTCAGGTCGATTCCGACGCCGTACAGGCTGACTTGCAGCAACTGCCCGAGGGCAAAGATATAGATGACCCGTTCGATGATGCGGCGGTAGTTGAAACTGTGGGCACGGGCGATCTTTTCAACATTCGCCAGCACATAGCTGTATCCGGCCAGCAGCAGCACAAAATAGAAAAACGGAATGCCCGAACGCAGGAACTGGTACAGCGAAATTTTCGCGCCGCTGCTCATCAGTACCTGCAGCACACTCGACGCAATCACCAGCGCCAGCAATGGCCCGGCCCGCATAAACCCGCGCGCCGCATACAGCACAAACGGCAGCAACAGCAGCAGCGCCAATGGCTGCGACAGGTTGTTGCTGAGCGCCAGGGGCAAGGCGAAAAACGTCAGCGGCAAGTACAGTGTGAGGCGCGCCTGGGACAGCATCATGGGCCGACCTCCACCACGCGAATCAGCCGCAGGTACACCAGCACCACCAGCTCCGGCAATGACAACAGCAGCGACGCGCCCAGCAGCGGGTCGATGTGCTCCTTGCACGCCAGCCACGCCAGCAGGGCCGCCAGGCTGCTCAAGGCATAGATCAGCGAGGTGGCGGTGTGGCGGTTGGTGGAAATCAGCATCGCCGCCAGGATGAACCAGGCCACGTTCAAAATCGTATGAGAGCCGATCAGCGCCAAGACAGGCGATCAACCTGCACCAGGCCGTGGCTCCAGAGCAGGATGATTTGCGGCCCGGCCCAGATCCCGGCGGCATACACCAGCACGCACAGGCCCAGCACCAGGGTGCTGGCGCGCTGGGTAAAGCGCCGCGCCTGCTCGAACTCGCCACGCCCCGCCAGCCGCGAGATTTCCGGCGTCAGGGCATTGCTGCAGGTGATGCCCAGCTGGATGATCAGCCGCATCAGGGTGCGCGCCATGGTGTAACCGACCACCACCGCCGGGCCGGCGATCTGGTTGAGCACCTGCAAACCGCCCTGAAGGGTGATCGCCTGCGCCAGCGGGATCGCCGCGCTGCCCACTGCGGGCTTCCAGATACCGCGAAACTCGGCCCAGGACGCCGACGCCAGCCCCAGCAACGGCCAGGGTGAAATGCGCCGCACAAACAGCGTCACCAGTACCAGAAACAGCACCTGGCTGAAAAACATACCCTGGGCCAATTGCAGCTCCGAGCCGCCGAGCAGCAGCACAGTGATGGACAGCAGGATATCCAGGGTCCGCCGGTTAGCCATGATGAAGACCCCGCCGACGGTACGGTCGATGGTGCGAAACCACGCGTCGATCGGCCCACCCAGCAAACGGGTGCACAGGTAGCCGGACATGAACACCACCACCAGGCTGGCCTGGTCGGGCGTCAGGCTCTTGAGCCCCAGCAGCGCCACCCAGTCGAGCCACTGGCCCAGGGTCAGGGCGAATAGCACGACCAGCGCGACCACCGCCAGGGTGAAGGCCAACGCCGTTTGCACACTGCGGCGCGCGCCGGGCACGTCGCCCTGGCTGGCGCGCAAGGTCGCACTGGTGGCAGAGGCCTGGGCCACGCCCAGGTCGAGCAGGCTGAGCAGCGACGGAATACCGGTGAGCACCAGCCAATCCGCGTAACGTCCCGTGCCCCAGGCTTGCAGGAAAAACGGTACCAGCACCAGTTGCGCCGCCAGCGTCACAAGCTGCGTGTAGCCATAGCTGAGCACATTGAGGCGAAAACGACGCGCCAACGATCGAGGCATTTCAAGCACCTTGTCCATAGGGCATCAGGCCTTGTCGGATTGGTAGGCGTAGCTGTAATAGCCATAGTCGCCATAGCCGTAGCTGGCGGAACGACGCTTCTGCACGCCATTGAAAATCGCGCCCTTGAGTTCAATGCCGTTCTGATAAAAGCGGCGCAGGGTCAGCTCGATTTCCTTCGCCGAGTTCACACCAAAACGCGTGACCAACAGGCTGGTGCCGGCCTGGCGCCCGACAATCGCGGCGTCTGTCACGGCCAGCAACGGCGGGGTGTCGATGATCACCAGGTCGTAGCGCTCGCTGACTTCGGCCAGCAGCGCGGCGAAATTGGGGTGCATCAGCAGTTCCGACGGGTTCGGCGGGATCTGCCCGCGCCCGATGAAGTCGAAGCGCTCCACCGCCGTCGGATGAATCGCCTCCTGCAAGTCGCAGCGTTTGGCCAGCAGGTCGGACAAGCCCGCCTCCACAGCCTTGCCGAGCATTTTGTGCAAGTAGCCTTTGCGCATGTCCGCGTCGATCAGCAGCACGCGCTGACCCGATTGCGCGACGATCGCCGCCAGGTTGGCCGAGACAAAGGTCTTGCCCACCTCGGGGCTCGGGCCGGTGATCATCAGTCGGTTGTTCTTGGACTCGAGCATGGCGAAATGCAGGCTGGTGCGCAGGCTGCGCATGGCCTCCATCACCAGGTCGCTGGGGTGGTTGATCGCCAGCAACGTCGGCGCCGTCGAGCGGGATTTCGAGGCGTTGGTTTCCTCGGCCTTTTGCAACAGGCTGAAGGGAATCGACGCGTACACCGGCAGACCGAGCTTCTCGATGTCATCCGGGCTTTCGAGGCCACGGTTGAGCAAGCTGCGCACCAGCACCAGGCCGACCGAGAGCATGCCGCCGAGCAGCATTGCCAGCAGCACCACGATCACCTTGCGCGGCTCCACGGGTTTGCTCAGGTTGGCGTCGGCGCTGTCGATCAGGCGCACGTTGCCCACCGTGCCGGCACGCATCACGTCCAGCTCCTGGGAACGGTTGAGCAACTGGGTATAGATCTCCGTGCCGACCTGTACATCACGTGTGAGGCTGAGCAATTCCTGTTGGGTGCTGGGCAAGCCTTCAACGCGTTTGGTCATCTGCGCCTGCTTGGCGTTGAGTTCAGCCAGCTTGGCGATCAAGGCGCGGTAGGCCGGGTGCTGCGGGGTGAACTTGCGGTCCATCTCAGCCTGTTGCAGCTTGAGCTCGGAGATGCCGGTGTCCAGGGCCACCACCTGGTCGAGCACGGCCTTGGCTTCCAGGCTGATATCGATGGATTTGCTGCGGGTCTGGAAGCGGTTCAACGCGTTCTCGGCCTTTTCCAGATCACGGCGCACCTGGGGCAACTGATCATTGAGGAACGACAGGCTTTGCGCCGCCTCGGCCGAAGTGCGGTCGACGTTCTGCTTTACATACAGGCTAGAGATTTCCTTCAGGGTGCGCACCGCCAGCGCCGGCCGCGTGCTCTCCAGGGACAGGCTGATGATCCCCGACTCCTTGCCGCGCTCGATCACGGTAAGCAAGTCCTGGTAATCGGCCACCGCATCCAGGCGCGGTTTGCGCACGACCTTGAAATGCGCACCGGGGTTGGCCCGCAGTTCTTTGACCAACACCTCTACCCCATCGGCGGCAAATGCTTCACCGACACGGCCGGCGGCGATCTGCTGGCCGTCCTCATCAAACAAGGTATAGGCCTGCCCCTCACCCGCCACCAGCACCAGGGTGGTGCCAAGCAGCCCGGCAGGCAGGTTCAAGGTGCCCAGCGTCAGGCGCTCGCCACCCGCCGAGTAGCGACTGAAACCGAACAAAGGGGGCGCGATATCGCCCGGCTGCTCCGGCGCATAACGCCGCGCGAGGAAGCCGCCGATCAAGGGGAAATGCTGGGGTGTAATAGTGATATCCAGCGCCAGGGTATCGACGGTCTTGCCAATAATGG
The DNA here is from genome assembly GCF_900580675.1 of Pseudomonas viridiflava. GTDB lineage: Bacteria > Pseudomonadota > Gammaproteobacteria > Pseudomonadales > Pseudomonadaceae > Aquipseudomonas. The sequence continues at coordinate 30,929 of NZ_UTBG01000196.1, forward strand.
TGCGCGACTTGATCAGTTCGATCTCGGTCACCGCGGGCGATTCCTTGCCCAGCAGGCTGCTGACATCGGAAAACCCGAGCATGTCGTTCTTCTTCGGTTCCACCTGAATCAGCGCGTTCGCCTGATACACCGGCGCCGCCAGGATCGCGTAGGCCGCGCCGATCAACATGCAGCTGGAGGTGATCCCAGCGATCAGCCATTTGTGATCGATCAGGGTGCCGAGCATGGCGAGCACATCGATCTCGTCACGGTGGGGGCTATCCGGGGAAGCGTTCTGGGGTGAATACATAAATCGCGTCTTCGTCCTTGCAATCATTTAAAGGGGGAGCGTCAGCGCGCCAGGCGCTGGGCCCAGGCCTGCGCGGCCTGTTCGATCAATGCGTAGGCCTGCACGAAGGCAGGCTTGCCCTGGCGATAGGGGTCGGTGATCTCGCGGTCGTGCTGCCACTTGCCGAGCAGGAACACCTTGCCCCTGGCCTCGGGCGCAAGCTTGAGCACGCCTTCGATGTGCCGCTGCTCCATCACCAGGATCAGGTCGGCTTCACTCACGGCGTCGGCGTCAAGTTGCCGCGCCTTGTGCGCCTGGGGCATATGCCCGTGTTCCTGCAGCACCTGCCCTGCCGTCGGTTCCAGCGGATGATCGCGCAAGGCTGCCAGGCCGGCCGAACTCACCTCGATCCCGTAGGGCACCAGCGCGGCGCCCAGCAAGTGTTCCGCCGTCGGGCTGCGGCAAATGTTGCCGATGCACACGATCAATATCTTTTTGAACAAGGCAACCTCCCACGCACCGCACACTTATTCTTCGGCAAAAGGGACGACCTTATTTAAGCCAGCAACTAACGACCCGTTGATTATGACCACAGCCAGTAAACATCGACTATCTATCGCGCAAGACAAAAAATAACAACGCGCGGAATAACCGACTAAAAATAACATTCCAGTACTTTTTCACTTGCGCATAATAAAGTGCCGCCTTAACGCACTAGCGAAGGGACGGCCATGAACACTTCAAAGTTATTGGTAGAGCGTATTGGCCTATTTCCTTCTTCGGGAAATATTCATGTCGACGTGAATAACTCGACCCGCGTGGTCGAGCGCATGCAGGTGCTGTATGCCGACAATTCCCTGGACAGCGATGAAACCTGCAGCGGTCTCTCGATGGTGTTTGCCGATTGGCGCTTCAAGTTGCAGGTCAGTGATGCGTTGTCGGTGTGCCTGTGCGTGGAAAGCCGCGGAGACAGCCAGTTCATGCAGGTCAAGACCGCCGAGTTGCTGGCGATCAACCACCCCAGCGACCTGGTGATGGAGGCCATGCGCAGCCTGAGCTCGGTCTGCCGGTGTACGCG
>NZ_UTBG01000077.1 GCF_900580675.1 Pseudomonas viridiflava
GTTCTCGCGACGTATACAGAAGTCAGCGCCCCCCCCTGTGGCAAGCCTGCTCGCCACAACAAGCGTCAGCGGTAAGTACTGGTGCCGGTACGGTCCACCAGCCGAATGCTGTCACGCCCGCCACGCTTGGATTCATACAGCGTGCTATCGCCTTGTTCGATCAAGGCGGCCAGGCTCGCGGGCGGCTGGTCGAACAGGTTGGCGCCGATGCTCAGGGTCACACGCGCCGGGGTGGTGAAGGTCTGCGCGGCCAGTTGCTGGAATTGCTCGCGCAGGCTGCTGCCCAGTTCGACGATCTGCTCGGTCGAGGCCGGGTTCAGCAGGATCACAAACTCATCCCCGCCGAGGCGTGCAGCCAGCGCGCCTTGCGGGACTACGCCGCGGATCATCTCGCTCAGGGCGATCAGCAAGCGGTCGCCGGCGGTGTGCCCGTAGAGGTCGTTGACCAGCTTGAAGTTGTCGATGTCGATCAGCAGCAACGCGCCCGGCTGTGCCGGGGACACCTGGCCGAGCAGGCGCGGTGCGCGCAGGTCGAGGGCGCGGCGGTTGTACAGGGCGGTGAGCGGATCGCGGGCGGCGAGGCGGGCGATCTGCTGTTCGCGCCGGTAGCGCTCGGAGCCGGTCATGGACAAGGCAATCAACATGATCGCCATGGCGCCTTCCACCAGCGACACCTGGATGATTTCGCCCTTGAACGCGGCGAGGTCGATCAGCGTGCCGGGGATCACCACCGACAATGCCTTGGCCACGTAGAACACGCCGTGGATCAACAGCACATAACGCAATTGCACGGCGCCGATGCTCAGCGATTTGCCGTGCGGGCGCAGCAGGAAACTCGCGCGCAAGGTCGGCAGCGCCACTAGCAGCGACTGCACCGCCAGCATGGCCTTGGACCAGGGCAGGTCGGCCGGCAGCATCAGCATGCCGAGCCACGCGGCCGGCATCAGCAGCCACAGCCGCGAGAGGCGAACCTGAGTGAACCGCGCCACACCGAGCAAAAACAGAAAGTGCGCAATCACCAGCAAGCCGTTGGCGAACCAGATACCGATCAGCAAATAGCCATTGATGCGCGCCAGGGCGAGGGTGGAACCAATGGTAATGGTGGCGAAACCGGCGCTCCAGTACAGCAGCGAAGGTTCGCGTACGCTGCGCCATTCGACGGCCAGGTACAGGGCGGCAGCGGCTGCGAGGGCAACGGTGAGTGCCAGGATCGTGGGAGGGTCGAGCGTCATTTCTAGCCGGGTCTGCCTGCGGGTGCGTTTAGATCGGGATTGTAAGCGCACACGCAAGTTTTTCAGAGCATTCCGTGTGATAGCACACGGCCAGCCGATGATCGGCGGTCTACACGCCTTTGGTCGACGGCAGCAGGATCGTCAGGATGCCCACCAGCGGCAGGAACGAGCATATCTGGTAGACATACGCGATGCCGTGGCTGTCGGCGAGCAAACCGAGCAGGGCCGCGCCAATCCCGCTGAAGCCGAACATCAGGCCGAAGAAGATACCGGCGATCATGCCGACGTTGCCGGGCACCAGTTCCTGGGCGAACACCACGATGGCCGAGAAGGCCGAGGCCAGGATAAAGCCGATCATCACGCTGAGTACCGCGGTCCAGAACAGGTCGACGTAGGGCAGGGCCAGGGTGAAGGGCGCAGCGCCGAGGATCGAGAACCAGATGACTTTCTTGCGGCCGATCTTGTCGCCGATCGGGCCGCCTGCAAAGGTGCCCACGGCCACCGCGCCGAGGAACAGGAACAAGTACATCTGCGAACTGGCGACCGAGAGGTGGAATTTCTCAATCAGGTAAAACGTGAAGTAGCTGGTCAGGCTGGTCATGTAGAAGTACTTGGAGAACACCAGCACCGCCAGCACCACCAGGGCAAACGTCACCCGGCCTTTGGACAGGCCATGGGTGGCCTTGCCGCCTTGCTTGAGTTTGAACAGGTTGAGGTGGTTGCGGTACCAGCGGCTCAGGCCGTACAGCACCAGGATCGCGAACACCGCAAACAGGCCGAACCAGGCGATGTGGGTCTGGCCGTAGGGAATGATGATCGCCGCCGCCAGCAACGGGCCCAGGGCACTGCCGGTGTTGCCGCCGACCTGGAACGTCGATTGCGCCAGGCCGTAGCGCCCGCCGGAGGCCAGGCGCGCAACGCGCGAGGTTTCCGGGTGAAAGGTCGACGAGCCCACGCCCACCAGGCCTGCCGCCAGCAGAATCGCCGGGAAGCTGCCGACAAACGCCAGCATCAGGATGCCGACCAGGGTGCACACCATGCCGGCCGGCAGCAGCCACGGCTTGGGGTGGCGGTCGGTGTGGTAGCCGATCCACGGTTGCAGCAGCGAAGCGGTCAGCTGGAAGGTCAGGGTGATCAGGCCGACTTGGGTGAACGACAGCCCGTAATTGGCTTTGAGCATCGGGTAGATCGACGGCAGCACGGCCTGGATCAGGTCATTGATCAGGTGCGCCAGGGCGCAGGCGCCCAGAATGCGCATGACCAACGGGCTTACTTGGGGCGGACTCGATGTAGCGGCAGGTGATGCGGTCAGGGTCGACATGCAGGCATTCCAATCAAGGCAGCAAACAGAGGCAACCAGTACTTTAGCCGGTTGGCCATTTCAAATTGTTTCGGTGTTCATGCTAGATTCGTCAAAAATGCCTGTCTCGCGTAATTCGGGCGGCAACCATCGCAAAAAGGGCGAAATGATCAAATCACTGGATGTATTTCTGCAGGAAATCGACGAAGGCGACTGGGCGGTGATCAGTTCGGCCACCGATTATCCGGAAAACTGGGTGATCCCCGATCATAGCCACGAGAAGCATCAACTGCTCTACGCCACCGAAGGCGTGATGGTCGTGCATTCGGCGCAGAACCAGTGGACGGTGCCGCCCAACCGTGGCTTCTGGATGCCGTGCGGGCACGTGCATTCCCTGCGCTGCGTGGGCGCGCTGAAAATGCGCAGTGTGTTCGTGCGCCCCGACAGCTTTCCGAACCTGCCGACCGAAACCAAGGCGGTGAGCATTTCGCCGCTGCTGAGTGAGCTGATCAAGGCGTCAGTCAGCCTGAAGCCGCCGTACGCCGAGGACTCGCGGGATGCGCGCATCATGCACCTGATCCTCGACGAACTGGCCTTGCTGCCGGCCTTGCCGCTGTCGCTGCCGCAGCCGGCCGACCCGCGCATCAACCAGATCTGCGTGGCGTGGCAAGACGATCCGGGCGACGCCTCCACCGTGGCCGATTGGAGCGAGCGCCTGGGCCTGGACCAGAAAACCATCCAGCGCCTGTTTCGCAAGGAAACCGGCATGACCTTCGGCCAGTGGCGCCAACAGGCACGCCTGCTGCTGGCGCTGGAGCGGATTGCGGTGGGCGAGAAGATTATCGATGTGGCGCTGGAGCTGGGCTATGACAGCCCGAGCGCCTTTACCAGCATGTTCAAGAAACAGTTTGGCAAGACGCCGAGTGTGTTTTTCAGGTAGTGGAGCATGCGGTTACAGCGCACTAAGGGCGTCCAGTAACTTCACCAGCATTAAACTGCTGCCGATTATAAAGATGACGGCTCCAACCAGTGTTCTGGGTGTCGTTCGACAACTGAGAGGGTGTTTGGGATGTATGTGCATGGCGGATGCTCGATGCGGCCAGGGACGGTCGCCCGTCCCGGCACACTCACAAGGTTTTTTGGAACTGTTCCAGGCCCGAACCCAAGTCGGCGCCGGTAATAGGATCAGCGGTTGGATCGGAGGCCGTGCGAAGTTTCATGGCTTCCAGCGTGGCTTCGTCTGCCTCATCAAGCATGACAGTGGCGGTACCGTCACCGCCATCAACTGCAGGGTGGGGGTTTTCTACGTAATCAAAGTCTTCATCATTGTTCCAGGGGCCGCGAACGTTGGGTTCGCCATTGGACATGTTGAAATAAGTACGGGTGAACTCTGGCATGCCCGGCAACTTGCCCTGAGGAAAGTTAGGCTGTATTGAATGCAGGGCCTTTTCGAATGATTTCTGATGGGCGATCTCGCGGGTCATCAAAAAGCCCAGCGCCTCTTTGACGCCTGGGTCGTCGGTGACATTGATCAATCGTTCATAAAGGATTTTGGCGCGTGCCTCGGCGGCAATGTTGGAGCGAAAGTCAGCGGTTGGCTCGGTGATCGAGTCGACGTAGGCTGAAGTCCAAGGCACCCCGGCGGAGTTGACCAGAGGCGCGCCAGCGCCGTAGAGCAGGCTGGTGATGTGCGAATCGTTGCCTGCACCGTTGATCGCCCGGTAAAGCTCACCTTCTTCCTGAACGCCTTCCGCCAGTTGGCCCTTGGCGCCACGGTTGAGCATCACAATGATCGAGCCGACGATTTCCAGGTGGCTCAGTTCTTCGGTAGCGATGTCCATCAGCAGGTCTTTACGACCTGGATCCTCCTCCGCCAACGCCTGGGTAAAGTAGCGAGCGGCAGCAGCAAGTTCACCGTTGGCACCGCCGAACTGCTCAAGTAACAAGTTAGCCAGCCCAGGGTTGGGTTGATCGACGCGCACGGTGTATTGCAGGCGTTTGTTGTGTAAGAACATAGAAGTTTCCTCATCACGGGTGAGTGCACGTCAACTCGAGTAGAGTTGATGTATGCCTACTGTGTGAGGAGAGCGGCGGGAGTTAATTGTTTTTATTTTTACGTGGGATGATCGGCGGTATTCGCTTGTTAGTTCAACTTTGTTGTGTCCATCCATTTGAAGGGGGTGTCAACTGTTTTGAATAAGTGTATGAAGCGGGTAGCCGTTGGTCGGGGCGCCGGTGATAAGTTGAACGTCGGCATCGGAGGCGGGACTTATCTTTTGAGGTCTGAGATAACCTTGACTATTGCGGAGGTGCACCATGGAAGTTACCTATTTCTGGATAGGTATTACGGTTCTTTTATTGTTGTTGGATCTATGGGTACTTAACAGCGTCTGGCGCAGTGACCAGCGGCACGGTACGAAGGCGATGTGGACGGCGCTGGTTGTCGTGCTGCCCGTTGTTGGTTTGGTGGTGTGGGCGGTCGCCGGCCCACGCGGTGTAACGAAAGGCCCTTCATCGCCGGAACACAGCAAAGGCTGAAGGGCCTCCGGGGTGGTTACCCCCTGGCAGGTGCATCAGCCGACGTGAGGTTGGCGAAAAAGATGCAGCCGATCAGCCGCGCAAACAGGCTCAGGGTTTCCGGCAGGTTGGGATCGTCGAACAGCATCGCCCGCGAATCCAGCGCGCACAACGCGCCGAACAGGCGGCCATCCGGCAGGAAAATCGGCGCGCCGGCGTAGCTCTCGATGGCGTATTGCTTGACCACCGGGCGTGAGGCGAAGCGGCCGTTGTCGCTGATCTGCGGGATGAACAAGGTCTGGGGGTTGACGCAGAACTCACTGCACAGGGTGGTTTCGAGCTGGAGCACGTCGTCCACATGGATGCCCATGTCGGCGGTGTCGTGCACCGAGCAGACCACCCACTCCAGGTCGGTGAACTTGGCGATACCGGCAAAGCGCATGCCGGTCAGGCGGGTGACCAGTTGCAGGATGCTGGTGGTGGCTTCGATTTCGGCGATGGCAGCGCGCTCATCGGCGCTGAGCAACGCGTGTGTGGCGGTGACGCTTGGAAGCATGTGGAACACTCCAAAAGCGTGGCGGCCCGGGCCACCACGCGCGGTCTGGTGTTAATTGATTCGCGGATGCTGCTGCACCAGATTCTGGCGCTTGGCTTCCAGCGCGGCAATCTCGGCGTCGATGTCTTCGATTTTCTGCTCGATATTGTCGTGATGTTCCTGCAGCAGTTCCTTGGCTTCCTCCATGTCGGAAGCGGCAGGCGCTGCGCCGCGCAGGGGCTTGTTTGCGGTTTCCTTCATGGTCAGGCCGGTGATCAGACCGATCACCGCAAACACCATCAGGTAGTAGGCGGGCATGAACAGGTCGTTGGTGCTTTCCACCAGCCAGGCCACAGCGGTCGGGGTGATACCGGCGATCAATACCGAGACGTTGAAGGCACTCGCCAATGCACTGTAGCGCAAGTGCGTAGGGAACATCGCCGGCAGGGTCGAGGCCATGACGCCGATAAAGAAGTTCAGGATCACCGCGAGAATCAGCAAACCGGCGAAGATTAGCCCGGTTTTGCCGCTGGTGATCAGCATAAATGCGGGGATCGCGAAGAGCAGCAGGCCGATGCTGCCGGCGATGATGAACGGCTTGCGACCGATTTTGTCGCTGACAAAGCCGATGAACGGCTGCACGAACAGCATGCCGACCATGATCGCGATGATGATCAGGACGCCGCTGTTTTCCGAATAGTGCAGGTTGTGCGACAGGTAGCTCGGCATGTACGTGAGCAGCATGTAGTACGTCACGTTGGTGGCCGCGACGATGCCGATGCAGGTTAGCAGGCTGCGCCAGTGCTTGGTGGCGATCTCCTTGAACGACACTTTGGGGCCGTGGGTCAGGCCTTCGCGATCGCCTTGTTCAAGCTTGTCGACATGCTGCTGGAACGCCGGGGTCTCTTCCAGCGCATGGCGCAGGTACAGGCCGATCATGCCCAGGGGCAGGGCGAGGAAGAACGGCAGGCGCCAGCCCCAGGATTCGAACTCGGCTTCGCCCAGCACGCTGGAAATCAACACCACCACACCCGCACCGAGTACGAAGCCGGCAATCGAGCCGAAGTCCAGCCAGCTGCCGAGGAAGCCGCGTTTGCGGTCCGGCGCATATTCGGCGACGAAAATCGAAGCGCCGGTGTATTCACCGCCGACCGAGAAGCCCTGGGCCATTTTGCACAGCAGCAACAGGATCGGCGCCCAGATGCCGATGGAGGCATACCCGGGAATCAGGCCGATGGCGAAGGTGCTCAGCGACATGATCACGATGGTCGCGGCGAGGACTTTTTGCCTGCCGTATTTATCACCGAGTGCGCCGAAGAACAGGCCGCCCAGCGGGCGAATCAGGAACGGGACGGAGAAGGTGGCCAGTGCGGCGATCATTTGCACGCTGGGCGAAGCATCCGGGAAGAACACCTTGCCGAGCACATAGGCGACAAATCCATAGACGCCGAAGTCGAACCATTCCATGGCATTACCCAGTGCGGCGGCGGTGATCGCCTTGCGCATCTTGGCGTCGTCGACAATGGTGATGTCTTTCAATCCGATGGGTTTGACGCTTTTCTTACGTAATTTCATGCGGGCCACTCTAAAACTGAACAGGGGGGGTGCCATCGTCGCGATGGCACCGCTCTGTCACTTCAGATACAAGGGGACACGAAATAATTCACCACTATTTGCGTTTTTTTGCAGATGCATTGAACTTCTTTGGATTTACCACGGAGTAATCCAGATGCCGGGCAGCCACTCACGCCTGATTTACCGAAAACCACAGCCTGCGGATGTGGCGCGATTGTTCGCGATCTTCGGTGACCCGCAGACCAACCTCTTCAATCCGGCCGGCCCTATGGCCGACCTGCCTGCCGCCCAACGGCTGCTCGACCACTGGCTCGGGCAGTGGGCCACGCTCGGTTATGGCTGGTGGGCAATTGCCCGTATCGAAGCGCCGGAACACCTCATTGGCTTTGGCGGCATCGCGCCGCTCAATTACCTCACGCAGCCACGCGTCAACCTGGGCTACCGCTTTGCCGTGGAAGCTTGGGGGCAGGGCTACGCCACGGAAGTGGGGCGCGACGCCCTGGCGCTGGCATTCGAAACCCTGAGACTGCCCGAGGTATTCGGCCTGGTCCGGCCGGACCACGCCGCTTCAATCCGGGTGCTGGAGAAGATCGGCATGCAGCCATTCGGCGTGCTGGACGACGTACCCGGCAAAGCGCCCAGCCTGGTCATGCGCGTTTGTCATCCTACAACTGCGCGTAACTGACACTTTTCACACTGGCGTGATGGCCCACTGAAACCCGGATCTTTCAGATTGACAGCGGGTAGGCAGCCCGATATAAAAGCCGCAGTTGTACGACGACATATGACGTTACATATGTCCTACCTAACAAAAATAAAAAGTGATGCCATGAACTTGAACGAGCCCATCAACGCTCACCGCGTTGGCCAAGCTGTAGGCAACTATCGCTGGACCATCTGCGCGATGCTGTTTTTCGCCACCACCGTCAACTACCTCGACCGCCAGGTGCTCAGCCTGTTGGCGCCACAGTTGTCGACGCAATTTGGCTGGAGCAACACCGACTACGCCAACATTGCTGCGGTGTTCCAGTTTGTCTACGCGATTTCCATGCTGTTCGCAGGGCGCTTCGTCGACAAGATCGGCACCAAGGCCGCCTATGTCATAGCGATCGGCATCTGGTCCACGGGCGCCATCATGCATGCGTTCTCGGTGCCGATGGGCGAGGGCATCGCTGCCGTCAGTGGCGCGATCGGGCTGGCGGTGATCCCGGTGTCGATTGCCGGTTTCATGCTGTCCCGCGCAGTGTTGGCAATTGGCGAGGCGGGTAACTTCCCGATTGCGATCAAGGCCACCGCCGAGTATTTCCCGAAGAAAGAACGCTCCCTGGCCACCGGTATCTTCAACTCCGGTGCCAACGTGGGCGCGATCCTCGCACCGATCTGCGTGCCGCTGATTGCCGGGATGTGGGGCTGGGAAGCGGCCTTTATGGTGATCGGCATGCTCGGTTTCGTGTGGGTGGCGGTATGGGCTGCCGTCTATGAAAAGCCGGACCAGCAAAAACGCCTGTCAGCCGAAGAATTGGCCTACATCCGCAGCGACCAGAGCGTGCAGCCGTTCACCGCGGCGCCTGCGGGCAGCGTGCCGAAGAAAGTCTCGTGGTTCAAATTGCTCACCTACCGCCAGACCTGGGCCTTCGCCTTCGGCAAGTTCATGACCGACGGCGTGTGGTGGTTCTTCCTGTTCTGGCTGCCCACCTACCTCTCGGCGCAATACGGCATGAAAGGCGCGGACATCGTGATGCCGCTGGCGGTGCTGTACAGCATGACCATGGTCGGCAGTATCGGCGGCGGCTGGTTCCCCAGCTACTTCATGGCACGCGGCGATGCGCCGTACGATGGCCGTATGAAAGCCATGCTGGTGATTGCACTGTTCCCGCTGGTGGTATTGCTGGCGCAGCCGCTGGGCTACATCAGCTTCTGGGTGCCGGTGTTGCTGATCGGCGTAGGGGCGTCGGCGCACCAGGCGTGGTCGTGCAATATCTTCACCACCGTGTCCGACATGTTCCCGCAGAAAACCGTGGCCTCGGTGGTCGGTATCGGCGGCATGGCCGGCGGCCTCGGCGGCGTGGTGATGACCAAGATCGGCGGTTGGGTGTTCGACTACTACAAGTCGATCAACGACATCCATACCGGCTACATGATCATGTTCGCGATCTGTGCGCTGGCGTACCTGGTGGCTTGGAGCGTGATGAAGGCGCTGGTGCCGCGCCACAAGGAAATCACTGATTTGTAAGGGCAGGCCTGGCGGGCCGCGTGCCCGCCAGGATGATACGCACCGCCATCACCACACCCATCAGCACCGCGCCCAGGCCAGCCGCTTCCATCGGCGTTGGCCAGCGCCCGTGAAACCACAGGCCGAGCAGGCTGGCGAAGAGTGTCTCCAGGGCGATCAACTGGCCGCTGAGCACCATCGGCAGGCGTCGGGTTGCAGCGTTCCAGGCCCAGGCGCCCACCACCGTCGACATCACCGCAATGATCAAGCTCCAGGCATACAGCGGCCCGGCCTGCGCAAGGCCAAAACCCAGTGTCGGCAGCTTGAATAGGTCAAGTGCAGCGATAAATGGCAGCAGGCACAGCGCGGTGACACCTGCACCAACCAGCATCAGTGCGGTCCACAGGCCCAGCGCCTGTGACGGCAGGCTCACCAGATGCCGTTGGTTGATCACGCTGAACCACAGCCATACGCCCACCGCGCTCAGCGAAAAAAACAGCCCCGCCAGCCAGGCGCCGACTGCCAATGACGGCTGATGCAAGCTGCCGAGATTGGACAGCAAAAGCCCCAGCGCCAGGCACGACAACGGTGCTGCCAGCCTGCGCCATTGCACGGTCTTGCTCCTGGCGTTACCCATCAGGGCCAGCAACACCGGCACCATCCCGACAAACGCAGGCGTCATGACCGGGCCGCCGAACATCACCCCTGCCGCGATGCACACGCCGTAGCCCAGGCAGCCCAACGCCCCGAGTGCGGCGCCGAGGCACAGCTGACGCTGGCTGAGGCAGCGCAGTTGCGCGCGGCACAGGACCATTCCGAGGACCCCCAGCAGGCCCGCGATTAGAAACCGTACGGCCATCAGGTCATACAGGCTGTAGTTGCCGATCACGTAAGGCGCGATGAAGTTCAGCGCCCAGCCCAGCGTGGCGATAACTGCAAGGCCAACGCCGACGATGATTGAAGCGTGCGGTGAGGTCATTCGGGTTATCCATTCAGGTAATGGATGCATAGTGCCCAGCCACGCCGGTGTGCTACAAACGAGTTCTCAGCCCTGGATGCATAACGTCACATTATGAATACGCTCGGCAAATCCTTACCGCCTCTCGCCAGTCTGTTGCCCTTCGAGGCCGCGGCGCGCCTGGGAAGTTTCTCCAGGGCTGCCGATGAGCTGCACATCACCCAGGCCGCCATCAGCCGGCAGATTCGCGGGCTGGAAGACGATCTGGGCGTGAAGCTGTTCACTCGGCGCAACCGTGCGGTGTTCCTCACGCATGAGGGCCGCGAATTGGGCCAGATTGTAGGCGATGCACTGCGCAGTATCAGCGCGGGCGCCAAGCGTCTGCGGGCTTCAACGCAGGGCAACCGGGTGGTGCTGCTGTGCCAGTTGTGCGAAGCGTTTTATTGGCTGATGCCGCGCCTGTCCAGCTTCCACCAGCAGTTTCCGCAGATTGAAATCCAGGTGGTGACCTCGACGCGTCCCTTGACCGAGTTCAACGACCACTTCGACGTCGCCCTGCAAAGCACGCGGCGCGCGAGTGGCGCCCATCCGCTGATGTTCACCGCCGCCGACGAGGTGTTCCCGGTGTGCAGTCCGGCCTACCTCAGCGGCACGCAGCCGCTGTCGCTCGCTGATCTACAGGCCTGCACCTTGTTGCACCACAGCTCCCATCCTCCGCATTTGATGGAGTGGGACAGCTGGTTGCAGGTGTTTGGCCAGGTATTGGCGGCGGATGCGCACGGCGCGACGTTCGACAGCTACCCGCTGATGTTGCAGGCGGCGGTGGAGGGGCACGGTGTCGCCATGGGGTGGCGGCGTACCGCGAGCAGGCTGATTGAGAGTGGGGCGCTGGTCAGGCCCTGTGCCGAGAGTGTGCAGTTGCCGGAGGCGATTTCGGTGTACCGGCAGCAGGAGGGGGGAGATCCGGCCGAGGTCACGGCGCTGCTGACTTGGTTGCAGGCGCAATTGCAGGATGAAAGCTGACAGGGGCGAAACCGCCCCTGTCATAAACGGCTATTTGTTACGCGTGACGCGCCACACGGTATTAGCCAGGTCATCGGCGATGATCAGCGCACCTTTCGGGTCCACTGTCACGCCGACCGGGCGGCCCCGGGTCTTGCCGTCGTCGCCACGGAAACCGGTGGCGAAGTCGATCGGCTCACCGGACGGCTTGCCATTGCTGAACGGCACGAAAATCACCTTGTAACCCACCGGGTTGTCGCGGTTCCAGCTGCCGTGCTCGCCGACGAATACGCCGTCGGCGAACTGCTCACCCATGGCCGGGATGGAGAAGTCCACGCCCAGCGCTGCCACGTGTGAACCCAGGCTGTAATCCGGTTTGATCGCCGAGGCGACTTTGGCCGGGTTCTGCGGCTGCGCACGCGGGTCGACGTTCTGGCCCCAGTAGCTGTAGGGCCAGCCGTAGAAGGCACCTTCGCGCACCGAAGTCAGGTAGTCCGGCACCAGGTCCGGGCCGAGTTCGTCACGTTCGTTGACCACCGTCCACAGTTGCCCGGAGTCGGGCTGGATGGTCAGCGCAGTCGGGTTGCGCAAGCCTGTGGCATAGGGTTTGTGGGCGCCGGTCGCCGCGTCGATCTGCCAGACCATGGCGCGGTCGATTTCGACTTCCATGCCGCGTTCGGTGACGTTGCTGTTCGAGCCGATGCCGACGTAGAGCTGACTGCCATCCGCGCTCACGGCGAGGGATTTGGTCCAGTGGTGGTTGATCTGCGCGGGCAGGTCGGTGACCTTGCTCGGCGGGCCGCTGGCTTTGGTCTGGCCGTCGGCGTAATCAAAACTCACCAGCGCATCCTGGTTGGCCACATAGAGCTTGCCGTCGGCAAATGCCAGGCCGTAGGGCGCGTTGAGGTTGTCGGCAAACACGGTTTTCAGCTCGTAGATGCCGTCACCGTCGGCGTCGCGCAGCAGGGTCAGGCGGTTACCGCTCTTGACCTTGGTATTACCCTCGGCCTTGATCAGACTGGCGATCACGTCCTTGGGCTTGAGCTTGGCTGCGCTGCCGCCACGGCCTTCGGCGACCAGGATGTCACCGTTGGGCAGCACGAGGGTCTGGCGCGGGATGGCCAGGTCGGTGGCGATGGCCGTCACGCTGTAGCCTTCCGGCACCTTGGGCTTCTGATCGCCCCATGGGGTCGGCTCGGCAATCTTCATGCTCGGCAGCAGGCTGCTTTGCTGCTCGGGCAGTTTCGGATCGGGGCCACGGGCCTGGGTCTTGTCGCCTTCGCCGCCGCAGGCGCTGAGCAACAGCGCGGCGCTCAACAGAGTCAGTGTGTTCGACGTTTTCATTTAGCACCTCCCGCACGCAGGCCGGTCCAGGTGGCTGCCAGCGCGAGTACCAGCACGATGGCCGAGAGCACCAGGCCTGCTGGCATTGCGGCGTACGCGTCCTTGGCATGCTGGAAGGCATTCACCAGCCCCAGCACCCAGGCGGCCAACAACAACAGCACGTAGGCCGTAGGTTGCCCGGCCTTGGGTTTGGCGCGGAGTAGATTCACCAGCGCAAACAGAAACGCGAACCCACCGAATACCAGGGCGCCAGCAATCAGCCATGAGGCGAAGTTGGCCCATTGAATCTGGTAGGTCTGGGTGTAGGCAATGTCGCTGAGCAGGGCGCCGAGAAACAGCGGCACGGTGCCGGCGAGCAAGGTCGCGTGCAGCGGCCCTGGCGTGTATCGATAGGCGGGAAGGGTGGTCATGGGGATGGCGGCTCCTTATCGTTCGGCGCTCCTGGGGTCAGGGCGCGTTGACTGCGCATAGGAAAGGAGCCCGCCGTTTGCAGGAAAGTTCACTGGTGTTTCGTGTCCGGATGTTTTTCAAACCACTCGGCGTAGGGTGTGTTGATGACCTTGTGACGATTGAAATCAGGGCTGCCGTCGTCCCACCACACCGGGCCACGCTCGCCGAGGGCGACTTTGGCACGCTGTACATGCTCGCGTGCAGCCTTGAGCTGCTGTGGGTCGCCGGATGCCTTGGCCGCCTTGACTGCCCGGCGTGCATCCATCAGCTCATCGACCCAGTGCTGGCGCGTAGCTTCCTCCAGCGCCGGGTTGGTGCAGCGCCACAGCTGGCCCTTCACCACAAAGTAACGTCCATCCGGGGTGCTAAGCATGGTGCCAGCGCAGCACCCGCAGCACGCCCCACATCATCGAAATCGCGATTGCCATCCAACCGGCGAACAGGCTGAAGAGTGTCATTGCAAGGTTCATAAGCACCTCCATTGCGTTGTCGTCTCGCTGTTGTCCTTATAGGTGACCCTGGCCTTTGAGCAGGATTCAACTTGGTTTTCAGACTGAACGTCGGGTTGGGTAGAACGCCTAAGCTTCTATAAACTCCACGCTCCGCAGATCAACAGGCCTTTCCATGACCCACCCGCGCATCGGCTTCGCGTGCCAATACAAACACAACGAACGCCTCCTATCGACCAGCGCCCTGAAGTTGATCGAAGGTCCGTTCAACCCGCGTACCACCACCTTGCGCTGGATGGACAGCGTGGCGCCGCAGGTGGCGCGCGACAAACTGGTCGAAGTGGTCACGCACAACCTGGCGGCGCAATTGCGCCTGCTGGCGTATGTCGCCGGGCTGCCACCAACCCTGCGCATGCTGCGCCTGAGCAGTGATCTGCTGCCGTTCTACAGCCATCCGAAAATCGCCGCCGTGTATACAGACCCGGCCATTGAACGCCAGTTGGCCGAAGGTTTTGCCGCTATTGGCGAGCTGGCGCGCGCGTCGGATATCCGCCTGTCCTTCCACCCGGGCCAGTACTGTGTGCTGGGTTCGGAAAATCCCGGCGTGGTGGAAAACAGCCTCGCCGAATTCGAATACCACGCCGACATGATTCGCATGATGGGCTACGGCCGCCGCTTCCAGGACCTCAAGTGCAACGTGCATATCGCCGGCCGCTTGGGCGTCGAAGGCACCCGCGCGGTTTGGGCACGTTTGTCCGAGGTGGCGCGCAACTGCATTACCTTTGAAAACGATGAGAAGACCTATGGCCTCGACCACTGCCTGCAAGTCGCCGACCTGGCACCGGTGGTGCTGGACATCCACCACTGCTGGATCAACGAAAACCACTACATCGACCCGCACTCGGAGCGGGTTGCCCGGGTGATCGAGAGCTGGCGCGGCGTGCGCCCGACCATGCACTACTCCCAGCCCCAGGAAACCCTGCAGGAACTCGGTTTCGACGCCGAACACAAGCTGGAGATGGAGGCGCTGCTGCAGGTGGTCTCCAAGCGCGACCTGTATGCCCACAGCGCGCAGATGTGGAACCGCTGGACCAACGATTACGCGCTGCAGTTTTTCGACCGTTTCGACATCATGCTGGAAGCCAAGGACAAGAACGTCGCCGCGTTGGCGTTTTATGAGCATTTCAAGCGTCGCTCCGCGGAGCAACGCCTGTGAGCGCGTTGAGTACCAAAGGCCTGGACTCCGAGGGATTTATCCTCACGCTGCCCGCAGTGCCCGTGCAGCCTGAGTTCCAGTCGCTGCTTGAAGACGTCTGCACGTCGCTCGCGCAGCCGGAGTTCGGGCTTGACGGGCTTTATCTGTATGGCAGTGTCGCGCGCGGCGAGGCTACCCCCGGCGAGTCCGATTTGGACCTCACGCTGGTGCTGCACGAGTCGACTCCGCAGGTGTTGGAACGACTGGAGGTGCTGCGCCGTGACCTGGAACGGCGGCATCCGCAGGTCAGCAAGATAGATTTCGATATCGGCAGCCGTGCACAAGTGCTGGCCGCTGAAAACCGCAACAGCTGGGGCTTCTGGCTCAAGCACCATTGCCGCTGCCTGTGGGGCGACGACTTGTCGCTGCAGTTCGAACGGATCAAGCCGAGCCGTGCAATTACGCTGGCCGTGAATGGCGACTTCGAAGCGGTGCTGCGGGATTACCTCGTGCGCATCGCGGGCGCCGACACCGAGCAACAGCGGCTTGGCTTGCAGCGCGAGGCGTCGCGCAAGCTGATCAGGGCCACGCAGGTAGTGTGCCCGGAAGAGACCAGGATGTGGCCGCAGACGCTGGAAGAGCATGTGTCCATGTTCGTCCAGCATTACCCGACAAAGGTCGCCCAGATTGCCTACTTTCTGTTTGAGGCCAGAAACCCCAGCGCAACCGTCGATAACTTCTGCGCCCGGTTCCAAGCCTTTCTGGAGTGGATGGTTGCACAACAGCACCCACCTATAGGAGCCGTCGAGCTTTAGCGAAGCCGCGAAGGCGGTGTGTCAGACGCCACAGATGCCGGCAATAACGCCGCCTTCGCAGCCTCGCCAGGGCTCGACAGCTCCCACAGTTGATCTGCATCGCTGCTGAAGGCTGTGCTCAGCGCTGGAAACCCTATTCCGAAAATCACCCCACCCCCAATGTGGGAGCCGTCGAGCTTTAGCGAGGCCGCGAAGGCGGTGTGTCAGACGCCACAGATGCCGACAGTAACGCCGCCTTCGCAGCCTCGCCGGGGCTCGACAGCTCCCACAGTAGATCGGCATGGCTGCTGAAAGCTGTGCTCAGCGCTGGAGCCCCTATTCCGAATATCACCCCACCTCCAATGTGGGAGCCGTCGAGCTTCAGCGAGGCCGCGAAGGCGGAGTGTCAGGCGCCGGAGATGCCGGCAGTAACGCCGCCTTCGCAGCCTCGCCGGGGCTCGACAACTCCCACAGTGGATCGGCATGGGTGTTGAAAGCTGTGCTCAGCGCTGGAAACCCTATTCCGAAAAGCACCCCACATCCAATGTGGGAGCCGTCGAGCTTTAGCGAGGCCGCGAAGACGGAGGGTCAGACGCCAGAGATGCCGGCAGTGGCCTCCCTAGGACTTGAACCGCCCCACCAAACCATTCAATTCATCCGACAGGTTCGACAGCCGGCCCGAGTCGTCCTGCGCCGAGTGGGCAAGGCTTTCGACCAGGCGTGCCTCGTCATAGATCTGCTGGATATGCCGGTTGATCTCCTCGGCCACGCTGTGTTGTTCCTCGGCGGCTGCGGAGATTTGCAGGTTCTGGTCGCGGATCTCGTTGACCGAGAGCTGGATGCCTTCAAAGCTGTCGCGCGCGCTTTCGATCGACGACACGCTGGCGCGTGACAGGTCCAGGCAACTGCCCATTTTTTGCGTGACTTCCTGGGTCTTGTTTTCCAGGGTGCCGAGCAGGTTTTCGATCTCGCCGGTGGAGTCGGAGGTGCGCTTGGCCAACGCGCGCACCTCGTCGGCGACCACGGCAAAACCGCGGCCCTGGTCACCGGCGCGAGCAGCTTCGATGGCCGCGTTGAGCGCCAGCAGGTTGGTCTGTTCGGCAATCGCACGGATGGTGCCGAGGATCTGGTTGATGCTGCGGCTGCCGGCTTCGAGCTCGACCATGGCCTGGGACGACTCGGTCAGGCGGCGGCCCAGGCGATTGACGTTATCGGTGGTGGCTTCGATCTGTTGCTTGCCCTCGGCCACGCGGCGATGGCCGTTTTCGGCGGAATCCGCCGCGCTGCTGCAGGAGCGTGCGACTTCGTTGGCGGTGGCGACCATTTCGTTGAACGCCGTGGAGACCAATTCCACCGCCTCACGCTGGCGGCCAGCCGCTTCATTCATGTTGTGCGCCACTTCGCTGTTGACCTTCGACGCGTTCTGCAAATTGGCCGAGGCCGCGCCGATGTGCTGGATCAGTTGGCGAATCGCCGCGAGAAACTTGTTGAACCAGCCGGCCAGCTCGGCGGTTTCGTCCTTGCCCTGCACGTGCAGTTCATGGCGCAGGTCGCCTTCGCCCTTGGCGATCGACTGCAAGCCGCTGCTGACCTGGCCGATGGGCTTGACGATCACCTTGGAAAACGCCGCCGCGATCAGCCCGAAGATCAGTACCAGCACGCCGACGATGGTAGCGGTGAGGTAGGTCATGCGCGTAGCCTCGGCCATGACTTCGCGGTGTTCGATCAGGCCGATATAGCGCCAGCCCAGGCCGGGGGAGGTCCAGATATTGGCCATGTAGCGCACGCCGTTGATCTCGACTTCGGTAGAACCCTGTGCCGTGTCCGCCAGGTGCGCATACGCGGCGCCCAGGTCCTTGAGCGGCTTGAAGCTGTGGGCGGCGTCACGCGGGTCGACCAGCACCACGCCGTCTTCGATCAGCATCACGTAGCCGCTTTCGCCGAGCTTGATGCTCTTGACCAGCTCGGTGAGGTTCTTCAGCGA
>NZ_UTBG01000198.1 GCF_900580675.1 Pseudomonas viridiflava
GTTCCAGGTGGTCGCACGAATGGTTCGCTCCATCGCGGACACCTTGTCGAGAGGCGCGGCGACGAACCCTACCCGCAACCCGGTAGCGACGCTCTTGGAAAGCCCCGACACATAGACCGTCCGCTCTGGAGCAAGCTGTGCCAGCGGTACTGGAGGGTTGTCAGCCAGGAACGCATACGCCGCGTCTTCAACGATCAGCAGGTCGTGTTTTCTCGCCAAGACCACCAACTGTTCACGCACCTCGAGACTCATCACCCAGCCGAGCGGATTGTGCAGCGTCGGCATCATGTACAG